>ABHC01000001.1 GCA_000171835.1 alpha proteobacterium BAL199 | reverse complement strand
TGTTCGTCACCGAAGGCAAGGACGCCAAAACCATCACCCACTTCGCCGAATACCTGGCCGAGCACAAAGCCATGCCCGAGCAGGTCCGCTCGGTGAGCATCGACATGTCGCCGGCCTTCATCAAGGGCGTGGCCAGGCAGTTGCCCAACGCGCGCATCACCTTCGACAAATTCCACGTCGTCGCCCATGCGTCCGCCGCCGTCGATCAGACCAGGCGCATCGAGCAGCGAACCGATCCGAGCCTCAAGGGGCTGCGCTGGAAGCTGCTCAAAGACCGCGACCGGCTGACTGACGAGGGCCGGGCCGACCTTGACGCGTTGATCGCTCAGGTCGCCACCAAACGCACGCCGCGCGCCTGGCTCTACCGTGAGAATTTGCGCGACATCCTCGAGCGCAAGCAGATCAACGTCGTCTCCGCCATGCTCAAGCAGTGGTGCACCAACGTCCTGCGTTCCAAGGTCGAGCCGATGAAAGACGTCGCCAGGATGATCCGTAGGCACTTCGACGGCATCGTCGCCTGGACCCAGACCCGCCAGACCAACGGCTTCATCGAGGCGCTCAATGGCCTGTTTCAGGCCGCCAAACGCAAGGCCCGCGGCTACACCCGGTTCGCCACCATGCGCACCGTACTCTTCCTCATCGCCGGAAAACTCGACTTCACCCGGATCAACCCGCAGGCCGCATAGCCCACTCGAAATTCAAAAGAGCCTCAAATGTGAACGATGATGGACACGCCGGACGGCTGTCATTATCAGCGTGCAAGCTGACCGTGGTGAGCTTCACTCGTCGACCGATCAGCACGCCTACCTGATTTGACATCTTTCGACGGTCCGATGGGTGGCGACCGTCCATCCGACGAATGGCCGTGAGGACCAATGCCCGATGACCTATCTTGAGACCACGCCTAATGCCCATCCGGACTATCGTTCAGGAAAGAGGGATCGGATCGCCAGCCTCGCCGAGGATGCCGATTTTCGCGCATTGTCCGCCGCTTGGCGCAACATGGCGCAACAGCGCCAATACATGCACAACTTCTCATGGATGGGGCGTCCGCTGATCCAGTTTCCGATGGATGCCATGGCGATCCAGGAGATCATCTGGTCCGTGCGTCCAGACCTGATCATCGAGACCGGGATTGCCCATGGTGGCTCGCTCGCCCTGTGTGCATCGATGCTTGAGTTGCTCGGCGGGGACCGCATGGTGCTTGGAGTCGATATCGACATACGGGCGCACAATCGAACTGCCATCGAACAACACCCGATGGCCCACCGCATACGCATGATCGAAGGCTCCAGCACCAGTCCCGACGTGGTGGACGCCGTCCACAAGTTCGCGGCTGACCGCAAGAAGGTTGTCGTCTTACTCGATTCCAATCACACGCATGATCACGTGCTCGCCGAGTTGAACGCCTACGCTTCCCTGGTGTCACCCGATAGCTACTGCGTGGTCTTCGACACCTTCGTCGAGGACATGCCGGATGATTTTGTGTGGGTGGACCGGCCGTGGGGAAAGGGCAACAATCCCAAAACCGCTGTTCGCGAGTGGATGGCCTCGCATCCAGAGTTTGCGATCGACCGAACGTTCGAGGATCATTTGCTGATCACATCGGCGCCCGAGGGGTTTCTCAAACGAGTCTCATAGCTCCGGGTTGCGTACTATCCGGTAGCATCGACCCGGATATCGCTCGCTGGTTGGAGCACAACCGGCCCACATCCGTCGGCGCGTCGCGCAGCGGACCTCACGGTACTGCTACGATGAGAGTTGTTGACGAGTCCGTCGAACCACCTCTTCCACAATCTCGGAACGATTGACCTCCGGATAGATGTTGCGACCCGTTCGGTAAACGTCCGCGATCAGCGAGGTTCTGTTCGCGATGAATGGTTCCGAGAAGTCAGTCGCCGCGCTTTCAGCAAGGGGGTGCGTGCCCTTAACGGCGAGAATGTTGTCGGAGAACTGCGAAAGCTGCGTCTTGGTCGCTGGGGCAAAAATCAGCGGCCTGAAGCCGACCGACGACAACATCTTAACCACTTGTACCTTACTTATTTCACCTCGCTGAGAACCGAGTCCCTGAATTAAAAGAACTCCATCGTCGGACAAGCATCGCGCCATCGCCTTGGCGTAGTACATCATTACACTCGCCTTCATTTCCGCCAGACAATGATTGGCAATGATGACGTCGTAGCGATTTTCGAATGCGTCATCCACACGCCACCAGGGATAGTGTCTCGAACGGACCTCGGTGGATATCTCGATCAATGGCGCCGGACGATGCTTCGAGGCACTGACTGTTGCCAACCCGTGGGATCCGACACGCGTTATATTGGGCAACTCCATCGCAAGCTGTGCGAACCGGTGGCCGAACCGGTATCGTCCGATCAACGACTGGGCGATGTACATGGATTGCGTTACTTCGAGCTGATCGTAGCATTCGATCCCGAACTGATCGCCATAAAACAATGGAAGCGATCCCATGCCGGGGCCGATTTCAAGGACCTTTGCCCGGTTGGGGATACCCTTGAGGCGAAGATAGGTGCTGCAGCCGTGCATCATCAATGCGTCCGGGAGAGGAACGCGGCTCTCTTGGAACGTGCTGCGGTAGAAGCAAAGGAACCGCGTCATTCCGGCGATGTAATCCTCTACATCCTCCGGTGACAGGCCGCGCAGTTCTTTTTCGACGGGTCGAAACAGATCCTGATTGTTGGCATAGATTGCCCGAAGTTCGTGGATGCCGCCGATCCGAAGCGGGAAGCCGCCCGCCGACAACACATGCGGCGTGAACTCGTCGGCAAGCGGCCATGTCTCAAGCCCTTGGCGAGCGAGTTGTTCAATCCGGTCGTATGTTTGGATATCCATGTCACCTCAGGATGCGGAACGCCGTGCTTGCCGCCCTTATATCAATTCCTTGGCGAACAGGTGAAAAGTTTCTCCCCGCATTCCCCGAGTAGCCGGCTGATTTCGCTGTCTTGAACTCAACATTACCTATACAAATCATGGTGTTGATGGCTGCGAGGGGCGTATTTCATGGATCACCCAGAGGGTGCGGGATTACAGCGGGCAGATCGGGTGGATTTCGACCCTCGCGTGCGGCTGGAATTTCGTGGCACGCAGATCAGTTCGGACGGCGGCCTGCTGGTGATGCGCGAGCTTGACGATGCGCTTGGGCTGTCCAATCTGGCATCAGCTTCGCTGCGCGACAATCGTATCGGAAGGAACACGGTCCATCGTCTTGACGGGCTGTTCCGGCAATCGGTGTTCGGGCGGCTGGCCGGATATGGGGATGTGAACGATGCTGACCGTCTCGCGCTCGACCCGGTGATGCGTCAGGTTGTCGGCGGCAGGGCCGTCGATGCGCAAGCAGCTTCAGCATCGCAGATGGGGCGGTTCGAGACCGAGACACTGGCCTTGCCTGAGAACCGGGCGGCGCTGGCCGACCTGAATGGCCGATGGATTGACCGGTTTCATGACCGCAACGGGCTCAAGTATATCGTGCTGGACATGGACAGCTCGGTCAGCCCGACGCATGGCGATCAGGAAGGAGCGGCGTGGAACGGGCATTTCGACTGCAACTGCTATCATCCCAACTTCTTGTTCAACCAGTTCGGCATGCTGGAACGCTGCGCCCTGCGCAATGGCAACGTCCACAGCGCCGACGGCTGGCGGAACGTCCTTGATCCGGTGATCACCCGCTACGCTGGTCGCAACCTTGGTGGCCGCTTCTTCCGGGCCGATGCCGCCTATGCGATCCCGGCACTCTATGAGCGACTGGAAGGGGCAGGCTATTTCTACGCCATCCGGATGAAGAAGAACGCCGTTCTCGAAGGCTGCATCGCTCATCGGTTAACCCGCCCCGTTGGGCGGCCGTCAAAGACCAAGGTGAAGCGGTTCTACGAGGACTTCCAGTATCAGGCTCAGAGTTGGGACAAGCCACGCCGCGTGATCGCCAAGATCGAATGGCATCCGGGCGAACTGTTCCCCAAGGTCGGCTTCATCGTCACCAACCTGCCGATGGAGCCGGACGAGATCACCCGCTTTTACAATCGCCGCGGCACCGCCGAGCAGCATATCAAGGAAGGCAAGCATGCCTTTCACTGGACGCGGCTGTCATGCCGGAAGTTCCGCGACAACGAGGTGCGGCTGCAGTTGCACGCACTGGCCTACAACCTGGCCACCTTCCTGCGCTGCATCGAGCTACCCGAGGCGATGGCCGACTGGTCGCTAACCAGCCTGCAGCTCAAGCTGATCAAGATCGGGGCACGCGTCGTGCGCCACGCCCGCGCCATTACCTTCCAGTTGGCCGAGGTGGCCGTCACCGGCCCGATGGTGCGCGCCATCCTCGCCGCTATCCGCCGATTGCGAGCGCCACCGCTATGCGCATGACCGCGATCCGGACCCAAACTGAACGAAAGCGGCAGGACAGGTCTATCCACTGCGCTGAAAAACACCGCCCCTGGGCCAGGACACAGCGGCTTCCCGGTCTGATCCGCCCTGTTACAGCAGCCTGCGCGACCCCTGACGCCGCTTGGGGCAAAAAACGATTGTCCAGAGGTCGGATTCAGGCGATCTTCACGTCAGTCGGCACGCCGCTTGGGGAATGTTGGTTAATCTTTCATGAACTTGAACTTAATCTACGTTTTCCCTCCTAAGGTTGTGGGACAACCCATTCCTTAAGATTGGGTTGCTGGATAGAGGTCGTTTGAAGGGAGAAAAGTATGTGCTTTGTTTGTGATCAGAAGGTTGGGCGAAGAAGGTTTTTGCAGCTTGGTGCTGGAATAGCTGCAGCTTTGGCGGTCGGCGGATCGGCTCTTGCGGCAGGTGGGCCTGTAACAAGCCTCACAGGGGACCAAGCTTTGGCAAAGCTGAAGGAAGGCAATCAACGTTACGTCTCTTCCCCGCAAGCCTGTATTTCCGATCTGGCCAGTGCTCGTGCTGGCGTTACTCAGCATCAAGCTCCTTGGGCGACCATTCTTTCGTGCGCCGACAGCCGCGTCCCGCCGGAACTGATCTTCGGCGGACAGAACGTCGGTGAACTTTTCATTGCGCGTAATGCGGGCAACATGGCTGACACGGCGACGCTTGGTACGATCGAGTATGGTGCTGCCGCCCTTGGGGTTCCTCTCATCGTCGTTCTTGGCCATGAGAGTTGCGGTGCTGTGGCGGCTGCCTGCGAAATTGTCGAGAAGAACTCGAATTTCCCAGGATCGATTGGCACGATGTTGGAGCCGATCATCCCGGCCGCACTGGCAGCCAAGGGCAAGCCGGGCGATTTCGTAGACAACGCGGTTCGTGAGAATGCTAGGCGCACTGCGGCTCGGATCGTGTCGGCCAGCAATATCGTCGCCGATCTTGTGAAAGACGGGAAAGTGAAGGTCGTCGCGGGCCGTTATGACCTTGATGATGGTCGTGTGGAGTTTTTCGGCTGATCAACAGCTGGCAGAGCCGGCCGGGAGAATCGGGACAGGGCGTTAACTGGATTTCGCCTGACGGCGGCGAGAATGCCGCGGCTCAGGAGGGTTGTTATGGCGGAACGTGCCCTGCGGAACCACCGTGGTTCATTCCTTGCCTATCCGGTTAACGCAGACACTCCCTAAATGTAGGGTGCTGCCACTCTCCCGAGTAAAGTTCGCCGAAGGTCGGTGCCCCGACGTTGCCCGAGATACCAAGGAGCAAGCGGAAGGCGTTGAACGGGTAGAACCGCCTGTTGAAGCGGAATGTGAACTCGTTGAGGTAGGCTTTTACATGCTTGGCGCTCACGCCGTGATGGATGCCGTTGAGCCGAGTCTTCAGGTTGCTGAAGACGAGGTGGATCACCGGCATGAACTCTTCGGCTACCTCGGGATCGCCGCATTCGGCAATGGCATGGTGGTCGTAGCCTCGCTTGCGCAGGCTGGCGTAGCCGCTCCAATCGTCGGAGACAATCAGCGAGCCCGGCATGACGGCGCTTTCGACAAAGCCGCACAGCGATCCGGCGCTGCGGTCGTCTGCGATGGCCAGCCGCACGCGACCGGCATAACGGCCGTCTTTCCGTTTGTCCTGGGCGGTGCCCGGCTTCCGGTGGCGGACTTCGACGGCGGCGGCCACCAGCGTCTTGTGGTGGATCCCCCTTCTCTGAACCTCAGCGCAACCGGACTGGAGGACACGCTGCAACTCCAAAGAGTCGAGGGGTACGCAAATACCTCCGAAAAGCGCCCTCGGGTGCGCGCCATCCAGAGCAACGGTCTGATGCCGTACCTCAAAAGCGTTCCAGGTCCGGCACCGCCGTCAGAAATGAACCGCTCCAGGCGCGCGCGTAGACCAATTGACCAGCAATCTCGTCGCGCAGGTTCCAGGGCAAGATCACAATCAGATCGGGTCGAGTTTCCCGCAAACGGGCCTCCTCGACGATCGGGATTCGGCTTCCGGGCATAAAGCGACCAATTTTACCTGGGCTGCGATCAGCCACATAGGACAATAGATCAGCCCGAACACCGGCAAAGTTCAGCAAGGTGTTGCCCTTCGCGGCGGCACCGTAGGCTACAACCTGCTGGCCGTTGCCGCGGGCATCGATCAGGGCCGACAGCAGCACATTCTTGATGCGTTCCGCTCGCCCCTGGAATCCGGCGTAGAATGCTTCAGAGGCAACCCCGAGTTGGCTTTCTCGCTCAGCGAGCGCAGGAACCGCTGACGTGACTCCGCGGCCCGGTCCGTCGGTACGTTCAGCGAAGATCCGCAGGCTGCCACCATGCGTCGGCAATTCCTGGACATCGAAGATCCGCAGGCCGACATCCCGCAGGACTCGGTCGACGGAGGTCAGCGACAAGTACGAGTAGTGCTCGTGGTATGCGGTGTCGAACTGCCCAGACTGCACCATGTTCACGAGCCAGGGAAACTCAAAGGAGACGACGCCGTCAGGCTTGAGCACCTGATGGATTCCATCGACGAAGTCCCGGATGTCGGGCACATGCGCCAGCACGTTGTTGGCAACGACAAGATCGAATCGGCCGCCGGTGTCGATCAGGCGATCAACCAGAGTCGTGCCGAAGAATTCCTCAACCACCTCGATGCCGCGCCCGCGGGCGGCGACGGCCGTCGACGCGGTCGGTTCGACACCGAGGCACGGCACTTCACGGGCAGCGAAGCGTTCGAGCAGGCAACCGTCGTTCGTCGCGATCTCAAGCACCCGGCTGCGAGCGCTCAGATTGAAGCGCTTTACCGTGTGCTCGGCAAACCGCTCGACATGATCAAGCCAGGTCTTCGAGACTGAGCTGAAATAGCCGTAGTCGGCATCAAACAGATCCCGCGGCCCCAGAATATCGGTGGTTTGAACCAACCAACAGTCAGGACACACCAGGATGCGCAGTGGATACCAACGCTCCGGTTCCCGGAGAGCGTCGGCGCTGAGATACGCATTCGACGGCGGAGCGGTGCCGAGATCGAGAAACGGGACGGTCAGCGCGTGACCACAGAACCGACAGGTCATAATGCGGCATCCCCGCTTAGCGGTTGCAGGTCATCGGTGCGTCTCGTTCGGTTTCGACCCATGGATTGCTCAAGCCTCCAGGAAGGGCAGGGCGGCGTCGCGGTCCGACAGCAACTCGATGGGTTCGGGCCACGCGATATCCAGGGTCGGATCGAGCGGGTGGATACCGCCCTGGCTCTCTGGATGGAACGCAACCGAGTGCACATAGAGCATCCGGCAACGGGTCGTGAGCGTTTGGAAGCCGTGCGCCAAGCCGGGGGGTATGAGAAGTCCGCGTCCGTCAGCGTCCGACAGGGTCTCGGCGTGCCAGCGCCGATACGTCGGCGAGTCCGGACGCAGATCGACCGCAACGTCGAACACGGATCCCTGCGTACACCGCACCAGCTTCATCTCGGCGTGCGGTGGGTGCTGGAAATGCAGACCGCGCACCGTGCCGGCAGCCTCCGTGACGCTCTGGTTGATCTGCGCGACCGGGGTGTTCCAGCCCGCAGCGGTGAGTTCCTGCGCGCAAAACGACCGCTCGAAGAACCCACGCGTGTCGGCAAGTCGACGCGGTACGACGACGTGTAGTCCGGCAATGCCGGTCGGCCGGATTTCCAGGCGACCGGTCATGGGGGTGACCCGCCTGCGCGCTCATAGGCATCAAGATCGGTCGCGCACATGATTCGAGCATCCGCACCGGTCAACTGGTTCTTGTACCAAGCAATGGTTCGTTCGACCGCTTCCCGCAAACCCCACCGGTTCTCGAAGCCGAGCCGGGTTTGTGCTCGGCCGCTCTCCACCGCCAGAAAAGCAGCCTCGTGGTATCCGTCGGCAACTGGCCCCAGTTCGACGGTGCCGCGTCCGAAGGCTTCCCGAGCAATCTCAATCACCTGACGCACTTCGGCCGTCGATCTCGGATCAGGGCCGAAGTTCCAGGCCGTCGCGAATGTCGGGTCATCCAACAGCCGCTCTGCGAGCACGAGGTATCCCGCCAAGGGCTCCAGCACATGCTGCCAAGGCCGGACGGCAGATGGGTTGCGGACCAGCAGCGGCCGGTCGCGCGACCACGCCCGAACGATGTCCGGCAGCAACCGGTTCTCCGCCCAATCCCCGCCACCGATGACGTTGCCGGCGCGAGCCGTCGCGATGGCGACTCCCTTCGGGGCCAGGAAAGCGTCGCGGTAGGCCGACGTGACGAGTTCCGCTGCCGCTTTGCTGGCGCCATAAGGTTCGGCCCCGCCAAGCGGTGACTCCTCGGTGAACACCTCCCGGCCTGAACTTTCTCGATACACCTTGTCGCTGGTGACCACGACCACGACGCGAACTGATCCAGTCTGCCGAATCGCCTCCAGCAGGTTCAAGGTTCCGGTGGTGTTGACATCGAACGTCTCGATCGGCTGCGCGAAGGCGCGTCCGACCAGGGACTGGGCCGCAAGATGCAGTACAATCTCAGGCTTGGCGGCGGAAACCGCGTCGATCACGGCATCCCGGTCTCTCAAGTCAACCAGCCGGGTCTCGATCAATTCTCCCAGACGCGCATCGTCAAACAGGTTCGGCGTGAGCGACGGCGGCTGCGCAAGGCCCAGGAGATCGGCTCCCAGGCGATTCAGCCAGATTGTCAGCCAACTGCCCTTGAAACCGGTGTTGCCGGTCAGCAGAACTCGACGGCCGTTCCAGCGCTTCCGATCCGGCAATCCAATGGAGACCGAGGAGACCATGGCAACTACTGCCAGGTCCGCCAGGGGGCTCGGCCGGCGTCCCACAACGCTTCCAGCAGGTTCTTGTCCCGCAATGTATCCATGGCTTGCCAGAACCCATCATGCTGGAATGCCATCAGTTGCCCATCGCCGGATAGGGCGGTGAGCGCCTCGGACTCCCATGACGTATTGTCGTTGTGAAGATACGTGTCGACCCCTGGAGACAGCACAAAAAAGCCGCCGTTGATCAGTCCACCGTCACCCGCCGGCTTCTCGCGAAATCCGGTGACGGATCCTTGGTCGAGTTCCAGCGCCCCATAACGCCCGGGAGGTGCCACCGCGGTAACAGTCGCCAGCCGGCCGTGCGCCCGGTGGAACGCAATCGAGGCGTGGATGTCCACATCCGCCAAACCGTCGCCATAGGTCAGGCAGAAGCACTCGTCGTCCTGAACGTACGGCATAACGCGCCGCAACCTGCCGCCGGTGTTCGTCGCGTCGCCGGTGTCGACGAGCGTCACCCGCCAAGGATCCGAATAGTCCTGGAGAAATTCGACTGAGCCCTGGCGCATGTCCACGACCACGTCGGCCACATGGCTTCGGTAGTTTAGGAAGAACTCCTTCAGCATGTAGCCCTTGTATCCGCAGCAGATCACGAAGTCGTTCACGCCGAAGGTCGAGTAAAGCTTCATGATGTGCCAGATGATCGGCCGCCCGCCGATCTCGATCATTGGCTTGGGACGCAGATGGGTTTCTTCGGCAAGCCGGGTACCGAGGCCGCCGGCCAGGATGACTGCCTTCATTTTACCTCGCTACACCACCGCCGCAGCCCAATGCCCGCTCTCATTCGATTGATCGCTGGCCGATCGGCACCTCGACTTCTTAACGTTTCCGATGCCGTGACGAAAGGCGCATCTCGGCATATCCGCGGGTTGCTCAACGGACCCTGTCTTGCCGATCGGATTCGTCGGCGACTATTGATGCAACCCGTTTGGCAACATCCGGGCCGGCGTTCCCTAGTGAACGATCCGGCAGTCCAAAAGGATTGATCGCGTTAGCTTCGTGACGGATGCATCGTAGAGCAGCGTTGCGACCGCATTCATCCGCCAACCGTTGTCTTGCACAGGACCTGAGTGGAGCCTCGGATTCCAGAATCTATGCCCCAGACATGGCGAAGCCCCGAAAACCGTTGGGTTTTCAGGGCTTCAGAGTGGCGCGCCCGAGAAGATTCGAACTCCTAACCTCCTGATCCGTAGTCAGGTGCTCTATCCAGTTGAGCTACGGGCGCACGTCCCGAGGGGTAGTCCCCCCGAAGGCCGCGCAAGCTACTCAAACAGCCTTGGCTTGGCAAGGGCCGATAGCCATAAAATGCCGGGGCAAAATAACTTGTTCTGATTCCGGGGTTTAAGTACTATCGCCGCTACGATTCGGGCCGTTGCACGTGATCCGCGTAGGGTCGTGCAGCGCCGGTCGGAAGGCGTACGACGGTGGCGGGTGGTCGTAGCGCGATGGGGGAAATCCGAGGTGCCCACCTCGGAAAGGGACAACAAGGGAAGACGCGGTGACCGTATCGTTCCACTCCTTGCGTCGCCTCGCTACGATCAGCGTGGGCGTGCTGGTCCTCGGGGGCTGCTCCTCCGATTCACTCTGGCCATCGCTGAGCGGCGAGCCGCCAGCGGCTCAGGGTGCCAGTGCAAGCATTCCGATCAGACCGTCGCAAGGCGAGATTTCGGGCCAGCCGCTCAACGCGCCGCCTCGGCTCGGGCACACCAACTTCCAGATCACCCCGCCTCAGCCCGGTCAGCCAACCGGAACGTTCGTTGGTCAAAAAGTCGATCAGTTGCGGCAGGACCTTGTCCGCCTGCAGGATTCGGTTCGCGCGCAAAACGGGTCGCTGCAACAGCTTCGCGAACAGACCATTCAGAACGCGCTCAACTACCATTCGACGGTTGCGCAGATTGAGTCCCGCCTACAGGTCGGCACCACGCCCGGCAATCCGCAGTTGGTTGATGCCTGGAGTCAGGCGCAGCGCGAACTGGAGATGGTCAACGGCGATATCGGCCTGATGAACGGTCTCGCCAATCGGGTCTCCGCCGACGCCGCCCTGTCGACCTATCTGCTGGAGTCGGTGCGGGCTGCGTATGGTCTGTCCGGAGCGGTCGAGGAAGACCACCGGCAGCTTGCGGTGCTTGAGGACGACACCAACCAGACCGTGGTGATGGTTGACCGGTTGCTTACCGAACTGAGCGACGACATCCGGCGCCAGAGTGCCTATGTCGGCACCGAGCGTCAGGACCTGAACACCATGGCCGTGGCGATCAAGCACGGCGAGTTGTTCGGCACCAGCCTCGCCAACCGTACGATCCCGCAGACCGGCGGCGGTTTTGCCGCGCCGGCGGCGGCACCGCGCGCTGCCACACCGATTGCCGGCAGCCGGCCTCTGGTGGTGATTCGTTTCGACCGACCGAACGTGCAGTACGAGCAGCCGTTGTACAGCGCTGTCAGCCGCGCTCTGGAACGGCGCCCGGATGCGTTCTTCGACGTGGTCGCCGTAAGCCCGCAGGCAAGCAACACCGGGCGCGCCGCCCTCGATACCAATGCTGCGCGCCGCAACGCCCAGGGTGTGTTGCGGGCTCTGACCGATATGGGGCTGCCGACCAGCCGGGTCGCGCTGTCGGCGACGACTGCCGCCGATGCCCAGACCAACGAGGTCCGCATCTTCGTTCGATGAGGTGATCCGTCATCCATGCACGGGCGTATCCAGCTCGGAGGTGTGTGATGACGCGACGCTTCGTTAGTCTCCTGGTTTTCGTCTGGTTCGCCGCACTGACGGTCAATGTTGCTCGTGCGGACGATGCATCTGACGCGTTTCAATCCGTCGTGGCGGCGCAGGCTGATGCGTTTCGCCGCGACGACTGGCCGGCTGCGTTCAGCTACGCGTCGCCGTCCATCCAGGCGCAGTTCGGCACGGTCGATCGGTTCCGGGAGATGGTGCTGGGGGCGTACACCGCCGTGGCACGACCGCGCGTTTTCGAGTTCGAAGCCGCCACCACGGTCAACGGCCGTCCGACTCAACCGGTTTTCATCGTCGGCCCGGATGGCATTGCCCAACGAGCATTGTACTTCATGCAGCGCCAGCCTGACGGCAGTTGGCGCATTGACGGCTGCGTCCTGCTGCCGCTCGCCGACCGAACCACTTAGTTCAATTGCCGAGGGGCCCTTAGGCGCGCTATAGGCCATCCAGCGAACAGGGAGGTGAGCGATGGCCGAAGGCGGGGCGCCCGAGAAGGCATTTCCGGTATCCTGGGAAGAACTGCACCGGACCGGAAAGGCGCTGGCTTGGCGTCTGGTCGATGTCGGGCCGTTCGAAGGCATCATCGGCATCACCCGCGGCGGCTTGGTGCCGGCGGCGATCGTGGCGCGGGAACTGGCCATTCGGATCGTCGACACGGTGTGCGTCACCACCTACGGCACCGACAGCGCCGACGACAAGAAGCGCGGCGAGTTGCGGATCGTGAAGCCGCCCTCCGTCGGTGGCGACGGCGAGGGCTGGCTGATCGTCGATGATCTGGTCGACACCGGTGTCACGGCTCGGGCGGTTCGTGCGCTGTTGCCGAAGGCCCACTTCGCGACGATCTACGCCAAGCCCGCCGGCCGGCCCCTGGTCGACACCTTCGTGACCGAAGTCAGCCAGGACACCTGGATCTATTTTCCGTGGGACCTCGAGCAGCGCCCGGTCGAGCCAATCGCCACCCAGCGTCCACGCCTCTGACGCCGGCTACTCCACAGGCACGTTGTCGATCAGCCGAACCGAGCCAAGGTCCGCGGCAGCCAGCACGCGGGCCGGCACGCCGGCGCGCGTGACCGGCTCCAGCGTGCGCGGGTCGCGAACGTCCAGATAGTCGATCGCCTGGAACCCGGCCGACAGCAACCGCTGCGTACCCCAGGCGATTTCCGTCGCCGGATCGCTCGCTCCATCGGCAAGCCGGGCCGCCATCCGGCACAACGTACGATGCAGTATCGGCGCCGTTGCTCGCTCGTCCGGAGTCAACCGGATGTTGCGCGACGACATCGCCAGGCCATCGTCCTCGCGGACGGTTCGAACCGGTACAACCTCGACACCAAGATCAAGGTCCTCGGCCATTCGGGTCACCACGAGCAACTGCTGGTAATCCTTCTCTCCGAAATACGCGCGATGGGGACGGGTCAGCGCAAACAGCTTGGCGACCACCGTGGCCACGCCGTCGAAGAAGCCCGGCCGATGGTTTCCTTCCATCGGCTGGCCGAGGGCGCCGGCTTTGACCGTGGTCTGAAACCCAGTCGGGTAGACGATGTCGGGCGATGGCACCCAGGCAAGGTCGGCGCTCTCTTCGGTCAGGATTGCGAGGTCTTCGATCTCGGTGCGCGGATAAATCTCAAGGTCCTCGCCGGCGCCAAACTGCCGCGGGTTCACGAAGATCGAGACGACGACCCGGTCCATCTCGGCTCTCGCGGCTTTCACCAAAGCCCGATGGCCCACGTGCAACGCCCCCATGGTCGGCACCAGACCGATGCTCAGGCCTTCCCGGCGCCATGCCTCGACCCGACGGCGCACCGGCTCGGGAACCCGCGCGACTTCGATGCCCAGGCCGAGGATGCCGCTGCCGAGACTGATGGGGGAATCAGGATTCAGGTTTGGGTCGATGCTCATCGGGCGCTCCGATGACTGAAGCGGCCATCCGGGCCGCCTGGACTGCCACAAGGGCGGGGCGAGCGATGCCGTTGCCCCGGGTAGCTGGATTATCCGCTACTCCGCGCGACGCTATCACCGGCACCACGGCCGGCCAAGCTGCAACCGGACGGCACCGGTCAGCGCCCTGCCTCCGGCAGCTCGATCCTGAAGACCGTGCCATCCGGCCCGGTCCGGTCCAGCGTCAGCCGTCCGCCGTGGGCTTGGATGATGTCGCGGGCGATGGTCAACCCAAGGCCGGTGCCGTCCTTGCGAGTGCTGTACTGGAACGGCTGGAACAGCTTGCCCAGCCCCTCCTGCGGAATTCCCGGCCCGTCATCCGCGACATCGACGATGACCTGCCGGTTGCGATGGACCGCCGTGACCGTCACTCGGCCTGCACCGGCGCCGGCGGCATTGCCGATCAGATTGGCCAGTGCGCGGAACATCTGATCTCGGTCGACCCGGACCGTCAACGCACCGCCGTCGACCACATGGATGCGGAGCGCGCCCAGTTCAGACGCCGGCAGCCCAGCCTCGACGTCGCGCAACAACTTGGCCAGTGTCGCCGACTCCAACCGAAGCGGCGGCGTCTCTCGGGTGAAGTTCAAAGTGGTCGAGCACAGGGCCGCCGCCCGGTCGATCGCCTTGACCAGCGTCGGGGTGATGCGCTGAACCTCCGGGTCCTGGCTCATCGCCAGGCGATCGGAGATCAGGGTCGCCGTCGACAGCATGTTGCGCAGGTCATGGCTGATCTTGTTCACCGCCGTCCCGAGCGCGGCCAATCGGGTGCGCTGGCGAAGCGCGCCGCGCATGCCTTCCTTCATGGCCGCCATCTCGCGCAACGCCACGCCAATCTCGTCGCGCCGGCCGAGGTCGATAAGGTCGCTGGCCCGATCCTCCGGCGAGCGTCGGAATGCGATCAAGCTGCGTGTCAGGCGCTCCAGCGGCCGAACCATCAGCCAGCGCAGGCTGACGAACATCAAGGCCGCCGTGATCACTGAAATGAAGATCGACAGATTGAGAATCCGCCACGAGTAGTCGTACATCGCGCGGCGCAACGGGTATTCATCGAGGGTGACGACGACGACCGCCATCGGGTCCTTTGGCGCGATCCCGCTGATCTGCAGCACGCGGTTGCGGGTTTGAAACAGCGCGTCGAAGGCGTTGACGATCAGGGTGACGACGCTGGCGGTGTCGAGGTTGTAGCGTACCTGCGGCTCCGGATGCAGCGGGCGCTTGAGCATCTCCATCGATACACCGTCCCGCACCACCTCGATCGACCACGCGTTGACATGGTCGAGCAACTCGTAGGTGATCTCCTCGCTGACCATGCGGTCCGGCGCCACGTTGACCGCCATCGCCGCCAGATGGGCCGAGTCCAGCTTTTCCGTCAGATAGACCTGACGGAACCGCGCCACCGACGGGGTGTAGATCAACACCTCGGCCAGCATGACGAAGAACACCGTCAGGAGCAGCAGGCGGAACGACAAGGATCGGAACGAGAACCGCATGCCCGACCTATTCAGGCGAAACGCATCAGGAAACGCACGACTGCCTTGGTCCGATCGCTGAACAGCTTTGGCACGTACCAACTTCCGGCCGCCCTGCGGATCACCTCGGTGCGAGTCGGGTACGGCACGGTCAGCCCGGCCAGTGCTCCGATCTTGAGGCGCTGCGCAATCGCCAGACCCCATACCGAGATCAGCTCGCCGGCAGCCTCACCGACAACCGTAGCCCCCAAAATTCGCCCGTTCGGCGCCAGCAGCGCCTTGGTGAAGCCGTCGAGCGCCCGTTCCGCCTGGGCCCGATCGTTCTCCGCATACGCCCAGCGCAGCACCTCGAACCGGGTGCCGGATTCACGCAATTCGGCCTCGGTCGGCCCGACCTGCGCCAGTTCCGGTGCCGAATAGGTCACCCGCGGAACGCCGGAGTGGTCCGCCTTGGCTGGCAACCGGAACAGGGTGTTCTTGATCACGACGCCGGCATGGGCACCGGCGACATGAGTGAACTGCGGGCCGCCGGCGGCGTCGCCGACGGCGAACACCCGCCGATTGCTGGTGCGCAACCGGGCATCGACGACGAGCCGTCCGCGCTTGTCGGTCTCGATTCCGGCGCGGTCCAGGTCGAGGCCCTCGAACGTGACTTTCCGTCCGGCGGCGACCAGCAGGTGGCTGCCCCCAACGGTCTCCGCTCCGTCAGGCCCATCAAGCGTCAGCGCGACAGCGTCGGCGTCGCCGCGCGCCACCGCCTTGACCGAGATTCCTTCGCGGATCGTCACGCCGTCCCGCTGAAGCGACAGCCGGACCACTTCCGCCGCCTCCGGGTCCTCAGCACCAAGCAACCGCGCCGCTTCGACCAGCGTGACCTTGCAGCCGAGACGCGCGTGGGCCTGCGCCAGTTCGGTGCCGATGGCGCCGCCACCCAGAACCAGCAAGTGCTCCGGGCGGCTGTCCAGTTCGAACACCGATTCGTTGGTGAGATACGGAACGTCGGCCAGACCAGGAATCGGCGGCACCGACGGCGCGGAGCCGGTCGCAATCACCACGAACTTGGCCTTCACACGTACGCCCCCGCCTTCAACCTCGCGAGCTCCTACGAAGCGGGCGTCCGCCTGGATCACTCGAACGCCGAAACCTTCGTAGCGCTCGACGGAATCCATGGGGGCAATAGCAGCGATCACGCTACGGACATGCTCGCGGACCCGGTGCCAGTCCGCTGGTGCCACCGACATATCAAGGCCGAAGCGATGCCCTGTACGCGCGTGATGCGCGGCGTGGCCCGCCGCCAGAAGCGCCTTCGAGGGCACGCAGCCAACGTTCAGGCAGTCGCCGCCCATGACGCCGCGCTCGAACAGCGCAACGGTCGCACCCATTTGCGAGGCGCCGGCTGCGACCGACAGTCCGCCCGCCCCGGCTCCGATCACGCAAAGATCGACGTCGATGGCTTCGGTCATATGCTGTCCACCGGGTTGCCGGCCTCTGTCATGCTTCTTGATACAGAAACAGATGGTGCCGGGCCAGAAAGGTTACTGATTCGACTGTTCCACAGACGGGCTGCGCAGACGCTTGTAGATCACCGGCACCAGCGACAGCAGGGTCAGTCCGGCCAGTGGGATGAGCACGGCCGGTTGCATGAACACCTCCAGCCCGGGCATCTGGCCCTGGTCGATGAGCGTCTCCAGCCCGTTTCCGACCGAGACGAACACAAAGGTTCCCGGAATAATGCCGAGCAGGGTTCCCAGCACATAGGTTCGGGTTGGCACACCCAGCAACGCCGGCACGATGTTCACCAGCCAGAATGGAAACAACGGAACCAGGCGCAGCACCAGGAGATAGGACAGCGCGTTCTCCTTGAAGCCCGCTTCCAGGCGGGCGACGAACGGTCCTGCCCGGCGCCGAAGCGAGTCGCCAATGGCGGTACGGGCCGCCAGGAACACAGCGAACGCACCGGCGGTCGCCGCAAGGACGGTCAGGATCGTGCCTTCGAACAGGCCGAACACCACTCCGCCCGCAACCGTCAGCACCACGCCGACCGGCAACGAGAACGCGATCGCCAGGAAATAGATACCCGTATAGGCGCCTCGCGACAGCACCGGATTAGCCTCCACCCAGGCCTCCAGCGCCTCGCAGTTCCCGGCAAGCGCGGTGATCGAAACGAAACGACCGAGGTCGAGCACGAAAAACGCCGCGAACCCGGTGAGCAGCGCAGCCGCCAATCCCCAGCGGCGCATCGCCGACGTTTTGGCGGATCGCTTCGACGAGTCGGCGCTGAGCTCTTCAGCCTCGATTTGGCCTGTCATCAATCATGGATCCTTCCTTGCCTATCCGGTTGTTACCCACACCCACTAAATGTAGGGTGAGTCCATTCTCCCGAGTAGAGCCCGTCGAAGGTCGGCGCTGCGGCCCCGCCGGCGATTCCGAGCAGTGAGCGGAACGAGTTGAACGGATAGAAGCGCCGATTGAAGCGGAACGTGAACTCGTTGAGGTAGGCTTGCAGATGCTTGGCACTGACGCCGTGATGGATGCCATTGATCCAGGTCTTCAGATTGGCGAAGACCAAGTGGATGATCGGCAGGAATTCCTCTGCGATCTCCGGGTCTCCGCATTCGGCGATCGCGTGGTGGTCGAATCCGCGCTTGCGAAGCCCGGCATAGCCGCTCCAGTCGTCGGTGACGATCAGCGATCCGGGAGCAACGGCGTTTTCGACGAAACTGCCGAGCGAATTGGCGCTGCGGTCGGGGACGACGGCGAGACGAACGCGTCCCGCGTAGCGACCGTCTTTCCGATTGTCGAGTTTGGTTCCCGGCTTGCGGCGACGCACCTCCACGGCGCAGGAGACGAGAACCTTGTGATGGACTCCCCGGCCCTCGCCTCGGGTGCGCCCTCCAACCCACGTTTCATCCACTTCGACATGCTCTTGCGGCTTGCCGCCAATCTTGTCGCGCTCTGGGCGCACCATCGCGGCGCGGAGCTTGTGAAGGATGCCGAATGCAGTCTCATAGCGCGACAGGCCGAGTTGCCGTTGAAATTGAACGGCCGACATTCCGGGCGTCTGGCTGGCCATCAGGTAAGCCGCCCAGAACCAGGTCGACAACGGCGTGTGACTGCGCTCCATGACAGTCCCAGCCATCAGGCTTACGTCTTTGCGACAGGCGCGGCAGCGCAGAACGCCCGGACGCGCCTCGAAACGGAACGGTTCGCCGACAACGCCGCATCTCGGGCAGACGAACCCACCATTCCAGCGGGCCTTTTCGAGATATGCAGCACAGGCCGCGTCGTCGGGAAAAAAGCACTGAAATTCCGGCAGCGACTGCGGAAACGGCAGATCTTCTCGGGCCAGGACATCCATGCCAAACGCTAGATCTAGTGGGCATGGGAGTCAACCGGATAGGCAAGGATCCTTCAATCCGCTCCGGCTCGCTATTCGTGCAACGTAAGGAGAGCCGTGCCCACGGCCAGTCAATATGCCGTGAGTGATCCGCGAGGTCGCGAGTCTTGGCCAGCCACAACCCGGCTTAATGGCCCTATCAAGCGGGCCAAGCAGTCCCATAGTGAAGACTTGATCGCCTCACGAAGGCCGGCAAGGAGTCAGCCATGCCCGATGGACACGCCCCCGTCACGCGCGACAGCGTCTGTCCGCTGGACTGCCCCGACACCTGCAGCCTGTCGGTTACGGTGGAAGACGACCGTGTCGTCGCCGTCCGCGGCTCGGAAGGCAATCCGCTGACCGAGAGCGTCATCTGCAACAAGGTCGCCCGGTACTACCCGGACTTCGTGCACGGCGAGACCCGCCTGCGCCACCCGTTGCTGCGGGTCGGCGCGCGCGGCGAGGGCCGGTTCGAGCGGATCACGTGGGACGAAGCGCTTGACCGAGTCCATGCCGGTATCTCGGCCGCAGTTTCCCGCTTCGGCGCAGAGAGCGTGGTTCCGTTCAACTACGCTGGCCCCCACGGCATGCTGGCCGGCGGGTCGATGGATCTGCGATTCTTCCACCAGCTCGGCGCCAGCAAGTTGGACCGCGGGCCGATGTGCGGTGGCGTCAAGAGCGAGGCCTATGTCAGCGTCTACGGCAACATGCCCGGCACCCCACCGGAACAGGGCGTCGACGCCGAACTGATCGTGGTTTGGTCGAACAACGTCACGGTCTCCAACCTGCACTTCATCCGCACCATCAACCGCGCCAAGGCCAAGGGCGCCAAGCTGGTGGTGATTGATCCCAAGCGCGTGAAGGTGGCCGAGCGTGCCGACCTGCACATGGCGATCCGGCCGGGCACCGACGCCGTACTGGCCCTCGCACTTGCCGCCGAATTGGAACGGATCGGGGCAATCGATCACGGGTTCGTCAATCGTTGGTCGGTCGGCGCGGACGATTTGCTGGCCGAATCGCGGACCTGGACGGTGGAGCGGGCGGCGGCCGAATGCGGGATCGACCCGCAGACCATCCGCACCCTGGCCCGCTGGTACGCCGATGCCAGCCCGGCGCTGATCGCCATCGGCAATGGGCTGGAGCGCAACCAGAACGGCGGCAACGGCGTGCGGGCAATCCTCGCCCTGCCGGTGTTGGCCGGCAAATGGGGGATTGCCGGAGGCGGTGCGGTCGCCAAGGTCGGGGCGGCCGTTCCCAAGACCATTGCCAAGCTGCAGCGCCCGGACCTGGCGCCGGACGGTACACGAACCCTGAACATCATGGACGTGCCGCCGATGATCCTGGATCCGGGCACGGCCACGCCGATCGGCGCACTGTTCGTCTACAACCACAACCCGATCGCCACCCACCCGGACCAACGGCTGGTCCGGCGGGCATTGTCGCGGCCCGACCTGTTCGTGATCGGCTGCGAAGTGCAGATGACCGACAGCATGGCCTATGCCGATGTGATCCTGCCGGCCTACAGCCACTTCGAGCATGACGACCTGTTCCCGGCCTACGGTCAGACTTACGTCCAGCGGGCAAAAGCAGTGATCCCTCCGGTCGGCGAGGCGCTGCCGAACACTGAGATTTTCCGTCGGCTCGCCAAGCGCTTCGGCTTCACCGATCCATGCTTCAAGGCTACCGACGCCCAGCTGATGGACGATGCCATCGACGGCCAGGACCCACGGCTGGGCGGCATCGCGCCGAGCGAGTTGCCGCTGGGCGGGGCCCGCAACATGACCGCACCGGACGGCACGTCCCCGATAGTGCCGTTCACCACGGTGTTTCCGACCACGTCCAGCGGCAAAGCCGAGCTGGCATCGGAACTGATGGCCACCAAACGCGGCTTCCGCATCCCGGTCTACCGTAAGCTTGAAAGCACTTGGCCGCTGGCCCTCATCACCCCGTCGTCCTCCGACCGCACCAACGCCACCTTCGGCGGGCACGAGGCGTCGAGCGGCATGCCGCCGTTGGAGATCCATCCCGACGATGCGGCCAACCGGGGCATCGCTGACGGTTCGGAAGTCCGGGTGTTCAACAACCTCGGCGAGACCCGGTTGCGCGCCGTGGTCACCGACGCGGTCCGGCCGGGGGTGGTGTATTCGCCGAAGGGCACCTGGGCTCGCACCAGCGCCACCGGCGAGACCGTTAACGCCCTGATGGTCAGCGCCAAGGCCGATCTGTGCGAGGGTGCCTGCTTCAACGACACCCGTGTCGAGGTGGCGGTCGCCTGACGAAGAGGCTCATTCCAGGCAACGCCGCACCCGCCGGGGCGTCAACGGCACCACAGTGCTGGTCCGCCTTGAGGTCGGCTTCGCCGCCGGCCAACGGGCGATGCCGACCAGGATCAGGGTGACCCGGGCGTCGAATGATCCGTAGGGCAGAAACAGCCCCAGCGTGTCGTCGCACCGCATCCACTGCGGTCCCGGCACGGCCGGCGAGCGAGTTCTCACGAACCCAGCGCCGAGCCAGGCCAGCGGATGCTGCAAAAGTTCATGCTCCGGGATGACCCCGACCGGCTCGATCGGCAGCACTGCCTTGGCGGTCGCGCCGGCAAACTCGATCCGGAACCCGTCGGTCAGGTCATCACGGTAGGCGAGAACGAGATTCGGAATGACCTCGGCCAGATCCGCCAGGAACAACTCGTCCGCGTCGGGTAGAGCAGCCTCGGCCCGCTGGTCGTCCCAGATCGCCAGCAGGCGAGCCAGCCAGCGCGTCGGTTCCGGCATGCACCCCCGCATTCGATCCGCCCGGAAGTCGACGACCATCACGGCCTCCATCCTTTGTGTATCGAGATGACGGAGCTATGGGCGGTCGAGAGTGACTATCCGACCCTTGGCTGAATTCGAGGGATGTCCGGCATTGCAGCCAACCCGCACGGATCGCAGGATGCGCATGCCATGACGAACGATCCTGTTTCCGCCCGACCCTCCCTTCGATCTGAATACCTTCGGCGCGTCGCGATCGTTGCCGTACCGGACTTCGAGTTGCTGGACGTGGCCGGCCCCTTGTCGCTGTTCGGCTCAGCCACCCACGACGGCACCGTCGACGGTACCCCGGCCTACCAATGCCACGTGATCGGCCTGAGTGCCGGACTGGTCACCGCCAGCATCGGTGCCGCGTTGAACGCCGACGCCGCGATCGGCGTCGCCGAGCCGGAAAGCTACGACACCATCCTGGTGGCCGGCGGTGTTGGTGCGCGAGACGTCCGTCCCGACCCCAGTCTCCTGGCCTGGCTGCGCCGGGCCGCCGGCTCCGTGCGGCGGGTCGGGTCGGTGTGTACCGGCGCGTTCGTTCTGGCGGAGGCCGGTGTGTTGGACGGACGGCGGGCAACCACGCACTGGCGCCACGCCGACCATCTGGCGGCGCGGTATCCGGAAATCCGGGTCGAGCCCGACCGGATCTACGTCCACGACAGTGGAATCTGGACCTCGGCCGGCGTCACTTCCGGTATGGATATGGCGCTGGCCATGATTGCCGATGACCTGGGCCGGCGCGCTGCGCTGGAACTCGCGAAATCCAAGGTCATGTACATGCACCGTCCTGGCGGGCAGAGCCAGTTCAGCGCCGAGCTGGCGTTGCAGACGGCCGATGAGCCTCGGCTGGCCAAGCTGCAGGGCTGGGTGTTCGACAATCTGTCGTCGTCCCTGACCGTCGAGGAACTGGCCGAGCGTGCCGCCATGAGCCCACGCAACTTCAACCGGGTGTTCACCCGGTCGATCGGCGTCAGCCCGGCGCGGTTCGTCGAGCGGGCGCGGGTCGATGCCGCCCGGAGGCGGCTGGAAGGCAGCGGCAGTTCCATCGAAACGGTCGCCCACGACACCGGATTCGGCAACGCTGAGCGCATGCGCCGCAGTTTCCTGCGCCAGATCGGCATCGCGCCGTCCGACTACCGTCAACGCTTCGGCCCTCGCACCACGGAGATTGCGTCATGAAGATCGGATTCCTGCTGTTCGACGGCCTTGAAGAGCTCGACATGGTCGGTCCGTGGGAGGTGTTCACGATGGCTGGCAAGGCCAGCCCCGATGCCGGGATCGAATGCATCACCATCGCCCCCAACGGCGGAACGGTCCGCTGCGCCAAGGGTCTACGGGTAACCGCCGATCACAGCTTCGCCGATGCTCCGGCGATCGACATCCTGGTGGTGCCCGGCGGTCAGGGAACCCGGCGCGAGGTCGACAACGCCGCCACCCTCGACTGGATCGCCACAGTGGCCAAGACCTGCGCCTGGGTGACCTCGGTCTGCACCGGGTCGATGCTGCTGGCCGCCGCCGGCCCGGCCAGCGGCAAGCGCATCACCACCCACTGGGCAGCCGTCGAGATGGTGCGCAAGCGCGGCGAGGCCGCTGCTGTGCTGGACGATGTGCGCTACGTCCGCGACGGTAACGTCGTCACCTCGGCCGGGGTTTCAGCCGGCATCGACATGGCGCTGTGGCTGGTCGGTGAGATCTGGGAGCCGGCGTTCGCCCGCAAGGTGCAGCGGCAGATGGAGTACGACCCGGCCCCACCCTACGCGGCGGAGGTGTGACGTCGACGCGTTCAACCAGTACGCCGATCGGCATGGCCTGATCGCCACTACCCGTCGGGTTGCTCCAACGCCGCGCGCAGCGCCGCTTCGTCGACCGACAGACCGGTGAACAGCCGGAACGCATCGACGCCCTGGTGGAAGAACAGCTCGTAGCCGGAGATCACCTCAGCACCGCGTTTGCCCGCCTCGATGATGAACTCGGTGTCGCGGGGCGTGTAGACCGCATCGAACACCCAGCGCGGCTTGCCCATGATGGCGTCGGGCACCGGGTTGCCGGGATAGCGATACATCCCGATCGGGGTTGCATTGACGACACCGGCGCAACCGTCCAGCGCTTCCGCGATATCGACGCATGCTCGTACCGGCACCGCATCGGTGGTCAGGTCCGAAGCCAATCGGGTGGCCCGCGCCGCATCGATGTCATAGACCCGGATCTCTTCTGCACCGAGTTCACCAAGGCCAACCGCGATCGGACGCCCGACGCCGCCTGCGCCGATCAGGGCGACCGAGCCAGGTCGTGCGTCGATCATCTTCCGGCGATAGGCGGCAACGAAGCCGCTGTGGTCGGTGTTGTGGCCGGAGACCGCCCTGCCCTCGCGAAACAGGACGGTGTTGATCGCTCCGATCCGCTGCACGCGCAGGTCCTGGATCGGGACCAGTCGAGCGGCCTTCTCCTTGTACGGATGCGTCACATTCACGCCGGCCAGGCCGTCGGCGGCGCATCGGGCGAGGGTATCCTCGAACGTGGTGTCCTGGCGTCCGTCGAGGTCAAAACGCACATAGCTCACCGAGTGCCCGGCGATGCGGCCGGCCAACTCATGCAAGCGCGGCGCCGACGACCGGCCGATGCCGTCGCCGATCAAGCCGAGGCGAAACTCCACTTCGTCGGTCACGCCGATCCTCCAATGCCCGATACGCGCGCCACCTTACCGCACCCATGAGCCTCGCATACGGATTGCGCTTAGATGCTCAGATGCCATCGCTTGGCTTCCAGTCGGGCTGAGCGTCATAGGTCTGCAATCGATCGTCCATGCAGTCCCACAGTCGGCGCGAGCGCGCGAAAACCACCACCTGCGGCTCCAGGCAATCCGGTGCCTGCATCGTGCCAAGCGGCACCGTCACGAACCCCGGCATGCCGGTGTTGCTGGCCAGCATCGGGCTGCCGCAGGTTCCGCAGAACCGGCGCGTCACCGTGTTGCCCGCAGCCGACGGCATGGCGTAGCTCGAAACCGCTCCCGAAAGGCGGACATCCGCCTCGGCGAACATTGCTCCGGTGGTATGCCCGGCGCCACTGCCCCGTTGGCAGTTCAGGCAATGGCAGTGAGCCACCACTATCGGCTCGCCGTCGATCTCATAGGTGCACGCACCGCAGAGGCACTGCCCGGATCGCATCGCAATGCACCTCGCATGTGCAGGTTGGGAGCCCGATAACCTCTCCCGTCACTCAGTCCTCAGCAGCGCCCATTGCCAGGAACTTGTCGCGTCGCTCGATTCGGAGCTGTCCGCCATCGCGTTTGGCAAGGTCATCAAGCGCCTCGCCTATTGCCTTGCCGAGGGAACTCAAGGCCACCTTGGGATTGCGGTGCGCTCCGCCCAGCGGCTCGGGCACGATGGCGTCGATCACGCCCAGTCGCTCCAGGTCCTGCGCCGTCATCTTCAGGGCTTCGGCAGCATCCTTGGTGAACTCTCCCGACCGCCAGAGGATCGACGCGCAGCCTTCCGGCGAAATCACCGAGTAGACGGCGTGTTCAAACATCAGCACCCGGTTGCCGACCGCAAGGGCAACCGCGCCGCCGGATCCGCCTTCGCCGATGATCGTAGCGATCACCGGCACCCGTACCGCCAGACACGTCTCGATCGACCGGGCGATCGCCTCGGCCTGGCCACGAGCCTCGGCATCGATACCGGGATAGGCACCGGCGGTATCGACGAAGGTCAGGATCGGCAGGGCGAAGCGATCAGCCATCTGCATCAGGCGGCGAGCCTTGCGGTAGCCTTCGGGACGCGCCATGCCGAAGCTGCGGCGCACGCGCTGCTCGGTGGTCGCGCCCTTCTCGGTGCCGATGACCATCACCGACCGGCCCCGGAACCGGCCGATACCGCCGACGATCGCGGCGTCGTCGGCAAAGCTGCGGTCACCGGCGAGCGGCTGGAAATCCTCGATCAGATGTTCGATCGCATCAAGCGCGTGCGGGCGGTCAGAGTGCCGCGCAACCTGCACCTTCTGCCATGCCGTCAGCTTCTGATAGGTCGCCCGCAACTGGCGTTCGACCTTGGCCTGCAGCTTCCCGACCTCGTCGGCGATGTTCATCTCGCCGGTACCGGACAGATGCTTCAACTCCTCGATTTTACCTTCGAGGTCGGCGATCGGCTTCTCGAAATCGAGAAAATGTCGCATGTGCAGTGAGCCTCATCCAAAAGCGGCGGCACCATAACGGTGACACCCAACCCCTACAAGTCGGCACCGGAACTTAGACTACGGGCCAGGGGGTGATGTGTCTCGACCAGCGCCCGCAGGCGCTCGGCCAGGACATGGGTGTAGATCTGCGTCGTCGAGATGTCGGCGTGGCCCAGCATCTGCTGAACGCTGCGAAGATCGGCGCCATGATCCAGTAGGTGAGTGGCAAAAGCGTGGCGCAGCACGTGCGGTGATACCTTTGCCGGGTCGATCCCCGCCAGAATCGCCGTTTCATCGAGCAGTTGTCCGAACCGCCGACGGGTCAGATGCCCTTGAGCGGAGCGCGACGGGAACAGGTGCGGCGACGCCTTCGTCGTCAGAAACACGCCGCGTACCGCCTTATAGGCGGCGATGGCATCCATCGCCGCGGCCGTCAACGGTACCATCCGCTCCTTGCCGCCCTTGCCACGGACGATCAGCACATGCGGATCCCGGGCAACCGCCGCGAACGGCAGGCCGACCAGTTCCGACACGCGAAGCCCGGTGGCGTACAAAACCTCGAGCAGGCAGATCAGCCGCAATCCCTCTGGGCCCGGCCGGTCGCACGCGGCATCGAGAAGCGCATCAACGTCGGCTTCGGACAGGATCTTCGGCAACGGCCGTCCACGGCGCGGCGCATCGAGCGTTGCGGTCGGATCATCGGCCCGCCTGCCCTCGGCGTACAGGAACCGGAAGAACTGCCGTTGCGCCGACAACCGGCGCGCCGCAGTGCGCGGCATGACGCCACCTGCTTCAGCCGCCGACAGGTAGGCCCGCAGGCCGTCCACGTCGGCAGTCTCGAGCGACCCACCGCGTTCGTTCAACCAGAGTTCCGCATGCATCAGGTCGCGACCGTAGGCGTCGAGCGTGTTGCGCGCGGCACCGCGCTCAGCCGCCATCATTTCCAGGAATGTCTCGATCGCCGATGTCCAGCCGCGGGGTGCTGCCTGACGCGCCATCTACAGGCCATAAGCCACGGCTGCCTCACCGGCCAGATGCCGGGCATCATCTTCCAGGTTCAGCCCCTTCAGCGCCGCCACGACCCCGGCAATCGCCGTCGGGTCGAGTTCTTCAAGCCGCACCTCACCGAAGCCGGCGCAAGCCAACAGAATGGCCTCCGCCATGCGCCCGGCGGCAGCGGCGGCTGAAACGCCGTTGCGGAACGCCGCACTCGGCGTTTCGTAAGGACTGGTCGGTGGCCCACCGGCCAACCCTCGCCAAGCGTCCACGCCAACCGGCGCTCCCAGCGCATCCATCAGCGCAAGGGCGGCCGCGCCAAGATTTGACGCCCCTTCTGGATCGACCTCCCGCAGTTCATCCCACCACGCCGCGACCGAGGCTTCCCGGTAGGGGGCCAGTCGGTCGCCACCGCCGATCCAGGCCGCCACCCAGATCTGGCGAGACATTGCGCCGGCCGCTGAGTTTCCGGTGTCGGCCCGGGTCTGCAACCACTCCATCCACGGCCGTGCTTCCGGTGCTGACCCAGCAGCGACCAGCGCGCGCACCGCATCCACCGGCAGGTCATCCGGGCCGGAGGCGACATCAAGCCGGCGGATCAACGGCGCGAACACCCTCGCCGTCTGGCGCCATGACGATGCGTTCTCGGCGATCTCGAAGGCCTTGCGAACGACCCGGGCGCGCTGCGCCGAGTCCGGATTGATGTCGGCGGTACGCCACAGCAGCGCACGGGAGTAGGCGCTTGGATCGGCCTCGGCGGCCCGCAAAGCCCCGTCGATCGGCCCGACCTGCACGGCAACCTCGGCGTACAGCGCGATCAGCGCATCGGTGCCCAGCGCACCGGCCCGTTCAGCCTTCTCCGCCGCCGCCAGCCGCGCGGCAAATGGAGGATTGCCCACGCCGCGCGCAAGCGACACCAGCACCGGCAGGGAGTCGATCGACGTCACATCCGGGTCGATCCGGGCCTTGGCGGCAACCGCCGCCGCCAGATGCACCGCGGTTGCCCCCACCAACCGCTGCGGCCCACCCGCGCGCCCGGCGATCGCCCCCTGCACCAGTTCCTGCAGCAGCGCGTCATGCTCGCCGACCTCGCTCAACACCCGAGCGCCGAATTCGGCCTTGATCGTATCGCCGCGCCACAGCTCGCACACCACGCCAACCTTGAGCCAGTAGCGATCGTCCGCGCGGGTCGACATTGCCTCGTGATACCGGCAGGCCGTGGCCTGATCCGCGACCGCCAGCGCACGCTCAGCAAGAACGCGGGCAATCTCGGGATCGTCGTCTCGACCCCGGGCGACCGAAGCCAGCGCTGCGAGTTCATCGAGAGCGCCCATGGCCAACAGTCGCTCGGCACGAGCCGCCAGAAGCCCCCCTTCCGCCGGGAGATCGGCCGGCGCCGGTCCCGACGACAGCAACAGACGGCGCTGAAGATTTCGCAAGGCACGACTGTCGGGTGCAGCCGGCAGCAACGCGACCAGCCGAAGCGCGATGGGTCCGGGCGTTCCGGCCCACAGGTCCGTACGCAACCCGCCGCTGTCCGGCGTCAACGATCCTGTAGCGTCCACAGTCAGCCGCTTCAGACCCTCGATCCGGATCGCGCCATCCGCCGTAGTCCGAGGTGCCGCGCGCTCGGGGGCTTGCTGAACCACCGGCGGTGGAGCCGGCGGCGTCAAAAGTGTATCGCCACCGGGAGAAAGCGGCGTCGGCGGTCCCAACAGAATCGGGCCACGCGTCTGGGCTTGTGGCAGGCTGGGATCGAAGAATGCCGTGGCGACGAGCAATCCGAGTCCAATGATCAGGCGCATGCCGTTTCTACTTCGGCAGCCGGTCATTCGGGATCACTTTCTGGACGGGTGCGGTCGGAGGTGGAATATCCCAGGTCATCAGGAACGCGGCACCGCCCCCGACGAGCAGGACCAGGACTACCAGCAGAACGGCGAGAAAACGCATGGCCAAAGGCCTACCCGGTGAACAGTTCCGCACAACGACGGGCCCGAAGCCCTGCCGGCCGGCCGAGCCCAGTATGGCGACCGCCGCGGAGCGTGTGGTACCGTCGGACTATGGCGCGACTACGGCACTGTACCGATCGAGGGAATCCGACGCAACGCGAGGCACAATCGCCGCGCTGCGCGGGTGACCAGTCATGACCTCGGCCAGCGAAGCCCGCATGGACATGCCCGAATCGAGACCAGCGGCTGTGATCTCGCCGCCGCAAGAGACCTGCTTGCCGAAGACCCTGGTCCTGGTCGGCCTGATGGGGGCCGGCAAAAGCAGCATCGGACGGCGGCTGGCCCAGCGGTTCGGCGTCGATTTCCTGGATGCCGACGTCGAGATCGAGACCGCTGCCGGGCGCACCATTCCCGAAATCTTCGAAGAACTCGGTGAAGCTGCGTTCCGGGACGGTGAGCGGCGCGTGATCCGCCGGTTGCTGGAAGACCGCACGCCCCATGTCCTGGCCACCGGTGGCGGCGCCTTCATGGCTGCCGACACCCGTGCCGTCGTGCGGGAGAAGGGCATGTCGTTGTGGCTGAAGGCGGATATCGACACGTTGTACGAACGGGTGTCCCGGCGTTCCAACCGTCCGCTCCTCAAGACCGCTGATCCGAAAGAGACGCTGCGCGGCCTGATGGCGGTTCGATATCCGGTCTATGCAGAAGCCGACATCCTGGTCGAAACCCGTCGTGTCCCCATTGAGACGACCGTCGATAAGGTCTATCAGGCAGTGATCGCACATTTGAACCAGTGAAGCCTGTCGCACCATGAGTGCTGTCGAGATCGTTCAGGTCGACCTCGCCGACCGTCGTTACGCCATCCATGTCGGTGCCGGGCTGCTGAGTCGCGCCGGCGACGCGCTGGCCGATCTGGTGTCGGGGCGTAAGGTTGCGGTCGTCGCCGACGAAACCGTGGCGACCCTCCATCTGCCCGCGTTGACGCAATCGCTGCAAGGCGTCGCATCCGTCGTTCACACCCTGACGGTGCCGGCGGGCGAATCGGCAAAGTCGATGGATGGCCTCGCCGACTTGCTGGACCGACTGCTCGCCCTCGGCATCGATCGGCGAACCGTCGTGGTCGCCCTTGGTGGCGGGGTGACCGGAGACCTTGCCGGCTTCGCAGCGTCGATCGCGCTGCGCGGCCTCGACTTCATACAACTCCCGACAACCCTGCTGGCCCAGGTCGACAGTTCGGTCGGCGGCAAGACCGGCGTCAACACCCGGCATGGCAAGAACCTGATCGGCGCCTTCCATCAGCCGCGCCGTGTGCTGATCGACACCGATGTCCTCGACACGCTGCCGCGCCGCGAACTGCTGGCCGGCTACGCCGAAGTCGTGAAGTACGGCGCGATTGGCGACCTCGGTTTCTTCGAATGGCTCGAAGCCAACGGTCGCCGTCTTATCGACGGCGATGCCGATGCCCGGCGCCATGCGATCGTGGCTTCCTGCCGCGCCAAGGCCTCGGTTGTGGTCGCCGACGAGCGCGAGATGGCCAACGGCCCTCGCGCGTTGCTGAATTTCGGTCACACCTTCGGCCATGCACTGGAAGCCATGGCCGGATACGACGGCACCCTGCTGCACGGCGAAGGCGTGGCGGCCGGCATGGTATTGGCCGCCCGGCTGTCGGCTCGCCTGGGCCCTTGCACCGGCCAGGATGCCGGGCGATTGGCGGCCCACCTGGCGGCCGTCGGATTGCCGACGGAGCTTGATCAGATCGACGGCCGACGGCAGTGGACCGCCGACCAGTTGCTTGACCACATGACCAAGGACAAGAAAGCGCGGGACGGGCGGATCGTCTTCGTCTTGCTCGACCGGTTGGGTCGGGCGGTGGTGCGCGACGATGTCGACCGGTCGACGGTGCGCACCCTGCTCGATCGCCCGCAAGCCGCCTGAGAGGGATCGCAGAGCCGGCCCTATGGACACTCATCTCGCCCTCACTATCGGTGGCATCTTCATCCTGCTGCTGCTGTCCGGTTTTTTCTCCGGATCAGAGACTGCGCTGACAGCCGCCAGCGAGGCCCGGCTGTCGCAGTTGGCCCGCAAGGGCAACGACGCCGCCGCAATGGTCATTTCTCTGAAGCGGCGCAGCGACCGGATGATCGGCGCCATCCTGATCGGCAACAACGTCGTCAACATCTTCGCCTCGGCCCTCGCTACCAGCACCCTGATTTCGCTGTTCGGCGAAAGCGGCGTCGCCATGGCGACGATCGGTATGACCGTGGTCGTCGTGATCTTTGGCGAGGTGCTGCCGAAGACGTTCGCGATCAATCGGCCCGATCAGACCGCGGTGGCCGTCGGTCCGGTGATCCGAGCTCTGGTTTGGGTCCTGACGCCACTGTCGATCACCGTGCAGGTCCTGGTTACCGGCGTGCTGCGGCTGTGCGGCGTGTCGGTCAATGCCGGTCTCGGCCATGACGAACGCGAGGAGGAACTGCGCGGCCTGATCGAGATGCACGCCGATGGCGGTGCCGAGGTCGAGCATGAGCGGGCAATGCTCCGCAGCATCCTCGACCTGGCGGACGTCGAGGTATCGGAGATCATGACCCACCGGCGCAACGTGCGGATGCTGGACGCCGATGCCCCCCTCGCCGAACTGCTGGAGCAGGTGCTGGACAGCCCGTTCACCCGTATCCCGTTGTACAAGGGCGAGTCCGACAACATCGTCGGCATCCTGCACGTGAAGGCCCTGCTGCGAGCCATCCGGGCGCACGGCGGATCGGCACCGGAAGACCTGAAGATCCTGGAGATCGCCAACGATCCCTGGTTCATTCCGGACACGTCGACCCTGCTGGACCAGTTGCAGGCGTTCCGCGAACGCCGGGAGCACTTCGCCCTGGTCGTCGACGAGTACGGCAGTTTCATGGGCGTGGTGACGCTTGAGGATATCCTCGAGGAGATCGTCGGGGACATCCTGGACGAGCACGACGTCGCGGTCGCGGGCGTGCGTGTGCAGACCGACGGTTCGGTGGTGGTCAACGGCACAGTCACGCTACGCGACCTGAACCGCGAGTTCGGCTGGACCCTTCCCGATGAGGAAGCATCGACCATCGCCGGGCTGGTGCTGCACGAGGCGCGGCGGATTCCCGATGTCGGCCAGGAGTTCGTATTCTACGGGTTCCGCTTCCGAATCCTGCGCCGGCAGCGCAACCAGATCACCCTGCTGCGGCTCACCTCGCTGGACAACTCGGCGAGCGCATGAGATTCGGTCCGACCGACCGCCGACCTTTCCGCGACGGAGACCCACAATGCCGCTGAGCCCTCCCGCCGAGCGCGAGCTTTCCCACGACCGGACCATCGTCTGCCGCGGGTGGCGGCGAGCCGATGGTCGCTGGGATATCGAAGGGCACATGGTCGATACCAAGACCTACGGCTTTCCGAACGAGTACCGCGGCTTCATCGATCCCGGTCAGCCGGTCCATGACATGTGGCTGCGCCTGACGATCGACCGGGACATGACGGTGGTCGCGGTCGAGGCGGTGACCGATGCCGGGCCGTTCCCGATCTGCCCCGACATCACTCCCAACTTCCAGCGATTGGTCGGCTTGACGATCGGCGGCGGCTGGCGTCGGGCGGTACGCGAGCGCCTGGGCGGGGCGGAGGGCTGCACGCATCTGGTCGAACTGCTGGCGCCGATGGCGACCACCGCCTACCAGACGATCTTCGGCGAGCGGTCGCGAGAGCGCCGAGAGGCTGAAACGCGCGGCGAGACCCCGGCTCCGGAGAACCCGGACCGCAAGCCCGCGTTGCTGAATTCGTGCCATGCGTTTGCTGAGACCAGCCCGGTGGTCGCCAAGATCTGGCCAAACTGGCATCGGTCACCGGATGCGGAGCCGACGACGCTACCCCCGTCATCCTCGACAACCCGCTGATCAACGTCGATTGAGCGAACCTACCCCTCCGCAGGCCAGTTCACGTCCGATGAGTCGGAGTGCTCGACCGGCTGTGGGTCGGTGACACGCCCAGGCCGGCGTCCGACCTCCACGTCCAGAACCTGCAGCGCCAACGCCACGTCGCCACGGGCCCCGTCGCCTTCGAAATGGCGAACCAGATGCCGATAGTAACTGACAATGAACACCCGGGTCGCCGAGGTCAGACCGGTCTTTCGCCGCCGAAAGTCGATTTGAGTGCACAAGTTGTTGATCGTCATACCTTCCAGACGAGCAATGCTCTCAAGCGCATCCCACATCTGAGGTTCGAGCCGCATGCTGGTGCGCCGGCTTCCCACCGTGACGTTCCGGCTTTCCAAGATCGACGGCTTGTCATCCGGCGCGAACAAATGCAGCCTCGTTATTCTGTTATGGCGTGAACTCTACGGCACATTCTCTCGTATAGTTGCGGATATCATAGGCGCCAATTCATCGCAACCAATAAATGTTTTATATTGCATACAACTTTTTTTGGTTGCTTCCGTCCTCGACGGGCACCGCCGGTACGTTCAATGTCAGCGCCAGCGCGTGCACTCGGTCATTCAATTCATCGGCCAGCACGGCGTTCACCAGTCGATGACGCTCGATCCTGGACGTGCCAACAAAGGCAGCCGACGTCATGCTGACACGGAAGTGAGTCTGCCCCCCGGGGCGCGCGCCGGAGTGGCCGGCATGCTTGTGCGATTCATCCTCGACTTCGAGGCTCTCGGGGGCGAATGCCGCCGTCAGCTTCGCAATCATCGTCTCTTTCACGTTCATCCTCTGGACTTTCTGCAATGCGCCGCTAGGTTCGATCAGGATGGGAGCGGCTGCTCCGGCATGTGTCCCGCTCCCGCTCTCGGCAGTTAAGATGGTCGCTCCCATGGCGAAGGCCAATCCGGAACGTCTGATGTCCGACCGCCTCGATGCGCAATCCTCGTTGCAGGCTTGTGAGCATCCGGGTTGCGCGGAGGTCGGCGAGTATCGCGCGCCGCGCTCGCGGGACCGGCTCGGCGACTACTACTGGTTCTGCCTCGAACATGTGCGCGAATACAATAAGTCCTGGAACTATTATGCCGGTATGAGCGATGTCGAGGTCGAAGCCGACCTGCGCCGGTCAACGACCTGGGACCGGCCGACATGGCGATTCGGGGCGGGTGACCGGGCTACGCGCGGTCAGGCTTTCCATCGGGTCCGCGACCCGTTCAATTTCCTTGACGAGGATGGCAGCAACGACCCCCGGCAAGGTGGTGCTGCACGACCGTCGTCGTATTCGCCCGAGGGTAAAGCCTTCGCAATCATGGCGCTGGAGCCTCCTCTGACCCTTGAGCAATTGAAGCGCCGGTACAAGGAACTGGTCAAAAAACATCACCCCGACGCCAACGGCGGCGATCGCGATGCCGAGGAACGGTTGAAAAGTATCAACGACGCCTATACGACTTTGCGTCGGTTCCTCGGCTGAGCCGTCTCTGGCGCGCTGGCCTCTATCCCCTACAGGAATTCGTCCATGGCGAACGACACGACTCTCGAGCGGAAATCCGCACATCCTCTCGGCAAGCCCGATACCACGATCTCGGCGCGCGAGCTGTTCGGACTCGATTTCGATATGCAGGTCCCTGCGTTCTCGGAGCCGAGCGAATACGTCCCGATCCGGGACGACGCCTACCTGTTCGATCACGACACGACGTTGGCCATCCTGGCCGGCTTTGCGCGCAACCGCCGAGTCATGATCCAGGGCTATCACGGCACTGGCAAGTCGACCCATATCGAGCAGGTTGCGGCTCGGCTGAACTGGCCGTGCATTCGCGTGAACCTGGACAGCCATGTCAGCCGGATCGATTTGATCGGCAAGGACGCGATCGTGGTGCGTGAAGGCAAGCAGGTCACCGAGTTCCGCGAAGGCATCCTGCCCTGGGCGCTGCAGAACCCGGTAGCCCTGGTGTTTGACGAGTATGACGCCGGCCGCGCCGACGTGATGTTCGTGATCCAGCGCGTGCTAGAGGTCGATGGCAAGCTGACCCTGCTGGACACCAACAAGGTCATCCAACCGCACAGCGCGTTCCGCCTGTTCTCGACGGCGAACACGGTCGGGCTCGGCGATACCACCGGCCTCTATCACGGCACCCAGCAGATCAACCAGGGTCAGATGGACCGCTGGAACGTGGTCACCACGCTGAACTACCTGCCGCACGACGCCGAGGTAGACATCGTTCTGGCCAAATGCCCGACGTACCAGACGGCCGAACGCCGCGATATCGTGTCCCGGATGGTCACCTGCGCCGATTTGACGCGGGCCGGATTTATGGCGGGTGACATCTCGACGGTCATGTCGCCACGCACGGTCATCACCTGGGCCGAGAACGCCGACATCTTCGCCGGTGACCTGAAGCTGGCCTTCCGGCTGACGTTCCTGAACAAGTGCGACGAGGTCGAGCGGTCGATCGTGGCCGAATACTATCAGCGCTGCTTTGGCGACGAGATCACCAAGACCGGTGTAAGGGCAGCGGAATAGCGGTTCCGGCAAGGCGTCATGCGCAGCAACAGCACCAACAAGGCCCCGGACGACGCCGCGTTTGAAGATTTCAAACGGGCAACCGCAGCCTGCCTGCGCGCGATTTCCGGCGAGCCGGAAGTCGAGGTTACCTATGGCGCTGAGCACGCAACGCTCGCCGGCAACCGCGCGCGGCTGCCGGCTCCGCCCAAGGACATGGATCCGGCCGACCTCGCCCGGCTACGGGGCGAGTCCGATGCCATGGCTCTTCGGCTCAAGCACCACGACGAAACCGTCCACAACCGCCGCGGCCCGCAAAGCCAGGCCGCCCGTGAGATCTTCGACGCAGTCGAGCAGTCCCGGATTGAGGCGATCGGCGCCCGCGCGATGGCCGGCGTCGCCCACAATCTGGGCGCGGTCGTCGACGAGCAGTACCGCCGCAAGGGCCTGGAGCGGGCAGACAAGGACGACATCTCGCTGGTCGACGTTGTCCGGCTGATCACCCGGGAAGCCCTGACCGGGGCACCGCCGCCGAAATGCGCGCAGCGTGTGATCGATCTGTGGCGTCCCTGGATCGAGAGCAAGGTCGGCCATGACCTGAAGGAACTCGATCGACACCTTGACGACCAGGACGCCTTTGCCAAGGCCTCACGTCAGATGATCGCCGACCTCGACCTTGAGATCGGCGAGGAAGGCATGTCGGAAGACGATGCCAGCGACTCCGACGGCGAGGACGAAGGCGGCGACGTCGATGAGACCAGCGACGGCGGCACCCGCGGCACCTCCGAGGACGGCTCCGACACCGAAACCATTCCATCCGACATGCAGGCCGGCGACGAGAGCGCCGATGGCGATGAAGCCGAGGAAATGGACCTGGAGCCCGGCTCGGGCGACGAGGATCCGGCCAACCCCGGCTCGCCGGTCCATCCGAACATGGATGGCCGAAACTGGCAGGACACCGCCTACCGACCCTTCACCACCGAATTCGACGAAGTGGTGGAAGCCGATACGCTGTGCGATCCGGACGAGTTGAACCGCCTGCGCATGCTGCTCGACCAGCAGCTTTCGCATCTGCAGGGTGTGATCGGACGGCTGGCCAACCGGCTGCAGCGCCGGCTGATGGCTCAGCAGAACCGGTCGTGGGACTTCGATCTGGACGAAGGCATCCTGGACGCTGGCCGGCTGTCGCGCGTGGTTACCGCTCCGCTGTTCCCGCTGTCCTACAAGATGGAAAAGGACACCGAGTTCCGCGACACGGTGGTGACCCTGCTGATCGACAATTCCGGATCAATGCGTGGCCGTCCGATCACCATCGCGGCGATCTGCGCCGACATCATGGCGCGCACCCTGGAGCGCTGTGGCGTGAAAGTCGAAATCCTCGGCTTCACCACCCGCGCCTGGAAGGGTGGTTCGGCCCGCGAGCGCTGGATCTCCTCCGGCAAACCGGCGAACCCCGGCCGCTTGAACGACCTGCGCCACATCATCTACAAGCCGGCCGACGCCCCGTGGCGGCGCGCCCGCAAGTCGCTCGGGCTGATGCTGCGCGAGGGCATCCTGAAGGAGAACATCGACGGCGAAGCGCTGAACTGGGCGCACAACCGGCTGCTGGCCCGCACCGAAGAGCGGCGCATCCTGATGGTAATCTCCGACGGCGCTCCGGTCGACGACTCGACCCTGTCGGTGAACCCCGGCAACTACCTCGAGAAGCACCTGCGCGACGTCATCAAATACATCGAGACCCGCTCCCCGGTCGAACTGGTGGCGGTCGGCATCGGGCATGACGTTACCCGCTACTACCGCCGGGCCGTCACCATCGTCGACGCCGAGCAGCTTGGCGGCACGATGATGGAGCAGCTTGCCGCGCTGTTCGACGAGAAGGACAACGCGAATGCCCGCGGCAGCGGACGTGGTGCCACCGCCCGAGCCCGCGCACGCTAGCGCTTTCAGCCGTAACACGAGTTCGGCTACCCTGCGATCCTACGCTCAGGGAGTGCCGTGATGTCCCGCTTGTTCCGAATCCTTGCCATTTCCTTTGCCATTGCGCTCTGGATGGCCGGACCGCTCGCCGCCGAACCGGCCAAGCTGGTGATCCTGCATCTCAACGACTGGGACCGGATCGATGCGGTCGACGGTGCCGGCGGGGCAGGCAGGATCGCCGCCGTCATCAAAGACGAGAAGGCCAAGGCGGAAGCCTCGGGCGCTACGGTAATTGTGACCTTCGGCGGCGACTTGATCTCGCCGTCGCTGCTGTCCGGGATCGACATGGGTGCCAGCATGATCGATCTGGCGAACACTGTCGGCCTCGACTACGCGACCCTGGGCAACCACGAGTTCGACTTCGGACCGCAGGTCCTGCGGGCCCGGATCGCAGAGTCCAAGTTCCGCTGGCTGTCGGGCAATGTGGCGCTGAAGGGTCAGCCCGGATTCCCGGGCGCGGTCGACGCAGCGGTCGTCGAGGTCGGCGGTTTCAAGATCGGCCTGCTCGGCCTGACGACGCCGGACACGCCGCTGGTCTCCAGCCCCGGCCCGGACGTGACGTTCGAACCCTATGCCAGCGCCGGAGCCCGGATCGCCAAGGCCCTCAAGGACCAGGGTGCCGACATGGTGATCGCCCTCAGCCACGAGGAGTACACCGGCGACTTGGCGCTGATGCGGGCGGTTCCCGCCATCGACGTGGTGCTCGGCGGCCACGACCATCTCGCCTTCACCCACTACGATGGCCAGCACGCAGTCTTCAAGGCCGGTTCCCAGGGCATCTTCGTCGGCCGCCTGACCCTGGCGATCGATCGGATCGAAGGCCGCAGCGGTCCGAAGGTCGTCTGGAAGCCGGACTTCGCGCAGATCCACACGTCGAACGTCACGCCCGACCCTGCTGCTCAGGTCAAGGTGGACGGCTATCTGGCCAAGTTGGACACCGACCTCGGCCAGTTTATCGGGACGACGACCACCGAACTCGATTCGCGCCGAGCGACGGTGCGCAATGGCGAGGCGACCGTCGGCAATCTGTTCGCTGACGCCATGCGAACGGCGGTCGCCGCCGATGTCGCGATCATCAACGGCGGCGGCATCCGCGGCGACGTCACCTATCCGGCGGGCAGCCAACTGACCCGCAAGATGGTTTTCACCGAGCTGCCGTTCGGCAACCGGACCGCTAAACTGCTGATGACCGGCGCCGATGTGCTGGCGGCGCTGGAGAACGGTGTCAGCCAGGTCGAACAAGGCGCTGGACGGTTTCCCCAGGTGTCCGGCCTCAGCTTCGCCTACGCGGTCGGCAAACCGGCAGGCGCCCGGGTCAGCGACGCCTCGATCGGCGGGAAGCCAATTGATCCGACAGCAACCTATACCGTTGCCACCAACGACTTCATGGCGCGCGGCGGCGACGGCTACGCAACCTTCGCGCCCGCGAAGGCACTGATTGATGACCGGGCGGCAAAACTGATGGCCAGCCAGATCATGGATCACATCGCGGCCGCCGGCACGGTTTCGCCAAAGCTCGAAGGTCGCAGCCGGCGTTTGGACTGATGCGGCGAAACCGTCTTTTCGGCCGCCGCTCCTGCGTTAAGGTTGCGTCCTCGCCTCAGTGACCACCCAACGATACCAGGAGGAAATGTCCATGCTGTTCGACGTGCGCAAATACACGTGCCGGCCGGGCACCATCGCCAAGCATCTGGCGCTCTACGAGAAGATGGGCAAAGCCCCGCAGGCCAAGCACCTCGGCCAACCGGTCCTGTACGCCAAGTGCGAGACCGGCGACCCGAACGTCTACATCCACATCTGGGCGTATGAGAGCGCCGGCGACCGTGAAAAGAAGCGCAGCGCGATGCAGGCCGATCCTGACTGGATCGCCTACACCCAGGAGAGCGCCAAGCTCGGCGCACTGGAGAAGCAGGAGAACTCCCTGTTCAACGACGTGAGTTTCTATCCGTTCAAGCGTTGAGCAGCATCGTTCCGTACCGGGCCCTCAACCGCCGCCATGCCGCAGATAGCGGGTCGGTGACGCGCCAAGGGCACGGCGGAACATCGCGATGAACGCGCTCGGGCTCTCGTAGCCGAGATCGAGTGCCACGGCGGTGACCGACTCACCGCCGGCCAACCGCTCCAGCGCCGCCAGCAACCGGCGGCGCTGGCGCCAGCGGCCGAAGGTCAGCCCGGTTTCCCGCCGGAACAGACGCGCCAGCGTCCGGTCGCTGGCTCCGACCGCCCGTCCCCAGGCCTCTAGGTCGCGCCCGTCCGCGGGCGACGCGATCAATGCTTCGGCCACGGCCAACGCCCGTCGGTCGCGCGGCAGCGGCAGATCGAGCGGCGCCAGCGGCAGTCCAGCCAACTCGTCCGCCAGTACCGCGACCAGCCGCGCCTCGGGACCGTCGTCGGGATAGTTCTCGGGCAGTTGAACCACCCGGGCAATCAGTTCGCGCACCAGCGCCGGCACCCGCACCACCTGGCATCGCGGGCCGATTGGAACCGGGGAATCGGTGCGTAGGTACAGCGTGCGCATTGCCACCGGGCCGGCGGCGCGGACTTCGTGGACCACTTCCGGCGGCACCCAGACGGCGTACCCGGGTGGCACCACCCAGGCACCGTCATCGGTCCGTACCGTCATTACTCCCTTCTCGCCGTGCACGAGCTGGGCGCGGTCGTGAGCGTGCCGCCCGGTACTGTGGCCGGCATGGTAGTCCACGGCGTAGCCGACAATCGCCTTCGGCCAACGCTGACGCTCCTCAACAGCCGGATCCCGGCTTCGCATGGTTTGTCCGCTTTTCAACATTGATTGACGTTCTATCGAAGGACGGAAAGTTCGACAGAAGGCATCATCCCTCCGTATCGAGGGAGAAGTCCATGCGTCTCAACACCCGTTTCCTGTTCCTGAACGCCGGCCACGCGGTCGATCACCTGATGATGCTCGTGTTCCCGACCGCAGCGGTCTTCATGGCTGCCGAACTCAACGCGACCTATGGTGAACTGCTGTTCCTCTCGACCGCCGGCTTCATCGCGTTCGGAGCGTGCTCGTTGCCGGCCGGGTGGCTGGCCGACCGCTGGAGCCGGGAAGCGATGATCGCGCTGTTCTTCATCGGCATCGGCTGTGCCGCAGCGCTGACCGGGCTGGCAGACGGACGCCTGCAGATCGCGGCCGGCCTTCTGGCGATCGGTGTGTTCGCGGCAATCTATCATCCGGTCGGGATTGCCATGGTCAGCCAGGGCGGCGGTGCCGTCGGTCGCCGACTCGGCATCAACGGGGTGTGGGGCAACATGGGGGTGGCCGCGGCCCCCCTGCTCACGGCCTTCCTGTGCGAGGCCTATGGCTGGCGGGCTGCCTTCCTGGTTCCCAGCGTGCTCTGCGTGACGATCGGCGGGCTTTGGCTGCTGTACTGCCGCAGCAACGCCGGGCGCGCGGAGACCGCTGCCGGCACGGCCGCTCGCAAGGCCAACGCTCAGCCCAGCCTGCAGTGGAAGCGGATCCTCGCGATCGTGTTCTTCGCCACTGCGGTCGGCGGGTTCATCTTCAACGCGACGACCATCGCGCTGCCGAAGATCTTCGACGAGCGGGTGATGGCCTTGACCGAGGGCGCGTCGCGGGCCGGCGGCCTGATCGCGATGGTGTTCGCCGCCGCCGCCTTCACCCAGGTCCTGGTCGGCCACCTGATCGATCGCTACTCGATCCGGCTGGTGTTCCTGGTGCTCACCGTTGGGGACATCGCGGTCTTTATCCTGGCTTCCAACGCCACGGGCTCGGTGATGATCGGCTTGGCCCTGGCGATGATGATGCTGGTGTTCGGCCAGATCCCGATCACCGACACCCTGGTAGCACGGAACACGCCGGAGCACTGGCGGGCCCGCGCCTACTCGGTGAAGTATGTGCTGTCCTTCGTGGTCGCAGCCACCGTCGTGCCGGTCATCTCACGTCTGCACGGTTCCACAGCCGGCGACGGTTTCGCCACCCTGTTCCTGATCTGCGCGGCGTGCGCAACCGCAATTGCGTTTGCCGTAGCCATGCTGCCGTCGGCCAGGCCGGCCGTTGCCATTACAGCGGGAGAATAGTGCGCGCCGTTCCATCAAGTTAACGGCCCGTTAATATCTCAGCCGATACGCTCACCGACTGTAGGGTCGTTTCTGGTGCGGCGGATTCGTCATGGCAGTGCTATCAGGCGAGGATGAGGACGCACGGCTTGCGGCCCTGCGAGCGCTTCAGGTGCTTGATACCCTACCGGAAGCGGCGTTCGACCAGCTCTGCCAGTTGGCGGCCCGAACCTGCCGCAGCACGATGGCGTTCATCAGTCTGGTGGATGCCGAACGGGTTTGGTTCAAGTCGGCCTTCGGCGTCGAAGGCGTGCGTGAAATGCCGCGCCATCAGTCCTTCTGCAGCCATGCGATCACCGATCCTCGTGTGATGGAGATCGAGGACACTTGGTCGGATCCGGTGTTTGCCGAGAATCCACTGGTCACCGGGCCACCGCACACCCGGTTCTATGCCGGAGCGCCATTGATCCTGCGCAGTGGTTACCGGGTCGGAACGCTGTGCGTGTTGGGAGACCAGCCACGGAAGCTGGACGACGACCAGCGGGCCTCGCTGATCGACCTGTCCCAGATTGCCACACGGTTCCTGGAATCCCGCCAGATCACCGTCGATGCCGTGTCGGACCTGGCACGCGCCAAGATGGCGGCCGAGATGGCCGATCGTGCCAAGAGTGAGTTCCTGGCGCATATGAGCCATGAGTTGCGCACGCCGCTGAACGCCGTCATCGGGTTCGCCGACATGCTGAGACTGCAGCTGCATGGCCCGATGCTTCCCCAGTATCTGGATTCGGTCGAAACGATCTCCACCAGCGGCCGCCATCTGCTGGACCTCATCAACGATCTGCTCGATCTGGCCCGCATCGAGGCCGGCGCGATCGAGCTGCAGACCGAACCGGTCGAACTGGCGGCATTGGCGCACGCCACCGCCCGGATGCTGGAACCGCTGGCCGACGGTCGTGGCATCGGGATGCGCATCGAGGGTCGGCGCGGTCCGCGGGTTCAAGCCGACCGCCGGGCCATACAGCAGGTGCTGATCAACATCATCGGCAACGCCATCAAGTTCGGTCCCGAGGACAGCGAGATCATCGTGACGTTCAGCGACGGCGATCCGGTGGAGATCCGCGTCCGCGACGAAGGTCCGGGCATGACGATGCGGCAGATCGAACGGGCCATGCAGCCCTACGGCCGCACACAGATCGAGCCCAGCCATACCTCGCCGTCAAATGGCGGCACCGGGCTGGGACTGCCCATCGCACACCGGCTGGTCGAGCTACACAACGGCCGGCTGCGGATCGACAGCGCGCCCGGCGGCGGCACGACGGTGGTCGTCTCCCTGCCAAAAACTTCGGCAGTCACAAGCGCAGCTTAGCCACGCAGCATCGGCTACAGAATTTTCCCGGGGTTCATCACGTTCAACGGGTCGATCGCCGCCTTGACCGACCGCATCAGCGCCAAGCGCGACGGAGCGGCATAACGTGCCAAATCCCCACGCTTCTGGGCGCCGATCCCGTGCTCGGCCGAAAAGCTGCCGCCCATTTCGGCAATCAATTCGTTCAGCTGATGCACCAAATTGCCGTTGCGTTGCTTCCACGCGCCCGCGTCCATCGCAAGCGGCCGAAGGATCAGATAGTGGATGTTACCGTCGCCCATGTGCCCGAAGGTGTTCAAACGCAGATCCGGTTCCTCGGCGCGCAGCATCGCCTCGGCCCGGCTCAGGAACGCGGCGACCTTGCTGACCGGGACTGACACATCACAGGACACCCCACCGCCTTCGCGGCGGCCGGCCTCGGCCTGTTCCTCACGGATGCGCCAGAGGGCTGAACGCTGGGCCTCGCTTTCGGCAATCACGCCGTCGGTCACTCGACCCTGCTCCATGGCTTCGGCCAGGATCGCCTCGAGCTTGGCGCGCAGATCGTCGATCGGTGAGGCGGTCGCCAGTTCGACCAGGACGTACCAGGGCGACGTGGCCTCGAGAGGATCGGCGATGCCCTCGATGTGACGGATCGCCAGATCCAGGCACATCCTCGGCATCAGTTCGTAAGCCAGGACCGTATCGCCGGACAGTTCGCGGGCACGGGCCAGCAGCGCCTGGGCCGCCGCCGGCTCCGGAACCGCCAGCAGCGCGGTCTCGCGGCCCCGAGGCGCCGGCATCAGGCGCAGTGCGGCCGCGGTGATGATCCCGAGCGTCCCCTCCGCGCCGATGAACAAGTGCTTCAGATCGTAGCCGGTGTTGTTCTTGCGCAGGGTGTTCAGCCCATCGAACACCGTACCATCCGGCATCACCACTTCGAGCCCCAGCACCTGCTCGCGGGCGTTTCCGTAGCGGACGGTCTGGTTGCCGCCGGCGTTGGTCGACAGGGTGCCGCCGATCGTCGAACTTCCCTCCGAGGCCAGCGACAGCGGGAACAACCGGTCGGCCGCCACCGCAGCGTCCTGCACGGATTTGACGACGCACCCAGCCTCGGCGACCAGCGCGAAGTTGTCGGCGTCCAGCGTCCGGATCCGGGTCATGCGATCCAACGACAGCACCACCGCCGGCCGATCCTCGGTCGGGATCGATCCCAATACCAGGCCGGTGTTGCCGCCTTGCGGGACGATCGCAATCCCGGCCTCGGCGCAAACCTGGACCACCGAGGATACCTCATCGGTCGACGACGGCCGCGCCACCAGCACCGCCTCGCCGACATCGCGTCCGCGCCAGTCCGTGCGGTACTTCAGCGTGTCGGATGGGTCCTCCAGCCAGCCCTTTGACCCGAGCGCGTCCTTGATGCGTGCCACGGCTTCGGCGACCGCCGACGGCGGCGTGTGCTGGTTCACGAGAGCTCTCCTGATCGATAACTGTCCGGCATAGGTCTTCGCTGGAGTGTGCCGCCGGATTGCCGGGCCCGGCAAGTCCGCGCTGCGCGGGGTGTTGTGCCGAGCAAGGCGGTGACGCCGACGGCAATCCCTGCTCTGATCGGTCCCACCACATGAGATATCGGGCGGAGAGAGTCGTGATCGAACTGAAAAACGTTGCCCTGGACCGGTTGCGTGCCGGCGAATTGGCCCTGGGCGTTGGCCTGCGCCAAGCCCGCACCGTCGACATCGCCAAGGCGATGCGCACCGCTGGGTTTGACTGGCTGTTCATCGACATGGAGCACAACTCCATGGACCTGGATACCGCCGTGCAGATCTGCGTGGCCGCCCAGGACGCCGGGATTACACCGATTGTCCGGGTACCGGGATACGAGTCGTTCCACGCCACCCGCGTGCTCGACGGCGGCGCCCAGGGCATCGTCGTGCCGCATGTCGACGACGCCGCAACCGCCGCCCGGATGGTCAGCCAGTGCCGTTATCCGCCGATTGGCCACCGATCGGTCACCGGCGGGCTGCCGCAGCTCGACTTCCGGACCCACCCGATGGGCGAGGCGACCGAGACGATCAATCGCGAAACCCTGTTGGTTGTGATGCTGGAGTCCCCAACCGCGATCGCCAACGCCGAGGAAATCGCCGCGGTCCCGGGCGTCGACGCGCTGCTGATCGGAACCAGCGACCTCAGCATGGAGATGGGCATCCCCGGCCAGTTCGGGCATCCCGACATCACCGCCGCCTACGAGCGCGTCGTGGCGGCCTGCAAGGCACACGGCAAGCATCCGGGCATGGGCGGTGTCTATGACCCTCCGCTGATGCAGCGCTACATCGGCATCGGCGCCCGGTTCATTCTGGGGGGCAACGACCTGCCGTTGCTGATGGCGGCGGCAAACGAGCGCACCAAGGTGCTCCGCGCGATGCTGTAGGCGGTGCCTACGCTTGACGGAGGCAGATTCACCGCCTCGAATGCCACTCAATCCAGAGCCAACAGCTCCACTGGAGGACTAGACCATGGCCCCGCCGACCGTCGCCCGCAGCGGCATCTTCCCGATCGCGCCGACCCCGTTCACCCCGTCCGGAGGCGTTGACCTCGATGGGCAAAAGCGGGTGCTGGATTGCATGATCGACCAGGGCGTCGACGGGATCTGCATCCTGGCCAACTACTCCGAGCAGTTCCTGCTGTCCGATACCGAGCGCGAGACCTTGCTGGATCTGTGCATGTCCCATGTTGCCGGCCGGGTGCCGGTGATCGTCACCACCAGCCACTTCTCCACTCGGCTGGCGGCCGAGCGTTCCAAGCGCGCCGCCCAGGCGGGTGCCGCCATGCTGATGCTGATGCCGCCCTATCACGGCACCGGACTGCGCGCCGACGAGAAGGGCATCGAGGAGCATTTCGCCACGGTGGCAGAATCATCGGGCCTGCCGATCATGGTGCAGGACGCGCCGCTGTCGGGTGTCGCCCTGTCGGTGCCGTTCCTGGTCCGGCTGGCAAAGGCGGTACCGCAGGTCACCTACTTCAAGATCGAGACGGCGGGCGCGGCATCGAAACTGCGAGCGCTGATCGAAGCCGGCGGCAACGCAATCCAAGGTCCGTTCGACGGTGAGGAATCCATCACCTTGATGGCGGACCTGGACGCCGGGGCGACCGGCACCATGTGCAGCGCCCTACTACCTGACCTGATCAAGCCAGTGGTCGTCCACCATCTGGCCGGCCGACGTCAAGAAGCGGCCGAGACCTATGCGCGGATCCTGCCGCTGATCAACTACGAGAACCGGCAGTGCGGCCTGCGTGCCTGCAAGACCGTGATGATGGAAGGCGGGGTGATCAAGAGCGACGCCGTGCGCCATCCACTGGAGGCACTGCATCCGGCCACCAAGGCCGGCCTGCTTGAGTTGGCGCGCGACGCAGACGTACTGGCATTGCGCTGGGGGAAATAGGCGTCCGGATGGGCTTCAGCGAGCCGTGCGATCGAGGACGGAAATCGGCACGACGGCTTGCGTAGCCGTTCCGGAGAACCGCGCGACCCCAGCGAGCACGGCAGTCGGCCACTGGTAGACGGTCGCGCCGAAAACCGTGTCGATCACACCGTTGTCGGCCATCGGCAGGGCAAGCCGCTCGGTGTGCACGCCGTGCCGTCCGCTCTGATAGGCCGAACCGATCATGTGGTGAATGCCCGGCATGGATGTCACTTGATCGAGCGTTTCGGTGAACTGCCGGCCATGCTCCACGAACAGATCGTCGACGTATTCGCCAACAATGCGCCGGCCAAGCAATGAGCGGATTTCTTCACCGGCGAGATGGAATCGATACCGTCCAGTCGCCGCATCACGCTTGAGGATCCAGAAGCCGTTGAGCAGGAACGGCACCTTGGTCGGATCGAAATCCTGACGATTCGGGATCGACCGGCCGTCTCGCAACGCCAGCCAATAGGAGAGGAGAGCATAGAGGCGATGATCAACGATCGGCAGAACGGAATCATTCGCATGCTCGAGCACGCGTCCGCCTGCGCTCGTCATCGAGTTGTATGCCGTTCCGCATACTGTGTTCATTCTCACGCTTCCCTCCTGCTGGGATCCGCCATTGCATCCCGACGCGCTGTCCTATCGCAGCAGTACGGGTGGCAAGATGTCGTGAGGATAGGCGAGCGAGGTTAACAGCCGATTGACGTCGGGAACGATCTCGTTAGGTATTTTTACGTACTCGATACCCGTGCCGCGACCAGCAGGAACATCGGTCGTTCGAGTTCCTCAAGTAATTCGGGTCTCGCCGAGATCTGTTCTTCTGTCGGGCAGAATTCCTCGACATGAGCGATTTCAAAACCGGTGCGAATCAGCAAATTAATCGTCGTTCCGATGGTACGGTGATGCTTGATGACACCTTCGGCCAGCCAGTTGGTCGTGCGAGGGCCTTCAACGAGGTATCGATCAACCGGCCAAGTTTTTCGCCCCGTTGCATCGACCGACCATCCTGGAGCCGTCGGAGCCATGTAGATCGGGTGCTCGATTGAGAAGACGAACGCGCCGCCGGGTGCGAGGCCCCGGCGAACCTCGGCGAACAGCCGGCCGAGATCCGCCACATAATGCAGGACCAGTGAGCTGTACGCCAAATCGAACGTGGTTGCCGGTAGAACAAGCCGTTCCATGTCGGCGCGTTCATAGACGATCGCCGTATCCGACGTTTCGGCTCTCGCCCTGCCCAGCATGTTCTCCGATACGTCGAGGCCGAGAACCTGGGTGGCACCCTGCTCCCGCGCCCAGCGGCAGAACCAACCGAATCCACAGCCCAGATCCACAACCGTCAGGCCGCGCATTTCCGGCAGCATTGCCCACAGAGCCGGCCACTCCGCCGCCGCGGCCAATCCCCCGACCGAGCGGCCGAGTTGGCTGTAGCCAGCGAAAAACTCAGCGTTGTCGTAGATGTTCTGCGTCATCGCCGTCTCATCCGCGCGCCATGCGCCGGTCCGTCACGGCCTTCGCGAACGGTCAGTGCATCACGCAAACCGGCCGTGGCACTGCTTGAACTTCTTGCCGCTGCCGCACGGACAGGCCGAGTTGCGCTGGACCTTGCCCCATGTCGACGGGTCGTTCGGATCGACAGCCACAGCCGGTCGCCGGGTCGCCAGGGCGACCCCGCCGTCGGTCCCGGTAGCGGCCATACCGCCTTCATCCTCGGCTTCCGACATCTGGTCGCGGGACAGGGCCGGGTCCATCCGAGTCTCGTGCATTTCCGCCTGGGCGCGCTGGGCGGCCATGCGGGCTTCCATTTCCTCCGGCGCCTGAACCCGGATCTCCAGATGGGACAGCACGCTGGTCACAACCTGACGCAGATTGGCCAGCATCGCCTCGAACAGCGAGAACGCTTCGCGCTTGTACTCGTTCAGCGGGTCCTTCTGGGCATAGGCCCGCAGGTTGATGCCCTGGCGCAGATGGTCCAGCGACAGCAGGTGGTCCTTCCACTGCTGGTCCAGCAACTGCAGCAACAAGCTGCGCTCCGCCGTGCGCATCATCTCGCGGCCGTAATTGGCGACCTTCTCGGCGAGCTTGCGGTTCGAGGCGTCGAGAATCCGCTCCAGTATTTCGCGGTCGGCAATGCCCTCTTCCTTGGCCCAGTCTTGGACCGGCAGATCCAAAGCGAGCAGGCGCAAGCACTCTTCGTGCAACGCATCCAGGTCCCACTGCTCGGAATAGGCACCGGCCGGAACGCAGCGTGTGACCAGGTCCTCAATGACTTCGTGACGCATGTCGACGATCATCTCGTGAACGTCGGGCGCGCGCATGATCTCGCGTCGCTGCTCGTAGACGACCTTGCGCTGGTCGTTCATCACGTCGTCGAATTTCAGAAGCTGCTTGCGGATCTCGAAGTTCCGCGCCTCGACCTTCTGCTGGGCCTTCTCCAACGCCTTGTTGATCCAGGGATGGATGATCGCCTCGCCTTCCTGCAGGCCAAGCTTGCGCAGCATTCCGTCCATCCGCTCGGATCCGAAGATCCGCATCAGGTCGTCTTCCAGCGACAGGAAGAACTTCGAGCCGCCTGGATCGCCTTGACGGCCGGACCGGCCGCGCAGCTGGTTGTCGATGCGACGGCTCTCATGCCGCTCCGTGGCGATCACGTAGAGACCGCCGGCCGCAATGGCTTTGGCCCGGCCGGCCTCGACCTCGGCCTTGAAAGTCTCGCGGATCGTGGCGCGCTCAGCTTCGTCTTCAATGCCTGCAAGGGCCGCCGCCAGTCGCATATCCAGATTGCCGCCGAGCTGGATGTCGGTGCCGCGGCCGGCCATGTTGGTGGCAATCGTCACCCCGCCCGGCACGCCGGCCTGCGCGATGATCCCGGCCTCCTGCTCGTGGAAGCGCGCGTTCAGCACCTGGTGCGGCACGCCCTTTGCCGTGAGCAGCGCCGAGATGGTCTCCGACTTTTCGATCGACACCGTGCCGACCAGCACTGGTTGGCCGCGCCCGCGGCACTCGTCGATCAACTGAGCCACCGCCTCGTGCTTCTCCTTGGCGCTGCGATAGACCTCGTCGTCCTCGTCGCGGCGGGTGATCGCCACGTTGGTCGGCACCTCGACGACTTCGAGGTTGTAGATCTCGGCGAACTCCGCCGCCTCGGTCATCGCCGTGCCGGTCATGCCGGCCAGCTTCGGATACAGGCGGAAATAGTTCTGGAAGGTGATTGAGGCGAGCGTCTGGTTCTCGTTCTGGACGGTGACCCGTTCCTTCGCTTCAAGCGCCTGATGCAGGCCTTCGGAATAGCGTCGGCCTTCCATCGCCCGGCCGGTGAACTCGTCGATGATGACGACCTTGTCGTCCTTCACGATGTAGTCGGTGTCGCGCGAGAACAGCTTGTGGGCCCGCAGCGCCTGGTTGGCGTGGTGCACCAAGTTGATGTTCTGGACGTCGTACAGGCCACCGTCCTTGAGCAGTCCCGCTTCTGTCAGCAGCCGCTCGACCTCCACCGCCCCGTCGTCGGTCAGGGTGACGGTGCGCTGCTTCTCGTCCTTCTCGAAGTGCTCCGGCTTGAGCATCGGGATCAGCAGGTCGACCTGCGCGTACAAGGCCGAGCTGTCGTCCGCCGGGCCGGAGATGATCAGCGGCGTGCGCGCCTCGTCGACCAGGATCGAGTCGACTTCGTCGACGATCGCGTAGTTGAAGTCGCGCTGGACCATGTCCTCCAGGCGGAACTTCATGTTGTCGCGCAGATAGTCGAAACCGAATTCGTTGTTGGTTCCGTAGGTCACATCGGACGCATACGCGCGCCGACGTTCCTCGTCGGTCAGGCCGTGCACGATGCAACCGACGGTCAGGCCCAGGAACTGATAGATCTGCCCCATCCAGCCGGAATCGCGCTGAGCGAGGTAGTCGTTCACGGTAACCACGTGAACGCCCTTGCCGGACAGCGCGTTCAGGTAGACAGGCAACGTCGCCACCAGGGTCTTGCCCTCGCCGGTCTTCATCTCGGCGATCTTGCCCTTGTGCAGGACCATGCCACCCAGCAACTGAACGTCGAAATGGCGTTGTCCCAGGACCCGGCGAGCCGCCTCGCGAACCACGGCGAACGCCTCCGGCAACAGGTTCTCCAGGTCTTCACCCGCCCCCAAACGCTCCCTGAAGGCATCGGTCTTCGCCCGCAGATCGTCATCGGAAAGCGCCGAAATCTCGGCTTCCAGCGCGTTCACGGCCTCGACTGGCTTCTGCAAACCTTTGAGGATACGATCGTTTTGCGACCCGAACAGGGCCTTGGCGATAGCGCCGAACATGGATGTCCTCGAGTTGTGCGCGCCGGCCGGCGGGCCGTCGAGACACCGACATTTAGGGGGCCGTCGGCGCGCTGTCAACGCGACGGGTGGTCGCTTGGAAGCCTGGGAAGCCGCCGATTTGTTGCGTTTTCGCGGCACTGCCTGCATCCTGAAGCGGGAGAGGCGGCCGTCAGGCCGAAAGACGAGACATGGTCGACAGCATCGTGGGACCGCCACTGACGGCGTCAGTGGGCATTGGGTCCGCAGAGCCTATGCGGCTTTCCATACGCCTGCGCGGCAGTGAACGCGGGCAACGTCGGGATTCCGACCACCCTTCCGACGACCCGGCGGACGACGACGACCGGTACCCCGATGAGGCGTTCACCGTCGACCGCCGTTCGCCGGCGGCGCGCGCCGCCCGGGCCTATGGCGGCGCCGCCAACGTCGTGCGCAAGGATGCCGAGGTGGTGATCAGCCGTTCGGCGGCGATTCTGACCGGCGACCTGGACAGCGTGCTGCGCCGCGCCGGGCAGGCGATCCGGCAGATGGCCGAAACCCTGCTGGGCATCGACCCGCGCCGGACCACCGGGCTGGTCAGCAGTTTCCAGCAGGCCGCCCTGGGATGGGTGCGCGACGCCCTGCCCCGCTACCGCGCGTACGCCGAAAACCACGACCGCCTGCCGATCGGCGTGTCGTTCGAGGATGTCCGGCTGTCGCTGGAGGCCGACGACGGCCGGCTCGCGCTGAACGTCGGCGGCGTGGAGTTCCGCAACAGTTTCGACTTTCGCGCAACCGGCGTGGTGTTTGACATCCGCGCCTCGGGTGCGGTCCGCGAGCCAACGCCCGGCTTCTTCGTCGATACCGGCGAGACCGGTGTGCAGCTTCTGCTGGGTCACGTCGCTGGCGATCTTGATCACCCCGGTCGGCTTGCCGTTGCGATCCAGTATTGGATTGTAGGAAGCCTGGATCCAGACCGCTCGTCCGTCCTTGGTGATCCGCTTATACTCGGCCGCCTGGAACTCGCCGCGGCCGAGCCGCGCCCAGAACTCCTTGTAGTCGGCACTGTCCCGGTAGGCCGGCTCGACGAACAGGCTGTGATGCTTGCCTTGAACTTCGTCGAGGGAGTAGCCCAAGACTGAGAGGAAGTTGTGGTTCGCCGTTCGAATCGTACCGTCGAGCTCAAACTCAATGATCGCCTGTGACCGGTCGATCGCGTCGAGTTTCGCTTCGACAGTGTGGCTCGATGTCGAGGTGGTGAATCCAAACATTACAACTTCCAGAAGTAATTTCTCCAAACTCAGATTCGACATTCGTTAATTTTCTTAACTTTATATTCCTAAAAATTGCTTAATATTGATTCACACACGCATAAATACACACCACTGGACAGCGGACACCATCGTCTGGGCATGCAGCCATGAGTGAGTTGGACGTGCCCGGCCGAAGCACCGCGGAACCGCTGGGGGGAGCCGCTGGCATGCTTGTCCGGGATTCGGTGATCTGGTACCCCTGCGACCCGCCGGTGCATGGCGGCGGCGCCCCTGTCCGGATCGACGCCGGACCGACGACAGCGAAAGGACACCCGATGCCGTTTCTGCGCTCCGCGGCCCTCGCCGCCATCGCCTTGCTTGCGGTCACCGCCGCGGGGAGTCCCCTGCTGGCCCAGACCGCCGCACCAGCCGCCGAGAAGGCCGCTGACCTTGATCCCGCCAAGATGGTGGTCGCCAAAGTCGGCGACGGCGAGGTCACGCTGGCCGATCTGATCGCGATGCGCGAGGACCTGCCGCCCCAGTACCGGCAGATGCCGTTGCAGACGATCTACCCGGCGCTGCTGGAACGCGCCATTGATGGTCGGCTGATCGCCAACACCGCGCGGGCCGCCGATCTGGCCAAGCGCGAGGACGTTGCACGCCGCATCCGGCGGGCCGAGGACCAGGTGCTCTCCCAGGTCTATCTGACCGAGACGATCGCCGCCCAGGTGACCGAAGACGCCCTGCGCGAGCGTTACAAGACTTTCGCCGCCGAACAGAGCGGCCGCGAGGAGGCGCACGCCAGCCACATCCTGTTGGACACCGAGGACCAGGCCAAGGCGGTGATCGCCGATCTCGACAAAGGTGGCGACTTTGCCGCTCTGGCGAAGGAGCGCTCCACCGACCCGGCAGGCGCCGAAGGCGGCGACCTCGGTTGGTTCAGCGCCGAGCAGATGGTTCCGGAGTTCTCCCAGGCAGCGTTCGCCCTTACACCGGGTACCTATTCCAAGGAGCCGGTGAAGAGCCAGTTCGGCTGGCACGTCATCAAGCTGGTGGAAAAGCGGACGACCGAGGCGCCGGCATTCGAGCAGGTCCGCGACCAGCTCGCTTCTGAGTTGAGCCGCGAGCTGATTACCGCCAAGCTGGATACCTTGCGCGCCGGGGTAAAGATCGAGCGCTTCGGTCCCGACGGGACGCCGATCCCCGCACCGCAGTAACCATCGGCCCGGCTGTTGCAGCCGGGCCGTCGTGTCCATTCCGACCGCGAAAGGTCCAGTCCGTGGCCCCGCTTCCTGTCTCGCCCCTTGCGCCCGCTCACCAACCTGAGTTGCCGGCGATCGCCGGTTGCCGCTTTGCCGCGGTCGAAGCCGGGGTCCGCTACAAAGGTCGACGCGACGTGCTTCTGGCGGAATTCGCCGCCGGCACCACGGTTGCTGGGGTCCTGACCCGCAACCAGATGCCGGGGGCGCCGATCGACTGGTGCCGCCAGCACCTACCGGCTGGACGGGCGCGTGGACTGGTGGTTAACGCCGGCAACGCCAACGTGTTCACCGGCGCAAAGGGTCATACCGCCTGCACCGAGACTGCAGCGGCCGCCGCGGGGCAGTTGGGCTGTGCACCGGCGGAGATCATGCTGGCGTCGACCGGGGTGATCGGCGAACCGCTGCCCTACGAGCGGATCGTCGCCGCCCTGCCCGCCGCCCAGGCCGGACTGTCCGGCAACGCGTGGGCTGACGCCGCCCGCGCCATCATGACCACCGACACGTTTCCAAAGGCCGCGACCCGCACCGCCAACATCCGCGGCGTTCCGGTACGCATCAACGGCATCGCCAAGGGCTCCGGCATGATCGCCCCGGACATGGCAACCATGCTGTCGTTCGTGGTGACGGACGCGAAGATCCCGGCCGATGTCCTGCAGGCGCTGCTGACCCGAACGGTGGCTCGCACCTTCAACGCCATCACGGTCGACAGCGACACCTCGACCAGCGACACCCTCATGCTGTTCGCGACCGGCCAGGTCTCGCACGCGGCAATCGAGGGGCCGGGCGAACCGGCGCTCCGCGATTTCCGGGCCAAGCTGGAAGACCTGCTGAAGGATCTGGCCCTGCAGGTCGTGCGCGACGGCGAAGGCGCGCAGAAGCTGATCGAGATCACGGTGACCGGCGCCGCATCGGAGCGGGCCGCCCGGCGGATCGCGCTCGCCATCGCCGACTCGCCGCTGGTCAAGACCGCGATCGCCGGCCAGGACGCCAACTGGGGCCGGATCGTCATGGCGGTCGGCAAGTCCGGCCAGAAAGCCGACCGCGACCGGCTCGCCATCGACATCGGCGGCGTGGCGGTGGCGCGTGACGGCGCCCGGGTCGAGGGTTTCGACGAGGCACCGGTGGCCGCCCACATGAAGGGCCAGGAGATCAAGATCGCCGTCGATGTCGGCATCGGCTCCGGCCGGTCGACGGTGTGGACCTGCGACCTGACCCACGGCTACATCGACATCAACGCCGACTACCGCAGCTGACCAGCCAATGGCGGCAGGCATGAGCGACCTCGACGGCTGCATGGCTGCCGGCCCATCCGGCGATCTGCAGGCCCTGCCGACGTTGCTGGTGGTTGCCGTCGCCCTGGTCGATGTTGACGGCCGGGTGCTGATCGCCCAGCGCCCCGAGGGCAAGTCGATGGCCGGGCTATGGGAGTTTCCGGGCGGCAAGGTCGACCCGGACGAAACCCCGGAAGCCGCGTTGATCCGTGAGTTGAAGGAAGAACTCGGCATCGACACGGCGGAGTCCTGCTTGGCGCCGCTGACCTTCGCCTCGCACCGCTACGAGACGTTCCATCTGCTGATGCCGCTGTACGCCTGCCGGCGCTGGGTCGGCACGGTCACCCCACGCGAGGGCCAGGCGATCAAGTGGGTCCGGCCGGTGCGACTCGGCGACTATCCGATGCCGCCGGCCGATGCGCCGCTGATCGCGATGATCCGCGATATTCTGGGCTGAGCGTCCGGAACACACGCCTCGGAACACGGTCATAAGCCGCTGATGGCGCGCTGACGCGCGGCGGTGCACGGAAGATCCTCGATCCGGCTCAACGTTTCCTCGCCCCAGCGGCTGGCGGCCTCGGCGATCCGCCGGCGCGCCGAGGCACGTGCGTTCGACGGCGCGGGCCCGAGAACCTGGCGGCGCCACAGCGAATCGTCCAATCCGAGCCCACCGGCGACATTCACAAGGCGAAACAGCGCGTCGCTCAACATGACAGATCTCCTTACAAATTAGGCAGGTTTGGTTCTGCCTGTCCGTCTATAGATCGCGCTGTACAGGGCCTGGCTCAAACGATACGTTTTCACCTAATCTGTTAGGTGAATTTACAGATATGCGCACCCTGCCGCCGTTGACCGCCCTGCGTGCCTTCGAGGCGACCGCCCGGCTGGGCAGCGTCACCAAGGCGGCCGAGGAACTGTCGGTAACGCATGCCGCCGTCAGTCACCAGTTGCGGACCCTTGAGGAGTGGATCGGGCGGCCGCTGTTCCGCCGCGAGCATCGGCGGATCATCCCGAACGAGGCCGGCATCGGCCTGCTGCCGGTGGTCACCGACGCCTTCGACCGGATCGCGGCGCGGGCGTCGGAACTGCGCGCGCAGACCGACCGGCGGATCCTGACCATCTCGTCGGCCCCCTCGGTCGCCCACCGCTGGATCGTGCCCCGGCTCGCCGCGTTCAGCGCCCGCCATCCGGAGATCGACGTGCGGCTGGAGCACTCCACCCGGCTGATCGATCTGGCGCGCGAAGGCGTCGACGTCGCGATCCGCTACGGCTCGGGTCCCTGGCCCGGACTCACGGCGCACCGGCTGATGCCCGGCTACGCCAAGCCGCTGGCGTCACCCGTGCTGCTGGAACGTCACGGTCTGGCCACAACGCAACTGCCCCTGCCGGCCTCGATCATCGCGTCGCTGCCATTGCAGCATGAGGAAAGCCGCGACCTCTGGCGCCAATGGTTCGCCGACGCCGGCCTGATCGGTGCCGACGTATCGAGCGGTGCGGTGTTCCACGAGGCGGGGGTTCTGATCGACGTGGCCATGGCGGCCCAAGGGGTCGTTCTGGGGCGGGTGGCACTTGCCGAGGGGCTGATTGCCCAGGGCGTCTTACGGATCCTGAGCGACCGGCCCATCGGCGCCTCAGCCAGCTACTGGCTATGCTATCCCGAGGCCCGTCGCGACGACCCGGTCGTGGCGGCGTTCCGCGCCTTCGTGTTCGAGGAGGTCGGTCTGGAACCGGCCAGCCACGACTCTGGCTGACGACCGTCGCTTGTAAAGCATCGATCGCATATCTAACATATCATCACACGACACGCGGGTGTTCGACCCGAGTATCCGATCCGCCGGCGCGGTGCGTGCAGGACACCAACATACGGGTGGTCACATCGCGCGGGACAACGTCTGCCGATCGGGGCACAGACCGGTCAACGCGCGACCTTGTCCGACGGCCACCACCCTGTCCGAGGGAGGATAGCCATGCTTCGCATCGATCGATCCGACAACGAACAGCCCCCCAGCTTCGACCGCCGGGCCTTCCTGGCCGCGGCGACCACGCTGGCTGCCACCACCGCCATGGCCCCGGCGGCCTTTGCCCGCAACTTCGGCCCTGGCGCCGAGCCGGTGCGCTACCCCGACCCGGACATCATCGCGCTCGACAAGCGCTTCAAGTCCAAACTCGGCAACACCCCGATCCAGCGCCTGCACACCGGCACGCTGTGGGCCGAGGGACCTGCCTGGAACGGCGTCGGCCGGTACCTGCTGTGGAGCGACATTCCGAACAATGAACAGTTACGGTGGATCGAGGAAGACGGTCACGTCAGTCGGGGATTCCGTTCGCCCTCCGGCAACAGCAACGGCAACACCTTCGATTTCCGAGGCCGGCAGATCGCCTGCGAACACCTGAACCGCCGGGTGGTGCGCTACGAGTACGACGGCACCGTTACCGTACTGGCCGATAAGAACGCGGAAGGCCAAGGCTTCAACGCCCCGAACGACGCCGTGGTGCATCCCAATGACGGCTCGATCTGGTTCACCGACCCCGGCTACGGCCAGTTGATGAACTACGAGGGTTTCCGCGCCGGCACCGGCTCGGTCCAACCGTTCATGAAGGAGGCGGTGTACCGGATCGACGGCAACACCGGCAAAGTAACCAAGGTCGCCGACCAGCCGTTCAAGCCGAACGGCCTGTGCTTCAGCCCGGACTACAAGATCCTCTACGTCGCCGACACCGGCGTGTCGCACTACCCCGACGCCGCCAGCCAGATCTGGGCGTTCGACGTGGATGCCGAGAAAGGCACGCTGGCCAATCCGCGGACGTTCGCCAGCATGACCTGGGAGGGCAAGACCGGCTTTGCCGACGGCATCCGCTGCGACGAGGACGGCAACGTGTGGTCGTCGGCCGGCTGGGTCGGCGACGGTTATGACGGCGTGCACATCTTCGCCCCCGACGGCACCCGCATCGGGCAGATCCGCCTGCCGGAGATCTGTTCCAACGTCTGTTTCGGTGGCACCAAGCGCAACCGCCTGTTCATGACGGCAAGCCAGAGCCTGTACGCGGTCTATGTGGAGACCAAGGGGGCGCACATCACCTGAGGGCAAGACGCGGCGGCGGCCGACTCATTTGTCCAGCCGCCGCGTTCCCGCCGGTCCAGTGATCGCAGCCCAGCGGCCCGGGGCGATCCCGAAGGTCTTCTTGAAGTGCCGGGTCATGTGGGCCTGATCGGCGAAGCCGCTGGCGGCTGCGGCCTCGGCCAGCGGCGTGCCTCGACGGATCAGGGAGCGCGCGTAGTCGAGACGCCGCATCACCAGATAGCGATACGGGCTGGTCCCCAGGCAGGCCCGGAAGTGCCGGGCAAGCGCGTAGCGGGTCAGGCCGGTCGCAACCTCCAACTCGGTCGACGCCACACCGGTCTCGACGCCGGCATCCAGCAGCGCCCGCGCCTCGTCCACCGCCCGCCAATGGCGCGTCGACAGCCGACGGACGGCGATCGACGGGTCGGCCGCTGCCAACGCATCGGCGAGACCGACGGCGATCTGATCGCGCTGCAACTCCTCCAGCGGTCGGTCGAGGTCGCCCAGCGCCGGCACCAGGGCCGCCAGCAATGCCGCGTTGTCCGACACCGTCTCTCGCACGAACGGCAGCGGCCTTCCGGCCCCGTCCAAGGCATCGAGAATAAGTCCGGGATCGACGTACAGGATGCGGTAGCGGAAGCCGATGTCCGTTCCGGCGTGGCCGTCGTGCAGTTCGTCCGGGTGCAGCACGAACACCTTGCCGGGAACGCTGTGCTCCGACGCCCCGCGGTATCGGAAGGACTGTACGCCCCCAACCGTATAACCGATCGCGTAGGTGTCGTGACGGTGCGGGTCGAACCCATGCCCAGTGAAGAAGGCCTCGATCCGCTCGATGCCGGGCGACGGCGGCGCGGCCTTGATCCAGTCGCCGGCCACGGTACCGCACGATCGTTCAAGACCGGGAACCCTGCCCTGATCCACACCAGACGCCATGCGCTTCTGTACCAGAACAGCGGCGGCGGCTCGACAGGTAGGATACGTCACTTGGAAGAGATGTTTGGCTTCGCTCTGGCCGGACTGGCGTTGACCGGCAGCCCTGGCCCGGCGGTGCTCAGCCTTGCGGCGATCGGCGCCGCGTTCGGCACCCGCCGCGGCCTCGGCTGCATGGCAGGCATCGTCGTGGGCATGGTCTGCGTGATGGCGATCACCGCCAGCGGGGTCATGGGCATCGTGCTGGCGCTGCCGGGGGTCAAGCCTGCCGTCACGGTCCTGGCCGCCGGATACTTCCTCTACCTCGCCTATCGGATCGCCAGCGCACCACCGCTGTCCGACACCACCGCCCAGCGCCGCCAGCCGTCGTTCGTCGGCGGGCTGTTCCTGTCGCTGGCGAACCCCAAAGCCTATGCCGCCATGGCGGCGCTGTTCTCAAGCTTCGTGCTGCTTCCCTCCCACCCCGGGGTGGATATCGCCGCCAAGATCGTCGTGCTGGTCGCGATCATCATCCCGGGCAATCTGGCGTGGTTGATCGCCGGCGCCTCCCTCACCCGGTTCTTCCATGACCCCCGGATGAACCGGGCGATCAACCTGGCCTTCGCGATCCTGCTTCTGGCCTCGGTCGCCTTCGCACTCAGGTTCTGATCGACGCCGCTTGACAATCGGTTGGCGGTATTTTAATTGACTAATTGTTCATTCAATTAAAATACGATCATGCCACCGAGACGCTATCGCCAGAATCGCCGCGCGGAATCCGCCGAGGAAACCCGGCGCCGGATCGTCGAGGCGACCTTCGCCCTGCACGACGAGCAGGGGATCGCGGCCACCAGCATGAAGCAGATCGCCGAGCGTGCCGAGGTCAGCGTCGGGACGGTCTACCACCACTTTCCGACCTATGAGGATGCGGTGGTCGCCTGCGGCCAGCACACGGCCGACACCATTCCGCCGCCCACCGCGGAGATCTTCACCGGGCTGGCCGACACGGCAGCGCGGATCGAACGCTTGGTGGCCGAGTTGTTCGGCTTCTACGCGCGACTACCGGTGTTGGAACGCGTGCGCTGCGACCAGCACCTCATGCCGGTGCTGCGCCGCTTCATCGACGAGGAACGGCAGAATCGGCGGGCGCTTTTTGAGATCGCCCTCGGATCGGGCGCAACGCCACAGCAGGTCGACGTTGCGATCGCCCTGACCGACCCGGCGGTGCACAGCGCCCTGACGCACGCCAACTGGTCCACCGATGACTCGGCACGGGAGGTCGCCCGCACCCTGACCCTTGCCCTTGCACACCCACCATACTGAACGGCTCTACCCTGCTCCTGGAGACACCCATGGAAACCAAGATCGACGAGATTGCCGAGGGCGTGTTCCGCCTCTCCACCTTCGTGCCGGAGATCGCGCCGCCCGCCGGGTTCACCTTCAACCAGTTCCTGCTGATGGCCGATGAACCGCTGCTGTTCCACTGCGGCTTTCGCGGGATGTTTCCGACGGCGTCCGCCGCCGTAGCGCGCCTGCTGCCGCTGGAACGGCTGCGCTGGATCAGCTTCGGCCATGTCGAGGCCGACGAGTGCGGCGCGATGAACCAATGGCTTGCCGTCGCCCCGAACGCCCAGGTGGCGCACGGCCAGACAGCTTGCATGGTCTCCCTCAACGATCTGTCGGACTGCGCGCCGCGCATCCTCGGCGATGGCGAGGTCGTCGACCTGGGGGGCAAGCGGGTGCGCTACATCGACACCGCCCATGTGCCGCACGGCTGGGAAGCCGGAATCCTCTACGAGGAGGTCACCGGAACGCTGCTGTGCGGCGACCTGTTCAGCCACACCGGCAACGGCCCGGCCGTGGTCGACACCGACATCGTCGGGCCGGCGATCGCGGCCGAGGAAATGTTCCTGTCCTCCAGCCTGACACCGACCACCGGGCGGACGATCCGGGGGCTTGCCGAGTTGGCACCCCGGACCCTGGCCCTCATGCACGGCTCATCCTTGAGTGGGCGGGCCGGAGACGCCCTGGTCAATCTGGGCGACTACTACGATCAACGCGTCCGGCGAACCTTGGCCGAGTTGGACGCAGCCTTCGGGGAGAACCCGGCGTAGAGATCGCCGGCCCTACCCCGCCTGGGTGATCTGTTTGCCGGGGTCGATGAGCGCCGCCGCAGTCACCATGACGACCGTCTTCCCGATGGTGCTGGTCACTGTCCAATCGCTTTGCTTGCTGCGCTCAAACGCTACCACCGTCGCTTCGGCGGTCCATCCAAGGCAATAGGTCGTCACCGTTCATCGGCTTGGCAAGCCAGTAGCCCTGAATCGCATCACATCCCATCTCTTTGAGGAGGTCGGCGGTATCGTGATCCTCGACCCCTTCGGCGATGGTGCGCTTACCCATTCGCCGGCACCAATCGATCATCGAACCGACCAGATGGGCCGCCGTTTCGTCGGTTCGAATCGCGGATATGAAGCTTCGATCAATCTTCACGCCGTGCACCGGCAGCCGATGCAAATAGGCGAATGACGAGCAGCCGGTCCCGAAGTCATCGACCAGAATGTCATAGCCGATGTCTCGCAACTCGGAGAGCCTACTGGTAATGGTTTCAAGATTCTCGATGAAGGCGGTCTCGGTGAGTTCCAGCGAGAACGCCGTTGCCTCGACGCCCACCCGATTGGGCATCTGCCGCAACTGGGTCATGATCCGGGAATCCAGAAGATCGCGCCCGGACACGTTGATCGACAGATGAAACTGACGGCCGTCGGCATGCCAATGCCGCATCGCCTCACCGGCCTGATCAAGCACCCAGCCGGTCAGGACGTTGATCAACGACGACTGCTCGGCCATCGGGATGAACCGGCCAGGAGGAACGAGCCCGCGTCGTGGGCTCTGCCAGCGCAGCAACGCCTCGGCGCCGTACACCGAGTCGTCGGCGAATCGAAGCTTGGGCTGATACACCAGGAACAGTTCGCCACGCTCCACCCCCTGCAGCAATTCGGCGGAGATCTGCATGGTCTCACGTGCGACAGGCAGGCTGCCGCTGTCGTAGTGAACGATCGGCTGGTGAGATTCGCGCGCCAGCCGGGCCGCCCGGATACCGTCGCGGAAGGTGTCGAAACTGGTGAACGCCGCCATGTGGGCTTGAGCAATTCCCATATGAGCCGTCACCGGCAGAACGATCGGCTCGGCGGCATCGGCGCGGGCAATGCTCTGGTCTGAATAGGGTTCGTCGAGACTGACCCAGTGCGGCAGATGCCCCAGCACGGCATCAATGGTTCGTGGCAGCGCATCCGGATCGTTCGGCAGCAGGAACCCAAAGACATCGCCCTGAATGCGCGTCGACCGTGTGTTGAGCGGCGCGGTGCTAGCCTGAACCGCCTCCGCCAAGTAGCCAGCAACGGCGCGCACATAGCGTGCCGCCGTCTCCTGCCCGTAGGTCTCGCGAAGACGGTCGTACAACCCGAAATCAACCGCCACGACGTAAGGCTTCTCGGATGGCTGATCCATCAATCGGTGCGCATCCGGAGTCAGCAGTCCGGATACCTCGTCGACCAGTACGCCGTGGTCACGAACCGCCTTGTGCCATCGCGCAACCGCCATGAGCCCACCGATGACACCACCCAGACCGACGAACCAGCCGAGCCGGGCCGACCAAACCTCCATCGACTGGAGCACGCTTCCCGCCACATCGAGCGGCATCCAGGGTCCCAGGAACAACCCGGCCAGCGCTCCCACAGCCATGCCACCCGCAATGCTGAAGAAGTAGCCCGCCAGCAGCACCGGCAGAATCATCGCATAGGTGTGCGAAAATTGAGTTCCTCCGCTCACTTGGACCAGACTGTGGCCGGCCGCCAACAGCGCGGCGATCGCCAGGCCAGCGGCAGCCAGAACAGTGGGATTGAACGTACTTGGCTGGAACACCGACAGAGTAAGGCGAGGAGCGGCTATTCGGGATTCCGTCGAAGCGGAGAGCGTCCGGACCAGGTCCTTCATCGCTTGTCTTCCGGTGTAGCTGGACCACCGGCAACCAATACCGGGCACCTCGATCCGGTGCGGAGCACGGAGCGCCGTCACCGAGGCGAAGGCTTAGAGGATGCCGCCGTTCCAGATGCTGGTCTGATGCGTACGCAACTCTAATGTGTGTTCAGAGCTCCATCATCACCAAACGCGACAGCATCATGACGTTCATTTAGTTAAAATAGTAATAATTTAAACTGGCTTTTCGCCCGTTCCGATTTCGGCGCCGCCGATGGCATCGGCCAGCCGCGCCGAAGCCGATCCGGGCCGCAACGGTTTGGGCTGATCGGCCGACGGTGCCCAGCCGGTCAGGTACAGCACCTGGAACCGCGCCGGTACCCGGCCGTCCGGGTTGGCGAAGCGCTCGGCGTAGATCTCGGCGGTTCGGGCAAACAGGGCGCGACGGGATGGCAGCTTGCGGCGCTCCAGCACCGAATTGGTCTCGCCCATCCCGCGCAGGTCGCGCATCAGGTGGAACGCGGTCTCGTAGGTCACCGGAATGGTGTCGGCGTCGACCACCGGCAGCGCGAAGCCGGCCCGCTGCAGCAGGCCGCCGGCGTCGCGCAGGTCGGCGAAGGGCGAGACCCGAGGGCTGACCCCACCGGTCACCTCACTCTCGGCCTCGAACAGCGCGTCGCGCAGCTCAACCAGTGTGTCACCGCCCAGCAGTGCCACCAGCAGCAACCCGTCCGGCTTTAACGCTCGACGGATCTGCGACAGCGCACCCGGCAGATCGTTCACCCAGTGCAGCGACAGCGCACCGAACACCGCGTCAAGCGATCCGTCGGCGAACGGCAGGAACTCCTCGTCGACCGCCACCGAAGGCCCATCGGCCGCCCGCGCTTGCGCCCAGACCGGGGACAGGTCGGCCTGGACCAGGGTGTCGATCCGACCGCTGGCGCGCAGGTGCCGGCCGAGCGCGCCGGAGCGCGCACCGAGTTCGAGGGCCAGGGGAAACCGGCGGCGAACATCCTCCAGCCGTTCGGCAACCCGCTCCGCCACCGCTTCCTCCAGGAACGCGAAGTCGGCGTAGTTGGACACCGCGCGCTCGCGGCGGCGGCGCACCAGGGATCGATCGAAGACAAGCATTGAGTCGGTCATGGCCGGGTATATGGCCCAGCGACGGCGGCGGTGCACCTGCGAAATCGATCCGCGCCGTCCATAGCGTCGGCATGACACCGCTCGACAGCGCGACATCGGTTCTCCGCGGCGTGACGACCGCGGTGCTCGACGCACTGCTGCCGCCGCGCTGCGCTGCCTGCGGCGAGCCGGTCGACCGGCCGCGCACCCTGTGCCTGGCCTGCTGGTCCAGGCTGAGCTTCATCGCCCGACCGCTGTGCGCGATCTGCGGCAACCCGTTCGAGACCGCACCACCGGGAGAGCCGGTCTGCGGCGGCTGCCTGGCGAACCCGCCACCCTGGCGGCGAGCCCGCTCGGCCCTGGCATACGATGAGTCCAGCCGGCCCCTGGTGCTCGGCTTCAAACACGGCGATCGGCTGCATCTGACCTCGCTGCTGGCTGCCTGGATGCGGCTGGCGGGTGCCGAGCTGCTGGCCGATGCCGAGGTGATCGTTCCGGTGCCGCTGCACCGCTGGCGCCTGATCGCGCGACGCTACAACCAGGCTACGGTGCTGGCGCACGCTATCGGCTTGTCTTCTGGTGTCCCGGTAGCCGACCGGGCGCTGGTCCGGGTCAAGCGCACGCCGAGCCAGGGCCATCTGACCAAGTCGCAGCGCGCCCGCAACGTCCAGGGCGCGTTTCGGGTCGACGACCGGAGACGGTCGGAGATCGCCGACCGGCGGGTCCTGCTGGTCGACGACGTGCTGACCTCGGGAGCCACCGCCGGGGCCTGCGCACGGGTGCTGCTACGCGCCGGCGCCGCCTCGGTAGACCTGCTGACCTTGGCCCGGGTGGTCTAAGCCGACACGCGGATTTGTCCGACAACCGGCACGGCAGCCCTGGCGAAACCCGGTCCCTGGCCTTATCTTCCGCCGAGACCCACGGAGAGACGAATGGCCAAGAAGATTGAGATCTACACCACCATGTTCTGCCCGTTCTGCCATCGCGCCAAGGCGCTGCTGAAGAACAAGGGCGTCGCGTTCACCGAGTACGACGTCGGCGGATCGTCCGACGAACGGGCGCGGATGCGCGAGCGGGCCGACGGCCGGCACACGGTGCCGCAGATCTTCATCGACGGTGTCGGAATCGGTGGCTCGGACGAGCTTGCAGCGCTCGACCGGCAGGGTAAGCTGGATCCGATGCTCGGCCTGACAGCCTGAGCCCCTGCCGCTCCGCGTTTCCGGGAGATCATCGATGACCAAACTGACCGTCGCCTGCGTGCAGACCAACACCACGCGCGACCCGATCGAGAACATCGAACGGGTGTCGCCGATGATCCGCGAAGCCAAGGCGCGCGGCGCGCAGCTGATCACCACGCCCGAAGTCATGGGCATGATCGAACCGAAACGCGACCAGGCGCTGGCCAAGGCGAAGCCGGAAGAGACCCACGAGGTCCTGGCGGCGATGCGCGGGCTCGCAGCCGAACTCGGCACGTGGCTGCTGGTCGGGTCGATCTCGATCAAGGTCGCCGACGACAAGATGTCAAACCGCAGTTTTCTGGTCGACGACCGCGGCAACATCGTCGCGCGCTACTCCAAGATCCACATGTTCGACGTCCAGGTCGGCGACGGCCAGACCTACCGGGAAAGCAATACCTACCGGGCTGGCGATGAGGCGGTGATCGCCGAGACGCCCTGGGGTCGGATGGGCATGACGATCTGCTACGACATCCGCTTCCCCTACCTGTACCGCACGCTGGCGCAGGCCGGAGCCGAGGTGCTGTTCGCGCCGGCCGCGTTCACCAAGGTGACCGGCGAGGCACACTGGCACGTGCTGCAGCGGGCGCGGGCGATCGAGACCGGCTGCTACGTGATCTCCGCCGCCCAGACTGGCGAGCACGCCGAGGGCCGGCGCACCTATGGCCATTCGGTGATCGTCGATCCCTGGGGCCGGGTGATCGCCGACGCCGGCGAGGATGTCGGCGTGATCACCGCCGAGATCGATCTGGCCGAGGTCGCCGCGGCGCGGGCCAAGGTGCCCTCGCTGACCCACGACCGCACGGTCGGTGAGCCGACGGTGTACGGCACCTCGTTCCGGCAAGCCGGCGAGTAGCCGCAGCCAGCCTATTCGGCGCCGGCATCCCTGAACGTCTGGATCGTTTCGCTGCGCCCCCGGCTCGGCGTTTCGGTCACGCTCGGTACCAGCCGCCGGGCGGCCATCGGACGACGCCAGTTGCCGGCAGTTCGCGCGTCGTCCGTTGCCGACCGCTCATCCTGGCGCATCGCCTCTACCAAAGCAGGCACACCGACCATTCGTTGGACCGTCACGCTCGCCTCTCTCAGGGGCTGACGCCCCGTACCGTTGCGGACCCGTGCGGTATGTTTAACCGCATTATTTTTTAACGATAATGCGAATTATTTGCAATAATAAATATAACAAGGCCCGATCAGATTGCGTTCCCTGTGGACCCGGTGCCGTGCGGAACCACGGGCTCCCGAACGCGGTTTTCGATGACAAGATGGCGTCCGGTGCGACAGTTCGGCCACCCGCCCGCGACAGCCGTCAACCAACGGAGACACTCATGCTGGAACGATTGAGCGGCGACACCCGCCTGTACTTCACCGTCGGCTATCCGATCGCCCAGGTGAAATCGCCGGGAGGGATTACCCGCGGGTTCGAGGCACGCGGCGCCAACGCGGTCGTGGTTCCGATCCAGATCCCGCCGGGAGAGATCGACGCGTTCCTCGCTGTGGTCGCCCGAGCCGACAACGTGGACGGCATGGTCGTCACCGTCCCCTACAAATTCAAGGCCCGCTCGATTTGCGACACCGTCTCGGAGCGCGCGCGGCTGCTCGGTGCCGCCAACGTCTTGCGCCGAAATCCCAGCGGCCGATGGCACGGCGACATGACCGACGGCATCGGTTTCTGCAATGCCGTCCAGGCGGCCGGCTTCGACCTCACCGGCAAGCGGGCCCTGCTGGTCGGCGCCGGCGGCGCGGGTTCGGCGATCGGCCTGTCGCTGCTGGACAATGGCGCCGACAGCCTGGCGGTGTTCGACCTGGACGAAGGCCGCCGCGACGAGTTGATCGCCAAGTTGAAGACCGGATACTCGGCAGTCACCGCGGCGTCCACCACCGACCCGACCGGCTTCGATCTGATCGCCAACGCCTCGCCATCCGGCATGCGGCCCGACGACGCGCTGCCGGTCGATGTGGGCCGGTTGACCACGGCCATGCATGTCGGCGACGTCGTCACCGCACCGGAGGTACCGCCGCTGATCGAGGCCGCGCGCCGGATCGGATGCTCGAACCACACCGGCACGCAGATGTATGAATGTCAGGTCGACGTGATCACCGACTTCCTGCTCGGACGCGACTGATCCAGTCGAATTTCACTGAACGACACCGAAGGGGGCTCCCCATGCTGCGTGAAACACGCGCGTTCCTGGCCATCTGGCACGACATCGACCTGGCGATGGAGGCCGATTGGCATCGCTGGCACACCTACGAGCATATGGCAGAGCGCGTTGGCATCCCCGGCTTTCTCGGCGGCCGGCGCTACATGAATGACGCCGCGCCGAAGCACCGCTGCTTCACGATGTACGAGGGCAGCGATCTGTCGGTGTTCAACAGCCCAGCCTACCTGGAGCGTCTGAACGCGCCGACCGAGTGGACCCGCGCGATGGCGCCAGCGTTCCGCGACTTCATGCGCGGCGCCTGCCGCTGCGTCGCCAGCGCCGGTGCGGAGAACGGCTATGCCGGCTCGGTCCTGACCGTCCGCCTGGAGCGGACCGGTGGCCCTGAGAACTTGGCGGCGGCAGAAACGCTGACGCAAGCGATCGTGGGCCGTGGCAGCGGCATCGTCAGCGCTCACATCGGCATCTGCGACCCGACCGTGACCAAGACCGAGACTAACGAGCGCGCCCTGCGCAGCGGTACCGGCGAACAATCGCTCGACGGCGTGGTCGTGGTGGAGTCCTACGATCCTGTCGCGCTTGATCAGTCAGCGGCGGAGATCGAAGGAATGGTTGCAGCCTCGGGATTCGGCTTCCGTCCGGCCATGCGGCAGACCTACACACTGGCGTACATGCTGCGGGAGTAACCACCTCTGCACCGTCGTATGGTACGCTTCCCCAATCGACCGATAGGGGAGGACAGCATGCACCATGTTCGAGCAGCAGCCTTGGGCCTGGGCCTTCTGTTCATGCCGATGGGCGCTGTCGCTCAGACCGTCACGCCCCCTGCGGCATCGGCAACCGCCGAAGCGGGTTGGAGCACAACGGCGTTGGTCGCGGTCGGCGCCGGAGCGGTGGTTGGGGTAGTGGCTCTCAATGCCGTCACCGGCGGTGCGATGCTGGCTCCGATGGCCGGGCCGGCGATTTCCAACGCGCTTGGCGGCAGCGTGCTCGGCCCGGCGGCCTTGTCGGTCGCGGCCCGACAGGCGCTGTGCCGGACCACGACATTGCTAGCGGCTGCCGCAGTCGGCGCCGGTCTTGGGTATTGGATCGTCAGCGAATAGCGGGCGCCGACAGCCCCAGCGTCAGTGGGCGGGAACGCCGCTCGGGGCGATCATGTAGTCGTACACCCACATCGAGGCGACCCCGCTCGCCGCAGCGGCAGTGACGGCCGTCATCGTCACCGGCATGACGGCGAACATGTAGCCGGTCATCGCTCCCATTGTGACGTACATCGTGCGCATCGCTGAGTCCTCGGCAGACGGCGCAGCCTTCAGCTGAGAGCCATGCGGCGGTCCGCTGTGCAGGTCGACCGGCGTTTGCTGCCCCTGGGTTGCACCAACGGTCTGCGCCGACGCCGGCTGACCGGACAACAGAACCAGGGCAACTCCCACTCCCAAGATTGTCGTCGCCACAATTCCACGCATCACCGTCGTCCCCAGTTTCGATTGCCTCGACAAGCCCACTAGCGCGCGGATGCTCATCCAGGCTACGGCGCGCAGCATCGCCGATTCCGGAGTTCCAGGCCACCGAGTATCCGGCCAAAGGTACCGGTTTGACAGAATCCCTTTTCATGCATAGCCTATGCATATGTTACAAGCGAACAAACTCGGCGCATTTGCGACATTGATGGGAGACCGGATGCGCGGAGCGCTCGGCGATCTGTCGCCCAGCGCGGCTGCCGTCCTGCTCACGCTGCGCTATCACGGCGGCAGTACGGCGAGTGCGCTGTCCGCGATTGCCGGCATTGCGCAGCCGACCGCGGTTCGCGTGATCGACGGTCTGGTTCGACGAGGGCTGGTTGAGCGTGTGGGCCGCGTCGGCAAGACGGCACCGTTGCGGCTGACCCTGGCCGGTGAAATGGAAGCCGACAGCGTGCAGGCATCCCGATTGGCGGCTCTGCAAGGCGTTCTGGACGGGTTGGCCGCCGAAGAACAGGCCACCCTGGAGCGGCTGGTCGACGCCATGCTGACGGCCGCCACATCGTCCCGACCCCTCGCCCGCACCACCTGCCGACTGTGCGATCACGCGCGGTGCGACGGCCCGGCCTGCCCGATCGGAACACGGGCAACCGAGATCGAACGGGGGAAGGCTGCATGCTGATCGAACACGCGGGGAAACAACCACGCGTCGACGCAACCGCCTGGGTCGCCCCGGACGCAACCGTGTGCGGGGACGTGATCGTCGGCCCCGGCAGCCGTGTTCTGTACGGCGCGCGGCTGATCGGCGAGGCGGGCGGCGCCATCCGGATCGGCCGGGAGTGCATCGTCATGGAAAACGCCGTGATCCGGGCGAGCCGCAAGCATTCCTGCACCATCGGCGATCACTGCCTGATCGGGCCGAACGCTCATGTGACCGGCGCGACAGTTGAAGACGAGGTGTTCGTCGCCACCGGAGCCGCCATCTTTCACGGTGCCCTCCTCGGCCGTGGATCCGAGGTCCGTGTGCACGCGACTGTGCACCTGCGCACCCGTCTGGACACTGGCGCCGTCGTGCCCATCGGCTGGGTGGCGGTCGGCGATCCGGCGCGTATCCTCTCACCGGATCGACACGACGAGATCTGGGAGATCCAGAAGCCGCTCGACTTTCCCGACTGGGTCTACGGCCTGGACCGTAGCACCCCCGATCTTATGCAGCAGGTCACGCGACGGCTCTCCCAGGCGCTGTCCGGTCACGCCGCCGACCGTGTCATCGACGGATGACCGGCACCGACGCGGTCAGTTCCGGGCGTCCTGGATGATCCGCCACACCTTTTCCGGCGTGGCCGGCATGTCGACATGCCTAACGCCGTATTCGGCCAGGGCATCGACCACAGCGTTCATCACCGACGGCAGCGAACCGGCGCAACCGGCCTCGCCGCAACCCTTCGCACCCAGCGGGTTGGTGGTCGCCGGAACCGAGTGGGTGCCGAAAGCGAAGAACGGCGCGTCCGCTGCCCTTGGTACCGCGTAGTCCATGTACGAGCCGGTCAGCACCTGGCCGTCCTCGTCATAGACGCAGCGCTCCATCAACGCCTGCCCGATGCCCTGGACGATACCGCCATGGGCCTGGCCTTCGACCAGCAGCGGGTTCACCACCGTCCCGAAGTCGTTGACCATGTGGTAGCGCACCACCTCGACGACCCCGGTATCCGGGTCGATCTCGACCTCGGCGACATGGCAGCCGTTCGGGAACGCCGACGGCCCGCCCTCGTGGACGTGCTTGACGTCCAGGGTCTGTGGCACGTCGTCCGGCAGGTCGACGCCGCCACGCAACTTCTCGGCGATCTCCATCACCCCGATCGACCGGTCTGTACCGACGATCGAGAACCGGCCGCGCTGGAACTCGATGTCCGCTACCGCCGCTTCCAGCAGGTGCCCGGCGATCTTCTTGCCGGCTTCGATCACCTTGTCGCTGGCCTCCACGATCGCGGCACCGCTCGCCATGATCGACTTCGACCCGCCGGTGCCGCCGCCGGCGATCAACTCGTCGCTGTCGCCCTGCAACAGCCGGACCTTCTCGAACGGCACGCCCAGCTTGCTGTGCAGCACCTGGGCGAACGGCGCCCAGTGGCCCTGGCCGTAATCGAGAGTGCCGGTGATGATCGTCACCGTGCCGTCGTCCTCGAAGCGGATGCCGCCCATCTCGTTCTGCGGCGGGGCGGTCACTTCCAGATAGTCGCCGATGCCCCGGCCGCGCAGCTTGCCGCGCGCCTGACTGTCGGCCTTGCGCGCTTCGAAGCCGTCCCAATCGGCGAAGGCCAGCGCCTTGTCGAGCACGGCGGTGAACTCGCCGCTGTCGTAGGTCAGGCCCGACACGGTGTCGTAGGGGATCTCCGACGGCTGGATGTGGTTGCGGCGGCGCAGTTCGACCCGGTCGATGCCCATCTCGCGGGCGGCGGTTTCGACCAGTCGCTCCATGTAGTAGTTGCCTTCCGGTCGCCCGGCGCCACGGTAGGCGCTGACCGGCGAGCTGTTGGTGAAGACGCATTTGGTCGTCACCTCCATCGCCGGCACCTTGTAGACGCTGGTGACGTTCTTTACGATGTTCAGGGTCGACATCATCGGGCTGACTTGGCCGATATACGCACCCATGTTGCCGTAGCCGGTGATCCGCAGCCCCAGGAACCGGCCCTCCGCGTCCAGTGCCAGTTCGGCCGTCACTTCATGGTCGCGTCCGGCCTGGTCGGCCAGGAAGCTCTCCGAGCGATCCGACGTCCACTTGACCGGCCGGCCCAGTTCGCGCGCCGCGTGGAACAGGGCGGGATACTCCGGATAGACGAATGCCTTCATGCCGAACGAGCCGCCGACATTGCCGGTCAGCACCCGAACCTTCTCCGGTGCGACCTGTAGAATGTCCTTGGCCAGCAGGTTGCGCAGCCCGAACGCGCCCTGGCTGCCGACCCGGATCGTCCATTTCTGGTCCGCCGGATCGTATTCGGCAATCGCCGAGCGCGGCTCCATCGCCGAGACGATCACCCGGTTGTTGACGATGCCAAGCTTGGTGACGTGAGCGGCAGAAGCGAATGCCTTGTCGACCGCCTGTTTGTCCCCGAAATGATAGTCCAGAACAACGTTGTTCGGTGTCTCGTTGTAGAGCAGCGGTGCGCCGTCGGCCGCACCCAGCCTAGCGTCGGTCACCGCCGGCAACGGGTCGATGTCAGCCACCACAACCTCGGCGGCGTCGCGCGCCTGGTCCGGCGTTTCGGCAACCACCATGGCAATTGGATCGCCGACGAATCGCACCTTGTCGGTCGGAAACGCCGGGCGCATCGGGTTGCGCATCTCGGAACCGTCGAAGTTCTTCAGCGGGACACCGCAGCGGATCGGCCCGTATCCCGCTAGGTCCGCGCCGGTGTAGATCGCCAGCACGCCTGGCATCGCCCGCGCTTCGTCCAGGTCGATGCCGTTCAGCACGCCGTGGGCGATCGAGGACCGCACGAAGACGCCATAGGCCTGACCATCGCGATTGAGGTCGTCGGTGTAGCGACCCTGGCCCGTCAGCAGAGTCGGGTCCTCGGTACGCGGCACCGGCTGGCCCACGCCGAACTTCATGGTGGCGAGTTCCGCCTCGTCAAATATCGCTTTCACGAAGTGCCTCCTGAATTGCGCGCCCAGCGATCGCGCCGAAGGCTAGACGAAAGGCGGCGCCTTCGCCCACCCCCCGGCACACAAAACACTCATGCCGTCCGGGCGAGGTTGGTCGCCGCCCAGTTCAATCCCGCATTGGGCCGTCACGGTTGGCAAGCGGCGGTTCCGGCAGGCGGCTGACGACATCCAGAAGGCCAGCGCCGTAAGTCTTGCGCAACTCGGCCAGATACGGATCGTCCTCGGTGTATTTTGACAGGTTCTTGATGCTGAAACTGTCGGCCTCGTAGCACAGCATGTCGATCGGCGGGCCGACCGACAGGTTGCTGCGGATGGTGGCATCGAACGACAGCAACGCCAGCTTAGCCGCCGCGCCGAGCGACAGTTCGTCGCGGATCGCTCGGTCCAGGATCGGTTTGCCGTACTTGGTCTCGCCGATCTGCAGAAACGGGTTGCGGGCCGCCGCCTCGATGAAGTTGCCGGCGGTGTAGATCTGGAAAAGCCGCGGCGGCTCGCCTTGGATCTGGCCGCCGATCAGAAAACTGGCGCCCGGATCGCCGAACGGCCGAACCGCTTCACCGTCCCGGGCGAGCACTTCGCGCAGCACCGTTCCCACCGTCTGTGCCACCTCGAACATCGACCCCATCGTGAACAGATCGCGGGCGACATCGGCGGTGTCCAGGTTCTGCTTGATGATGGTGACGACCGCCTGGGTGGTGGCCAGGTTGCCGGCCGACAGGACCGTGATCACCGCCTTGCCCGGATTCTCGAACAGCGCCAGCTTGCGAACCGTCGCAATATGGTCGATCCCGGCGTTGGTCCGGGAGTCCGATGCCAGCACCAAGCCGGCCGGCAGCAGGACACCTAGGCAATAGGTCATCGAAGCATCTCCCCCGCCGGCGTGTTGTGGCCCTGTGCCCATCCGGCCCGCGTGCAGCATCACTATGGGCAATCGAAAGCCTGCTGATAACAGGAAAGCGGCACACCCTTGAACGCGAGGCCGCTCGCCGATAACGTTTCAGCGTGTGATCGACGCATCCCGCTCCACCGGCGGCGCCTGGGATCGCCGCCTGAAAGCTGTCTGCGACAGCATCGTCCGCGCGATACGTCGGAACCGTGTGCGATCCAGGGGAGGTCTTCATGCCGGTCGCTGCTCCTGCCGATGACGCCATCACCCTCGACGATCCGCGGCCGCTCGACCTGGACGAACAGCGCTCAAACGCCCGCGATCTGCATCGCGGCATCGCCGCCGGAGAGCCTGAGGCATTGCGTCGCGTCCGGGCCCGCCATCCCAGAGCGATCGGAATGCCGGACGACAGACTGGCCGCCGCGTTCGGTCATCCCGACGACGCGCAGTTGGTGATCGCCCGTGAGCTCGGATTGCCCAGTTGGCCCGCCCTGGTCGCCCATGCCGGTCGCCTGGCCGAAGCGCGCAGGTCCATGACGACCGATGCGCGCGCTCCGGACGGCGATTGTCCGACCCTGCACCTGCGCTGCGGATCGGACATCCGGGACGCGTTGCAGACTGCCGGCTTCGTGGGCGACTTCCTGGAGGTATCGGATCCGATCTGCCAGGGTCCGGTGCCGAACAACGGCGACCTGTTTACTGCCCGGGCGGCGTTCCTGGCGGATGCCTATGGGCTGACCGCCGATGAGGCACGAAGCCGCCTGGAGAATGAAGCGGCCGGTCTGGCTGCCGCGGCCCACCGGTATCAGCGTGTGGTCCTGTGGTTCGAGCACGATTCCTACGATCAGTTGATCCTCGCCCGGGTGCTGGCCGCTTTCGCGGAGAACGTCCGGCCGGCGACCCTGGACGTGATCTGCATCGACCGGTTTCCGCTGATCGACCGCTTCACCGGTCTTGGCATGCTGAGCCCGATCGAACTGCGCAGCCTGTGGTCGACACGGACGCCAGTAGTCGACACCCAGTTCGCTTTGGGCCGGGAGGTCTGGGCTGCGATGAGAGATCCAAGTCCGCAGGCACTCCATACGATCGCCGCTGCCGGAACCCCTGAACTGCCCGCCATGGCGCCGGCGCTGCACCGGCATCTGCAGGACCTGCCATGGACCAACGACGGCCTGGCCCTTACCGAGCGATTGGTCCTGCAGGCCCTGCGTGACGAGCCGACGACCGCCGGAAGGGTGTTCGTCACGCTGCACGATGAAACCGAGCCCCTGCCCTTCCTGGGCGATTTGATGTTCTGGGCGATCCTGAGCAGCATGCTGAGGGCATCCCGACCGCCCTTCGCAATCGATCCGTTGACCGCGCACGAACCGTGGCCGCGCCGCCGACTGGTTTTGACCTATGACGGTCACGATATCCTGGACAGCCGGCTCGATTGGCTTGCCTGCCAGCCTCCGCTACGGTGGCTCGGCGGTGTCGCGATCCGGTCGGACGCTGATCAATGGCGCTGGTCGCCGGATCAGGACGCGCCGGTTTCGGCCGGGCCCCGTTGATTGCGCCCATTGAGGATTGCCAAACATGGACCTGACCGCGACGCTCCAGCGCATCGCCGAGCAGGTGCGCCCTCATCTGGCTGAAGGAAAGGTAGCGGGCTACATCCCGGCCCTGGCGCGCGTCGACCCATCGAAATTCGGGATCGCCGTCGTGACGGTGGACGGCGAGGTGGCGACCGCCGGGGATGCCTTGGTTCCGTTCTCGATCCAAAGCATCTCCAAGGTTTTCACACTCACTCTCGCGCTCGGCGAGCTCGGGAACGACCTGTGGAAGCGCATCGGACGGGAGCCGTCGGGGTCGTCCTTCAACTCGATCGTCCAGCTTGAACGCGAGCACGGCATTCCGCGCAATCCGTTCATCAACGCCGGCGCTATCGTGGTCACCGACGTGTTGCTGGAAGGTCGGCCACCCGAATCGGTGATCAACGAGATTCTCGGATTTCTGCAGCGGCTAGCCGATGATCCGACAGTGTCGATCGACGACGAAGTCGCCCGTTCCGAGGCGGAGACCGGGCACCGCAACTTCAGCCTGGCGCATTTTCTAGCGGCGTTCGGGCAGTTGAAGAATCCGGTCGAATCGGCGCTGGCGGTGTACTTCCACCAGTGCGCCCTCAGCATGACCTGCGTCCAGCTCGCCCGGGCCGGGCTGTTCCTGTCGGCCGGCGGCCGCGATCCGCTGACCGGCCTTGAAGTGGTGCTGCCGGAGCGGGCCCGGCGGATCAATGCCTTGATGCTGACCTGCGGGCACTACGACGCGTCCGGCGATGTCGCCTTCCGCATCGGCTTGCCCGGCAAGAGCGGGGTCGGCGGCGGGATCCTGGCCATCGTGCCGCGCAAGGCGGCGATCGCGGTGTGGTCGCCGGGCCTCAACGCCAACGGTAACTCGCACGCCGGCACCATCGCGCTGGAACTGCTGGCGGCCGAGATGGGGTGGAGCGTGTTCTGAGGCTCCCGCCCAACGGCTGCCGTCAGAGTGCCGATCGCGCGGTCGGGATCAGCCGCAGCGTCTCCGAGGGACGCGCCACCCGTTGTTCCAGAGCCGCCGACGCATCGCGCCACGCCGCCGAACGCGCCAGCGCGTCAAGGTGCCGGTCGTAAGCGGCCCGGTCGAAGAATGTCGCGAGACGGACCAGAACGTTCTCGCCTTCGCGAACGGGCAGGCGCGGGTAGGTGTTCGCGCTGCGCTCAGTCACCAGGGTCGCGGTCGCCGCCGCACCGGCCCGGCGCAGCACCGGTGCGACGGTCTGTTCGTGAAACGCAAGGAAATCGCCGTCCGCCGGCCCGTCGGGATAATGGATCGTGGCCGTCACCAGGGTCGGCGGCACTGACCTCGAGGAACGCGGCGGCCGGAGCCGGGTCAGTGCAAAGCCGGAGGCCGGAACCGCCGGGCGCAGCAGCAGCACATCGTCAGTGTCGACCATGGTCGCTCGCGCAGCGTCGCGATGTGCCGCCCACACCGGCCCGTCGTAGAATTCAGTCAGCGCCGACTGGCGCACCTCCATGTCGGCAAAGCCGCGCAGCCAAACGAAACGCTCGGAATCGTCGAGATCCCTGAACTGCCCGATCACGGCCATCTCGAGCGCTTCCTGGGTTTCCACGAACTCGCGGTCGAAGAGCTCGATCATAACGTCCCGCATACCCGGTCGCAGGGTGTACTGGCGGAACTCCACGACCGAGCAACCGAGCCGTGCCGGCGGGGTCATCGTAGAAAGATCGGTGCTCACAAGAGGACTCCTCAGAGGTCGGACTGGCCGCTCCTCTTTAGACAATCCTCGTGTCAGGGTTTGTCAGCAGGCGCCGTGCCTTGCACGCGCTGTTCTGCTGCCGTGCGGGCGACCTCACACGAACCGGTGCAGACAGCCTCCTGGCCCGCTCAGCTGACCTTGAACAGGCGGTGCTGGCGGTTGCGGGTGTGCGGGCGCACCTCAGCCGGCCAGCGGCCGCGCTCAACGGCCGCCGCCCATTCGGGGCTGAGCACGACGTCGGGGCTCTCGATCTCATAGATCGCGGTGTAGCGCGGACCTTCCATCGGCATGGTCCGTTTCTCGCCGCCCAGCATCATCGACAACGGCTCAGCGACGGCGCGCGTGACCGACAGCACGCCCGGCACTTCCATCAGATAGGGGATGTGCTCCTGGTCGTAGACCTCGTTGAAGATCGCGTCCTTGTCGGGGTCGACATCCATGCTCGCCATGAGCACGTAGCGGCCGGTGATGGGCATCGGTTCTATCCTTTCTTTAGGCGCTTCAAACTCCGGGTCGGAGCCTGTGAACACTATGCAGGAGACGACGACAGCGACAACCGGCGCCCGAGTTTCAGCAGCAGGAACGCCGCGATCGCCAGGTTCAGGATATTCCAGGCGATCCCGTTCAGGAACGCCGCCTGATAGGACAGGGTGAGGTCGTAGATCGCTCCCGACATCCAGCCGCCGAGCGCCATTCCCAGCAGAGTTGCCGACAACACCAGCCCGACACGGGCACCAGCCTCGGCCGGCGGAAAGAACTGGCGCACGATCAGGGCGTAGGTCGGCACGATACCGCCCTGCGAGAGGCCGAACAGAGCCGATACCACGTAGAGCATCCCCAGCCCCTCGAACGGCAGGAACAGCAGCAGCGACAGTGCCTGCAACCCGGAGCTCAGCAGCAGCGCCTTCAACGGCCCGATTCGGTCGCTGATGCCGCCAAAGGCCAATCGACTGACCACGCCGGTGGCAAGCATCAGCGACAGCATCTCCGCGCCACGGGCCGTACCGATGCCAAGGTCCGCGCAGTAGGCCACGATGTGGACCTGCGGCATGGCCATGGCGACACAGCAACTCAGCCCGGCGATCAGCAGCAGGGTCTGCAGGGCGGCCGGCGACATCGTGCTGGCCATCGAGCCCCCGCCCCTCGGCTCTGCCGAGGGCGGCACCGACGCCAGGGTGGACGGCGGTCGCCGCCGCAACGCCGCCGACAGCGGAATCAAGGTCACGAAACAGAATGCCGCGACGACCAGGTGGGTGTCGCGCCAGCCGATCGTCTCGATCAGGTGCTGGATGATCGGCGGCCAGACCGTCCCCGCCATGTAGCTGCCGCTGGCACCGATGGCGACAGCGATCCCGCGCCGGCGCACGAACCACAACGATACGTCGGATATGATTGGACCGAAGGTTGACGAACTGCCGAGCAGTCCAACCAGCAACCCATGCGCGAGCGTATACTGCCAGAGGCTGGTCGACTGACTGGCGGCTGCATAGCCAAGGGCGAGAGCGATCGTGCCGCAACGCAACGGCACCAGGATGCCGAACCGATCGGCGAGGCGCCCCATCATGATGCCGCCGATCGCAAAGCCGATCATCGTGGCCGTGTACGGCAGCGAAGCGTCGCCTCGTGCCACACCGAACTCTGCCTCGACTGCCGGTAGCGTGACCACGACCGACCACAACCCGACGCCGCCGATCATGCTGATCAGCAGCGACATGGCGAGCCGATACCACGCATAGGGGCTATCTGCCTCGCCTGCCATCACCGGCGCGGCTCGACTGTCGGTCGTCACGATACTGCGTCCTCTCGAAAGAATGGGCGGTGATCGCACACAGTGTCACCGCCCGTCACCCGGTCTGGGGTCGATGCACCCACGGTACCCGGACCGTACGCCGACGACAACCGGGACAAGGAAAGCGTGACCGCTGTTATTCGCGCGAGGCTATGGCTGAATTAACCGTTTGGTAAGCACTCCAAAATACGGTTCCATCCCAGACGCGAATACACGTTATCCGTACAATTCAAGATAATTGTAGGAAACTGAGATCGTCGCGACAGCCGCATCCGACAGCGGCGTCACCGACCGGGGCAAGGAGCCGCCAGTGACCATCGTTTCGAAGCGCTTTTCCCTGACCCTGACCGTCAGGGCCAAATTATACATCCTGATGCTGATCGTCGGCGTCGCCCTTGCCGGCGTCTCGGTTTCCGCCATCTACGGTTCCGAACGGATGGCCGCGGCCGGCGACACCCTCGCCAGCGCGGTGCGCGGCAGCCAATTCGGCTCACGGATCTCGCTGCTCGTCGAGAAGCAGCGGGGCCTGGTAACCGGAGCGGCGGCCGAACTCGACCTCGATCGGCAGGCTGGGCTGCGGGCTGATTTCGTGGCGACGATGAAGGCCTTCGAGGAACAGTTGTCGACGGCACGCGAGGCCGCCGACCCCGATACGGCCACGGTCATCGACCAGATCAGCGCCAACCTCAAGCCGTTGATCGCCAATGGCACCCAGGTGTTGGATTTCGCCGGCAGCTTTGCGCAGGTCCAGGCAAACGAGCTGATCAACGGTGACTACGGTGCCAGCGTGAACGCGATCTCCGAACAGGTCGGCGCGATGCTTGAGGCGAACCGCACGAAAGCCGCCTCGGCAACCGCTGCACTGCGGTCGGCCCGCGAAACCATGCAGGCAACCGTGATCGGCGCCGCCCTGGCCGCCGCCGCCGCCGTGCTGTTGTTTGGGCTGATTCTGGTCCGAACCATCACGGCTCGGATCGGCGGGCTAACGTCCGTGATGCTGCGGTTGGCGGCACACGACCTCGAGGCCGAGGTCCCTTCGCGGAATCAGAGCGACGAGATCGGTGTGATGGCCGGCGCTGTTCAGGTGTTCAAGGACAACATGATCGATGCCGACCGGACGCGCGACGAACAGGAACGGAGCAAGGCTGAAGCCGAAGCGGAGAAGACCGCCGCGATGCAACGGTTGGCCAACGAGTTTGAAGCCAGTGTAAAGGAGATCGTCCAGACCGTGTCGTCGGCGTCGACCGAACTGCAGTCGACGGCGGAATCGATGTCTGCGTCGGCTGAGGAAACCAGCCGGCAATCGCAGGCGGTGGCCGCAGCCTCCGAGCAGGCCTCGACCAACGTGCAGACCGCCGCCAGCGCTGCGGAGGAACTCTCAAGCTCGATCGCCGAGATCAGCCGGCAGGTATCGGAGTCCACACGCATCGCCGGTGAGGCCACCCAGCAGGCGACGCGGACCGATACCCAGATCCACGGCCTTGCCGAGGCGGCGCAGCGGATCGGCGATGTGGTCAAGCTGATCAACGATATTGCCGCTCAGACCAACCTGCTGGCGCTCAACGCGACCATCGAAGCGGCCCGCGCCGGAGAGGCCGGCAAGGGCTTCGCGGTGGTGGCGTCGGAGGTCAAGAATCTGGCCACCCAGACCGCTACGGCAACCGAGGAGATCAGTACCAAGATCACCGAGATGCAGGCAGCGACCAACGAATCGGTCGGCGCCGTTCGGATGATCAGCAAGACGATCGAGCAGATTAATGAGATCGCCACCACCATCGCCGCAGCAGTCGAGCAACAGGGTGCCGCCACCAACGAGATCGCCCGCAACGTCCAGCAGGCGTCGACCGGCACCCACGACGTATCGGCGACCATTGCAGAGGTGACACGCTCCGCCACCGACACGGGTTCGGCTTCTCATCAGGTGCTGGAAGCGGCCGGCGAGTTGTCCAGGAACTCCGAGACATTGCGGGCCCAGGTCGACGGCTTCCTGGCACGCATCCGCGGGGTTTGAGGACTCGTTGTGCCGACGTTGCGATGATCCTGACCAGAGGGCGTCAACCGTGACGCCGGCGGCCTCTCAGCGCGGCCACGATCAACGAGGACATTGCTAGAAGCTGGAACATCGCGCCGGCAAGGTGGGAATACTCCCAACGCTGTCGCAGGACTTCCCAGTTGTCGGGAGCAACCGTCCAGTTCTCGGTCACCGCGTTCGCGGGAGCCGTATAGGTCCAGAAAACAGCCTGGGCGCATACGAAGAAAACGATTCCGGCCGCGACAAGCCAACGTACCTTCGGGATGCGCCGCGACATGTAGGCGATTGCCACCATCGACACGAACTGAATCAGCAGGACATACGCCAACCGGTTCCAGCCGGCATACGCCTTCTGAACCACGAAGTACTCGTCGCGTGACAGATCGATCTTGTTCGGCAGTTCGTATGCGTGTGCCAACGCCCCACCAACGGCAAGGGCAGTGGCCAGCAAGGCGACAAAGAACACGGCCTTATAGGCGATCGGGCGTCTCATCCGTCATCCCAGCACACATGGGTGTTTGATGAGCAACGCGTTGCCCAGGCGATCGTTGCGCGACGATGACAAGCGACTCAAAGAAAATCGCAGGAACCGATCAGGTCGCGGTGTCGTCAGGGACCGCCGACCGCCCGATCCGTCATTTGCCTAGCCTGCAGTCCGCCCGCTCTGCGCGCGACCATCCAGTCGTCGAGCCGCCCGATCTCCTGCTTGGCCATTCGCAAGCCGAGCTTGGTTCGGCGCCAGACCACATCGTCGGCCCGTTGCGCCCATTCGTCATCCATCAGATAGCGGACCTCCGCCTCGGTCAGATCCGCACCGAACGCGGCACCAAGGTCGGTCACGCATCGGGCCTTGCCGATCACGCTCCAGACCCGGGTTCCGTATGCCCGTACCAGCCGTCGCGCCGTTGCATGACCTAAATCGGGGATACGTTCGCGCAGCGCACCAACCATCGCATCCACGCCGCGCGGTTCGAAATCGCCGCCCGGCAGCGGCGCGGTGCTGGTCCAGGACGGGCCGAGCTTCGGGAAGCTCCGCTTCAGATGATCCATCGCCGCTTCCGCGAGCCGGCGGAACGTCGTGATCTTCCCGCCGAACACGCTCAACGACGCAGCACCACGGCTCTCCGACCACTCCAGCACGTAGTCGCGGGTCGCTTCCTGGGCCTTGCTGGCGCCATCGTCGTACAGCGGCCGAACGCCGGAATAGGTCCAGACCACATCGGCCGGCGTCACCGGCGCCTGGAAGTACTCGGCGGTCAGACGGCAGAGATAGGCGATCTCGTCATCGCTGATCGCCGCCGCTCCGGGATCGCCCTGATAGTCCTCGTCGGTCGTACCGATCAGGGTGAACGCACCCTCATAGGGGATCGAAAAGATGATCCGACCGTCGGAGTTCTGGAAGATGTAGCAGCGATCGTGCTCGTACAGCTGCGGCACTACGATGTGGCTGCCCTTGACCAGACGAACGGAACTGCCGGTGTTGACGCCGAGGCGCTCACCCAGCACATCGGCGACCCAAGGGCCCGCGGCGTTGACCACCGTGCGAGCCCGCACGGTGCGCTCACCCTCCGGGCCGAGCAGTCGGGCAACCCACACGCCATCGACGACCTTGGCGTCGACCAGCGCGGTCCTGGTCAGGATCTCGGCCCCGCGTTCCTGCGCGTCCATCGCATTGAGCACCACGAGGCGGGTATCTTCGACCCAGCAGTCGGAGTACTCGAAGCCCAGACGGTATTCCGGCTTCAGCGGGGCGCCGACCGGCGACCGCGTGAGGTCGATCATCCGTGTTCCCGGCAGCAACGCGCGGCCGCCAAGATGATCGTAAATGAACAAACCAAGCCGCAGCAGCCACGCCGGACGCAGGCCGCGATGGTGCGGCAGCACGAAGCGAAGCGGCCAGATGATGTGCGGCGCAGCGCGCAGCAACACCTCGCGCTCCTTCAACGCTTCGCGCACCAGGCGAAATTCATAATGCTCAAGGTACCGCAGTCCGCCATGAACCAGCTTGGTGCTCGATGACGAGGTCGCGGAAGCCAGATCGCCCTTCTCGGCCAGGACGACTGAGAGTCCGCGCCCGGCAGCATCCCGCGCAATCCCTGCGCCATTGATTCCGCCACCGATAATTAGGACATCAACACTCGCGTATACCGTGTCCACCTGTCCTCCCGAAGCCCGGCTCAATGCCTCTCAGGGACCGACCCGTCTTTTCGGCATTACCTAGTTCGAGTCGTACAAGGTGGTCTAAATTTTCGCAAACGAAATTTCAACATTCAAACCACGGCGGTCACGGTCCGAACGTTGTGATGTCGAAAAGTATCGGCGAACGCCTCGGGCACCGGACCATTCGTGAAAAGCGTGTGCATCTGGGCAATGTGGCCCAGGCGAACCATGGCTTTTCGGCCGAATTTCGAACTGTCGGCGCACAGGAATACCTTTTCGGAATTGCGCACGATCGACTGCGCCACCCGAACCTCCCGATAGTCGAAATCCAACAGCGATCCGTCCTCGGCTATGCCGCTGATCCCGATCACCCCGATGTCGACCCGGAACTGCTGGATCAGGTCGGTCGCCGATTCGCCGACGATCCCGCCGTCGCGGTTGCGCACGACCCCACCGGCGATTATGACCTCGAAACTCGGGTTGCGGCACAGGATCTGCGCGACGTTCAAGTTGTTGGTGATCACCCGCAAACCGGTATGATCGAGCAAGGCGCTGGCCACCGCCTCGGTGGTGGTGCCGATGTTGATGAACAGCGACGAATGGTCTGGGATCTCGGCCGCAACTTGGCGTCCGATCGCCCGTTTCTCGGCATCGAACGACAAGCGACGGCGATCGTATGGCGCGTTTTCGACACTCGACGACAGCCCGGCGCCACCATGGTAGCGCTTCAGATCGCCGCGCTCCGACAGATGATTGATGTCGCGCCGGATGGTCTGCGGCGTCACCTCGAACAAGGTGACCAACTCGTCGATTGAGGCGTAGCCGCGTTCCGTGACGATCTCCCTGATCCGGCCGCGCCGACGGGTCGCCTTGTCCATAACCAGCCCCATTTTCTTTTTTCTGGAAAAGGGTAGTCGTTTTCGATTTTCTTTCTCAATCGAAAATCCACGACCAATGACTGCGCAAACCGGCAGCAGACGCGGGCGCAGATGAACAGTCCGGGGAGGATGGTATGGCCGGCACACAGGCGATCGTCGCGATCGACCAGGGAACCACCAGCAGCCGCGCCATCGCGTTCCGCACCGATGGCTCGATCATCGCCGTCGCCCAGCGTGAGTTCCGGCAGATCTACCCCGCCAGCGGTTGGGTCGAACACGACCCCGAGGAGATCTGGAGCACTGCCGTAGCGGTTACGCGCGAAGCGATCGACGCTGCCGAATCGGCCGGCCTGAGCGTCGCGGCGATCGGCATCACCAACCAGCGCGAGACCACCATCGTCTGGGATCGCAGCACCGGCAAAGCGATCCACAACGCGATCGTGTGGCAGGACCGCCGAACCGCCGGCGTATGCGCCCGGTTGCGCGACGACGGCCTTGAGGACCTGATCACCGAACGAACTGGATTGCTGCTCGACCCGTACTTCTCGGCCACCAAGATCGCCTGGATCCTCGACCACGTCGACGGTGCCCGCGACCGCGCCGCGCGTGGTGAACTTGCGTTCGGTACGGTCGACAGCTTCCTAATGTGGCGCCTGACCGGCGGCCGCCGGCATGTCACCGACGCGACCAACGCGGCGCGCACCAACCTGTGCGGGCTGACCACCAGCACCTGGGACGACCGCTTGCTGGAAATCTTCCAGGTTCCGGCCTCAATGCTGCCGGAAATCCGGGACTGTGCTTCCGACTTCGGCGAAACCGATGCGTCGGCGCTCGGCAAGCGCCTTCCGGTCCTCGGCATCGCCGGTGACCAGCAGGCCGCCGCCGTCGGACAAGCGTGCTTCCGGCCCGGCGACATCAAGTCCACCTATGGCACCGGCTGCTTCGTGATCCTGAACACCGGGGACGCCCCGGTACGCTCGTCGAACCGGTTGCTAAGCACACTGTGCTACCGGATTGCCGGCAAGAACACCTATGCGCTGGAGGGCGCGATCTTCGTTTCAGGCGCCGTCGTCCAGTGGCTGCGGGACGGGCTGGGGATGATCGAGGAGGCTTCGGAGACCGAAGCCCTGGCCCGGTCGGTCGACGACACCGGTGGGGTGTACCTGGTTCCGGCGTTCACCGGACTGGGCGCGCCGTTTTGGGATGCGGAAGCGCGAGGCGCTATGTTCGGGCTGACCCGCGACACCGGACGGGCGCATCTGGCGCGAGCGGCGCTGGAGTCGGTTGCCTATCAGACCCGCGATCTGTTCCGCGCAATGGCCGAAGACGGGGTCAAGCCGGAAACCCTGCGGGTCGACGGCGGAATGGCCGCCAACAACTGGCTGATGCAATTCCTGTCGGACGTATTGTCGATCCCGGTCGAGCGACCAACCGTGACGGAAACCACCGCTCTTGGCGCAGCCGCTTTGGCCGCCCTGCAGGCCGGGATCTACAGCTCGCTGGACGACGTTGCGGCATCCTGGGCCTTGGACCGGCGGTTCGAGCCGGACATGGCGCCAATGGTAAGACGACGCCTGCTGTCCGGCTGGGACTCCGCTGTGGCCCGCACCCGGATCCGGATCGGGTAACGGCGACTATACGACCGGGCTGAGCCCGCCATCGACGTTGATCGCCGTGCCGCTGACGTAGCCGCCGAGATCCGAAGCCAGCAGACAGGCAACCGCCGCGAACTCGTCCGCCTCGCCGACCCGGCCCAGCGGGATGTTGCGCGCCATGTCCGCGTAGTAGTCATCGAGCGAGGCGTTCGAGCCGCCGGCTGCTCCAGCGGCATGCCGGCGCACCCACTGATCGCTCTTGATCCGCCCCACGAGCAAAGCGTTGACCAGCACGTTGTGCGGCGCCAGTTCGCCGGCCAGCACCTTGGTGAGCGCCATGCCGGCCGCCCGGCTGACAGCGGTTGGGGCACCTTCCGCCGGCGGCGCCTTCGCCCCGGTGTTCAACACATTGATGATCCGCCCCCAGCGTCGCTCGACCATCCCCGGAATCACCCGACGCGCCAGACGAATGGCGGCGAACAGCTTCAGGTCCAGGTCGGCCTGCCAAGTCTCGTCATCGACGTCGAGGAACGGTGCGCGCTTCGAGGATCCGGCGTTGTTCACCAGGATGTCGATCGGTCCGACGGCGGCTTCGGCCTCCCGGATCAGCCGCGCGCAATCCGCGGCATCAGCCACATCGGCGGCAATCGCGGTCGGCGGGGAGCCGGCAGCGGCGGCAATCGCATCGCAGGCTTCGGAAAGGATCTCGGCTCGACGCGCCGTGATCACCACGCGGGCGCCAGCTTCGACGAACCGGGTTGCGATGGCACGACCGACGCCAAGACTGCCGCCGGTTATCAGCGCGGTGCGCCCGTCCAAACGAACCTGCATCTCGCCCTCCCCGACGGTGTCAGTGTCTGGGCAGCGTCATATCACTCTTTGGCGCGACCGCCGTCGCCGTTGGCGCAAGGGCATCGTTCCATGCGAGCGCGATCGAGCATCGCCCGCACACCAAGCGGAATCGGCCGCACGTCGATATCGGCCGCCCAGGCTTTCAACGCCAAGTTTTGTCGTGTGATTGTGGCCAGAGCCGCTGCCATCGCCGGATCGGTTCGGAGCGCCCGTTCGACGACGGCAGCGCCGATTTCGTCCAGAGCGCCATCGGCATATGCGGACACCATTTCCCAGGTGTGGAAGTCCAATTCATCACCCATAACGTCTCCCCGCGCGCACCACTTCGCTGATGAAGATGATGCATATCACAGGGAGAACGCTATGGGCGCCGCCCGGTTCCCTGACCAGGGGGGGGGAACGACGGGGATGGACCGGTCGCGAAAACCGGGCGGCTACAGGCTCAGGCGGTACCGGCGGACAGATAAGTCCGAACCGGCTTCGACGGGAGGCCGACACGCGCAAGCGCGATGTCACCCGTCTCCTCCTGAATTCGACGCAGTTTGGCTCGGACGCGAGACACTCGCGACTTCACCGTTCCAATCTCAACTTCCAACATCTGTGCAATCGTCTCGTACGGCAGCTCCTCGACGGTCGCCATAATCAACAGGCTCCGCTCTTCGCCGGTCAGCATGCCGAAGGCGCGTGCGACCTCCTGGGTCTCAACCCGGGCGAACTGGTCGCCCATCACGCGTTCCTCGCCATCGGCAGCGCCAAACCGACGCTCGTCAGCATGATCACGGACCCGCTGACGACGCCGACACTCTGTGTAGAAGCGATTGCGCATGATCGTGAACAGCCATGCCTTCAGGTTGGTCCCCGCTTCGAACTGGTGCGACCGGCCCAGCGAGCGTTCAAGGGTGTCCTGCAACAGGTCGTCAGCGTCCGCCGCGTTGCGGGCCAACGAGTGCGCGAACCGCCGCAGCGTCGGAATCATCTGTTCGATTTCATCGACGAATTCGCTGCGCATATTCTTGCCTCCGCGTTGTGTACGAAGAGACAATTAGCGATTTTCTGACCTCTATCAATTGGTAAACATAGTAACCTTCAACATAACACAGTGTAAAAGCGCCGGATACATGATTATCACATCTATGACACTTTTTTCACACAGACTTCTATTTAGCGAATACATGCTGTCGTAAAATTAACACAGCGTAGGCGCGATGCGCCGGCGACAGCGCCGAGCAAGCCGGCATGACGTCGTCGGCGTAGCGGTCGGACACAGTGACTCGATGCAAGGGACACTGATGGGTCTGTGACTTCGCCGGACCCCTGGCGGCGTCGGAGAGCTAACTCAATCCGATATTGCCAAGGGCAGTTCAACTTCCATGGCCAGCCCACCGGCCGGCCGATTACCGGCGCTGATCGATCCGCCCATCACCCGGACGTGGCGTTGAACGATCCAAAGGCCCATCCCGAAGTTCTCGCGCGCGGCCGCTTCTGGGTCGATCCTGCCCTTTGGGCGACGCGAGAAGCCCTTTTCAAACATCCTTGCGGCGACCTCGTGGTCGACGCCCGGCCCCTCATCGTGGACAGACAGGATCGCCTGTGCCCCTGCCGCGCGCACGGAGACATGGACCGTGGTCCCCGGCGGTGAAAAGCTGATCGCGTTGTCGATCAGGTTCTCAACGATGGTCTCGATCACCTCATCGCCGCCGATCACGACAACGTTCGGTTCGACGTCCGTTCGCAGGCTGACATTCCTCTGCTCCGATGGCCCGCGCATGTCCTCCACCAGACCTGCGACCGTGGCACCGAGATCGATCCGGTCGGTCGGCGGGTCGGCAATCTGGGCGGCCGCATCGATTGATCGATGCGCATGAACCACCAGTTCGCCGAGTCGGCCACAGGACTGATCGATGATCTCTAGCGCCCGCCGGCCGCGCAGGTTGGAGTCCGGCACCACCAGACGCAGCGGCTCGAGCGACTGCCGGATCGCGCCTATCGGGGTCTTCAACGCGTGGGCGCTTTCCTCGGCAGTCTCGCGGATGAAGGCGGCGCTTCCCCGCAGGCGGTCGACCATGGCATCGAACTGTCGTGCGACTCCAGCCAGTTCAGGCACTTCATTGAGAGCCTCAAACCGGCGGTTTGGTTCTCGTCCCGTAGCGATCAATCGAGCCAGACGCTCAAAGCGCGCCAGATTTCGCGAAACCGACAGCAGGACCAGGAGCATGACAGCGGCCAGCGCGAGATACAGGACAAGTGCCAACAGCACCTCCGGCCGCTGCCAGTACGGGACTGAGATGGTGCGGGCCAGCGATGCCGAAGCGGCGAGCCGCGTCACCAGCGCCCAGCAGCCGGCGCCGGTCTGCATCGGCGTGACCGCCACCACGAGCATTTGTTCATCACCGCCGTTGTCGAGCGTCCGGCCGATGGGTTCGGTGGCGTCACACGAGTTCCATGCCGTCTCAAGCAGTCGGGATCGAATGAGGAACCCCCGCTCGGCCTCAAGCGCGTCCGGAGCAACCGGCGGGACGGCAGCGACCAGTAAAAATGAATCGATCGTCGACTCCCGAGGCCTGTACAGCAGGCGCAGCCCAACCTGGTTGCCGGCCAGTGCTGCCATGCGCTGGCCGACCTGGGCCAACTCCGTCGGATCGGCTTTCATCAGGGTCGGCCGCAGCGACTCGACGATGGCTCGGCCTTGGTTGGCAATCCCGTCCAACATCAGCGCTGTACGTTCGCCCTCGGCCACCCGGAACTGCTGGTAGAGCACGGCCGGAACGGCCGCGAACAGAATGATGACTAGCGCCAGCTTCGCCGTGATCGGCCGCAGCGGAGATCGCAGGCTCACACCGACATGGGGCTCATGACACACCCCCCCCGGTATCCTGCGCGCGCCAGCGATACCCGAAGCCCGGATAATTCTCGATCTCGGAGAACGTCTCGTCGATCTCTTCGAACTTCCGTCGAATCCGCTTGATGAACCCCCGAACGTTTGCCCGATATCCGTCACCGGCGGCTCCCGCGTGGAACCCGTCGCCATGCACCAGGTCGTATATGTCGCGGTATCGGGTGTCGCGTCCCGCTTCAGTCGCCAAGGCGTGCACGATCTGAAATTCGGTCAACGTCAACGGCACCAATTGGTCCTGCCAGTAAGCGCGGCCGACCTCCGGGTCGAGCAACAGGTGTCCGATCCGGACCTTAGCGGTGCCCGCGTCATCGTCGACCACGGCACTCATGTCAGCCCCGATGGGGTTGCGGCGTCCTGCCAGGACAGTTCGTACCCGATGCAGCAGGATCGAGAAGCTGCGTGATTTGTCGATGAAATCAAGCGCGCCGGTAGCCAGGGCCGCCTCTTCGTAGATCTGGTCTGTCAGGCTGGTCAGGAAGATCACCGGAATTTCATGCCCAGCCCGGCGCATTTCCCGCAGCGTGTCCAAACCGCTGAATTGACCCATCTTCCAGTCCAGCAGGATCAGGTCACCGGTCTCGCCGCCTTTCAGGTGCTCAAGCAGGGCTTCGCCGCTCGACAATCCGTGGACCGACACCCCTTGATCTTCGAAGTTCATCGACAGTGTTTCGCGAATGATCGAATCGTCGTCGACGATCAGGATGTGGACGTTCTCCATCATGCCCCGCCCCTCATTCCGCCTTGGCGGTTCGGCGGGCGAGACTTCGCCGGCACCGGTCACGATCGCCATTGCCCAATGACGGAGGCAGGATCGCCGTCCCGAGAACGCCCATGCTGCCCAGATCGACGCTCGGATACATGTGTACCTCGATCTGACAGGCACCGTGATTGTAGACCCAGACCTTCCCGGGTGACTGCTCTCGAACGCTGTCCGGTCAACCTATCAGGGCAATGACCGTCGATTCAGTGGCCCCGCCGAGTTTGTTCAGGTCGAACGGTTCAACCTTCGCGGAGGCCGGCCTGGGCACCGGGACCGGCGCGGCAGCCTGCGGGACAGCGCTCGCCGGCCGGGGAACCGGTGCCGGAGCGGCGACGGTCGGTGCCGGCGACGAAACCGGTGGCGGCGGCACCGTCGCGGAACACGCTGTGATGAGAAGTGCCGTGGTCAAGACGAGTAACTCGCGCATAGCGCTGTCATCTCCCGGCGGCTCAGGCGTGTCAACGGTTCCCAGCGCGCATCATCCAAATGCCCGCCACCTTGCATTGTGTGGTGCTGCCCGCTTTCATGGCGCCATCGGAAGCTCCGGAGTTCCCCCATGCCGTCCACGCATCCCCTCCTTTTCGAGCCGTTGACCATCGGATCTGTGACGCTCCCCAACCGGGTCGTCATTTCTCCAATGGACCAGTACTCGGCCGTTGATGGTGTCCCAACGACGTATCATCTGGTGCATTACGGCAAGTTCGCCATGGGCGGTGCCGGCTCCGTCTTCGTCGAAGCGACCGGCGTGTCCGAAGACGGACGGATCACCAATGGCTGCCCCGGACTGTACAACGCCGCTCAGGTAGCGGCGTTCCGGCCGATCACCGACTTCATCAAGCAGCAACGCTCGATCCCGGCCGTCCAGATCGGCCACGGCGGGCGCAAGGCCAGCACCCAGCGCCCGTGGGAAGGCGGCGGTCCGGTGACGGCCGCCGAGATTGCACGCGGCGATCGTCTGTGGAAACCGTTCGGCCCGTCCGAGAACGCGTTGGCCGAAGGCTGGCTGACACCGAAGATGATGGACGACGCCGATCTCGCCAGGACTCGGCAGAATTTTGCCGATGCCGCGGAACGCGCCGGGGAGGCCGGGTTCGACATTGTCGAGATCCACATGGCCCACGGCTACCTGCTGCAGTCGTTCCTGTCCCCCTTGTCCAACAAGCGCAGCGACGGCTACGGCGGCGACCGTGCCGGACGTATGCGCTTTCCGCTGGAGGTCGCCGAGGCGGTGCGGGCGGTCTGGCCGAAGGACAAGCCGCTGTTCGTGCGCATCTCCTCGGTCGACGGCATCGATGACGGCTGGGAAATGGACGACAGCGTCGCGCTGGCCCATGAGTTGAAGGCGGGCGGCATCGACGTGATCGACTGCTCGTCAGGCGGCAACAGCCCCAAGGGTGCGACCAACGCCAATCTGACACGCGGACCCGGCTACCAGGTGCCGTTCGCCGAGCGCATCAAACGCGAGGTCGGCATCCAGACCATGGCCGTCGGCTTGATCCGCGAACCGGAACTAGCTGAGATGATTTTGCAGGATGGCCGCGCCGACCTGATCGCGGTCGGCCGTCAGGCCCTGGTCGACCCGTTCTGGGCGCTGCACGCCGCCCAGCACTTCGATATCGACCCCGACTTCGAGAAATGGCCGCACCAGTACGCCTGGTGGCTGGAAAAATGGGACAAGGGCCTGCGCGCCAGCAAAAAGCGGGAACTGGCGGCGGAGTAGCAACAGGCTTCCGATCAGGCGATGTCAGGATCGATGCGCGCGAAGTCGACGTCGGGATACTCGGCGTAGAGGGTGCGGACCCAGGAGCGCTCGTCCTCGGTGAATATGTCACCTCGCCCGGAGACACCCTGGCGAAAGCGAAGCTGCAGCCGCTCGGCCGGCGTCAGCCCTGCTATGTCGACGGCGGCCACCTCATCCGACAGCCGCCGCTCGTCGACCGCGATCCCGACATGCTCAAGAACACGCCGCACGACCGATGTCAGATCTCGCGACACTGCATCGTAGTCCACCCACAGAACATCCACGTTGGCCGGAGCCATCGACCAACTGGCTACGATCTCCACGTAGTGCCGGGCGATCATCAGGATGCTGATCCGTCGCCGTTGCTCGTTGCTGAGGCGCTGCGTATCGAGACCTCGGCGCACGCGGTGGTCAGCGTGTTCCAGGTAGCTCGCCAGGGCATCGAAGATATTCCGGGTCAGAACCACCGGCTTCAGCCCAAGCAGATTGACCATCGAAAGGGTCCGGTCGCTGGCACCCAGGTGTGAATGCAGCACTCCGCCGCGAGCGTACGCGCGGATAAACCCAAGTTGATCGAAGTCCACACCAAGCGGATCGTTCCGATTATGTGGTGTCGTCATCGGTGTGCCGGTCAGTTTGGCTAACAACGAGCAAAGATACGTGCTGGCCGATTTAGGCATTGCGGCGACCAAAATACGGGTCTCCGATCCCACACGATCATCGGTATTGAGAAGATGCTGGAGTGCGGCGCGACGGGCATGCCGCGTCTGCGGCGGCGCGAGGGCGATCAGCCGCTCATAGTACTGGATTCCGCTCGAGATCGACATTCGCCGGTCGCGCATCGCAGACATCAAAGCCAGATAGTGCCGGGTGTTGTACGCGACCGCGGGCGCCGACACTTCCCGAAGACCTTCAAGGCTTGCGCCGTCCATTATCAGCCGCCGGGCCAGCATGTCCGCCCTCAGTGTCGGTTGGGCGATGGCATGAAAAGCTTCAGCGAGAGCGGCATAAGCATCCGATCGGCCCGGCCGCTCCAGCACGGCTCGAAGGACCTGTCGATCGGCCAATCGCTTCGTAACGCCATTCATCTGCGTGGCCAGGATCAATGCATCACCTAATCGTCAGGCCTGCTCCTACACCGAACCGACCGATGCCTCAATCTCTGCCAGGAACCGTGCTCCGAACTTATCGAGCTTGGCGGCTCCGACTCCGTGAATCCCTGACAAGGCATCCAAACTGCCCGGCCGGCGTTCCGCCATCTCGGTCAGGGAGCGGTCATGGAACACCGTGTAGGCAGGGATGCCGAGTTCACGTGCGATGTCACGGCGCAGCGCCTTCAAGGCGGTCAGCAGCGGCGCGTTCTGCGGAGACGCGGTGACCGCCGGACTCGACTTGCCGCGTCGGGGCTTCGCCTTATCCTCCTTGACTGGCCGGCGCAGGCCGATCGGATCCTCGCCCTTCAGCACGGCCCGACCACGCGGACCGAGCATGAGTGCGCCATAGCCGGTGGTGTCGATGTCGACCACGCCAGTCGCCACCAGTTGACGGATCACCGAGCGCCAGCCGTTCTTGTCAAACTCGGTGCCGATCCCGAAGGTCGGCAGCGCGTCATGGCCGTACTGCGTGACCGCGTCGTTGACGTGGCCGGTGAGCACATCGACCACATGCGCCGCGCCGTAGCGCGACCCGGTGCGCAGGATTGCCGACAGGACCTTCTGGGCCGGCACCGTACCGTCGATCACATCCGGCGGGTCGAGGCAGACGTCGCAATTGCCGCAGCGCTCCTCCAACTCCTCGCCGAACGCCCGCAGCAGCGCCTTTCGGCGGCACTCCGTGGTCTCGCACAGTCCGAGCAGGGCGTTCAGACGCTGATGCTCGACCCGGCGCTGCTCGTCGGGCGCGTCGGAGTCATCGATGAACCGGCGGCGCTGCCTGATGTCGGCCAGGCCGTACAGCATGGTGACGGTGGATGGTGCGCCGTCACGCCCGGCGCGGCCGATCTCCTGGTAATAGGCTTCAATCGAACTCGGCAGATCGGCGTGCACCACGAACCGCACGTCCGGCTTGTCGATGCCCATGCCGAAGGCGATGGTCGCGACCATCACGACGCCGTCCTCGCTGACGAAGCGATCCTGGTTCTCGGCCCGTTGCTCCGCTGGCATGCCGGCGTGATACGGCAGCGCGTTGTAGCCTCGCCTGACCAGATCAGCGGCGGTTTCCTCGACCGACCGGCGTGACAGCCGGTAAACGATGCCGCTGCGGGCCGGGTTGTCGTCGAGGATGGCGATGATCTGGCGTTGCGGATCGCGCTTCTCGGCGATCCGGATGGTCAGGTTCGGCCGGTCGAAGCCGAACACGAACTCCTCGGCATCGCCGCTGCACAGATTTTCGATGATGTCGCGCCGGGTCGGCGCGTCAGCGGTCGCGGTGAACGCGGCGACCGGGACTCCCGGGAACCGCGCCCGCAAGCGCGGCAGCGCCAGATATTCCGGGCGGAAGGCATGCCCCCACCGGCTGATGCAGTGCGCTTCGTCGACCACCAGCCGCGACAGCCGGATTCGGCTTAGCCCTTCCATCACGCCATCGAGCATCAGCCGTTCTGGAGCCGCGTACAGCAGCCGCAGCCGGCCCGCCATCGCCTCTCGCCAGGTATCCGAATTATCCTCGCGGCTGCGCCCGGAATGCAGTGCTCCAGCGGCAACCCCCTGCAGTCGCAGGGCCCGCACCTGATCGTCCATCAGCGCGATCAGCGGCGACACCACCACGGTCAGTCCACCATCGATCACCGCCGGCAACTGAAAGCACAGCGACTTGCCGGCCCCCGTCGGCATCACCGCCAGTGTGTCTCGGCCGGCAAGCAGGCTGGTGATGACCTCCTCCTGGCCGGGCCGGAAGTCGTGGAAGCCGAAAACCTCGGCCAAGGCGGCGCGGGCAACGATCAGCGGATCGGGGTCGGCAGCAGTGTGCAGGTCGGGGAGAGCCATGCCCGTGGATAGCACCCTCGGTTCCTCGGGTCACTGGCACGTTGGTTATCCCCTCCCGGCCCGTTGTGGATGCGCGGGTCCGAGGCAACAACCATCAGCCCTCGGCCACCCGCCCGCCTAGGATCGAGCCGCGAATCGCCGAACCACGTTCTCCAGGATCCGCGAAACCGGATTGTCGTATCCGGCGTGCGACAGGCTTCCGCAGAACGTGATCGAGCCGACGCTGAACAGCGCCCCGCCCGACGGCAGGTCCGCATAGATCATATCGGCCCGCACCAGCCGGTCGCGCGGCTCGCCGTTCAGGGTGTTGACGTGCGATAGCAGGTCTTCGAACACCGGGATGAAGCTGGGACCGTGACCTTCCGAGGATGCCAGCACCACGGTGTTTGGGGGGGTGCCAAGGTTGATGTCGGCCCGGTCCAGCTCGAATCCGGCCGCTCCGCCCCCTGAAAGCCCGAAGTCGCCGATGATCGTCTCCGGCACTCCCTCGAAGATCCAGGACACTGCCGGATCGTCAGCGGCCGGCTGACGGCGGTAGAAGCTGCCTTCGAACATTCCCTGCGATGAGAAGCCAACGCCGGCGAGCCGCTGCGGCGGACGGCCGTTGCGGCGCCACAGCCCGCCGAGTTCGCCGTCCAGTTGGTGGTAGTACTCGCCGGTCTCCGCCGCCCAGGCCCGGATGCCGGTTTCGGCGCGGCGCACCTCGATCACCCCCGGCAGATCCGGGTTGCGGGCGATCCGCCAGTAGAAGCCGTTGCCGCCGAGATAGACCAGCCGCCCGCCGCCCTGGGTGTAGGTTTCCAGGGCGTCCATCGTGCCGGGGGTGTGATACTCGGGGTGCGAACCGGTCAGAACGGTGGCGTAGGGCCGCAGCAGATCGACACCCTCGTCGTCCAGGTCCTCGTCGGTGAGGATGTCATAGGCGATGCCCTTGGCTTCCATCCAGTCAAGCACATGGGTGTCGGCCGGGAAGTGCCGCAATCCCGACCCGCGGGCGTCGTTGAAGGTCAGGAAGCCGGGCCGCATGGTCAGCATCGGCCGCAGCCGTGACGACAGCGCCACCCCGGAGTTGTCCGGGTGTCGGTTGTAGGTCGAGTGCGCGTAGTCGTGATGGTCGTCCGGACTGTTCGGGTTGGCACCCCAATTCTTGATCCGGTCCCGGAATGCATCATCCAAACTGTTGCGTCCGTGATTGGCGTAGGCCTGATAGGTAAAGGTCGAGGCCAGGAACAGCACCGATGCGCCCGCCTGTCCCGGCGTCGGCCGGACGTAGAACGGGATGATGTCCTCATGATCGCCGGAGCGCAGGCGGGCGCCGTACAGGCCGCTCGGCATGCCGTCGGGCAAGGTGAAGCTGAAGTCGGTCTCCCAGCCGCAGTCGTACAGATCGTCACTGTGGAAGTGGATCGCGGCATAGTCCTTGGGCGCGTGGCGCCAACACATCTCGTGGCCGGTCCAGCGCGACCCTGTCACGCCGCGGGTCGGCAGGTTCACCACCACCCCGTGATGGCCGCCGGGGCCGATGTCGATCACCCGGACACTGCCGATCTCGCGTCCCAGATCCCAGGCCGCCAAGACCCGACCAGCCGGCACCCCGGCGGTGTCGAGATCACCGGCGACCAGGACCGGCGCCTCGAGCTTGCCGTCATAGTGCCTGTCGGCCGGAACGCCCTCATCACCCGGAGCCGCCGCCAGTATCACTCCGGCTCCCGCGAACAGCGGCTTGCCCGTGATCGCAACGGTGACCGTCGCAGCCCGCAGGCCCAGCCGTGCCGGGTCGAGGGGCGTCTGCAGGATCCGTGCGGTACCCGCCGCGACATCGACCGTCGCCTCGATCCGGTACCAGGCGCGCGCAGTCAACGGCGCGCCGACCGCCGCGGTTTGCGTGCCATTGGTCGTGGCCATCCGGAGGGCGGCCCCTTCCGGCCCGATTTCCAGTCCGACCCCGCCGCCGCTGGACGGATCACCAACCGTCAGGATCGCCTGGGCTCCACGACCCGGCAGGGTCGGCCAGATGACCGCCGACAGGGTTAGGACCGGAACGTCGGCAAGGGACGCCGGGGTTTCGATCCGACCATAGGAACCGAGGTGTACCGGCTGATGGCGGCCCCGGAAACGCCCACCGAACGGCAGGTCGACCGGCAGGATCTTCAACCCCGGACCCGCCGGATTCGGATCGCCACAGCGGATGCGCACCAGATCGGCCGAGTACTCTGCGGCGAGCGTGTTGCTGATCTTGAACGCGATGGTACCGCCCGGCTTGGCCGAGAGGCGGTCGACGTAACCCGTGAGCGCCAGCATGTTTCCCGTTCTCGTCATTGCCGTACCGCGACGCCGGAACCGGCATCAGAGACGGTATCGTGAGCGGGAACGCCGATCGAGGGAAGTCACTCCTCGATCGGCAATCTCATCAAGCCTGGGAGAGCGCCGTCTCCTTCGGCCGGCGCCAACTGCCGAGCCAACGACACACCACGTAGAACACCGGGGTGAACAGCAGCCCGAACAGCGTCACCCCGACCATTCCGGAGAACACCGCCGTACCAAGCGCCTGACGCATCTCCGCACCCGCTCCCTCGGCAAGCACCAGCGGCAACACGCCGAGAATGAAGGCGAAGGACGTCATCAGGATCGGCCGCAGCCGGGTCCGGGCGGCCTGCACCGCTGCTTCCATCCGGCTGAGGCCCGCTTCCTCGCCCTGTTTGGCGAACTCCACGATCAGGATCGCGTTCTTGGCGGCAAGCCCGATCAGCACCACGAAACCGATCTGCACCAGGATGTTGTTGTCGAGCCCGCGGAAGATCACGCCGGTGATCGCCGCCAACAGACACATCGGCACGATCAGCACCACCGCCAGCGGCAAGGTCAGGCTTTCGTACTGAGCCGCCAGCAGCAGGAACACGAACACCACGGCAAGGCTGAAGGCGATCATCGCGGTGTTGCCGGCCAGTTTTTCCTGCAGGGCCAGTTCGGTCCATTCGTATGAAAAACCGTAGGGCAGTTCGCGTTCGGCCAACTGCTCCATCGACGCAATGGCCTGGCCGCTGGACACCCCGGGGATGGGCGCGCCCTGCAGCTCAGCCGCGGGATAAAGGTTGTAGCGTGCCACGCGCGTCGGGCCGGTGACGTCCCGGAACGTCACGACGCTCCCGAGCGGAATCATCGCCCCCGACGTCGACTTGGCCCGCAGGTTGGCGATGTCGCGCGGATCATCGCGGAACTCGCCGTCGGCCTGGGCGGTCACCCGGAACGTCCGGCCGAGGAAGTTGAAGTCGTTGACGAAAGCCGAGCCGAGATAAACCTCCAGCGTGTCGAACACCCGCTCCGGCGGCAGGCCGAGCATTTCGGCCTTCACCCGGTCGATGTCGGCGTAGATCTTCGGCGTGGAGGTGTTGAACAGGGTGAACGCATAAGCAATGCCCGGAGTCTGGAACGCACCGCCCATCAGCCCCTTGGTCGCCCCCTCGAGCGCCTGCAGACCACGGTTGTTGCGGTCCTGGACATACATCTTGAAGCCACCGCCGGTTCCGACGCCGCGCACCGGCGGTGGGGCCACCACGAAGATGTAGGCGTCCTTGATCTGGCCAAGCGCACGCTGGACGTTCTGCTGGATGGCTGCGGCGTTGAGGCCGAGCGCCTCGCGTTCGGCGTACGACTTCATCGTGAAGAAGATCGCCCCGGCGTTCGGCGCGTTGGTGAAGGTGGCGCCATCGAACCCGGCGAACCCGGCGGTGTGCAATGTGCCCGGCTGATCGAGAATGATCCGGGTAGCCCGACGCACCACTTCGTCGGTCCGCGACAGCGACGCCCCGGCCGGCAGTTGCACGACGGTGATCAGGTAGCCCTGGTCCTGGTCGGGGATGAAGCCGGTCGGCGTGCGATCGAACTGCCAGCCGGTCACCCCAAGCAGCCCGACATAGGCCGCAAGTACCAGAACCGACACCCGAATCAACCGGCGCGCCAGCCCGCCATACCCGCGCGACAGCCGATCGAAGCCAGTGTTGAAGCCGCGCGCGAAGGTACGGAACGGCCAGCCGATCACCGCCATGATGCCGGTCGGCTGATGGTCCGGCCGATGTGGTCGCAGCAGCAGCGCCGCCATTGCCGGCGACAAGGTAATCGACACGATCAGCGAGATGATCGTCGCCGATGCGATCGTCAGTGCGAACTGCTGGTAGAATTGGCCCGAAATGCCGCTGATGAAGGCGGTCGGAATGAACACCGCCGACAGCACGAGCGCGATCGCGATCAGCGCGCCGCCGACCTCGTCCATCGTCTTGTGCGCTGCTTCCTTCGGGCTGAGCCCTTCGGCCAGATAGCGCTCAACGTTCTCGACCACCACGATGGCGTCGTCGACCACGATACCGATCGCCAACACCAGACCGAACAGCGACAGGTTGTTCAGCGAGAAGCCGAACGCCGCCATCACCGCGAAGGTGCCGATCAGCGATACTGGAATCGCCAGGACCGGGATGATCGCGGCACGCCACGTCTGCAGGAACACGATGACCACCAGCACGACCAAAGCAACCGCCTCGAAGATCGTTCGGTACACCTCGTCGATCGACTGGGCGATGTATTCAGTCGGGTTGTAGATGATCTCGTACGCCACGCCATTCGGGAAATCCCGGCTCAAATCGCGCATCGCCGCCAACACGCCATCGGCGGTCGCTAACGCATTCGAGCCGGGTCGCTGGAAGATCAGGATCGGCAGGGCGACGCTGGTGTCGAGATAGCCGATGGTCGAGTAGTCGCGCGCACCGAGTTCTACACGGGCGATGTCGCGCACCCGGGTGATCCGTCCGTCGGCATCGGTCTTCACCACGATGTTCTCGAACTGCGCCGGCTCGACCAGTCGGCCCAGCGTCTCGACGCTGAGTTGGAATGCGCCGGGGTCCGGTACCGGCAACTGGTTCAGCGAACCCGAAGCTACCTGGATGTTGTTGGCCCGCAGGGCTGCCACGACCTCACCGGCCGATAACTCCCGGGCTGCCATCAGTTCCGGGTTGAGCCAGACCCGCATGGAGAATTCACGCTCGGCGAATACCCGCGCCTCGCCGACTCCGTCGACCCGCGCTAGGCGGTCGACGATCTGAGTCTTGGCGTAGTTCGACAGGTACAGGCTGTCGCGTGTGTCGTCCGGCGAGTAGACGTGAATGACCATCATCAGGTCGGGCGAGTTCTTGCGGGTGACCACACCCAGGCGCTGGGCCTGCTCCGGCAGGCGCGGGATGGCGATCGCCACCCGGTTCTGCACCAAGACCTGCGCCTTATCGAGGTCGGTACCGAGCCGGAAGGTGATGGTGATCGCCGCCTGCCCGTTCGCGGTCGACTGCGAGGACATGTACAGCATGTCCTCGACGCCGTTGATCTCCTGCTCCAACGGCGTCGCCACGGTGTCGGCCACGATCTCGGCCGACGCGCCAGGATAGTTGGCGGTCACCACGATGGTCGGTGGCGCGATCTCTGGATACTGCGCGACCGGCAGGCTGATGTAGCTGATGGCACCGACCAGCGTGATCAGGATCGCGACGACCGACGCGAAGATCGGCCGTTCGATGAAGAAATGCGAAAGGCGTACGGGATTGTCCTCGTCAGCCGGTCAGGCTCAACCGCCGACCGTCGATGGTTCGGGCTTGGCCGCGATGGTCGCGCTTTCGACCGTCACCTTGCCGCCTGGCCGGGCGCGCTGTAGGCCCTTCACCACCACGCGGTCGGTCGGCGCGAGCCCGGAACGCACGACCCTCAGGCCATCAATCATCGGACCGAGCGTTACCGGCTTCGGCACCACCGTGCCTTCGGCGTCGACCGTCATCACGATCTTGTTCGACTGGTCGGAGACGATCGCGGTGTCCGGAATCATGGTCGCCTGGTAGGGCGACGAGCCGACCAGCCGCAACCGTGCAAAGGTGCCGGGCGTCAGCTGCCGATCGGCATTCGCGAATACTGCCCGGCCACGCAGCGTGCCGGAGGCGGAGTCGAGGGAGTTGTCCAGGAAGTCCATCACTCCCTCGTGCGTCCAGCCGGTCTCGTCCATCAACCGAGCCTGAACCTTGCTCGGGACGTGCCCCTGCGACTTGTCCATGCCTTCCAGATGCAGACGGCCGTACTTCAGGTAGTCGGCCTCCGACATGTTGAACACGAAATGGATCGGCTCCACCGCGACAACGGTCGCCAACAGCGTCGCACTCTCGGTGCCGCCGGTGACCAGATTGCCGACATCGACCTTCCGGTCTGAGATCCGACCGGTAACCGGTGAGCGGATCTCGGTGAACTGCACGTTCAACTCGGCAATCGCGACGCCGGCACGGGCCGCCTCAAGATCGGCGACAGCCTGGGCGCGCGCCGAACGGCGATTGTCCGCGGTCTCTTCGCTGATCGCCTTGGTCGCGACCAACCGCTCAGCCCGGGCCAGTTCCCGATCGGACAGAGCCAGACGTGCCTGCGCGTTCGCCACGTCGGCCTTGGCGCGAGCCCGTTCGGCCTGGAACGTCCGCGGGTCAATGGTGAACAGCAGGTCGCCCTTCTTGACCAACTGCCCGTCCTGGAAATGCACCACGTCCAGGTAGCCGGACACCCGGGAGCGCAACTCGACGCGTTCCGCCGCCTCGAACCGGCCGGTAAACTCATCCCATTCGATGACCGATTTGATCAGCGGAGTGGCCGCCTCTACCGGCGGTGGCGGCGGAGCCGACGCAGAAGCCTGGGCCGACGGCGCCTGATCGCACGCCGACAGGACCGCGGTCACCGCCAGCACGGAAACCAGACCCACCGCTCGGGCGTTGTTCATCCAACTCATGCCACACCTGTATCGAAATCGAGGCAGTAAAATAGAAGGCTCTACCTCGTGCGTTGCTGCGCCGCACAAAATATGTCCGAACAGCACGAATGCCTACGCAATTTGGCAATAATAAACTTGCTAAATTGCCGGTGAACCGCGAATTTTTCGAACATGCAGTATCCAACGCGGCAAAGATTCGGCCGCGTTGCGAGTCACTCGTGTCAACCGGGCTGCCAGGCATATAAACTTCCTCGCTGGCTTCAGGCCATCAACCTCAACGCCCACGAGGAACATGTCATTCAGGCAGACGCATGGAGATGATCCGTCGTTCCGGCGCAGGATCAGAGATCCCCAGCTTCGAGAACTCTACGACTACTGGCTGATCCGGCGCGGCCAGCGCCCGGCGATGCTGCGGGCCGATCTGGATCCGACGCTGATCCCACGTCTGTTGAAGAATCTGATCCTCGCCGACGTTGCCCGGGACGGACACGAAATCCGCTACCGGCTGGTCGGAACCGAGATCGTGGCTGCTCACGGATTTGAGTACACCGGAATGACGGTAGCGGAACTGACCAGCGGTGCGACCCTGGACTATACGCGCCGGTTGTATGGCATCGTCGTCTCAGAACCGCCCGTTCCGGTGTACTCCGAAGGCCGATTCCAATGGGCCGACATGGAGTTTCGCTGGACGAAGCGCCTCCACCTCCCGTTGTCGCGCGACGGCAGCTCGGTCGATATGGCGCTGGCGGGACAGGTGTTCGAGAACGAGCAACCGGGTGGGCTTGAGCGATTGACCCCTGCTCAATCGGCCGAGCTCTCTGCCGACCTGGCGAAGGCCGAAGCTGTCCTGGATTGACGTTAGCTGACGCGTTCGACCTTCAACTCCAACGCTTCACCCAGGAACGCCTGGGAATCGGATGATGGTCTCGGTCTGCTTTCCACCTCCGACGGATAGGGTCGCCCGGCTGTCATGCCCCTGCCCCGAGTCGTCGCGCGCCGTCGCGGTGACATCATACCGGCCGGCCGGTAAGTCCAGGAGCAGCCAGGGACCGCAGGTGGTCGAGAACACGGTCTTGCCCTCGGCATTGGTCACCCGGGTCGTGACATCGTGCAGATAGCCACCGTTCTTCGCGGCAAACACCAGCTTCGCGGCGAACGCCTGCCAACGCGGATCCTCTCGGCTGCTGGCGCCCACGCCTGTGCAAGCGTACCGGATTCCGTCCTGGGTCTGGATCGGGTCGGATGAATCGGACGTCTGCGCCACCGCACCGGTGGCAACAAACGCGGCCAGGATCGGCGCTATCCATCGGCTCATAGCTGGTCCTCCACGCTGTTCATGTTGCGGAGACGAAACGGCCATGGCGACGCGACGTTCCCAACCGGTCGATTGCCGCTCGCGGTCAACCTTGGTTCACAGACCCCGTTCCTGGGCTAACATGGCGGCTTGCCTGCCCTGTTCGACCCCGCTGTCAGATCTCGGAGATGTCCCCATGCGGTCAACCACGCCGCGCGAGAAGTTCCGCGCCGTCCTATCCGGCAACCAGTGCGTCTACCCCGGATCCGTCTACGATCCGATTTCGGCCCGCATCGCCGAGGATCTCGGATTCGAGATCGGCATGTTCGCTGGATCGATCGCGTCGATGACGGTGCTCGGCGCCCCCGACCTGATCGTGCTGACCCTCAGCGAATTCGCTGATCAGGCCCGGCGGATCTGCCGCGCCGGCGGCCTGCCGCTGATGGTCGACGCCGACCACGGCTACGGCAACGCCCTCAACGTCAAGCGCACGGTCGAGGAGTTGGAGGTCGCGGGCATCTCCGGGCTCAGCATCGAGGACACGCTGCTGCCGCGCTCGTTCGGCTCCGGCGGCAAGACCGAACTGCTGTCGGTCGAGGAAGGTGCCGGCAAGATGCGCGCTGCAGTGGCCGGACGATCGGATCCGAACCTGTGCATTTTCGGTCGGACCAGTGCGCTGGCGGTTACCGGCGTCGAGGACTGCATCGCCCGGGTAAAGGCGTATGAAGCGACCGGGGTCGACGCGATCTTCCTGGTAGGCGCCAAGGATCGCGCGCAGCTCGAGGCAGTCGCTGCCGAGGTCACTCTTCCCTTGATGCTCGGCGGTGTCCCCTCCTCAATGATGGACAAGCCGTACTTGGCGAGCCAGGGCGTGCGCATCTGCTTGCAAGGCCACCAGCCGTTTGCCGCCGCCATACAGGCGCTGCACGCCACGCTGAAGGCCCTTCGAGACGGCGTGGCACCGTCGGACTTGTCCGGCCTGCCGTCGGACGCCTTGGTAAAGCAGGTGACCCGCAACGCCGACTACGACCGCTGGACCGAGACGTTCCTGGAGTAGCGATACCGGCGCGGAGCCTTGCCCGATGTCCGTTTCGGACGCCCCTGATACATCCATGCCCCAGCCAGCGACGGCCGGTGCGTCACGCTGGCTGATTCTGTTCGGGATCTGGCTGGTCTATCTGTGCTTCGGAATGATCAGCGTGGCGCTTGCGCCCATCGTGGCGCCGATCACCCGCGACCTGGGGCTCAGCCATGGCGCCATGGGCAGCGTGCTCGGGGTCTGGCAACTCGTTTACATCGCCGCCGCCATTCCCTGCGGCACTTTGCTCGACCGGTTGGGCGCGCGACGGGCGCTGTTCATCGGCGCGATCATCATCGCGGCGTCCGGGCTCGCTCGCAGCTTCGCCACCGACTACGCCACCCTGTTGCTGGCCGTCGGGCTGTTCGGCATCGGCGGGCCGATCGTGTCGTCAGGCGCCCCGAAAGCCGTCAGCCAGTTGTTCACCGGCAGCCAGCGCGGGCTCGCCATGGGCATCTACATCACCGGTCCGGCGATCGGCTCGGTGATCGTCCTGTCGCTGACCAATTCGGTGGCCATGCCCTGGCTGGATCACGACTGGCATCGCGTATTGCAGCTCTGGTCGATTGTCGCGTTTGCTGGTGCAATCCTGTGGTTGCTTCTGTCCCGTCACCCGGCGGCGCGGCGCCTCGACACGCCGGCGGAGGCTGGCCCCCGTCCGAAACAGACGCAGGTGGTCGGTGGCCTATTGAAGCTGCCGGCGATTCGCCTGTTGCTGCTGATGGCCGTCGGCATCTTCAGCTTCAACCACGGCCTCAACAACTGGCTGCCGGAACTGCTGCGGCACGGCGGGATGACCGCCACGATGGCCGGCTATTGGGCAACGGTTCCGACCGCCGTCGGTATCCTCGGCTCCCTGCTGATCCCGCGGCTGGCGACACCGGAGCGGCGCTTTATCCTGCTGGCCGGGCTTGGGCTGTCGGCCATGCTGGCAAGCCTGTTGCTGGACACCGGCGAAGGGCCTGTGCTGCTGGGTGGTTTGGTGCTGCAGGGCATTGCCCGCAGTTCGCTGATGACGGTGGCGATCCTCACCCTGGTCGAAACCAGGGGCGTCGGCGAGAAGCACGCCGGTACTGCGAGCGGGCTGTTCTTCTCGGCAGCCGAGATCGGTGGCGCCGGCGGGCCAATCCTGCTTGGCGTCCTGTACGACGCGACCGGCGGGTTCGACGCTGGATTGTTCCTGCTGGCCGGCATCGGCGCGCTGCTAGCGGTCGCCGCGCTGCGGTTGCGCCGGATCAGTTCCTAGGTCAACCGACGCTGTCGTTCACCAGGTCATCGCCCACGACATCCGTACGGCCGAGACCCGGGTGGCCTTGGACTCGATCCCTCCCGAACAGGTCAGCCGCCCGACCGGCATCGGCATCATGTAAGCAACATTGAAGTCCGGGGTCTCGAACCCGAATCCCGGGCGGACCGGGCGCGACATCGCGGCTCGGAGACGATCGCCATCTTCCAACACCGACGGCACCGCAACGGCAATCCCTCCGGCGGAACTCTCATTCGTCCCACCTTCGGCCCGCTCGCGCCCCATATGCCAGCGCAGCGACACTTCCGCGTTCAGAACCTCGAAGTCGACATGGGCTCCGGCAAACGATGTGGAGCCAACCGACAGCGCGGTTTCCTTGTGACCGGCCTGGAATGCGAGCGCTCCATCGAATGCCGCCAGTTCTGCCGCTATCGAGTTGGCGGTGTGTCCCGACAGCACGGTTCCCGCAACGGTGTAGGAACTGCTGCGAAACCGTGCCGAGAATCCGTCGCCGACCCCCAGCCTGGCCAGATAAGGAGATCGCACCGCCCGACCAAAACGCAATGCGCTGCCGGAGAAATCGTTGATAACCCCGGTGTTGCGGAACAGACGCGTCTCAACATCGTCGGTGGCCAGATTGAGCTCGGCCTTGCTTCGAATGGACGCCTGAGAGCCATGCACCGTCGCACGCACGTCAGGCGCGTCAAACATCACACGATTCACGGTCTTTTTGGACGTCTTATCGGGGCCGGCCGAAGCCCAGGCACCAGTCAGTGTCACGGTCGCAAGCAGCACCTGCGACACCACGGTCGTTGCGAGCGTGCGCAATGGCCCACCCCTTCATCATCGTTCCGTTCCCGCCGACAATGTATCCTGACAAGGTTTCGAAAACACTAACAGAACGACAAATTATCGTTATAAAACAGCCTATTGAATAGGATTCTTTATGTTCTTTAAGAGTATTTCTGCGATCCGTAGGAAGAACACTCGCCTCGGATAGGAAGAAGCCGATCCACCCGTCCCGCCTGGATGGTCGGGGACATCGCGCTCGACATAACCTTCCCGCCCGGCGCAGCCCACGGCGCCCGCTACCCGGACGCACGATTGGCAATACTGCACCGCTGATCCCGACCGGACTGTCACCAGCAACCTGGGTATTGCGATCCGCTCTCAACAAGACAGTTGAAAGTGCGAGGCGTTCGCAATAAAGATACGGCGCAGCGCCTGCCGCGCCTCGGCAACCGGTACGGTGTCCGAGCATTGAGCCCAGCACCGGGGAGTTACCGGATGACATCGCTAGTTCGTACCGCCGCCCTGGCGGTCACGCTTTCCGTCGCCAGCATCGGGGCGCTCCCGATCGGCGCGCACGCCGCCGCAGTGGATGCCAAGGCGGTGATCGCCAACTACGAGGCGATCGCCCACGCCATGTACCAGGACGCGCATGCCAGCGCCGTCACCTTGAAGTCGGCCGTCCGAGCCTTGGCGAAGACACCATCGGCGAAGAACCTGAAGGCGGCGCGCGTCGCCTGGATCGCCGCCCGGCCGGCCTACCAGCAAACCGAGGCGCTGCGGTTCGGCAACGCCATCGTCGACGACTGGGAAGGCCGGGTGAACGCCTGGCCACTGGACGAAGGGTTGATCGACTACGTCGACGCGGGCTACGGCACCGAGGCCGACCACAACCCGCTCTACACGGCGAACGTCATCGCCAACAAGAAGATCCGGATCGGCGCGACCATGGTCGACGCCAGCAAGATCGACAAGAAGCTGATTGCCGAGTTGCACGAGGCCCAGGAGGTCGAGGCCAACGTCTCGATCGGCTATCACGCTATCGAATTCCTGTTGTGGGGCCAGGATCTAAACGGCACCGGACCCGGTGCCGGCAACCGGCCACACACCGATTTCGACACCAGGAAGTGCACCAACGGCAATTGCGACCGCCGCGCCGCCTATCTGGTTGCCGCCACCGACCTGCTGGTCGACGACCTCGCCGAGATGGTCGCCAACTGGGCTCCCGGCGGTCCGGCGCGCGCCGAGTTGGAGGCCAAGGGTCCAGAGGGTGGGTTGGCAACCATCCTGACCGGCATCGGCAGCCTGTCCTACGGCGAGTTGGCGGGCGAGCGCATGAAGCTTGGCCTGATCCTGCACGATCCGGAGGAGGAGCATGACTGCTTTTCCGACAACACCCACAACTCGCACTACTACGATCAGGTCGGCATGGTCGCACTGGCCAGCGGCCGGTATGTCCGCAGCGACAAGTCGGTGATCAAGGGACCCGGCATTCTCGACCTTGCCGCCGCCAAGGATCCGGCCGCCGCCAAGGAAATGACAGCCGCCCTGGCCACCACCTCGGCGAAGATGCAGGTGATGAAGGACACGGCCGACAAGGGCACGATGGCCTACGACCAGATGATCGGCGAAGGCAACGAAGCCGGAAACAAGATCGTCCAGGACGTCATCGACGGCCTGGTCGCCCAGACGCGGGCGACCGAGCGGGTGGTCACCGCCCTCAACCTGTCGATCCAGATCGAAGGGTCCGACAGCCTCGACAACCCCGGCACCGTCGGCAAGAACTGACCGAGCCGGATCGAGGAAAACCAGAATGGGCTCCGCCGGCCGTCTCACGAACTACGATCCTGCGCGCGACAGCGTCGCTGCGTGCGAGGTCGTGTCGTCGAGCGGCCGGCTGAAGCTCTGGGAAATCGGCGGCGGGTTTCACTGTTCGATCCTCGGCACCTGCCTCGCCACCCCGGACCTGAAGGCCCTGGCGCGCAAGCTTCACCTGACGCCGCCGGTCCAAGCGACTGATTACGAGATTCACGGTTATTTCGTGCAGCAGGCCACCCAGGAGGGAGCGGTCGCCCGCGCCCTGCAACGGCTACTCGACCACCGATATGAAGGCGCGTTGCGCCGGGTAGGCCGGCTCACCGACACCGCCGCCCTGGAAGCGCTCTGGGGTGATTTCAAGGCGTCCGGCCGGATAGCCGGGGGGTACTGGGCCCTGCTGACGCACCGGCATGTCCCCAACGATCTGCGCGCCCGGGTGTTTGGCGAGGTCCACATGATGTCGCACCTGCAGGGAGCGGCGGTGCGCGACCACGCCAGCCGGGCCGACCAATTGGAACGCGACAACTCCGAGCTGCGCGAGCGACTTACACGCATCGGCCGTTCCGCCCAGGAAGCCCAGGCCGCGGTCGACGAGCGAGACCGACGCATCGCCGTCCTGTCCGAGCGCCTGACCGTCGCCGAAGCCATCGGCACCCGTGCCGAACCCGCTCCCATCCCGGCCGACCGGCTCGAACGCAGGCTTGCCAAGCGGGAACGTAGCTTGGTCGGTGCCCGCACGCGGGCACGTGATCTGGAAGCTGACGTCGAGCGCCTGAACCGCGAGGTGGCGGCTCTTCGGCACAAGCCGCAACCGGCATCGCAGCCTGCGCCTTCCATCGAAGACCTATCGCCGTCGCTGCCGCCGCGCGTACCAGGTGGAGCGTGCCGGTTGCTCTATGTCGGCGGTCGGCCGGGACTGGTGCCCCATCTGCGCGACATCGCAGAACGGCGCCAAGCCACCTTCGTGCACCATGACGGCGGCAAAGAAGAAACCCTGCAGCGCATCGACGATCTGGTCGAACGAGCCGACGCGGTGCTATGCCCAGTGGACTGCATCAGCCATTCCGCCTGCCTGCGGGTCAAACATCTGTGCCAGCGCCATTCCAAAGTGTTCCTACCGCTGAAATCGGCCAGCCGAAGCTGCTTCGCGCGGGCACTGATGGAACTGGGACTGAAGCCGCCGCCCGCGCCCGAAGGAGGGAACCGGGCGGTCGCTGGATAGAATCATGACGGTCGACCGAAGCCATGCATCGAGACACAGCCGCCGCCGCTTCCTGATCGGCGGTTCGGCCGCCGTGAGCGTTCTGTCGGTAGGCGGATTGGCGGCTCGCACTCAACCCCTGACACCACTTCCAAAAGCCCCAAACCCCGTTGCGCCGACGATTCGCCGGACGACGCTGACAGCGGCGCCGCGACCGGTCCGGCTGCTCGGCACCAACCGGCCGGCATCGCCGCTGTGGACCTTCGGCGAAGACCCGCTGACGGTGATCCACGCCCGGCGCGGCGACACCCTGGAAGCCCGGTTGGAGAACCGCCTGTCCGAACACACCTCGGTGCACTGGCACGGCATCCGGCTGCAGAACGCCATGGATGGCGTCCCCTACATCACCCAGAAGCCCCTCGAACCGGGCGAGACATTCGACTACCGCTTCGCCCTGCCCGATACCGGTACCTTCTTCTTCCACCCGCATTGCAACACGGTCGAACAACTCGGCCGCGGGCTGGCCGGTGTGCTGATCGTCGACGGCGATGCACCGACCCCCTACGCCGCCGACGTGCTGTGCCTGCTGAAAGACTGGCGGATCGACGAGACGACCGGCGAATTCCTAGACTTCCTGACCGATGCCGGGGCCGCCAAGGCAGGCACCTTCGGCACGGTGCGGTCGACCGACTTCCGACCAGCGCCGACGGTTCGGGTTCCGGCTGGTCAGGACATTCGTGTGCGGGTCCTCAACCTCGACGTCACCCGGGTCTCCCAGATCGGTGTGGAGGGCGCCGACGCCGCAGTGATCGCTACCGACGGCAACGCCGTGTCGCCGTTCCCGCTGGTCGACTGGCGGATGGGGCCGGCGATGCGCCTGGACCTGGTGGTCCGAGCACCGAAATCCGGCGAAACCGCCCGGATCGTGGATTACTTCGCCAAGGACCCGGTGACCTTGATGACCCTGGTCGGCGACGGCCCGGCGACGGAAACGACGGCCGATTTCAGCCCCGCTCCACTGTACGCCCCGCACCTGCCCGAGCCGGACCTGCGGAACGCGGAGGTTCTGCCGTTCACCTTCAGCTCGACCGCCGTGAACCGCACCGTGGCGGCGCCGAACGGCGAAGTCATCGACCTGGGCCAGTCGTTGTGCCTGAACCCAACCACCTATTGGGCGATCAACAAGCAATCCTGGCCGGAGCGCGGGCACGAATTTCCGCCGCCGCCATTGGCCGAGCTAACGCGTGGCCGAACCTATGAGTTCGAGCTGCACAACGTCACGCCGCACATGCACCCGATCCACCTGCACGGCCACACCTTCAAGGTGCTGGACTCCAATAAGGTCAACCGGCCGGTGCATTGGGCTGACACCGTGCTCCTGACCCCGAAGGAGCGGGTGCGGATCGCCTTCGTCGCCGACAACCCGGGCCGCTGGATGTTCCACTGCCACATCATAGAGCATCAGGACACCGGGATGATGGGCTACGTGACCGTCACATGAGGTGCGCGCTCATCCCCGCCCTCGCTCTGGCCCTCGGATTAGCCACCGTCGGTGCCGTGGCTGAACCGCTGGACGTCGCGGTCGGCAAGGCGTTGTTCGACCGGATGTGGGTCCCGGCACCGGCCTCGACGCTGGGCAGCGACGGCCTGGGCCCACTGCATTCAGCCCGATCCTGCGCAGCCTGCCACGCTAGCGGCGGCGGATCCAAGACTGCGGCGCGAGCCGACGGCAGCATCGACCCATCCGAACTGGTGGTGCGTCTCGGCTCCAATGCCGGTCCCGGCGACCCGGTCTATGGCCTGCAGATCCAGCGGCTCGGTACCGCGCTCGTCGCGCCAGAAGCGGCGGTGGCGTTCGATCTCGTGCCGTCGCCCGATCCTACCCTCGGCCCGACCGTTACAGCCGTCCGGCTCGACGCCCTGGCGTATGGCCCGCTCGCCCCCGACACCCGGATCGAGGCGCGGCGCGCGCCATCGCTGCGCGGGGTCGGGTGGCTCGCCCGGATCCCGCAGGCGATGCTGGAGGTCTTGGCCGATCCCCACGACCGCGACGGCGACGGCATCTCCGGCCGCTTGGGCACCGGACGGTTCGGCTGGAAGGCGATGGAACCGACGATCACCACGCAGACCGAAGCGGCGCTGGTCACCGACCTTGGCCTCTCCACGCCGCATCGGCGGACTCACGCCGGCGACTGCACTAGCGCCGAGACCGCCTGCACGACCGCGCCGCACGGCGACAGCGGCCACGCCGAGGGTGTGGAAATCCCAGCCGCCGCCCTGCGGGCGCTGGTCGCCTATGTCGCGGCACTACCCGCCCCGGCATCGTCGGCCGATGCGGACGGAGTTGCAGTGTTCCTGAAAGCCGGTTGTGCCGCCTGCCACGTTCCAGCGCTAAGCGACGCCAGCGGTCGGTCGGTCCCGGCCTTCACCGACCTGCTGCTGCACGACCTCGGCCCGGGGCTCGCTGGCAGCTTCCCTGAAGGGAGCGCGTTGCCGGCGGAGTGGCGCACGGCGCCGCTGTGGGGGCTGGGAGCCGGGGTGCGACGGGGTGACCGGTTCCTGCATGACGCCAGGGCCGCTACCGTCGACGAAGCCATACGCTGGCACGACGGCGAAGCAGCCGACGCGCGCCGCCGATATCTGGCCCTGGCGCCGGACGAGACGGCGCGCCTGCTGGCCTATCTGGAAGGGTTGTGACATGCGGCGTCTGTTGATCTGCCTTACCGTCCTGGTCGCCTGCATCGGACCGGCGATGGCCGACGATCAGGCCCGCGATGCAGCGATCGTGGCGCACGGTGTCTCGGACTACGTCCGCCCGGCCTTCATCCGCTTTGCCGAGGACGCTCGCGCACTGGAAGATACGGTCGCCCGGTTCTGCAAGGCGCCGGCGCCGGACACCCGCCAGCCGTTAGACACCGCCTTCCGGACCGCCGTCGAAGGCTGGAGCGGTATTCAGTTTCTGCGGTTCGGCCCGCTGATCGACCAGCACCGGCTGGAACGCATCGCCTTCTGGCCCGATCCCAAGGGCGTCGGCCTGCGCCAGATCCGCCGGGCGCTCGCCGACCGCGACCCGACCGTTGCCGATCCAGCTCAACTCGCGGGTAAGAGCGTGGCATTGCAGGGGCTGACCGCGCTGGAATACCTGCTGTATGGCGGCGACGGCGACCCGGCCGGCGACTCAGGCGACGCCGGTGCGTTTCGCTGCGCCTACTCCGTTGCGGCCGCGCGGGCGTTGACCGATCTGGCAAATGCGGTCTCGCAGGAGTGGTCCGACCCACAGGGCTTTGCCACCCGCCTGCTGGCACCCGGTGGCGACGATCCGCTGTACCGCACGCCGTCGGAAGCCTTGTCCGAACTGCACCGTGCGCTCGGCACCGGCCTGCAGGTGGTTCAGGACCAGAAACTGAAGCCGACCCTGGGCGATGAGTTGAAATCAGCGCGACCACTAGGCGCGCCGTTCCGGCGGTCCGGACTGACGCCGGCCGTCCTGGCTGCCGACATTAAGGCGTTGAAGGCGTTCACCGTCACGTCCGGGTTTGCCCGCTCCCTGCCCGACGAGTTCGGCTGGATCGGCGGCTCCATGGCGTTCGAGTTCGACAACGCCGCCGCCGCGGCTGAGACGGTCACCATACCAATCGAAGAGGCGGTGTATGACCAGGCTGCCCGCGGCAAGCTCGACTATCTATCCGTGGTGCTGGGACATCTGCGCGACATGACGCAGCAAGACTTAGCCGCTGCCCTGAACCTGAAGGTCGGCTTCAATGCGCTCGACGGTGATTGACCGCCGCGCCCTGTTGTGGGGGGCGGTCCTGGGGTTCGGGCTGGCGCTGACCCCGCGGCTTGCACAAGCCAATACCCAATTGCTGGTGTCGACCGCCCGCCTGCCCGACCGGCGCTTCGCCGTGGTCGCGATCGAGCCGGACGGTTCGGTTCGCTTTGCCACCCCGTTGCCGGACCGCGGCCACGAGCCGGTGATCGCAGCCAGCCGGGGCGAGGTCGTGGTGATGGCCCGGCGGCCCGGCCGGATGCTGGTGGTGGTCGATTTGATCGACGGGTCGATCCGCCGCCGGCTCGCGGCACCGGACGGCCGGCACTTGTACGGCCACGCGGTTTTCGATACCCGCGAGCGGCTGCTGTACACCACCGAGAACGACTACGACGGCGGGCGTGGGGTGATCGGCGTGTGGGACGCAGCCGACAGCTACGCCCGGGTCGGCGAAATTGACGCCCAGGGAATCGGCCCGCACGATCTGGCGCTCAATCCGGACGGGCGGACCCTGATGATCGCCAATGGTGGGCTGCTGACCCACCCGGACAGCGGACGCGCCAAACTGAACCTGTCGACCATGGAACCGTCAATGAGCCTGGTCGACGCTAAGACCGGAGCGCTACTGCGCCGGCTGACCCTGCCGAGCGAGTTGCACCAGCTCAGCATCCGGCACCTGGCGATGGGACCGGACGGCACCATCGGCTTCGGCATGCAGTATGAGGGGCCGGCGGGCGACACGGTTCCGCTGGCCGGGACATGGGCACCCAACGGGGCAGTCACCCTGCTTAGCCAGGGATCCGCCGCGCCGGCCGACACCCGCAACTATGTCGGTGACCTGGCGATCGACGCCACCGGCCGCTATCTGGCCGCCAGCTTCCCGCGGGGCGGGCGGGTCGGGGTATGGGACCTGCAGGACCAGCACATGATCGGGCTTGTGGCGGCTCCCGACGCCTGCGGTCTCGGCAATGAACCAGGGACCGACCGCCTGTGGATCAGGGACGGCGCCGGTGCGATTGGACCTCTCGCCCCACACGCGTCGCTGAAGCGCACGACGATCACCCCGATCGCCGGCCTGGCGTTCGACAACCACTTCGCACGGCTCTGATCGAACAGAAGCCGACGCGTTCGGAGTGGTATTCGCTTCGAACATGATTATGCTCGGAATCGAAAATTTTGCCCAATCGACGTTTCGATGCTTGTAGCATTGTCGAAATGTGGTTCGGATCGGCGCGACACGTCGGCAACCAAGCCCGTGGCAACAATAACCCTTAGGGAGGGAAAGAGATGATTCGACGCGCGTTCCTGAAAGCTTCCGGTGTGGCGGCCGTCATGGCCACCGTGCTGGCCTGGTCGCATCCCGGCTCGGCGCTGGATTCACGGTTCAAGGACGAGAACGGTGATCTGGTCGCTGACACGCCGGCCGACGCCAGCCAACAGGTCGACCCCGACACGCTGATCTTCGCCTACACCCCGGTCGAGGATCCCGCTGTCTATGCCAAGGTGTGGGATGGGTTCCTCCGCCACATGGAGAAGGTGACAGGTAAGAAGGCGCAGTTCTTCCCGGTTCAGTCCAACGCCGCCCAGATCGAGGCCATGCGCGCCGGCCGCCTGCACGTCGCCGGCTTCAACACCGGCTCCAACCCGCTGGCGGTGAACTGCGCCGGCTTCGTGTCGTTCGCAATCATGGCCAGCAAGGATGGCCATTTCGGATATGAGATGGAGATAATCACCTACCCGGGCAGCGGAATTACAAAGGTCGAGGACATCAAGGGCAAGAAAATGGCCTTCACCGCCCAAACCTCGAACTCCGGATTCAAGGCACCGTCGGCGATCCTGAAGGCCGAGTACAACCTGGAAGCCGGCAAGGACTTCGAGCCGGTGTTCTCCGGCAAGCACGACAACTCCGTGCTCGGCGTCGCCAACAAGGACTACCCGGCCGCCGCGATCGCCAACTCGGTGATGACCCGGATGATCGCTCGCGACGTGATCAAGGCCGATCAGGTAGTGTCGATCTACAAGTCGCAGACCTTCCCGACTACTGGATTCGGCTATGTCTACAATCTGAAGCCGGCACTGCAAGAGAAGATCAAGGAAGCGTTCTTCACCTACGACTGGGAAGGCTCTGCTTTGAAGGAAGAGTTCGCCCGCTCCGGCGAGGAGCAATTCATCCCGATCACCTACAAGTCGCACTGGGATGTTATCCGCAAGATCGACGCCGCAAATGGCGTCTCATATACGTGCAAGTAACCGACGATCGGATCGGGGGAGACTGAATCGATGCTGCGTCTGGACAACCTGACGAAGACCTACCGTACCGGCGACCGGGCATTGTCCGGGGTATCGTTCACCGTCGAGCCGGGACAGGTGGTCGGGCTGATCGGGCCGTCCGGCGCCGGCAAGTCGACCCTCATCCGCTGCATCAACCGGCTGGTTGAGCCAAGCTCGGGCCAGGTGTTTCTCGGCGAGACCGAACTCACCCGGCTCGGGCGCGGCGCGCTGCGGCGCTCCCGCCGGCGGATCGGCATGATTTTCCAGGAGTACGCCCTGGTCGAACGGCTGACAGTAATGGAGAACGTGCTGTCCGGCCGCCTCGGCTACGTCAGCTTCTGGCGCAGTTTCTTTCGGAAATACCCGACTGACGCGGTGTCCAAGGCCTACGGCCTGCTCGACCGGGTCGGGCTGACCGATCACGTTGACAAACGGGCAGACGCCCTGTCCGGCGGCCAGCGCCAGCGGGTCGGCATTGCCCGCGCCCTGGCGCAGGACCCGGACCTGCTGCTGGTCGATGAGCCGACCGCCTCGCTCGATCCCAAGACCTCTCGGCAGATCATGCGATTGATCGTGGAGATCTGCGACGAGCACGGTCTGCCGGCGATCATCAACATCCACGACGTGGCACTGGCCCAACAGTTCGTGCGCCGCATCATCGGCCTGAAGGCGGGCGAGGTCGTCTATGACGGCCCCCCGGACCAGCTCGACGCCGAGGTGCTGACCCGGATCTACGGCGAGGAAGACTGGTCCGCCACGATCCGGGCCGTCGACGAGGACGAGGCGCTCGACGAACCGACAACGTCGGACGAAGAGTATCTCTCGCCAGAGAGTGTCCTGGACCGCGAACGCATGGCGGGGCTGTCGTGACGACCGCCACCATGCCGACGGTCTGGCGCCGCCCGCCGCTGATCACCAACCCGCGCCTGCGCTGGGCGGTATACCTGGGCAGCCTGACCTATCTGGTCCTCGCCTTCGCGTCGGTCGATGTGAACTGGATGCGAGTCTACGAAGGGCTCGACCGTGGCCTGCGGTTCGTAAAGGGTTTCCTGGTTCCCGACTTCGTCAGCCGCTGGGGCGACATTGCCCAGGGGATGCAGGAAAGCCTGACCATGACCGTGACCTCCACGGTGGTCGGCATCCTGATCTCGGTTCCGATCGGCATCGGTGCCGCGCGCAACATCGCCCCGCTGCCGATCTATCTTGTCTGCCGCGGCATCATCGCGCTGTCGCGCAGCTTCCAGGAAATCATCATTGCCATCCTGTTCGTGGCGATGTTCGGGTTCGGACCGTTCGCCGGCTTCCTGACCCTGTCGTTTGCGACCATCGGGTTCCTGGCCAAGCTGCTGGCCGAGGACATCGAGGACATCGACGAGGCCCAGGCCGAGGCGGTCCGCGCCACCGGCGCCGGCTGGTGGCAGGTGGTGAACTACGGCATCCAGCCGCAGGTCATGCCGCGCCTGATCGGGCTCAGCCTGTATCGCCTCGACATCAATTTCCGGGAGTCGTCGGTGATCGGCATCGTCGGTGCCGGCGGCATCGGGGCCACCCTGAACACCGCCATGGACCGCTATGAATACGATTCCGCCGCCGCGATCCTGATCATCATCATCGTGATCGTGATGATCGCCGAGTACGGCTCCAGCATCATCCGAGGGCGGATTCAGTGATGGCCGAAACCTCCCGTTCCTTCCCGGAGTCCTGGCGCAAGCGCACGCCGCGCGCCGAACTGCTGATCTGGGTCGGCTGGTTCGCCCTGGTCGCGCTGTTCACGTTCTGCTGGCAGGTCATGACCCAGGATACCATCTGGGCCTTCGTTACCGACGCTCCGACCCAGGCTGCCGACATCGGGTCGCGCATGATCCCGCCACGCTGGAGCTACCTGCCGGCCTTGATGGAGCCGCTGTGGGACACCATCAACATGGCCACCCTGGGAACCCTGCTGGCGGTGATCATGGCGGTCCCGGTCGCCTTCCTCGCCGCCCGCAACACCACGCCGAGCGTGCGGTTCATACGCCCGCTCGCCCTGCTGGTGATCGTTTCCAGCCGATCGATTAACGCGCTGATCTGGGCATTGCTGCTGGTCGCGATCATCGGCCCCGGCGTATCGGCTGGCATCGTAGCGATCGCGCTTCGCTCGGTCGGGTTCGTCGCCAAGCTGCTGTACGAAGCGATCGAGGAGATCGACCAGAACCAGGTCGAGGCGGTCGCCGCCACCGGCGCATCGACCGCCCAGGTGATCGACTACGCGATCGTCCCGCAGGTGCTGCCGGCGTTCGCCGGGATCTGTGTATTCCGCTGGGACATCAACATTCGTGAGTCCGCGGTGCTCGGACTGGTCGGCGCTGGCGGTCTCGGCCTCAAGCTCCAGGATTCGCTGAACGTGCTGGCGTGGCCGCAAGTTACCGTGATCTTCATCCTCATTCTGCTGACCGTGCTGATCAGCGAGTGGGTCTCCGCCCGGGTCCGTCACGCCATCATCTGACGCCCGGGCCGTTCAACCGGCAATCGAGGGTACCTGATTGCACATCCTGATCGACATCGCCGGCGGCATCGCGCTTCTGCTGTGGGGCATCCGGATGGTCCGCACCGGGGTCACCCGGGCGTTCGGGTCCGCCATTCGCCGCGGCATCGCCGTTGCGACCCGGCACCGGCTGACCGCGTTCACGACCGGCATGGCGGTTACCGGCATCCTGCAGAGCAGTACCGCAACCGCGCTGATCGTCTCGTCGTTCGGCGGACGCGGGCTGATCGCCTTGCCCGCCGCACTTGCCGTTATGCTGGGCGCCGACGTCGGCAGCACCCTGGTGGTCCAGGTGCTGTCGCTCGACGTCTCGTGGCTGTCCCCGCTGTTCCTGCTGATCGGTGTCGTGGGCTTCCTGCGCACCGAGGACTCCAAGCGCCGAAACCTGTCGCGGATCATGATCGGCCTCGGCCTGATGCTGCTGGCGATCCGCTTGATCATGCTGGCGTCGCATCCGCTGCGCGACGCGGAGACCCTGTCGGTGGTGCTGCGACCACTGACCGACGAGCCGCTGCTGGCGATCCTGCTGGCCGCGGTTCTGACATGGCTTGCGCACTCCAGCCTGACCGTGGTGGTGCTGGTGATGACCCTGGCCTCGCTGCACGTGATCAGCCTGCAACTGGCCCTGGCTCTCGTGCTGGGTGCCAACGTCGGTGGCGCCATCACGCCGTTGATCATGACGCTCGGCCAGCCTCCGGCGGCACGCCGTGTGCCGCTCGGCAACCTGCTGATGCGGCTGACCGGTGCGGCGGTGTGCGTGTGGACCATTCCCTATGTGATGCCCTATCTCGGTATCATATCGTTCGACATCGGCCACCGGGTGGCCAACTTCCACACCGCGTTCAACCTGGCGCTGGCCATCGTCTTCCTGCCGTTCGTCGGCGGTGTCGCAGCAATCGTCATGAAGATCCTGCCGGAACAGGCGGTGGCCGACGACGAAAAGCAACCACGCTACCTTGAGCAGTCGGCCCTCGACTCGCCAACAGTTGCGCTGTCCTGCGCCAGCCGCGAGACGATGCGCATGGGCGACGTGGTCGCCGATATGCTGGCCCGCTCGATGGAGGTGTTCCGACGCGACGACTCCAACCTGGTCAAGGAGGTCGAGCGCTGCGACGATACGGTCGACAGCCTGCACGAGGCGATCAAGCTCTACCTGACCCGGCTGGCCCGCAACGAACTGGATCCGTCGGAGAGCCGCCGCACCGTCGAGATCCTCAGCTTTACCACCAACCTGGAGCACGTCGGCGACATCATCGACAAGAACCTGATGGAACTCGCCAACAAGAAGATCAAGGCGCACTCCTCGTTCTCGAAGGAGGGGTTTGCCGAGATCACCTCGATGCACGCCCAGGTCGTGGCCAACCTGCAATTGGCGCTCAACGTGTTCAATTCAGGCGACCTCATGCTGGCGCGCAAGCTACTGGAGCAAAAGGTCCATATCCGTGAGATGGAGCAACGGTTCTCCGAGGCGCACTACGCCCGGATCGGCGCCGGTCGATTGGAATCGCTGGAAAGCAGTTCTCTGCATCTCGATGTGTTGCGTGACCTGAAGCGCATCAACAGCCACGTCACCTCGGTTGCCTACCCGATTCTGGAGGATGCCGGGCAGATCGCATCCAGCCGGTTGCGCGCGGTAAAGCCATCGGAGGACAATAGCCAGCCGCCAGCCACCGATCCGAACACCGAGAGCCGATGACCCACCCGATCGACCGTCTGTATCGTGGCGTCCACCTTGCCCGGGCCGAATCCCCCGGAGAAAGCCGTACGGCGCAGTTGCTGCGTGACGGCAACCCGAAGATTGCCAAGAAAGTCGTAGAAGAAGCCGCCGAGGTCGCGCTCGATGCCGTGGTGTCCGACCGCGACGGGGTGATCCGGGAGTCGGCGGACCTGCTCTACAATCTGATGGTTCTGTGGGTCTGGATGGGGATCACGCCGTCGGAGGTTTGGGCCGAGATGGAGCAGCGCGAGAAAGCCCTCGGCCTCGCCGGCAAGATGCCGAAGAGCTGACAGGAATTACCGTTCGATGAGCATGGATGACGACATCGCCGCGCGATTGCGGATCGCGTTGGCTGCAGCCAAAACAGGTGGTGCTTTGGCACGCTCCTATTTTGAGCGTCGCGCCGAGTTGGTGGTTGAAACGAAGGGTCCCCAAGATCTGGTGAGCCTCGCCGACCGGGCGGTTGAGACCGCAATCCGCGAGGCCATTGCGAGCGACTTCTCCGACGACCCGATGGTTGGCGAAGAGCATGGCGGGGAAGCGGTGGAGACCGGCTGGGTGATCGATCCGATCGACGGCACCCAGAACTTCCTGCGCGGCATCCCGCAGTTCGTGGTGTCAATCGCCTACCGTCGCGATGGCCGCACCGAACTTGGCGTGATCCACGACCCGAACACGGCCGAGACCTTCGCAGCCCGGCGCGGCCACGGAGCAACGCGCAACGGGACGATCATCCGGGTGAGCGGCGCCAACACGCTCGAGCGTGCCGTGCTCGGCGTCGGTCATTCGCCGCGCCATCCGGCGCAGCGCTACATCGATGCGGTCAGCGCCGTGGTCGGGGCCGGCGCGCAGACCCGCAACTACTGCTGCGCCGCACTGCAACTGGCCTATGTCGCCGACGGCCGGCTGGACGCGACCTGGGACCCGTATCTGCTGGATTGGGACGTTGCCGCCGGCATCCTTCTGGTCGAAGAGGCTGGCGGTTCGGCTGTCCCGTTCGTGCCGGGACGGCTCGGCCCGTCGGCCGACCGTCTGCTCGCCGGCAATTCAGCGCTGGTCGAGCAATTGCGGCCCCTGCTGCCCTGAGGCGGCGCATCACTGTCAGTTCCGCGGCAAGGCCGGTGGCTCCCGGGTCACCGTGTTGCGGTGCCCGGGAGGACGGATTTGACGTCAGCCTCGCGCCAGTTGGGTTTCGACCAGCTTGGCCCAGAAGCTGGCACCGACCGGTAGCACCTCGTCGTTGAAGTCGTATTTCGGGTGGTGCAGCCCGTAGTCTTTACCTGGAGCCCCGCCGCCGAGCCACAGGAACGCACCAGGGCGCTCACTCAGCATGAACGCAAAGTCCTCGCTCGCCATGATCGGTGCTGTATCGCGCTCGACCTTGTCGGGCCCGACCACCTGATCGGCCACGGTCGCCACGATATTCGCCGTGTCGGCGGGATTGATCACTGCCGAGTAGCCGCGCCGGTATTCGACATCGACCTCGGCGCCGAACATCCGTCCAACGCCGTCGCACAACGCGCGAATCCGCTGCTCGATCAGGTCGCGGACACCGTCGTCGAACGTCCGGATCGATAGCTTCAACTCGGCGGTGGCCGGGATCACGTTGTTCGCGGTTCCGGCGTGGAACTGCGCGACCGTGACCACCGCGGAGTGGATGGGATCGACGTTGCGGCTGACGACCGTCTGGATGCCCTGGTAGAGCTGCACGCCGACGGCGATCGGATCGACGCCGTCATGCGGGCGGGCGGCATGCGCGCCGCGGCCTCTCACGGTCAGAAACGCTTGGTCGGCCGCCGCCATCAGCGGGCCGGGACGTACGCCGATGGTGCCAGCCGGCAAATGTGGCGCGTTGTGGATGCCCCAGACGGTGTCGCAGGGAAAACGGTCGAACAAGCCTTCCTCGATCATGATCTTGGCGCCGGCACCGCCCTCTTCGGCCGGCTGAAAGATGAAGTTCACGGTGCCGTCGAAGTTGCGGGTTTCCGCCAGATAGCGGGCCGCACCCAGCAGCATGGTGGTGTGGCCGTCATGGCCGCAGGCGTGCATCCGACCCGGATTCTTCGAGCGGTACGACGGGTCGCCCTCCTCGTCCATCGGCAGCGCGTCCATATCGGCCCGCAGCCCGATCGAACCGGTACCTGAGCCATTGCCGCGCAGCACCCCGACCACGCCGGTCTGCGCGATCCCACGGTGCACCTCGATGCCCCAGGACTCCAGCTTGTCAGCCACCAGCGCCGCGGTGCGATGCTCCTCGAACTTGATCTCCGGGTTGGCGTGAATATCGCGTCGCCACTCGGTCATGTCCGGGTGGAATTCCGCAATGCGGTTGTTGATCGGCATCGGTCGACTCCGAGACGGGGCGGTGGAACCGGCGGAAAAGCCAGGCGACTGGGCCCGTTGGGCGCCGTCCACCACGGTGAGGGTGCCTGGATCATAGGCCGCATTCAGGGGCCGACGGCAACACCCAATCTTCGCACATGATTCTCGTTTGCCCAGCCGCCGAGGGCTTGATCGGCTGGTAATTCATAATTATGTAAGTGAATATTCACTTTTACGTATCTTACTTGCCACTCGCTGATCCATCGTTCGGAGTCCAGACTATGAACATGTCCGAGTTCAGCCTGCTCCGCTCCCGCCGGTTCCTGCCGTTGTTCGTGACCCAGTTCCTGGGCGCAATGAACGACAACGTCTTCAAGAACGCCTTCGTCATCCTAGCGCTTTACGGAATGGCGGATATCGGCGGCCAGTACGCCCAGATCCTGGTCACCGTCGCCGCCGGTATCTTCATCCTTCCGTACTTCCTGTTTTCGGCCACTGCCGGGCAGATCGCCGACGCGCATGAGAAGTCGCAGTTGATCCGGCGCATCAAGCTGGCCGAGATCGCGATCATGGCGATTGGCGCGATCGGCCTGCATCTCGGCGACCCTTACCTGCTGCTCGGGGTTCTGTTCCTGATGGGCGCTCAATCGGCGTTCTTCGGACCAGTCAAATACGGGATCCTGCCCAACCATCTCGCCGAAAACGAGTTGGTCGGCGGTAACGGCCTGATCGAGGCCGGCACGTTCCTGGCGATCCTGGTCGGCACGATCGCCGGCGGCCTGCTGATCCTGCGTGCCGATGGGATCGCCATCGTCTCGGTCGTCCTGCTGGTCCTGGCGATCGCCGGTTGGCTGGCCAGCCGGTCGATTCCGGTGGCCGAACCGGATATGCCGGATCTCAAGATCAACCCGAACGTGATCGCCGAAACGTTCAGCATCATCAGCCACGCCGGACGGAGCCGGACGCTGTTCCTGACGATCCTCGGGCTGTCCTGGTTCTGGCTGGTCGGCGCGACCTTCCTGTCGCAGTTCCCGACCCTGGCAAATGCGGTTCTGGGTGCCGACGAAAGCGTGGTGACCCTGTTCCTGGTCGCGTTCTCGGTCGGCATCGCCATCGGATCGCTGGCCTGCAACATGCTGCTGCAGGGCGAGGTCTCGGCGCGCTATGTACCGCTCGCCGCGATCGCCATGACGGTCTTCATCGCCGATCTGTGCCTGGCGCTGCAGGGCCGCGCTCCGGGCGAGACAACGATCGATGCCTCGGCCTTCCTCTCAACGCCCGGTAACTGGCGTATCCTGGTCGATCTGATCGGGATGGCAATCGCCGGTGGCCTGTACAGCGTTCCGCTGTTCGCGGTGCTGCAAGCCCGCAGCGAGCCGGAACACCGGTCGCGAAACATCGCCGCCAACAACATTCTCAATGCGCTGTTCATGGTGGTGGGCGCCATATGGGCGGCCTTGATGCTGGCCTATGGACTATCCGTCACCACGGTCTTCGCCTCGCTTGCCGCCGTCAACGCGATCGTTGCCGTCTACATCTGCGGCCTGCTGCCGGGCGAGCTGACGAGAAGCCTGTTCGCGATCGTGCTCGGCCTGCTGTTCCGGGTTCGGATCAACGGCCTCGACAACTACCGGCGCGCCGGGCCACGCGCGGTGGTGGTCGCGAACCACGTGTCGTTCCTGGACGGCTTGCTGCTGGCGGTGTTCCTGCCCGGCAAGCCGCTGTTCGCGGTCGACACCTACGTCGCGCAACACTGGTGGGCCCGGCCGTTCCTGGCATTGATCCGGGTGTTCACGGTCGATCCGGGCAATCCGTTCGCCGCCAAGGCGCTGGTCAAGGAGGTGCGCGACGGCAATCACCTGGTGATCTTCCCGGAGGGGCGGATCACGGTGACGGGCGCGCTGATGAAGGTCCACGAAGGCCCCGGCATGATCGCCGACAAGGCGGACGCCGACCTGATCCCTGTCCGGATCGAGGGCGCCGAGGCCAGCATCTTCTCGCGAATGAAAGGCAAGCTGCGCCGCCGGCTGTTCCCGCGAATCACCATCACCGTGCTGGAGCCGAGGCGCTTCCACATTCCGGAAGAGGCACGCGGCCGCAACCGGCGCCGGATCGCCGGAAATCAGCTCTACGACGTGATGTCGGAGATGATGTTCGAGACCCGCGACCGTGACGAAACGCTGTTCGAGGCCTGCTGGACGCCCGCAAGGTGCACGGCGGCCGGGCAATCGTTCTGGACGATATCGAGCGCAAGCCGGCCAGCTACAACCGGGTGGTCACGGGAGCATTAATCTTGGACACAAGCTGGCACGGCTCACCCAGCCAGGCGAACGCGTTGGCGTGCTGCTGCCCAACTCGGTCGGCGCCGCGGTCTGCCTGTTCGGCCTGCTAGGACGCGGGCGGGTCCCGGCGTTGCTGAACTTCTCGGCAGGCCCGCGCAACGTGACCGCCGCCGTCATCACCTCGCGCCGGTTCATCGAACTCGGCAAGCTCCATGAACTGGTCGGCGCCATCGAGAAGGAAACCCAGGTCGTCTACCTTGAAGATGTCCGCGACAGCGTCAGCGGCCTTGATAAATTGCTCGGCTTGGTCGCACGACCGTTTGCCCGCGCCATTCACCGACGGTGCAAAGTCGGAGCAGGCGACCCGGCGGTCGTGCTGTTCACGTCAGGATCGGAGGGCCTGCCCAAAGGCGTCATGCTCAGTCATGCGAACCTTCTGGCGAACCGCCACCAGCTTGCCGCCCGGGTCGATTTCAGCCCGACCGATACGGTGTTCAACGCCCTGCCGATCTTCCATTCCTTCGGTCTGACCGGCGGCCTGATCCTGCCGATGCTGTCGGGAGTGCGCTCGTTCCTCTACCCCTCGCCGCTGCATTATCGGATCGTGCCGGCGCTCGCCTACGACACCAACGCGACCATCCTGTTTGGCACCGACACCTTCCTTGCCGGCTATGCCAGGCTGGCTCATGCCTACGACTTCTTCAACGTCCGCTACGTGTTCGCGGGCGCCGAGAAGGTGAAGGACGAAACCCGCCGGATCTGGGCCGACAAGTTCGGACTTCGCATACTCGAAGGCTACGGCGCCACCGAGACGGCCCCGGTGATCTCGGTCAACACCCCAATGCACTATCGAGCCGGTACTGTCGGCCGGTTGGTGCCGGGCCTTACAGTCACGCTGAAGGCAGTCCCGGGGGTCGATGTCGGCGGACGGCTGTCGGTGCGTGGTCCGAATGTCATGCTGGGGTATCTGCTGGCCGACCATCCGGGCGAACTGCAGCCGACCGATGGCGCCTACGACACCGGTGACATCGTCGCCATCGACGACGAAGGGTTTCTGAAAATTCTGGGACGGGCGAAGCGTTTTGCCAAGATCGCCGGCGAGATGGTGTCCCTTGGCTCGGTCGAAGACCTCGCGGCGCGTGCCTGGCCAGAGCATTCACATGCAGTGATAGTAATACCCGATGAGCGGAAAGGTGAGCAGATCATCCTGCTCACCAACCGGCCGGACGCGGCACGCGACGTTCTTCTGGAGGCAGCCCGAGCCGCCGGTGTGCCGGAACTCTCCGTACCTCGGCAAATTTTAGTAGCGGATGCCATTCCCCTGCTCGGCACCGGCAAGACCGACTATCCCGCTGTTGCCGAAATGGTTCACAAACGGCTCGAGACACCCAGCACGGGAAAATCGTGACTGATTGTCATTTGCCGCAAGAGCAACAACCGTTAGCATTTTATTCAGGGATTAAAGACTAAGATGCAGGATTGCCCGGTCGCCAGAGTTCGGCGCCCGTGCAGCACGCATTGTTGAGGACTAAACGATGCCCACTATGGGTTCATCGCCTACTCGATCGCTAACTGCCCGGCTGATGGCGTGGACCGCCGCCGTGTCGCTGACGCTTTTCATCGTGGTGTTATCAGTCAGTCTTGAGATGACGATCCGCCACGCCTGGACACGCGCCGACAAGGCGATCACCGACAATCTCGACGCGGTGCAGGGCGCCGCCGAGGAGGCGCTGTGGACCTTCAATCTCCAGCAGGCGACCCGGTTGGTGCAAGGACTCACCAGCGGTGAATTCATACGGACCGCCACCCTGATCGACCTCCATGGCGACCAAGTCGCCGAGGCAGTACGTAACGTTGGTCACGAAGACTGGCTCAGCCGGTCCCTGCTGACGCGCGGTCGCCCGGACCTTGCGCATTTGCAGACCCTGGTCCGGCGGGGAACGCTTGTCGGCGAAGCGGACCAACCGGTGGGCACACTCACGCTACGACCGGACTACACGGCAGTCCATGCGCTGGTTCTGGAGCAGTTCGTAAAAACCGTCTGGGCGGTCAGCTTGCTGGGGCTGGTCCTGACGGTGTCGATCTTCGTGATCGCGTTGCTGACCACCGCACGGCCGCTGCGCCGGCTCGCCTCGACGATCCGGGAGATTGGCGGCTCGCTGGACCCCGATGCATTGATCGCCGGCGATCTGATCCGCCGGAACGATGAAATTGGGCAGGTGGCCCGCGCCTTCCTCTCGACCGTGCGGGATCTTGCGCATCGGACTCAGGAATCCGAGGACGCGCAGACCAAGCTTCAGAACATCTTGGACGGCTCAATTCAGGCGATCGCAGTTCACCGCAATTTCAAGCTGCTGTTCGCCAACGAAGCAGCGGCCCGCATGTTCGGCTATGCCGATGCCGCCGAAATGCTCGACGAATGCGACTTCCGCCAGACCTTCGCCAACGACCCCGACGGATCGCCGGAAGGCTTCATTGACCTGCTGAAGCGGGACGACCTGGACGAGGCTCACCTGCTGACCCGACCGCGCTTGCGCCGAGACGGCACCCGCTTTCTGGCCGAGATTGCCGCCCGCAAGATTCGCTGGAAGGGTGAGTGGGCAGTACAGACCGCGCTGATCGACGTCACCGCCCGTATACGGGCCGAGCAGGAACTGCGTGACCTCGCCACCCGCGACGCCCTCACGCACCTGCCGAACAAGGCGCTGTTCCTGGAGCAGCTCAGCTTTGTCCTGCGCGATGCGCGTCCGGGCCGTCTCGGCATTCTGTTCATCAATATCAACCGAATGACCGGCTTCAATGACGCGCTCGGTCTCGCCGGCGGTGACGAACTGCTGCGTCAGATCGGCGAACGCCTGCGTTCTCAGCTGACGGTCCGGTCCGTGATCGCCAAGTTCCCCGGCGACAAATTCGCAGTGCTGATGCACAACATCGACGACGAGAGCGACCTGATCGCGCTGGCCCAACGCTTCGATGACCTGCTGCAGGCACGCTTCAACATCGGCGGCGAGCGGGTACAGGCGACCCTGTCCTACGGTGCCGCTGTCTGGCCGTTCGACGGTCGAAACGCCGAAGAGCTGACACTGTCGGCCGAACGGGCTTGCGTGAACGCCAATGTGCGCCGCGCGCGTGAAGTGGTGTTCTCCGATCAATCGATGAACATCGAGGCATCCCGCCGGTATGAGATCGAACGTCGACTGGCCGAAGCACTGACGAACGGGACCCTGGAGGTTCACTACCAGCCCAAGATCCGGGCCGGCGACGGGCGTCTGGTGGGAGCCGAAGCGCTGATCCGCTGGCCGAACGGTGACGGCAGCTACATTTCCCCGGCGGAGTTCATCCCGGTTGCGGAGTCGACCGGGCAGATCCTCGACGTCGGTCGGTTCGTGATCCGCCAAGTCTGCTCCGACCAGGAACGTCTGGCGCGCGAGACCGGCCTGATGGTTCCGGTCGCCGTCAATGTCTCGGCCATCCAGTTCCAGAACGACGACATGCTGCGCACGGCGCGCCAGGCGCTGGAGGCCCACCGCATTCCGCCGTCCGCCTTGCAGTTCGAGGTGACGGAAAGCGCCACGATGGACCAGATCGACGAGGTAATCCCGATGCTCGCGGGGCTTCGGACCTTCGGCATCCAGATCGCGATCGACGATTTCGGCACCGGTTACTCGTCACTCAGCCACCTCAAGCGCTTACCGATCGACTACCTGAAGCTGGATCGCAGTTTCACGCGCGACGTGCTCGGCGACGACGGGCGCTCGATCGCCTCTGCCATCGTCGGACTAGGTCACGCACTTAACCTGAAGGTCATCGCCGAAGGCGTCGAAACCGAGGAGGAAGCGGAAGTCCTGCGTCGCCTCGGCTACGACGAGTTCCAGGGCTACCTGTTCGCGCGCCCGATTCCAATCACCGAGTATCAGGCCTGGATTCTCGATCAGCGGGTGGTCGGGAACGCATAGCGCTGCGGCGCCATCGGCGCCCGAACCGGGTCAGATCGCTGTCCGCAAATGATAGCTCTTCGGCCGGGTCAACGCCTCGTAGCCCAGGGCCGACAAAGTGCAGCCGCGGCCTGAATCCTTCACGCCGGTCCAGGCCAGCGCCGGGTCCAGGTAGTCGCAGCGGTTCATGAACAGCGTTCCGGTCTCAATGCTCTCGCCAAGCCGCAACGCGGCCCCCTCGTCGGTGGTCCAGATCGAGGCGGTCAGGCCGAACGCGCTGTCGTTCATCAGCCGGACCGCTTCTTCGTCCGACGACACCTTCATGATCCCGACTACCGGCCCGAAACTCTCTTCGGTCATCACCCGCATCGAGTGATCGACGTCGACCAGGATCTGCGGCGCCATATACGCACTGCCCGCTGCATCCCGTGCGAAACCCTTGGCGTCGATCAACGCCCGGGCACCGGCCTTCACCGCGTCGGCGATCTGGCCGCGCACGAAGTCGGCGGACGCCGCCCGCGCCATCGGCCCGAGATTGGTCGAACTGTCGGTCGGGTCACCAAGCCGGTACTGCCGGGTCAGTGCCACCGCACCCTCCACGAAGCCATCGTACAGCTTCTCGTGGACGTAGATCCGCTCGATCCCGCAGCACGACTGCCCGGTGTTGAAGAACGCCCCGTCGATCACGTTCTCGACGGCATGCTCGAGCTTGGCGTCGGCCCGGACATAGGCCGGATCCTTGCCACCGAGTTCGAGCCCGGTCGCGATGAACTTGGCGCTGGCGGCGCGCTGCACGGCATGGCCGCCGGCTACCGAACCGGTGAAGTTGACATAGTCGACGCGTCGGTCGGCAATCAGCTTTTCGCTGGCATCATGGGTCAGGTGCAGTGCCTGGAACACGCCGGCCGGCAGCCCGGCGGCCTCGAAGGCGGCGGCAAACCGCTCGGCGCACAACGGTGTCTGTAGCGAATGCTTCAGCAGCACGGCGTTTCCAGCCATCAGCGCCGGCACCACGCCGTTGACCGCGGTCAGGTAGGGGAAATTCCAGGGCGCAATGATCGCCACCACGCCGACCGGCACCCGGCGCACGAACCGGGTGAACCCGTCCTTCGGCGCCGGCTGATGGTCTGCCAACGCTGCTGGCGCGATGTCGATCATATGCAGCGCGCGCTCGGTCAGGCCGCCGATCTCGCCGCCGCCCTGGGCGACCGGCCGGCCCATCTGCCAGGCCAGTTCCTCCGTGATCGCCGCCTTGTTGGCGTTGAAGTAGTCGACCGCGCGACGCAGGATCGCCTGACGCTCCGGGATCGGGACCGCACGCCACGACCGCTGGGCCGCGACTGCCCGATCCAGCGCCGCCTCGACGGCGGCATCGTTCGCCGCCGGTCGCTCCACATAGACCGAACCGTCGACCGGGGAGATCGTGCGCAGGGTCGTCGTCATGGTCGCCTCATTCCGCTTGCGATGATGCCCGAAGTATCGGTCGATACATTGAACCAAAACAACCGGGCGTGACACAGTCGGATCGGTGTCCGGATCCAACCGGACCCACGTATGAGGAAACGCACGTGAACGCAAACGGGTCCGCCGAGACCGCCGGGCCGCCCCCCGAGGCACCGCGCCGGCGCTTGCTGGCAATTCCGGACTTCCGGAACCTGTGGGTCGTGGGTCTGATGGTCTTCGTGGTCCGCTGGCTGGAGATGCTGGCGGTCGGGATCTTCACCTACCAGGCAACCGGTTCGGCGTTCATGGTCGCGATGTTGACCATGCTGCGCCTCCTGCCGATGGGATTGTTCGGCGCCGTCCTGGGTGCCGTCGCCGAGCGCCTGGAGCGGCGCAGCGCGCTGATCTTCGTGGTGCTGGCAATGATGGCAACCTCGATCTCGGTCGCGGTGCTCGGATCTCTTGGCATGCTGGAGGTCTGGCATCTGGCGGTCGCCAGCTTCGTCAACGGGCTCGGTTGGGCGACCGACAATCCGGTGCGCCGGATGATGATCGGCGACGCCGTCGGGTCGGACCGGATGGGACCGGCGATGTCGCTCGACGTCGGGACCAACAATGCCAGCCGGATGGTCGGCCCGACGATCGGTGGGCTGATCCTGGCAACCTTCGGCATTGCCGGCGTGTTCTGGCTGGGCGCCGGGTTGTACGCGATCGCACTGGCGGCAGCGTTGCGCATCCACACCCGCAGCCGCCCCGCCGCGGTCGAATCCGCTTCGGTTCTGCAGCGCATGCGGGAGGGCTTCGCCCAGGCGCGCAACGATCCCCGGATCACCGGCGTCCTGATGGTCACGGTGATCTTCAATATCTTCGGCTGGCCGTCGACCAGCATGATCCCGGTGCTCGGCAAAGATCACCTGCATCTCGGGCCCGAAGGCGTGGGCATACTGGCCGCGCTGGACGGGGTCGGGGCCTTCTGCGGTGCGCTCGCCATCGCCACGCTGGCTCAGGCGGTGTGGTACGGGCGGATCTATGTCAGCGGCGTCACCCTGTACCTCATGTCGCTGATCGTCTTCGCTGCGGCGCCCGCCGTCACCTTGGCCGGCGCCGCCCTGTTGACGCTCGGGATCGGCGGCGCCGGCTTCAGCGTGATGCAGGCGACCTTGGTCTACCTCTACGCGCCGATAGAGATGCGCGCCCGCCTGCTCGGCCTGTTGTCGGTGTGCATCGGGGTCGGCCCGGTCGGGTTCTTCTACCTCGGCTTCCTCGCCGAACTGTTCGGGGCGCAGAACGCCACCATCGCACTGGCCGTTCAGGGCCTGCTGGCCCTGCTGCTGACCCGGCGCTGGTGGCGCGCGATCGGCTGACGTCTCTCAGCACCAATGTGTTCTGCACAATCCAGACGCCGAATGGCACTATTCAAATGAACCGCCCGTCCGAGGGGATCGCCATGCCTGACACCGCCCTGATGAACGGCTTTCCACCGCCGCGAGAGGCTCAGGTCACTCTTGCGAACTGGCGCACGGCGCCGTTCAACCGCTGGGCGTTCCACCACGTCCGGGAGATCGTGGCTTCAGCGGACATCTCGAACGCCCCCGATGCCGTCTCTGCGCTTCCTTCAGACCCCACCGATCTCGACGGCGTGCTCGTCGACGGCACAGCGAGCTTCAGGGAGTTCCTGGCGGCAACCGACACCGACGGCATTGTCATCCTGCGACACGGCCGGTTGGTCCACGAATCCTACGCCCACGGCATGGACGCTTACACGCCGCACATCCTGATGTCGGTGTCGAAGTCGTTGCTTGGCCTGCTGGCCGGAATCCTGATCGACGACGGCACACTTGATCCGGATGCCCCGGTGACCCGGTACGTTCCCGAGGTTGCCACCACCGCCTATGCCGGCGCCACCATCCGTCACCTGCTGGACATGCGGGTCGGGGTTGAGTTCGACGAGAACTACCTCGCGACCTCGGGCCCGATCATCGCCTACCGCAAGGCGCAGAACTGGAACCCGCCAGAGCCGGGCGATCCGCCGTCGGACCTGCGGAGCTTCTATGCCAGCATGACCGGGACCGACGGCCCGCACGAAGGCCGGTTCCACTACGTCTCGCCCAACACCGACCTGCTCGGCTGGGCGATCGAACGGGCCACCGGCCGACGCTACGCCGATCTGATGTCAGAACTCCTGTGGCGGCCCATGGGGGCCGAGCGCAGCGCCTACATCACCGTCGACCGGCTCGGCGCGCCACGCTGCGCCGGTGGATTCTGCGCCACCGTGCGCGATCTCGCCCGGGTCGGCCAGTTGCTCGTGCAGGGCGGGACCAGGGACGGTCAGCGGATCGTGCCTTCTGGCTGGATCGACGACCTCGTCTCCGGCGGCAACGCCGCCGCCTGGGCCGGAGGCGACTTCGCCGACCTGTTCCAGGGGGCGCCGATGCGCTACCGCAGCCAATGGTACGTGCTGGACGGCGCTGCCCCTCTGCTGTTCGGCTTCGGGGTGCACGGCCAGAACCTGTTCGTTGATCGCGCCAATGAGATCGTCATCGCCAAGGCCTCTTCACAGGTGCTGCCAATCGACGAGGCCCTCGCCGCCCTGACGATGCGATCAGTGCGGTCAATCATCACGGCACTCGCCTGACTTTGATCGACGAGCCTGGGCTCGGCACAGAGGACCTATCGTCTATCGAACTGGCCTGGGACCGGCATCGAACGCTCGATTCCATCGCCCATTCAAATTCCACCTCTGGCCCACCAGGGCGCATTACCGACTAGCGCGCCATAGTAGAAACTTGAATAATGATATTCATCTTAATCATATCAGGGGCCTACGGACGATGCAGATACATAAAGTTCTGGTAGCAATTGCACTCGCTATGACCGTAGTCGCATGCGCCGGAACCAAATTTGATCGAGTTCAGAACAATGAATTGGTTCTAAACAGCACCACTGAGCAACAAATCACCAGCAACCTGGGTCGACCCGGTAGCGTGACGACATCAATTCAAAATGAAAAGAAGATCCGGCACATTGTCTATTCCTATGCGACGAGCCTCACCGCGCCCGGTGTAGTCGCCGGGGTGCCATCGTCTCGCGCTCAAAGTTTCTCGTTCTTCGACAACAAGCTCGTCGGCTACCAGTACATCAGTAATTTCCTGGCGGATCGCACAGATTTCGATGAAGCAGCGGTGTTGTCATTCAAGGAAGGGGTCACGACCCGCGCCGATGTGATCCAGAAACTCGGCGAACCAACCGGGCAGAGCGTGTATCCGTTGGTCGACGACAAGGCCGACCGGGCGATCGGCTACAGCTACTCGTTCGTCGACACAAGACCGGCCACGATCGTCATTGAGAGACAATCTCTGACCATCGTCTTCGGACCCGACGAAGTGGCGAAGAAGATCACCTACACGAAGAGTGGGCGCACGTAATTCACGTTGCCTGAATACCGTCGGCGCCATCGATTGCGCCCCAGCACCGTGCAGTCTTGGCGCAGACGGCCAACCCAGCGGCCTAGCGGCGGCGCTCGGACTTCAGGATTGCCGCCGCGTCCTGGAATGCATCAAGCGTGTGCCGGATATCCGCCGCGTCGTGGGCGAGCGAGACGTAGTACTTGCTCTCGCCCTTCAGGATGCCGCGTTCGCGCAGCAATGCATTGAAGCGGCGCAGCAGCGTTGCGTCGCCGTTCAAAGTCGTTCGGTAGTCCTGGACCGACTGGTCGGTGAACACCACGTCGAACAGCGGTGGCTCGCCGACGATCTGCACGGCAAAGCCGGCACCGGCGAGCGCGCTCTCCAACCCGGCCATCAGTTGCCGGCCGGTGGCGAACACCTGCTCATACACCCCCGGTCGCTTCAGTACCTCCAGGGTGGCCAGGCCCGCGGCGGCGGCCACCGGGTTGCCGCTGAGCGTACCGATCTGCGGCGCGAAGGCATCCTCGGCCACCCGGTCCTTGTCGAAATGCGCCATCAATTCCTCACGCCCGGCGATAGCGGCCAGCGGGAAGCCGCCGCCGATGATCTTGCCGAGCGCGCACAGGTCGGGTGTCACGCCATAGTAGCTCTGGGCGCCGCCATAAGCGAAACGGAACCCGGTGACCACCTCGTCAAAGATCAGCGGGATGCCGTGCTCGGTTGTGAGTGCACGCAATCCTTCCAAGAACCCCGGTTTCGGCGGCACCAGGCGCTGGAACGGCTCGACAATCACGCCCCCCAGTTCGTCGCCGTACTCGCGGATCAGACTGGCGGCGGTCTCCAGGTCGTTGAACGGTGCGATCAGCACTTCGTCGCGGACCTTGGCCGGGATTCCGGCGGAATCCGGAACCGCCTGGGGGAAATTCGCCGGGCGCTTCGGCGCCATGCTCATCAGCGCGTAATCGCTCATGCCGTGGAAGCCGCCCTCGAACTTCAGGATCTTGTCGCGGCCGCGGTGCGCCCGGGCGATGCGCATGGCGTAGAACGTCGCCTCCGACCCGGCGCTGACGAACCGCACCTTGTCGGCGCAGGGCACCGCCTCGCACAGCGCCTCGGCCAACCGGATGCCGGTGGCGTTGTTGGCGAAGAACGTCGTGCCCTTCGGCACCTGCGCCAGAACCGCCGCCGTGACCTCCGGATGAGCGTGGCCGATGAACATCGGGCCGGAGCCGAGCAGGAAATCGACATACTCGTTACCGCTCTCGTCCCACACCCGTCCGGCGCGGCCTTCGCGGATCACGACGTCAGACGCGAAATTGCCGAATCCGCCCGCAGGCAAAACCCGCTTCGCGGTCTCGATCAGCGCCAGTTCGGCCTCGGTCTTCGTCAACCCGGTCATGCTCGTCTCGGCTCCATCGCTCGATTCACGCGGATCGGTTCCACTGCCTTTGCCGCTGGTCACGCCAACCATCGATCGGCATGCTTGGCGCCACGAACCCCGCCCGACGCCAGCAGACCCCCGCGCGTCGTCCCAATCAAGCCTCCTGTCGAGCGACTGTCATGGAACTCTGGATCCCGATCACCATTGTCGGCGCGTTCATGCAGAACATCCGCTCGGCGGTGCAGAAGCATCTCAAGGGGCGTCTGACCACGCTGGGCGCCGCCTATGTGCGGTTCCTGTACGCCGCTCCGTTCGCCGTGCTGTACCTGTTCAGCGTCAAGGAGGTGACCGGACTGCCATGGCCTGAGCCCAACTTGATGTTCTTCGTCTACTGCGTGGCAGGAGGCCTGTCGCAGATCATCTTCACCGCTCTACTGGTCTGGCTGTTCTCGTTCCGCAACTTCGCGGTCGGAACCACCTACTCCAAGACCGAAGTCTTGCAGGTCGCGGTCCTGGGGTTCGTCCTGCTCGGAGACACGGTGACGCTGATTCCGTCGATCGCCATCGCCGTGGCCATGGTCGGGGTGATGGCGATGTCGGCGGGCCAAGCGCAGATTACGCTCGGCCGCCTGTTGAGCGGCCTGACCGAGAAGTCGACCCTGATCGGCCTGACCTGCGGTGCCTTCCTTGGGGCCTCGGTGGTGTTCTTCCGGGGTGCGTCACTGGTCCTTGGGTACGAACATGGCGCTTGGATGCCGGCGGCATTCTCGCTCACCGTCGCGGTGGTGCTGCAGACAATCGGCATGGGCGTCTATCTGGCGATCACCGAGCGCGGCACCTTGCGCGACGTGATCGTGCACTGGCGCTGGTCGCTGGTGGTTGGGCTGTCGGGCGTGCTGGCCTCAATCGCCTGGTTTACCGCCTTCACCCTGCAGAACGCCGCCTATGTTCGCGCCCTCGGCCAGATCGAACTGGTGTTTACCTTCTTCTTTTCGGTCGTCGTGTTCCGAGAGAAGACCAGCCGGATCGAGGTGTTCGGCATCATGCTGGTGGTGGCCGCGATCCTGATGCTGGTTCTGGGGCGCTGACCGACTTCTCGAACATTTGCATCAAAGGCCGACCGTCGGCATAATGCATGATGTCTAATGTGTGGCGCCCGCGGCATCGAATACGCGAATTGGCGAGCGGTTTGCGTTGGGTGCGCTCACCGCCGGCGCAGGCCGTGCGCACAGTGCTGTGGTTCCTGGCGGTCGTGATCCTGGTCTCGATCCTCTATGCTACCGCGCACCGAGTCACGTTGAAGCCTGCCGATCCGGTGACGCCCTACCTGTGGACCGCAACGCTCGCCTCGGCCATGACCGCGGTCCTCGGGGCGCTTGCGGCGTTCGAGTTGAGCCAGCACGGCCATTCGAGATGGTGGCTGCTCGTGCCAATGCCGGCACTGGCGCTTTGGCTGGCAGCCACTGGATTCGGCTGCATCGGAACGCTGTTTGCGCCGGACAGTTGGGGTGTCGTCGCGCCGGAAGCCATGGAGTGTCTGCTGTTCATCCTCGGCACGGCATTGCCGCTGTCGGCCGGGCTATTGGCGCTCATCCGATGGACCGGGCCACGGCAACCTGGGTTGGTCGGAGCAGCCGGCGGTCTGGCGGTTGCCGCCGCCGCGGTGAGCCTGCTGACCCTCGTCCACCCGCACAACTCCGCACTGCTGGACATCCTGGCGCATGGTGTGGGTGTGACCGTCGTGGTGGCCGTCAACGTGACCTTGGCCGGCTGGTCATCGCGCAGCCGGGTCGCCGCGCTATAGTCTAGTTCTGGATCATGCGATCGCCCGAGCCCGGCCGCGTATCCAACGCGCAAACGATGGCTCTTGTAGCGGCGTTTCGACCGTACGATATAATGCGCGTGGAAAGAGGGTGGATCTCCTCACTGTCGATTTGACGGAGGACCCGCCCGCCGACCCCTGAATGCTTGGTTCAGTGGGCCGGTGATGAGGATCGGACGAACCTCGATGACGGGCGCACTCCAGTGCCGGGTAAACAGCGCGGGCATTCTGTCGCGCTTGAGCTCGTTGCTTTGGCTGGTAACCGCGTTCTCCGTCCTTCAGTGGGCCCCATCTCCCGTTGATCCCTATGTGTTTGTCCGGCTGATGGCCGGCCATGAGCGCGACGCCGGTTTAGCCGTTACCGACCGTTCGTCGTCGCCCGCGGTGGAAGCCCGTGCGGGTCTGTCGGCCGCTCTGGGCGAAAATCGGTCGCCCGCCGGGCACCCCGTCCCGATTTTCGCAGACGATACGACGACAACCTTCCCGTCCTGGAGCCTCACGCCAGACGCGCGCAACGGCTCCCTGCCGATCGATGGCGTCCAGGCCGTTCCGCGAACGGTCCACCACAGCTCCTTCACGGCCCGCGGTCCTCCGCTGTTCGGCTGACGGTCGGTCGCGCCTAAGCGCGCCCCTTTCACCGCATATTGCCTTCGTGCCGTCCCGTTCAACCGACAGCGTCGGCAACGGGCTCCGTGCAAGCGGTCCGAACTTTCGCGTTGTGCACACCGTGTCCGTTGCCAATGGAAGGTGTCGCCAATCCACGGCGGACCGCCTCGCTCAAGGAACGTCGTCCCATGGAAACAGTGCTCGAATATGCCACCACCGGCATCGCGCTGATCACTGCCGGGTCTATTGGTTTGGCCCGCTCTGCCGTCTACTTTCGATCCACCGAGACCGGAGAGGACCGGTTCTTCTCGACATCCCTGGTATCCGTCGCGCTGGTCGCCCTGCTGATCGGTGGAGCGTTCTTTCTCGGCAATGCTGTGCTCGAAATGAACGGTTCGACACAGATTCTCGCCGGGCTTGCCGCCATCGCCTACACGGTGCTGGTGCCAATGGTGGCTTGGCGGACCTTCGGTCCGCGCGCGGCCTCGACCGGCACCGGGGCACTTGTATGAGTACGACACTCGACGGTTCCGACCTCGGGCAATTGCCCGAGGTCGGCTCCAGTTGGCTGTCTGCCGCCCTGGCGGCTGTGTCCGTCGGCGTTCTTGTCGCGTCGACCCTCGGCACGGTCGCGGCGATCGTCACCGGGACCGGCCTGGGTTTGCTCGGGCTCCCCGATGCCTGGGCGACCGGTTCGGCGGCAACGGTGGCCCTCGTCTCGCTTGCTCCCGCTGTCGCTCTCGGCCGTCGGGTCTGGCAGTTGGAGCGCCAAGGCTTCGGGGAATAGCCAACCTTCGTTTCAACGATCCATTCGGCCCAACGGCCGCACACCCATGGAGGAAGCAGTCATGCTTGTGGGTATCGAATCCATTCTCGCTCTCGCTGCCATCGGCGCCGCCATCATGATGATCGTGGTCGGCTTGCGCCGGAGGACCGCCTCCGTCGCCCGCCCCAACATCAACCCGTCGGACGACAACGTGATCGCCACCAACTTCTACTGTCTGGCAATCATCGGGCTGCTGTTCTTCGGCGGCAGCTTCCTGGCCAGTCTGGTGCTGTAGGCACTTGTGGTCCTGGCGGTCGGGCCGATCATCCGGCCGCCAGGATCAGGTCCGCAGCCTTCTCGGCGATCATCAATGTGGCCGCATTGGTGTTGGCCGAAACCATGGTCGGCATCACTGACGCATCGACCACCCGTATGCCGGACAAGCCGTTCAGTCGCAGATCCGGTGAGACGACCGCCCCTGGGTCGGAGCCCATCCGGCAAGTGCCAATGGCGTGGTAGACCGTTGCTCCTTTGGCGCGGGCATATCCCAGCAGTTCACTATTCGACTGCACGTGCGGCCCCGGCAAGGTCTCTGGCCCGCGGTATGGTTCCAAGGCGGAACTGGCGAGCAGGCGCCGCGCCCACCGCAGGCCATCGACCACCGCCTCCCGATCGCTCTCGGCCGACAGATAGTTCGGCTGGATCGCTGGCGCAGCATCGGGATCGGCCGACCGGGCGCGGACGTAACCGCGGCTGTCTGGCCGCATCTGCCACACACCGATTGTCATGCCCGGCTCCCGCTGCAGTTGGCCGACCACGCCGTCGGAATAGCTGGCCGGCGTGAAGACGAACTGCAGATCTGGCAGTTCCAGTTCCGGATGCGACCGCACGAACGCGCCGACATGCGCCGGGCTGAACGCCAGCAACCCACCGCCGGTGGCAAGCCAGCGGGCTATCTCCCACCACAACCGCGGCCCGCGCGCGCGTTCGTTCAGGGTGATCGGTTTGGTGACCCGGTGGACCACCCGAATCGCGTAGTGGTCCTGCAGCCCCTCGCCCACCCCGGGAAGATCGTGAACCACGGGTATTCCGAGCCTACGCAAGCGTTCGCCCGATCCGATGCCGGAGACCTGGAGCAGATGCGGTGTATTGATCGCGCCTGCGGACAGAATCACTTCGGCACCGGCAACCGAGCGATAAACCTTGCCGTGCTGGCGCCAGGTCACCCCCGTCGCGCGCGTGCCGTCCACCTCGACCCGCAGCACCTGGGCGTGACTCTCGACCCGGAGGTTCCTGCGGTTGCGCACCGGATGCAGGAACCCGGTCGCGGCACTGTGCCGCCGGCCGCCGCGGATCGTGCGCTGGTAGTAGCCGACACCTTCCTGGACCGCGCCGTTGTAGTCGGCGTTGCGGGGCACCCCGGCCGCCGCCGCACCGGCGATGAACGCCTCGCAGATCGGATGCCGCTCCTGGATATCGGAGACGTGCTGCGGACCGCCGGTGCCATGATACGCATCCGACCCGCTCGAACGGTCCTCGGCGCGCCGGAAATACGGCAGCACGTCGTCGTACGACCAACCGCGGTTGCCGAGTTGCGCCCAAGTGTCGAAATCGCGCGCCTGACCCCGAACGTACAGGTGCCCATTGATCGAACTGGAACCGCCCAGGACCTTGCCGCGCGGAAAGAAGATCGCACGATTGTCGACCCCGGCACCCGGCTCGGTCGTGTAGCACCAGTTGAAGCGCGGATCCTGGAACGTCTTCAGGAAACCGACCGGTGCGCGGACGTAAGGATGCGCGTCGGACCCGCCGGCTTCCAGCACCAGTACCCTGTTTCCCGGATCGGCCGACAGCCGGTTCGCAAGGACACAGCCGGCGGAACCGGCTCCGACGATGATGTAGTCCCAGGCATCCGGCCCGCTTGACGTCAACGGGGTACCCTCCTCATGCAACGGCGCGCGCGTCGGCTACCGTCGGGCCACCTCCGGCGATCGTCGTGCGCACCATATGCCGCGCCTCAGTGGTGCCTCGGAACGGCGTCGCGCGATGCAGCACCGCACGATTGTCCCACAGGATCAGATCGAAGGGCCGCCACTGGTGGGTGTAGACGAACCGATCCCGGGTGGCGAATGCCATCAGCTCATCGATCAGGGACCGCCCCGCGTCGTCGCTCATCCCCTCCACCTTGGCCGCGTGGGCGCCGAGATACAGCGAGCGGCCGAGTTCAGGCCCGTGATCCAGGACCATGGCCTGGCGCACCGGCGGCACCGCCTTTCGCTCCTCGACCGTTACCAGTTCCGGATCGATCCTGCTGCGCGAATGTGTGTAGTCGTGGATTGCAACCCGACCTTCAACGGCGTCCCTGAGGCGCTCCGGCAGGGCTGTATAGACCGCGCGCATGCAGCAGTACTGGGTATCGCCGCCCGTCAACGGAATCGCCCGTGCCGACAGCATCGATGCCCGTGCAGGGTTCGGCTTGAACGAGCTGTCGGTATGCCAGAACTGGTTGGCGCGGTTGTTCAGCATCTGCCGCGATGTCGGCGGAACGATTTGACCCTCGGGGCCGATATTTGACAGCACCACGAGATGGCTCCCCGCCCCGTTGGTGCCAACCTTTGTGGTCTCCAGCGGACCGAATCGCTGGCTGAATCGGATCTGTATCTCGTCACTGATCGCCTGTTCGCGGAACACCAGGACGGAGCGCCGGCGGAAGGCGTCCTCAATCTGCGCAAAGGTCGCATCATCGGGGCCCGTCACGAGATCGAGTCCGGTCACCTCGGAGGCGAACAAGGGGTGCAAGGGAGTGATCTGGATCACGGCAAGGGTCCTCTTCCGGCGCTTTCACACCGACAGAGTGGCGAAATCAGCTTTCATCGATAAGCAGGAAAACAAAGGAAAATCTTTCCCGAAAAACGGGACTATAAAACATCCGACTCCGCCAGGAACGCCTGGAGATGGGTCACGAAGGCCAATGTCTTGGCCGGCACCATCGGATTGCGGGCGTGCACAGCGTAGATCTCTTCACGATACCCTTCCGGATAACATGGAATATCGCCGAGGCAGCGCACGAGGGTGCCCGCCCGCAGATCGCCGGCCACCATCCATCGCGGCAGCAGCGCCAACCCGATTCCGTCCAGCAATGCGGCACGCAGCGCCTCGCCGCTGTTTGAGCGCAGCGGGCCGGCAACCGTCACTTCCTTGCGGCCCGAAGCCGTTTCAAACACCCAGACCGACGGCTCGAAATCCCGGCGATAGCCAAGGCAGGCATGGCGGTCCAAATCATCCGGTCCAACAGGTGGCGGGAACTTCGCGAAGTAGGCCGGGCTGGCGCACATGACCCGCTCGGCCGAGGCCAGCCGGTGAGCCACCAGTGACTTCTCCACCGGCTCGCCCAGCCGGATCACCAGGTCGACCCCGCGGGTCGGCGCGATCTCTACGATCTCCGTCAGCGTCAGGTCGATCTCGACATCCGGGTAAGTCTCGCGGAACGACGGCAGCGCCGGCAACACATGCAGCATTCCGAACGACCGCCGGGCAGTGACCCGTAGCACCCCGGCGGGCCGGGACTGCATATCGCCGGCCTGGCGCAACGCCCCGTCGAGATCGTCGAGCAGCACCGAGACCCGCTCGTACAAATGTCGCCCGGCCTCGGTCGCCGACACCGACCGGGTAGTGCGATCGAGCAGCCGGACCCGCAGATCGGCCTCCAGATCCTGCAGACGCTTGGAGGCGGCCGTGCTCGACATGCCGAGCGAACGGCCGGCACTGGTGATGTTTCCGGTGTCGACCACCCGGATGAACAGGCGCAGGGCGGACAGGCGATCCACGCGGACTCCTTACATCTATTGGCCAATTGAGCTTAGCGAGCGGTGTCCCCCTGCGGGACCGACAGTGCAGATGGCCGCCACGAAGCGCTTCAGGTTGTCCTCGACGAAGCGTTCAACATCCACGCTCGGATCGAAGCTCCACCACAGCAGCGAACCCTGCCATTGCGACGCGATCAACAGGCCAACGCCCCGCGGAACCCCCGGGGTGCACGCGAAACAATCCTCAAGAACGGCGGTCAGCGTCGCTTTCCATGCCGCACCCCGGGCCCTGAGGATCGGGTCCCGAAGGTCTTCGCGGAGGATCAGCAAGCCATCTGCATAGGTCTCGATCCCACCGTAGTCCTGGGACAGCCCCAGGAGCATGTCGACCGCACCGTCCGGCGTCCTCGGAACCGCAGCCGCCAGACCAGCCGTCTTGTCGTCAAGGCGGTCCCAGGCGTGCAGCAGCGCTCCCTGGACAAGCCCGTCCTTGCTGCCGAAACGCTGCACCAACGTCGACGCCGATAGGCCGCAGGCCCGCGCCAAGCTGGCGAAGGTCAGGCCATCCGGGCCGCGCTCGTGGAGCAGCCGATGCGCCGCTGCCAGCACCTCGATATCGGGCAGTGTTTTCGGTCGCGCCATCTTGACTCCAATTTATAACCGAACGATCGTTTATAAATTATATCGCCACTGACTGCCACCCTGCCGTGGTCATGTTGCAGTGCTGGGAGAGCTCGATGCCACTGAAAGGAAGGGTCGCTCTGGTCGCCGGCGCCACACGTGGGGCCGGAAGAGGCATAGCCGTCGAACTGGGCGCTACGGGTGCAACCGTCTATGTCACCGGCCGTACGACCCGCGACCAGCAGTCGGAGTACGGTCGGCCAGAGACCATTGAGGAGACGGCCGAACTCGTCTCCTCGGCAGGCGGCACCGGCATCGCCATCCAGGTCGACCATCTGGTCTCCGAACAAGTCGAAGATCTGGTCGGCCGGATCCGAGCCGACCAAGGCCGGCTCGACATTCTGGTGAACGACATCTGGGGCGGCGAGAAGCTGTTCGAGTGGAACAAACCGGTTTGGGCGCACGATCTGCAGAACGGCCTGCGCCTGCTCAGGCTCGGCATCGACACCCATCTGATCACGGCGCACCACGCTCTGCCGCTGATGATCGAGCGTCCAGGCGGTCTGCTGGTCGAGGTGACGGACGGCACTGCCGACTACAACGCACGGAACTACCGGCAGTCGCCGTTCTACGACCTTGCCAAGGTCGCGGCGACCCGGATGGCCTGGGCACACGCCAAGGACCTGCAGCCGCATGGCGCGACGGCCGTATCGATCACGCCAGGTTGGCTGCGCTCCGAGATGATGCTGGATACGTTCAAGGTGACCGAGGCGAACTGGCGCGATGCAACCGCGATGGTCCCGCACTTCGTGATTTCCGAGACCCCCCGCTTCATCGGCCGAGCCGTGGCGGCGCTGGCGGGCGATCCGGACCGGACGCGATGGAACGGACAGTCGCTGTCGAGCGGCCAGTTGGCCCGAGTCTACGGCGTCACCGACCTGGACGGGTCATGCCCCGACGCCTGGCGCTATCTCGACGAGGTGCAAGACGTCGACAAGCCGGCGGACGCCACCGGCTACCGGTAGCGGCCGACGCACGGCGACCGTACATGCCCGGCATCGCGGGCCCGGGCGCACCGCCCTCTTGGCCATCGGCCCTGCCGCGTGCTTTGCTTCCCGTCCCGCCGGGTACGGCTCCCCGCCTGCCGCCCCATTTCGTTCCGGAGTCCGCCATGCCGTCCACCACCGTCATCCGCAACGCCGCCTGGATCGTCGCCTGGAGCGAGCGGGATCACCGCCACGTGTACCTGCAGAACGCCGACGTGGCGTTCACCGACGGCAGCATCGCCCAGGTCGGCGGCCGCTGGACCGGCGAGGCCACAACGGAGGTCGACGGCTCCGACCTGATGGTCATGCCCGGCATGATCAACGTGCACAGCCACCCGACCAGCGAGCCGCTGCGCAAGGGCATCACCGACGAAATCCGCAGCCCCGGTTTCTATCACTCCTCGCTGTACGAGTTCCTGACGATCTTCGAGAACGATCCCGAGGGCCTCGCCGCCAGCGTTCGGGTCGCCATGGCCGAATTGCTGAAGAGCGGGGTCACGACGGTGGTGGACTTCTCCGCCCCGTTCGACGCCTGGCTGGACGTGCTGGCGGAGTCGGGCATCCGGGCCTGCGTCGCCCCGGCGTTCCGCGACGCGCGCTGGTTCACCCGCAACGGCCATCAGCTCGAATACGACTGGAACGAGGAAGCCGGCCGCGCCGGGTTCGAGAAGGCACGCCGCACCATCGACCTCGCCAACCAGCACCCGTCCGGCCGGCTGATGGGCATGATGGCGCCGTCGCAGATCGACACGTGTTCGGCCGACCTGCTGCGCGACGCCTACGACTACGCACTGGAGAAGAACCTGCCCTGGCAGACCCACGCCGCACAGTCGGTCACTGAGTTCCAGGAAATGATCCGCCGCCACGGCCGCACCCCGATCCAGTGGATGGACGACATCGGCGTGCTGGGCGAGCACAGCATCATCGGCCATGGCATCTTCCTCGACCATCATCCGTGGGTGCATTGGTCGACCCGCGACGACCTGCGCCTGCTGGCCGATTCCGGCGCCACCGTGGCGCATTGCCCGACCGTGTTCATGCGCCGCGGCATCGCACTCAAGACCTTCGGTGGTTACGTGCGCGAGGGCATCAACATGGGCATCGGCACCGACACCTACCCGCACAACTTCCTGGAGGAGATGCGCAACGTCGGCACCGTCGCACGGGCGGTCGCCGAGACGGTCGACGACCTGAACACCTCCGACATCTTCAACGCCGCCACCGTGGGCGGCGCCCGCGCGCTGCGCCGCGACGACATCGGCAAGCTGGCGGTCGGCGCCAAGGCAGACCTGGTGTGCGTCGACCTGACCGCGCCCTCGATGATGCCGGTGCGCGAGCCGATCCGCTCGCTGGTGTTCACCGCCTGCGACCGGGCGGTCCGCGACGTCTATGTCGACGGTCAGCAGGTCGTGAAGAACGGCGAGGTCACCACCATCGACCTGCGCGCCGCCCTGGACGAGTTGCAGGCGGCTCAGGCCCGATCGATGCGCAACATCCCCGGGCTCGACTGGGCCGGGCGCACCGCCGACCAACTGTCGCCGATGGTGTTCGAGATCCGCCAGTCGCTGAACTGAGGCAAGTGCCATGCGCGAGTTGACGAGCGACGCGCTGCTGGCCGCCGTGCGCCAGTGGGTCGAGATCGAAAGCCCGACCCAGGACACCGCCGCAGTGAACCGGGTCGCCGACCTCGCCGAGCAACAGTTGCGGGCCATCGGCGCGTCGATCGAACGAGTGCCGGGGCGCGACGGGTTCGCCGACATCCTGATCGGCCGGATTCCCGGCGAGATCAACGGCGACGGCCTTCTGCTGCTCGGCCACATGGACACCGTTCATCCGGTCGGCACACTGGCCGGCCCCCTTCCGTGCCGGGTCGAGGGCGACAAGGCCTACGGCCCCGGCATCTACGACATGAAGGGCGGCAACGTGATGGCGCTGCAGGCGCTGGCGCACATCCACGCCCACGGCGGGCGGCCGCGCCTGCCGGTCACGGTGATGTTCATCCCCGACGAGGAGATGGGCAGCCCGAGTTCGCGGGAGCGCATCGAGGTCGAGGCGGTGAAGCACCGGCTGGCGCTGGTGGTCGAGCCGTCCGGCGACGGCGGCCGCACCACCGTCGGCCGACACGGCATCGCGCGCTACCACGTCAAGGTCACCGGACGCCCGGCCCACGCCGGCGCCTACCACGCCAAGGGACGCAGCGCGATTCGCGAGATGGCGCATCAGGTCCTCGCGATCGAAGCGATGACCGACTACGCCCGCAACATCACCCTGAACGTCGGCACGATCTCCGGCGGCAGCCACGAGAACCAGGTGCCGATCCACTGCGAGGCCCGCATCCTGGCGATGGTCGCAACCGCCGAGGACGAAGCGGAGGTTCGCGCCAAACTGCTAGCACTCAAGCCGGTTGACCCCGACGTCAAGGTCGAGGTCACGCCCGGCCTGTTCCGGCCGCCCTACGCCAAGTCGCCGGCAATCCAGAAGCTGTACGACACGGCTGCCGGCCTTGCCCGCGAGATCGGGTTCGAACTGGTCGGCGAACGGATCGCCGGCGGCGGCAGCGACGGCAATTACACCGGCGCTCTGGGTGTCCCGACGCTCGACGGGCTGGGCGTGGTCGGCGACGGCCCGCATACCCACGACGAACACCTGCTGGTGTCCTGCCTGGTGCCGCGCACCAAGCTGCTGGCCCGGCTGTTCGAAACCCTGGAGTAAGGCAAACGGTCAGCCGTGCGGACCGCCCGGCTGCCGATGGATGATGACCAGGGCTTGCGCCTGTGCGCCCTTCGACTTCCCGCGGTGCGGCAGCGATGAGTCGAAATAGACGCTGTCCCCGGCTTCCAGGGTCAGCTCGCGGCCGGCAATCTCGAAGACCACCGTACCGTTGAGGACGAAGACCAGTTCCTCGCCCTGATGCTCGAAGAACGTGTCGCCCTGAAGCTCGGCGGGAAACGTGAAGATGAAGGAGTCCATCGCCTTGGACCGGAGCGTGTGGGCGATGTTCCGATAGTCATACCCGAACGAACTGCCGCCACGCACGGCCGGTCGCTGCTCATCGGCCCGGACCACCGAGACACGGTCGTCGAATGCGTCGGCGCCCTGCTGCGACTGAAAGAAGTAAGCCATGTCGCAACCGATGGCCTGGGCGATCCGGGACAGCGTCGCGATCGGCGGCACCATCTTGCCGGTCTCGATTTTCGACAGATAACCCTTGGTGAGGCCCGTGCCGGCGGCAAGCGTCTCCAGCGTGACACCGCGCCGCTTACGCAACTGACGCAGTCTCGGGCCGATCAGCTCTTCCACGGGCGCTCACAGGTTGCTCAAAGGGAAACTTTCATTGCCGATGGCCATACAACGCGCCTTGACTCCGGGCAAGTGACGCGAATAAGTTGCCATTTAGGAAACAAAAGTTTCCTTTGATAACAAACGAGGCATCCATGACCCAGAAAATGGCAACCGCAGGCAAGCGACCGTCGAAGATCGCCCCGACGATCGGCGGATCCACCTACATTAACCCGGCCGAGATGGAGTGGAAGCCGAGCCAATTCGAAGGCATCCAGATCAAGGTTCTGTATGAGAACAAGGAGGCCGGCGAGATGACTTGCCTGCTGAAGTGGCAGCCTGGCGCCACGCTTCCGTTCCACAAGCACCCCGAGATCGAGCAGTCGTTCGTACTGGAGGGATCGTTCTACGATCATGATGGCATCTGCCGCGCCGGCGAATACGTGTGGCGCCAGCCCGGCTCGTTCCACGAAACCCACTCCGACGAAGGCGCGGTCTTGCTGGCCGTCTACCGCAAGCCCAACATCTTCAAGAACACCGCCGGCTTCGCCAAGGACACCGCGGTCAAAGGCTTCGAGGACGAATAAGGAACAAGCGCATGTACGGGATCCTGCTGTATGACGGCGTCGAGCCGATCGACGTCGGCGCCGCTTTCGGCGTCCTGTCGATGGCCAGTCGGATCGCACCGGGGCTGCAATTCGTGGGCATCGCTCGACGACGCGGCGAAGTCGTGTGCGCCAACGGCCTGCGGGTCGTGGCCGATCACGACTACGCCTCGGCGCCGGACACTCTGACCGACCTGATCGTCACTGGCGGCCCCGGCTGGACCCGGGCCGCCGAAGACCAGGAAACCCTCGACTTCATCCGCGGCACCCGGGCGCGCGTCACGTCGATGTGCACCGGTGCGATGATCCTGGCCGCCGCCGGAACGCTCGACGGCAAGCAGTCGACGACCAAGCGAGAAGTGTTCGAGGGCGAGGTTCCACCGCTCGATCTGCTGGCGAAGAAACACGCCGTGACCGCCTCGGCCCTGGTCGATTCCGGCGGCGTGGTGACCAGCGGCGGAGTCACCCTCGGTCTTGATGCGATGTTCTACTGCCTCGCCAGGAGCCACGGCGAGACGATTGCAGCCGACGTTGCGCGGGTCATGGAGTATTCGCGGGCGCTGGCGGTCAACAAAGCGGCGCTCGGCTATCGGCGCGACGGATAGCCGGCGCGGGAGCCGGAGCCGTCGGGAACGGCCGTACCCATCAGCTTCCCGCATCGTGCGATGTCCAACGGGACAGGTCCGCAGGCAAGCCAACATGTGCAAAAAAGGAGCGCGATCGGATATGCCGACGAAATCGATCAAGCTCAGGAATGCCGAATGCTGCGCGATGCCAAGTTGGCCTATTTCACTCGAGCGATGCCGGGAACCATGGCTGTTGCCGCCGTCGGCTATGCGCTGAACGCCCTGATCTTCATCACCATGGCGCGGTTCCTCGAACCGAGCAATTTCGGGAACCTGAAAGTCGCCGCCTCGACCATGCTGGTGGCCTCGCTTGTGGTCGGTCTCGGCGGCTCCCGTGCGGCCGGACGTTTCCTGCCGCCGCACCTTTCCGGATCGCCGCTGGCGGCTGCCTACCTGCGGTTCTTCGCTCTGGCCATCGTCGCCTTATCGACCGTGCTGGCGGCGGCAATCTGGGCCGACGGCGTGTTCGGGCCGGACCCGTTGCCGAACGACATTCATGGCCACCACCCGGTGTCTTTCATCGTCCTTCTGGTGCCGATCTGGGCCGGGCTGGATCTGCTGTCGCAGAGCTACATGGCCGTTCGGCGTCCCGTTGCCGGGGCACTGCCCGCCCGGTTCGTGTTTCCGGCCATCGGGCTCCTCGCGATCGGGGCAGCTCACTGGAGCGGCTGGCATCTCTCTGACGTCATGTTTGTCGTGGTGCTAACGGTCGCCGGAGCGATCACTCTCGCGATCTTTTCCATCCACCTGACTCTCACCGAGCGGATGCGCCCGCACGAGGCGATCGCCCCCGGCACAGGCCGCCACGGCACGGCAGCCACCGGCCCGCGTGATTGGCTTGAACTGTCATTGCCGATGATGGGCGCGGGGCTGCTGGTCATACTGGTCGGCGAAGTGCCGTTGTTCGCCCTGGCATTGCTGGGTGATCCCCATTCGGCCGGACTGTACGGCGCCGCGGCGGTCCTCACACAGAGTTTCCTGGTCATCATCACCTGCCAACGCCAGATCTACGGTCCGGCACTGGCCGCCGCAATATCCGACGGCCCTGCCGCGGTTCTCCGCCTGCATGTTCACTCGCAGCGCCAGGCCCTGCTGTTCGTGCTGCCCCTCGCCGCCGTTCTCGTGCTCGGCAGCGGGCCGTTGCTGAGCCTGTTCGGTCCCGGGTTTACCGAGGAGCGGACGATCCTGTGGATCCTCGTCGCGGGGCTGTCGGTCCAGACCTGTATGGCGATGGTAACCCGCTGGCTGGACTATGGAGGCCACGCCCGGCTGGTGCTGATGGCCGAAGGGTCCGCGGCGGTGTTGGTGGCCGCCGGATCGGTCGCAACGATCCCCGTATATGGCCCGGTCGGCGCGGCGGCTGTCTTCGCCGGCGTGATAGCCCTGAAGTCGATCGCCCTTGCGATTGTCGCGCATCGTGGGCTCGGGCTTCCGGTCTTCGCATTCGCGGCAGCCACCTAGACGATCGGGCTGCCTCGCTTCAGTGCGCCTCCGACCAGCTCTTGCCCCAGCCGGCCTCAGCGATCAGCGGGACCGACAGATTCAACTGCGGGGCCGCCGCCCCCTCCATCACCTCGCGAACCAGCGCCGAGGTCGCCTCGACGTCGTCCTCCGGCACCTCGAACAGCAGTTCGTCATGGACCTGAAGCAACATGCGGGCTTTCGACTGGGCCTTGTCGAGCGCGACCGGTAGCCGGACCATCGCCCGCTTGATCACATCGGCAGCGGTGCCCTGGATCGGCGCGTTGATCGCGGCGCGTTCGCCGAAGTTTCGCATTGCCGGGTTCTTGTCGCGGATCGCCTGGATGTGGACCTTGCGGCCGAACTTGGTCTCCACGAAGCCGTGCTCACGCGCGAAGGTCTTCATCTCAGTCATGTAGTCGCGGATACCGGGGAACCGCTCGAAATAGGCGTTGATGTACGCCTGGGCCTCGGCCTGCGAGGTGCTGAGTTGGCGGGCGAGACCGAAACCCGAGATCCCGTAGATGATCCCGAAGTTGATCGCCTTGGCCTTGCGCCGGATGTCCGGCGTCATCTCCGACAGCGGCACCCCGAACACTTCCGACGCGGTCTGGGCGTGAATGTCGATGCCGTCCAGAAACGCCTTGCGCAGGCTCTCGATGCCGGCGATGTCGGCAACCAGCCGCAGTTCGATCTGCGAGTAGTCGACCGACAGCAGCACGTTGCCCGGTTCGGCGACGAACGCCGTTCGGATCTTGCGACCCTCCTCGGTGCGGATCGGGATGTTCTGCAGGTTCGGGTCGTTCGACGACAGCCGCCCGGTCGCCGCACCAACCATCGAGTAGGAGGTGTGGACCCGCCCGGTCTCGGCGTTGATGGTCTCCACCAACGCGTCAGTGTAGGTCGACTTCAGCTTGGCGATCTGGCGCCAGTCCAGCACCTTGCGCGCGAAGTCGGAGCCCTCGGCCGCCAACGTCTCCAGCACGTCGGCGCCGGTGCCGTAGGCGCCGGTCTTGCCCTTCTTGCCACCGGCCAATCCCATCTTGTCGAACAGGATCTCGCCAAGCTGCTTGGGCGAGCCGACGTTGAACGGCTCCCCGGCCTGCTCGTGGATCTCGCCTTCCAAGGTCACCAGCCGTTTGGCGAAATCGGCCGACATGTCTCGCAGGATCGTCGGGTCGACCTTGATGCCGTTGCGCTCCATCCCGACCAGCACCGGGATCAGCGCGCGCTCCAGGGTCTCGTACACCGTGGTCATGCGTTCCGGCACCAGCCGCGGCTTCAGCAGGGCGTGCAGGCGGAACGTGACGTCGGCGTCCTCCGCCGCGTAGGCGCAGGCCTTGTCGATCGGCGCCTCGGCAAAGCCGATCTGGGTCTTGCCCTTGCCGCACACCTCCTCGAACTTGATGTTGGTATGGCCGAGGTGAAGCGTGGCCAGTTCGTCGAGGCCGTGGCCGTGCAGCCCGCCTTCCAGCACGTAGGACAGGCACATGGTGTCGTCGATCGGCGCGACCGTGATGCCGCCGTTCTTGGGCCGGCTCAGCACCAGCGCGTCGTACTTGGCGTTGTGGGCGATCTTCAGCACCGCGGGATTCTCCAGCAGGTCCTTAAGCCGCGCCATCGCGGTGTCGAACGGGATCTGCTTCGGCGCTTCCTCGGCCGGCCCGGCACCGAGCAGGTCGCCCTGGGCCTGTCGGCCGACATGTCGCAGCGGGATGTAGCAGGCCTTGCCCGGAGCCACCGCAAGCGACACCCCGACCAGGTCGGCCCGCATGCAGTCCAGGCTGGTGGTCTCGGTGTCGAAAGCCACCGTGCCGAGGTCCTGGGCCGCTACGATCCAGCGCTCCAAAGCCGCGATGTCCTGCACTAGTTCGTATCCAGCCGCCTCGCCCGCGGGTTCGGTGATCGCCACCGTTTCGGAACTGCCGCCTGCTTGCACCTCCTCGCTCTCGAAACGGGCAACCAGCCGCTTGAACCCCTGTTCCTTCAGGAACGGCAGCACCATCGCGGGGTCGATGTGCCGGACCGCCAATGCCTCCAACGCTTCGGAAACCTCGACATCGTCGCGCAGCGTGACCAGTTGCTTGGAGATCCGCGCCTTCTCGGCGTATTCGATGAGATTCTCGCGGCGCTTCGGCTGCTTGATCTCACCGGCCCGCGCCAGCAGCGACTCCAGGTCGCCATACTCGTCGATCAGCTGGGCGGCGGTCTTGATGCCGATGCCCGGTACGCCAGGGACGTTGTCGACGCTGTCGCCGGCAAGCGACTGAACGTCGACCACCTTCTCCGGCGGCACTCCGAACTTCTCGATCACCTCGGCCCGCCCGATCGGTCGGTTCTTCATGGGATCGAACATGTCGATCCCGTCCTTGACCAGTTGCATCAGGTCCTTGTCGGAGGACACCACGGTGACCCGCCAGCCGCGCTCGCTGGCCAGCCGGGCGTAGGTCGCGATCAGGTCGTCGGCCTCGAAGCCGTCCATCTCAATGCACGGCACATTGAAGGCGCGGGTGGCGTCGCGGATCAGCGAGAACTGCGGCACCAGATCCTCCGGCGCCTCCGGGCGCTGGGCCTTGTACTCGGGGTAGATCTCGTTGCGGAACGTGGTCCGTCCGGCGTCGAAGATTACCGCCACATGATCGGCATCCAGGTCGTCGATCAGCCGGACCAGCATGGAGGAAAAGCCGAACACCGCGTTCACCGGCGTGCCGTCCGGCCGATTCATCGGCGGCAAGGCGTGATAGGCTCTGAAGATGTAGCCCGAGCCGTCCACTAGGTAGAGATGGCTCTGCTCCTTCGCGGCGGGCGGCGGAGCGGCGGTCTCGGGCTTCGGATCGGACTCGGCCATCATCAGGCCTTTCTCGGACGGGTTCGGACGCGGTGCCGGACTCTACTCCGCAACGCCGACGGGGCAAGTGTGGTGGGACGATGGAAGTTGACCTGGAGAGCGTGCGGCACGCACTGACTGAACGACTGGACGAACTGCGGCGGTCCACCGACAGCACCGCGGACAGCCGCAAGCCGGTCGAACTGGACCAGGCGTCGGTCGGCCGGTTGTCGCGGATGGACGCCATGCAGATGCAGGCGATGGCCCAGGCGACCGAGCGGCTGCGCAGCCAGCAGATCGTGCGGGTCCAAGCCGCGCTCAAACGAATCGACGACGGCGATTATGGCTACTGCGTCGCTTGCGGCGAAGAGATCGAGCCGAAGCGCCTCGCCGTCGACCCGACCGTTCCGACCTGCTTCGACTGCGCATCGGCCAGTCGTCGCTGACTTCAGATCGTCCCGGGCTTGCTGAGACAGAGTCAATCGGTTCGGGCCTCAGGACCGACGGGCCCAACGATCTGCGTGCCACACCGCCCCGTCAGCCGACTTTAGCCAAACCGCATTGCCGCAATCGTGACATTCGACTAGACGGACATCGGCAAATGGCCCCGGAGTATCTCCGATGACGCACCCGAATTCGCTCGAGTCATGGAGCGCCAGGTGGTTTTTGAGACCAGGAAATGTGGTTTTTGATATCGGCACCTTCCACGGCACCAATGCGGCTCGATATCTGGGCGGTCAAGCGTCTGCCGTGTACGGGTTCGAACCGCTCGCCCGAAATCGCGACCTGATTCCTCGCACAGTCACCGAACACCCGTCATTCCATCTTTTGCCCTATGCGCTGTCGGATCGCAGCGGTCGCCAGACGATGATGGTGCCCCGCCGGAACAGCGGGGCAGCCAGCCTGTCCAGATCGTTTTTCGAGAACATCAAGCACGACGACTCCGATCCGGGTGAGGCCGAAGAGGTCGAGGTCCGCACGCTCGACAGTCTCGGCCTTCCCCGTGCCAATTTCTGGAAGATTGATGTCGAAGGCGCGGAACTCTCCGTTCTGAAGGGCGCAGAACAGACCGTGCGGCACTCCCCGCCCGATATCGTCCAGTTGGAGATCTTTGCGATTGACCCGGATATCTACAGCGCCACCCTGAAATTTTTGATCAAGCATTTTACCCATGTATGGGCCATCGGCGTGACGGAGGAACGACGGCCGGTGCACTACCCCGTGACGCCGGAGAACGTCGCCAAGCCATTGTTCCACAGCGACCTCTCACGAGGTGGAACTCCGCACTATTACGCGTCATCACGAAGGTTCTGGGATTGGGCCGGTCCTGCCCGAACCGTCGGGATTCACATGTCGGGTCAGACCAGGGTCTCATGAGCAACCGACCTGTCGTTCAGACCTGAGAAGAACACGTCCGCGTAACCATCCGCGCCTATCGAGCATTTGGCAGGGACACTTGGCATCGGGTAATCGTGAGGTCTCAGTCATGAAAACGCATGTACTTGTTGCCCTGGTAACCGCGACGGTACTGGCCTGCGGCGCGGGCAATGCGTCTCTGCATCAAGCTCGGGCTGCCGAAGCACCGGTCTACACCGGCTTCCTGTCGAGCCTGGCAGTCAACGGCTACGATCCGGTCGCCTATTTCACCGAAGGCAAACCGGTCGAAGGATCGTCGAATTTCAAGAGTTCCTACCAGGGTGCGACCTGGTACTTCGCGTCTGCGGCGAACAAGGCCGCGTTTGACGCCGAGCCGGCGAAGTACGCCCCGCAGTACGGTGGTTACTGCGCGTGGGCGGTCTCCCAGGGCTACACCGCCAAGGGCGACCCGGCGCATTGGAAGATCGTCGATGGCAAGCTGTACCTGAACTACAACGCCGAAGTTCAGTCCAAGTGGATCGAGGACATTCCCGGCCACATCAGGGCCGCCGACGGCAACTGGCCGAAGGTGATCCAGTAACGACGACGCAGACCACTCAGGCGGCGCGGCCGTCCTCGGCCTTCTCGACCAGCACGTAAGTGCGCGAGCAGTACGGGCACACCACCTTGTGCACGTCCTCGTCGATCTCCAGGAACACCCGCGGATGGCCGAGCGCCCCGCCGCCACCGTCGCAAGCGACGGTATGGCTGGTGACCTCAATAGTCTCAAACGGCTGGGCCATGAAACACTCCCCCGACTCGGCATCCGGCTGGACGCGGCGCCCTGCCGCCCCATATGCGGGACAGGCGCCCGCTTGTCCAGCGCGGCCCCGGATGATACGCAGAGCGCCGCCGATCGCAAGGATTTCACGGCCATCATGCCCATCGCCGAGAACACCCAATCCGCGGGCCAATCCGCCACAGTCACCCGCTTTCCCGGCAGTTCCCAGGCTGCGGCGGCAGACGCAGCGCCCGAGTTGGCGTTGGAGATCCGCGGGCTGCGTAAAACCTATGCCGGCCGCAAGGGCAGGCCCGGCAAGGACGCGCTGAACGGCGTCGACCTGGCCGTGCGGCGCGGCGAGATGTTCGGCCTGCTGGGCCCGAACGGCGCCGGCAAGTCAACGTTGATCAACATTCTGGCCGGACTGGTCGTGAAAAGCGCCGGCCAGGCCCGGATCTGGGGCATCGACATCGACCAGGACCCGCGCAACGCCCGCGCGGCGATCGGCGTGGTGCCGCAGGAACTGAACATCGACGCGTTCTTCTCGCCGCGCGAGACGCTGGAACTGCAGGCCGGCATGTACGGCGTGCCGGCCGCCGAACGACGGACCGCCGAGATCCTGGAAACGGTCGGCCTGACCGACAAGGCCGACGCCTACACCCGCTCGCTGTCCGGTGGCATGCGGCGCCGGCTGCTGGTCGCCAAGGCGATGGTGCACAACCCGCCGATCCTGGTGCTGGACGAGCCGACCGCCGGCGTCGACGTCGAACTGCGCCGCAAGCTCTGGGACAACGTCCGTGCTTTGCGGGACACCGGCGTTACGGTGCTGCTGACCACCCACTACCTGGAAGAAGCCGAGGCGCTGTGCGACCGGGTTGCGATCATCGACCACGGCGCGATCGTCGCCTGCGACACCACCCGCAACCTTGTCGGCCGGCTGGACCGCAAGGAGCTGCTGGTCACGATCGAGGAGAGCATCGAGACGGTGCCAGGGTCGCTGGCCGAACTGGGCTTCGCTCTGCTACCGGACGGCCGGCTGCACGTCGCCTATGCCAAGAGCCGGATCCGCCTGCCGCGCCTCTTAGGCGCCGTCCAAGCAGCAGGGCTGCACGTCGCCGACATCGAGACCCGCGAGAGCGATCTGGAGGATATCTTCCTGGCGCTGACCGGCGGTGAGGCCGCCACCATCCCGTCGGACGAGCATGCCGCCTGAGCGGAGCCGCGCGCTCCCGGTTCTCGCCCTCATCCTGTCGCTGTTTTTGACGGCCTGCGCGCCTATGATTGTCACGTTCGGTCCATCGGATCGGCAACCCTGGCTGGTCGACGATCAATGGGCGGTGATGGCCGACGGAATGCGGCTGCCGATCCGGACCTCGCGCCCGCAGGGCGAGGCGGTAGCCGCGGTCGTGGCCCTGCACGGCTTCGGTGACTACAGCAACGCCTTCGCCGATTTCGGACCGACCCTGGCCAAGTCAGGGGTAGCGGTGTTCGCGGTCGACCAGCGCGGCTTCGGCCGGGCCGGTGCCTGGGGTCGCTGGCACGGCTTCGAGGCGATGGTCGGCGACGCAAGGGCGCTGGTCGCGCTGGTGCGCAGCGAACTGCCCGGGCGTCCGGTCTATTTGATGGGCGAGAGCATGGGCGGGGCCGTCGCCCTGTTGGCGATGACCGGTGAGCTGGCGGCTGATGGCACCATCGTGTCGGCACCGGCGGTCTGGGGCCGAGCCTGGATGCCAGGCTATCAGGTCTGGGCGCTGGAACTGGCCGGGCACACCATTCCCTGGTTGCCGCTGAATCCGCGGGGCCTGCCATTCAAGCCGTCCGACAACATCGAGATGCTGCGCAAGCTGGCGCGCGATCCGTTGTTCCTGAAGAACCCTCGGGTCGACGCAGTCTACGGGCTGGTCGACCTGATGGATGCCGCCCAGGCAGCTGTCCCACAGGTACAGGGACCCTTGCTGGTCCTTTATGGCGACAAGGACGATCTGGTCCCGAAGAAGCCGACGTGCGCCATGCTGCGCAAGCTGCGGCTACGCCCCGGTGGCGAGCGGGACCTGCGGGTGGTGCTGTATCCCGACGGCTATCACATGCTGTTTCGCGACCTGAAGGGCGACCGGGTCGTGGCCGATATCGCGGCCTGGGCCCGCAACCCGCAGGGCCCTCTGCCATCCGGCGACGAGCGGGACCCCGACGGCGCCTGGCTCAACCGTTTCTGCGACACGTCAAAGTAGGGGGTCCGCTTCGCTGTCTGACGTCGCGACTCCCATGATCGAGCCGGGCACCGTATGATCAGCGTCAATGTCTAGTCGGATCAACGGACTGCGAGGTGCGCATGACGGCACATCGAGACCAGGAACCGGCCCGCGCCGTTGTGGCCCCGCGGTAGGAGCGCCAGATGGCTCGTCCACCAAAACGGCCTCGGATCGCCTCAGTCGAACACTGGCAAGCCGGGCGCGACTCCGATCCGGGTTTCGTGACCGCGCTGGCTCGCGGGCTTGAGATCCTGCGGGCCTTCCGACCCGACGATGAACTGCTCGGCAACGGCGAGCTGGCCGAACGCACCGGCATCCCGCGATCGACGGTGTCGCGCCTGACCCAGACGCTGACCGCACTCGGCTACATGCGCTACCTGCCGCGTTTCGAGAAGTACCAACTCGGCGCCGGAATTCTCGCGCTTGGCTATCGCCACCTGGCGGCGTCGGGCCTGCGGGCGGCGGCCCGGCCGCACATGCAGGCACTCGCCAACGCCGCGGACTGTGCCATCGCGATGGGAACCCCCGACCGTCTGTCAATGATCTACACCGAGGTTTGCCACGGGGCCGGACCGATGATTCTTCGGCTCGGCGTCGGTTCGCGCATACCGATTGCCCTGACCTCGATGGGGCGCGCCTACCTTTCGGTACTGCCGGAGCGGGAGCGGCAGATCGTGCTGGGCCGAATCCGCGACTCCGACCCCGATGGGTGGGACGACACCAAGCGAACGCTGGACGACGCCATGCAGCACTATCGCGCGCACGGGTTCTGTATGTCGCTTGGCGCATGGCATCACGGCATTTCCTCGGCCGGCGTGGCGGTGGCCATGGACGGCGGGGCACAGATCCTGGCCTTCAACTGCGGTGGGGCAAGCCAGCGGCTGACTCAATCCACAATCGAACGCCGGTTTGGCCCGGCTTTGGTCGACATGGCCGAGCACATCCGTCGCGATCTGTTCACAGCGGCACCAACAGCAGATCCGGTCAATGCTTTACACTCAACAGTTGGGGTTTGACGAAAACATTTCCGATATACGGAATATAATTTCATTTTGTTTGACACGGTTTGCGGGCCGGTCAAACTGTCATCCATGCAGTCTGCGGCACCAATCCGCAGCTGCGATCCGAAACGGCGGCATCCAAACGACCGCCCGAGGATCAGGGAGGAAGGCATGATCTGGTGGAACCGCTGCATGCGGGCCGGTGTGGCGATGAATCGCCGACGGTGCCCGCAATGACCGGGGCGGCAGTCCCTCTGCTGGATGTCGAGGACGTGCGGGTCACGTTCGGCGGCATCGTCGCCTTGGACGGGGTGTCGTTCAGCGTGCAACGCGGCGCGATTGCCGGGCTGATCGGGCCGAACGGCGCCGGCAAGACGACGCTGTTCAACTGCATCAGCCGGATCTACCAGGCCGATTCCGGCAGCATCCGGGTCGACGGCAAACCGATCTTCGACAGCCCGATCCACGGGATCAGCAAGGTCGGCCTGGGCCGCACGTTCCAGAACCTGGCCCTGTTCGGCAAGTTGTCGGTGCTGGACAACGTCCTGATCGGCGCCCACGCCCGCACCATGGGCAACTTCGTCAGCGACGCCCTGCGGCTGCTCGGCATGCGGCGGCGGGAAACGGCGCTGCGGGACGAGGCGATGGCGCTGCTCGAGGAATTGCGGCTCGACGACATCGCCGGCGAGACCGTGGCGGCCCTGCCGTTCGGCACCCAGAAACGCGTGGAATTGGCCCGGGCCCTGTCGGCCAAGCCGACCCTGCTGATGCTCGATGAGCCGGCCGGCGGCCTGAACCATGACGAGGTCGAGGAATTCAAGGATGTGGTCCGGCGCATTCGCGACCACCGCCATATCTCGATCCTGCTGGTCGAGCATCACATGAACCTGGTGATGAGTGTGTCGGATCAGGTCGTGGTGCTGAACTTCGGCCGCAAGATCGCCGAAGGCACACCGACGGAGGTGCAGAGCAATCCAAGCGTGATCGACGCCTATCTCGGTTCGGGCCACGAGACGGAGGCCCACTGACATGGCGGTCATGCTCCAGGTCGAGGACCTCGCCGCCTACTACGGTCCGACCAAAGTCCTGCACGGCATCAGCTTCACGCTCGAGGAAGGCGGGATCACCACCATCCTGGGGGCCAATGGCGCCGGCAAGACCACCACGCTGCGCGCGGTCTGCGGCATGGTCCGCGCCACCGGGAAGGTGACCCTTGCCGGCGAAGCGATCAGCGGCCTGACCACCGAGTCCGTCGCCCGGCGCGGCGTCGCCCACGTTCCGGAGGGACGCGGCACCTTCACTCGACTGAGCACCGAAGAGAATCTGCGGCTCGGCGCGATCAGCCGGCGCGACCATGACGCCGTCGAGGCCGATCTGGAGCGGATGTACAACTACTTCCCGGTCCTGCGCGAACGGCGCCTGCAGCAGGCCGGCACCTTGAGCGGCGGCGAGCAGCAGATGCTGGCGATCGCCCGGGCGTTGATGTTGCGGCCTCGGCTGATGCTGCTGGACGAGCCGTCCTTCGGCCTCGCCCCACTGATCGTGCGCGAGATGTTCCGCATCCTGCGCCGGATCAATGAGGAGGAGCGGGTGAGCATGCTGCTGGTCGAGCAGAACGCCGCGCTCGCGCTCGACCTCGCCGACACCGCCTACCTGCTGGAGACCGGCCGCGTCGCGATGAGCGGCCCGGCCAAAGAGATCGTCGCCGACGAGCAGGTGCGCCGCTCCTATCTCGGCTACTGAGAGGAAATCGGATGGAGCTGTTTCTACACCAGATTTTCTCCGGCCTCGCCACCGGCGCGATCTACGCTGCCGTGGCTCTGGCGGTGGTGATGATCTTCCTGGCGATCGACCATTTCAATTTCGCCCAAGGCGAGATGGCGATGTTCAGCACCTTCATCTGCTGGGCCCTGATCGATGCCGGCCTGCCGTATTGGGTCGCGTTCGTACTGACCATCGGGATCTCGTTCGCGGGCGGAATCGCGATCGAACGCATCCTGTTCCGTCCGCTGCACGCGGCACCGGTGCTGAGCCACATCATCGCGTTCCTCGGGCTGTTCTTCATCCTGAACAACGGCGCCGGCTGGATCTGGGACTTCACCATCAAGCCGATGGCGAGCCCGTTTCCTGAGGGATCGATCAGCGGGCTGATCGGCTACCACGAGATCGGGATGATCGGCATCGTGCTGATCATGCTGGCGCTGCTGTACCTGTTCTTCCGGTACACCTCGGTCGGTCTCGCCATGCGCGCCGCCGCGCAGAATCCAGAATCCGCCAAGCTGTGCGGCATCTCGGTCGGCTGGATGATCGCGCTCGGTTGGGGCATGGCCTCGGCGATCGGCGCGGTCGGCGGTATCCTGATCGCACCGGTGGTGTTCCTGGAGCCGAACATGATGCTGGGCATCCTGCTGTACGGTTTCGCGGCGGCGATCGTCGGCGGCATCACCAACCCAGCCGGCGCGGTTGCCGGCGGCTTCATGGTCGGCGTGCTGGAAAACCTAGTCGGAACCTACATCCCATTCGTCGGTAGCGAGCTGAAGCTGACGGTGGCTCTGGTGCTGATCATCAGCGTGCTGATGGTCAAGCCGAGCGGGCTGTTCGGGCGAACCACCGTGACGAGGGTGTAGGCGATGACGGCGGAAACCCAAGTCACGGCGCAGAGCGTCGACCCGGAGCGCCGGATCGCCGGCCTGACCTCGGGCGGTTGGCGGTGCGCAGCCACCGCGATCGCGATCCTGGTAGCCGTGGTCCTGCCCTGGACGCTCGGCAGCTTCCAGACCTTCCAGATCACCCTGGTGCTGTTCTATGCGATCGCGATCCTCGGGCTGAACATCCTGACCGGCTTCAACGGGCAGTTCTCGCTGGGTCACAGCGCGTTCTTCGCGATCGGCGCCTACACCACGGCGATCCTGGTCGAGCGCTACGGGGTATCGACCTACCTGACCATCCCGGTCGCCGGCGGTCTTGGCTTCGCCGCCGGGTTCCTGTTCGGCTTCCCCGCCCTGCGGTTGAGCGGATTGTACCTGGCGCTTGCCACCTTCGCGCTGTCGGTCGCGACACCGCAACTGCTCAAATACAATCACTTCGAGGACTTCACCGGCGGGGTGCAGGGGATCAACCTGCTGAAGGACTCCGCACCGTTCGACCTGCCGTTCAGCGTCGATCAATGGTGGTACTACGTCACTCTGGCGATCACGCTGTTTGCCTTCTGGATGGCCCGGAACTTGATCAACAGCCGGACCGGCCGGGCAATCATGGCGATCCGCGACAATCCCATCGCGGCAGCGACCATGGGGGTGAACACTGCGCTGTACAAAACCCTGACCTTCGGGGTGAGTGCGCTGCTGACGGCTGTCGCTGGCGCGCTCAGCGCCATCGTCGTCGAGTACGTCGCGCCCGACAGTTTTACCTTCGTGCTGTCGGTCTATTTCCTGATCGGACTGGTGATCGGCGGCGTCGGCTGGATACCCGGCGCCGTGATCGGCGGGGCCTTCGTTCTGTACGTGCCCAATCTTGCCGAAGGCATCTCCACTGGCCTCGCCGGGGTGCTGTTCGGCGTGATCATCCTGCTCGTCATCTACCTGATGCCGTCGGGTGCGGCGGGGTTGGTGCGTCTTGGCATCACCCACCTGCGCCGCCGGCTCGACCGCGACAACAACAAGGCGTGAGGAACCGCCGACAACACGTCTCGAAGGGAGAGAACTCATGAACAGAAGACTAGCCCTCGCCGTGCTTACGATCGCCGGCCTGTCGCTGCCCGCAGCGGCCATGGCCGGAACCTACGATACCGGCGCCACCGACACCGAGATCAAGATCGGTAACACCAACCCGTACAGCGGCCCGGCATCGGCCTACGGCCAGATCGGCAAGACGATCGCCGCCTACTTCAACACGGTGAACGCCGCCGGCGGGATCAACGGCCGCAAGATCGACTTCGTTTCGCTGGACGACGGCTACAGCCCGCCGAAGACCAAGGAGCAATTCCGCAAGCTGGTCGAAAGCGACAAGGTGCTGTTCGTCTTTCAGTCGCTCGGCACGCCGACCAATTCGGCCGTGCACGCCTACATGAACCGCGAGAAGGTGCCCCAGCTGTTCGTGGCGACCGGCGCCACCAAGTGGGGCGACCCGGACAACTTCCCGTGGACCATGGGCTGGCAGCCGAACTACCAGACCGAAGGCCGGATCTACGCGAACTACATCAAGCAGAACCTGCCGAACGCCAAGATCGCGATCCTCTACCAGAACGACGACTACGGTAAGGATTACGTCCAGGGCATGAAGGACGGTCTCGGTTCGCTGGCCGGCAAGATGATTGTCGCCGAGGAGAGCTACGAGACCACCGAGCCAACGATCGCCTCGCAGATCATCAAGCTGAAGGCGAGCGGTGCCGACGTGCTGTTCAACGTGACGACCCCGAAATTCGCCGCCCAGGCGATCCGCAAGGTCGCCGAGCTGGAGTGGAAGCCCACCCACTTCCTGAACAACGTCTCCAACTCGGTCGGCTCGGTGATGAACCCGGCCGGCGCCGAGAACGGCATCGGCATCATCTCGTCGTTCTACACCAAGGATCCGACCGATCCGCAGTGGCAGAGCGATGCCGGTTACAAGACCTGGAGCGACTGGATGGACAAGCACCATCCCGATGGCGACAAGAAGTCGTCGTTCACGGTCTATGGCTACACGGTCGCGCAGACCCTGGTTCAGGCCCTCAAGCAGTGCGGCGACGAGTTGACCCGCGCAAACGTCATGAAGCAGGCCGCCAGCCTGAAGAACGTCGAACTCGACATGCTGCTGCCCGGGATCAAGATCAACACCGGGCCGAAGGACTTCTACCCGATCGAGCAGATGCAGCTCGGCAAGTTCAACGGGACGAGCTGGGAACTGTTCGGTCCGGTGATCAACGGCGAGGTCGGCAGCTGACCTGACTTCTTCGAAAGACTCACTCCTGTACCTTCTCGGGCCGCCGGGTCACTCCGGCGGCCCTCTTTGTGTCTCCGCTTCCATCCCGACGCGGAAACCGAATTGGACGGCAAGCCGCGGGGTGAACCGTCGGTTTCGGATCGGCAGTTTGCGCTGGCGGGCGCATGGGCGTCCGCACCAGCACAGGAGAAGCCGATGACCACGAAAGCCCTCGCCGACAAGGTCGCCATTGTCACCGGGGCCAGTTCCGGGATCGGCCGCGCCACGGCGCTGCTGTTCGCGCAGGAAGGCGCCAAGGTGGTGGTGGCCGCGCGTCGCAACGCCGAGCTCGACACCCTGGTGATCGAGATCGAGACCGCCGGTGGAGAGGCGGTCGCATTGGCCGGAAACATCCGCGACGAGGCGTTCGCCGTGGCCCTGGTCGAGATCGCCACCGATCGGTTCGGCGGCCTGGACGTTTCGTTCAACAACGCCGGAACCCTCGGCCCGATGGGGCCGAGCCAGGAGGTCGCGCTGGCCGATTGGGCCGAGGCCTTGGACGTCAACCTGACCGGCGCCTTCCTGGGAGCCAAGCACCAGATCCCCGCCATGCTGAAGCGCGGCGGCGGGTCGGTGATCTTCACCTCGTCGTTCGTCGGCCACACCGCCGGGATGCCGGGCACGGCAGCCTATGCGGCGGGCAAAGCCGGGATGATCGGGCTGATTAAGACGCTGGCCGTCGAGTACGGACCCCAGGGCATCCGGGTCAACGCGATCCTGCCCGGCGGCACCGACACGCCGATGGCCCACCAGATGCTGGACAGCGAGGAAGCCTGGACGTTCGTGCGCGGCATGCACGCGCTCAAGCGCACGTCGACGCCGCAAGAGATCGCGCCGTCGGTGCTGTACCTCGCCTCCAGCGCATCAGGCTTCACCACCGGCACGGCTCTGCTGGTCGATGGCGGGGTGTCGATCAACAAGACCTGACGCGAATCCGGGCCGGGAGCGACGCAGCACCGCCGGAAGACCTACGGAGACCGCCGCTCAAGAGAAGTTGGCGCGGCGGTCTCCGGAATCGCTCGTCCCGATCGTGGCGTCAGACGAGGGTTGCCTCGGTCGCGTTGACGAGTTCCTCGGTCGAGACGCCGGGGGCGGTCTCGATCAGTTTCAGTCCACCTTCGACGACATCCAGCACACCGAGATTGGTGATGATCCGGTCGACGACGCCGGCCCCTGTCAACGGCAGGGTGCAGGACTTCAGGACCTTCGACTCGCCCTTCTTGTTGGTGTGGTCCATTACCACGACGACCCGACCGACACCGGCCACCAGATCCATCGCCCCGCCCATGCCCTTGATCAACTTGCCGGGGATCATCCAGTTGGCGAGATCGCCGTTCTCCGCCACTTCCATGGCGCCGAGGATCGCCATCGCGATCTTGCCGCCCCGGATCATCCCGAAGGAGGTCGCGCTGTCGAAATAGGCGGTTCGGGCCAGTGCCGTGATGGTCTGCTTGCCGGCATTGATCAGGTCGGCGTCAACCTCGCTGTCCAACGGGAAGGGCCCCATGCCGAGCATTCCGTTCTCGGACTGCAAGGTCACGTCGACACCTTCCGGAATGTAGTTGGAGACCAGGGTCGGGATGCCGATGCCGAGGTTGACATACATCCCGTCGGCCAGTTCCTGAGCGGCGCGGGCCGCCATTTGATTGCGATCCCAAGCCATGATCAGGCCTCCCTCACGGTGCGTTGCTCGATGCGCTTCTCATGCTCGCCCTGGATCAGGCGATGCACGTAGATGCCCGGAAGATGGATCATGTCCGGGTCGAGCGAGCCGCGCGGCACGATCTCCTCCACCTCGGCGATGCAGATCTTGCCGCAACTGGCGGCCGGCGGGTTGAAGTTGCGCGCCGTCTTGCGGAACACCAGATTGCCGGTGTCATCGGCCTTCCAGGCCTTGACGATCGACAGATCGGCGACCAGCCCACGCTCCAGGATGTACGTGGTCCCGTCGAAGTCCTTGTGCTCCTTGCCCTTGGCGATGTCGGTACCGACGCCGGTCTTGGTGTAGAAGCCGGGAATGCCGGCGCCACCGGCCCGCATCCGTTCGGCCAGCGTGCCCTGCGGGTTGAACTCAACCTCCAGTTCTCCATCGAGATACTGCCGCATGAACTCGGCGTTCTCACCGACATAGGAACTGATCATCTTCTTCACCTGCCGGGTCTGCAGCAGGATGCCGATGCCGAAATCGTCCACACCGGCGTTGTTCGAAGCAAAGGTGAGGTTCTTGGTGCCGGCCTCCTTGATGCCTTGCAGCAGCAGTTCCGGAATGCCGCACAGGCCGAACCCCCCGGCGGCGATCAACATGCCGTCAAACAGCACCCCATCAAGCGCGGATCGCGCATCGGGGTAGATTTTCTGGGCCATCAGGCGGCCTCCTTCGGCTGGAGAATGTTACGCGTTTGGTGGCGCTGGCCACCGTCGCCGGAGATTATCACAAGGCATTGGTATGCGAACGTCTTGCAGCATGCGGCATCCGCCTGAGCCGTTGAACCACGAAGCCGGCCTCGCGCGGGTGTCCACAACGAGCCGTCGGTTGTCCAACCTGCCGTCTGGCTGTGCGAGCGCTTGAACCCCAGCTTCCGGCGCGATGTCAAGGAACTCCCGTCCAGGCGCGGCCGAACCGACGCAGGCCTTTCAGGGGTGTTGTCACGTTAACGTGCCTGAGGTTGCGGGTTCAATGATCCGGGCGTAGGCGGTGTCGATGCAAACAGAGAAAATCAGCTACAAGCGCCACCGCTTTCCGCCTCAGATCATTTCTCATGTTGTCTGGCTCTACGCCCGGTTCAACTTGAGCCTGCGCGAGGTCGAGGAGCTTATGCTGGAACGTGGTGTGGACGTTTCGTATGAGACGATCCGGCGCTGGACCGTCAAGTTCGGTCCCCGGATCGCCCACGTTCTGCGGCGACGGCAGCCTCGCCCTGGTGATGTTTGGCATCTGGACGAAGTCGTCGTGAAGATCGCGGGCCGGTCATACTGGCTGTGGCGCGCCGTCGACCAACACGGTGTCGTTCTTGAGGAAATCTTACAATCGAAGCGAGACAAGCGCGCTGCAAAGCGGCTTTTGATCAAGCTGATGAAACGTTGGGGCTTCGTGCCCAAAAGGATCATTACGGACAAACTGCGCTCATATGGGGCCGCCAAGCGCGAGGTCGCGCCTGGCCTTGATCATTGGTCACACAAGGGGCTCAATAACCGCGCCGAGAACAGCCACTTGCCCTTCCGAAAACGAGAGCGGGTGATGCAAGGCTTCCGATCACCGGGTGGATTACAACGCTTCGTGTCTATGCAATCCGCAACCCGCAATCGTTACTCTGTCCCAGCCCGCCGTCGTTCCGCCCTCACCATTCGCTACCATCGGCTCGAAGCGTTCGAAGCTTGGAAATCCGCGGCACATGCCGCTTGATCAACGACCGGCATGCCAACTTGCTAACTCGACGAGTTAACGTGACAACACCCCTGATCGAGTTCCTGAACGATGTGCAGGCGGTCGGATGCGACCTGTTCATTCACCAGCAGGGACTCGATACCTCGACACCATCCGGTCGGATGATGTTCCAGATGGTCGGGGTTTTCGCCGAGTTCGAACGGTCGATGATCTCGGAGCGGGTGAAACTCGGACTGAAGCGCGTCCGCGACCAGGGCAAGAAACTCGGTCAACCGACCAAGATCAGCGATGCGCTGGTCCGGGATATCTGGCGCCTGAAGGATGATGGTCTCGGACTGACCGCGATTGCCGCTCGAGTGCCGGTATCGCGGTCAACCGTGTACAAGGTTCTGACGATGGATCGTGCTCATGCCTGCTGACGCCGACCACAAATCCTACGCCGACTACACCGATCTGCGGGGTGACGGTCGGATCGTGCTCTACAAGCGCAAGGATCACGGAAATCCGCGGTGGAACGTCCGGATCAAGGTGCCAGGTGGTACCGGGTACATCGTCAAATCCTGCCGCACCACCGACTTCTACGAAGCGAGGCGTTTCAGCGAGGATCTGTACTACCAGCTGGAGGGCAGATCGCGGCGCGGCGAGACCATCCGGGCGAAGCCCTTTCAGAAGGTCTTCGACGAGTGGCGCAAGGAGTATCCAGCGACCATGCGCGGGCGATCGGACTCGTACATCACCGGCAACATCCGGCGCGGCGAGTTGTATCTGGTTCCGTTCTTCGGCAAGACGCCTGTCGAACGGGTCGATGAGAACCTGATGGTCGACTACTTCGTCAGTCGCCAGAGTGCCGATCCGGTCCCGTCGAATGTGACCCTCCGCCACGAGGGAACCGTGCTGCGGCACATCCTCACCTACGCGAAGCGCAAGGGATACATCGCCAACGCCCCGGACGTTCCCCAACCGAAGATGAAGGTGTCACCGAGACCGGACATCACCCGCGAGGAATGGCAAACTCTGTACACCTATCTCCGTCGCTACGTCGGTCAGGCGCAGGACAAGCGCCGACACCGGGAGAGGTTCTACCTCCAGCACTGGATTCTCATTCTCGGCAACACTGGCATCCGCGTCGGTGAGATGAGGAATGTTCGCTGGTCCGACATCGGTGAAGTTCGAACGGTCGAGGGCGAGGCGCGGGTATCGATCTCCGTGTCGGGCAAGACGGGTCCGAGGCTGGTGATCGCCAACGCCGGCGTCGAAACCTACCTCAAGCGGTTGCGAGACTTCCGAACGGACGAACTCGGGCACGAACCTCCGTCATCCGAGGTCGTGTTCTGCAACCGCGACGGAGAACCCATCCACTCCTTCAAGAAGGGGTTCGAGCGGGTGATGAGCGAGTGCGGGTTGCTGTTCCAGGACAACGGGCAGAAGCGCGTCCCGTACTCCCTCCGCCACACCTACGCGACCATGCGGATCGCCGAGGGCGTCAACGTCTACCAACTCGCTTCCAACATGGGCACATCGGTCGATATGATCGAGATGTACTACGGCAAGAAGCGAACCAGCGATCCTCGGAATGTGTCAGAGATAACGAAGATAGCGACCCACAAGAAGTAACCGATCATGTATTCATTTTTTTGTAATCTGCTCGAAGCTCTTTATTGCAGCAGATACTGCACCGAACAAACCTGCCGCCTCTGCAGGTATAATCAGTGCATTACCTGAATTACCTAAACTCTCGGCTACTTTGATCTGCGCCTTTACTTGCTCGAGAGCGATCACGGCATCTGAGTTCGCAGATATCGCCTCAACAATCGCTGAATAGCCTTTAGCCACACCCTCTTGCTCTCTTGACTGGAGCAAAAAATGCGCCTCGGCTTGCAACCGCTGCTCTTCAAACAAGCCTTCTGCTCTCAAAATCTGCGCCTGCTTTTCCCCTTCCGCCCTTGTGATTTCTGCTTGCCTTTCACCCTCTGCTTGGAGCACTTTTGCTTTTTTCTCTGCTTCTGCTTCGATCACTTTTTGGTCTGCGACTGCCTGTGCAGATACAAGCTCTGCTCTACGAACTAATTCCTCTTTTCTGGCGTCTGATAGCCTTTTAGAAACCTCATCGTCGAACCGTATGTCCTCGATTTCGACACGAAAAACCGTGATTCCCCAATTCGTCGCCGCCGCCTGCAAAGATTCACGTAGTCGATCACTAAGAATATCACGCGAGGTAACGACCGTGTCCCCATCCAGCTTTCCAACCTCTTGTCTTAACGTCGTTTCAATTAGACTCAAAAATGAATCTGAAAGGGAAGAGATATCGTAGACCGCTTTAATCGGATCAGAAATTTTAAAATAAGCGACCGAATCAACATAAATTTCGCTATTATCTTTTCCGAGTAACTTTAACTCTTTTGGGTCCATCCTGTTCTCAGCAATTGAAATATTTCCCTTGCTGTCTATTAAACTTAGCTTCGACGAGCCATTTTCCAGATACGTATCGAGAACGACGCCACGCTTTTTGATCGAGTCGACAAATGGTATTATAAAAGAAATCCCCGGTCGAATCGTTCTGTGTCTTTTTCCAAGACGCTCCACGACTCTAGCATTTCCATCTGGAACCTTCTGAATTCCCGAAAACAGGATAAGCAGAAATATTAAAGATATTAACGCAACCGTTAGCAGTTGAGGGTCGATGATGATTGAACTCAGGTTAGACACTTTGTTTTCTCCTTACAGTTGCGTTGATCCCATCAAAATCGACAACTTGCACCACTTCATTAACCTTTAAGTCTGATGGATTTGTAATTGGCAATATTTTTCCATCATCGAGAGTTACACGTAATGTAACGTCAGATTTTTGCGTGACGGTCACTTCGTGTGGAATATTTGCTTTATATGCATAGAAACTTTCGGTGGAAGCATTTGAATTGTGAACTTCTATGATTTTACCCTCTCTTCCAATGATTTTTTCGCCGGGATTAAATTGCTCAGAGTTTCTAAATAAAATTTTCATTAATTTTTTATGCCCAACATAACTTATAAATAGTGCTGCTGGAAAAGACCATGACATTATAAAGGGACTTTCAGTTAACATTCTAGGCGCCAATAGCAAAAACACAGAAATGCCAAGAAACAGAAACACCCCTGATGAAAGTATCGTTCCATCAATAACAATCAGCAATAACCCAATCGCCGCGAACCACCACGGGTTCAGTTCTAGTAGAAACTCACCGAATATTTCCATATTTCTGCTCTTTTTAGAAAATGTTTAGGTTTTATTTTGATTCATCGTACAAATTTCCTAAACGTCACGCCAGCGTGTCGACTTTTGGAAGGCAGCCCTCTCGCCTTAGCTGCCGTATTTTTAACCCAGACAAATATCCCATCGTCTGGTTACGGAAACCCTATCGATCCGAAACCTCGATCCGCCGTTTTTGAACCAAGTGTTATTCAAACGGAAGCTTGAACACGGGCGTCGTTGTCGTCAACACCACTTTTCACGTCGCCCCATCCAGGGTCGCGCCAACCCAGCTGCGACCAACGCCTCGCCGAGATCCCGCCCGTCAGAGGTCACGAGCGCCAGGATGCGACCGTACCGATCAACTCCAGTCTGTCGGATCACAACATCGCCTCGAGCAAGGAATCGCTCGGTGAACAGCTTCGCTTTCTGAGCGAGATCCCGTTCTGCCTCGCACTTGCCCTCGATCTCAGGTGTGTCGATGTTCGCGATGCGAAAGGTGGCGCGAAATGTGTCGCCATCGTAGTTGATGAAAGCACGATCCCGCGCCTCAGTGGCACCTGCGATCCAGGGTCCAAGACTGATAAGGACGATCAGGCAAATCGCTCGGTTCACCATCCGCCTCCCGATTTCCGGTCGGAAACGATGACCGACCCTACAACCCTGTGCCAGAGTCGTCCTGGTCCCAGGAACGCCAACCACCCTTGCCGGAAGACCGGGCGTCGGCAAGATACCTTCGCGTCGCCTCGACTAGAAATCTTGTTCTCGGAATCCGGCGATTTCCGCAAAACAGATCGATCTCGCGCCAGATATCTAACGGAATATTGAATAGGAATTGATGAACTGCCAAAATTTAAATCTCCTAATTTTTGTATTTTTTTGTGTGAATCATTCAATTAACCGTTCTTATTTATATAAATATAACTACAATTATTGATTTTCATTATTGCGCCCTGCCGCGACCACTCAGAAACGAGTTATTTGCAGGTGATAAGGCATCCCACTTGGGCGGTGTCCGCTGTCAGAAGGTGACCGAGAAAGTGGAGGGCAATGTGTAGCATCACAACCCTCAGGACCGCATCACCGTCGGCATGTAGGCGGGTGCGATTTGCCGTCAGAGAGAAATCTGAAAACGGAGCGTAACGGGAGAACGCTGACCTGCCCGACCTGACCCCAGGTGCTCCAACATGCTGCGTTTGCTCGTCGCCGTACTGATGACGCTCCGGACGTGTTTGACCCTGAGTGGGAAAATGCGTCCGCTGAACACCCACTGATGATGATTGGTTATAGGATCGTTTGATCCGTCGCTTTGCTCCGTGCTCGCTTCGCGAGCCATATTGAAAACAAAAAACAAATCACCGAGTGAAACGAGGCGATTGTGAGCGAAGCGAACAATCGAAATAATACACTCAAGAACGAAAGGATACCAAAAATGTCAATATCACCATCAGATGAATCTCAATTATTAATCAATATTTTATCGAATCCTGATTCGGAAGAGGCATATCTGTCGAAGCGAATTCTTGAAATCCATTATCAGACCCTCAAGGAAAACGAGCATGAAGACGATTAAGACGCTTAATCCCTCCAGCTCAACCATCGCGACCACGATCAAGCGATCAACCTATTCCGCGTGCCTCACCCTGGAGCTGGAAACCAAAAACGACATTCGCACCGTCGGCACCGAACTCACGAAGTTCGTCGGGAACGACCTGTCACGAGTAACGGTCCTATGCCTCAAACACGCTTGAAACGGTTCAAGGCGTATGCACGTCAGAGCGCATAAACCATTTCCTGTCGGAAAAGTCGGTCGCTGAACGAAATCGCCATTCGACCGGGAACCGCGCGCATCATGGCGGTCGGACTGCTCGCCAGGGTCGCGAAGCATAAGGAGACGATCAAACGGGCACCGACCATGAACGCCAAGCTCTCCGCAATCGCCGATATGTTGTCAGACGTTGCCTGGTTGTCTGCGCTCGCGATCTCAGCCGCAGGCAACAATAATAATCCTCATTAAAACCAATACACATCACCCACAATCATATCAATTAAATTACTTTTACATGGGTGTTGATGAGTCATTTGAATTTTCTACTTTAGTAATTACATTTTGTTCCCACTGCGCCAAGGTCAATTTACTGTTTTTTAGCTTCCATCCGGTTCGACCATTTTCTGAGCGCGCGAGAACGGCTTCGGCAGCTGCCGTTGGAGTTTTGAATGCAACGTCATCTACAAATACGTAATATTCACCACCTTCCTCTAACTTTAACAACCCTGACTCAATAATCTTGTCACGCGCCTTTTTGGAATACGTCCTAACCCACGACGGAGTGCCGATTTTCCTCGCCCGCGATCCCTTCAATACGATAAATTCTCCTTCTACAATTTTCATTTTTGCTTGCACATTAACACCATCAATTTCAAATTCGACAAATTCATCAGAAACATCACCGCTATTCTGATCACTATAAGCAGTCGCACTGGTCGCTTTTGTGTGCAAAATATCCACACCTACCACCGGAAATATCAGACGACATCGATCTATGAAGTACTCCATGTCCGCCTTGTCCGGTTCCGGAAGATTATTATAATCTGGTTCATTCGAATTTATCAAAATTGAACGCCCAGATAGCTTCGATATATTTAATAATCGAATCTCTAAATATCTTGAGTGCGACTCAGTTAAATTTTCATCTTTATAAACCACAAATGTTACTCGATTCCAAAAATCTTTTGATTGATCTTTTGAGTGTTGAATGAGTCGTTTCGCTATGTTGTTTGACTGAACAATATAAATTAGTGGCTTTTCTGGTTGTTCAATATTTGGACCACTGAGAACATATATGCCACATGACTCAGTTTCTTTGCGCTTAATCACATCACCTAATCGCGTTCGTGGCGCAGATATTACTTTCCCGGTCCATGTCGGTATATCGGCGGTGATTACTCCCGACGGCGTTCCATCGACGAGAAACACCCTGATAGAGCATGGCGTTGTCATTCCCGGCGTCCGTTCACAGCAACAACCTCGTTCAGAGAGTATACCCGACATCCAAACTTTAGAGACCACGATGGGCGTGGCGTAACCTGCGCGCCGCGAAAGGAACAGCTCATTCGCTCCGATGGCATCGCTAATACACTCCCGGAAACTCACCGCGAGCGACGTTTGCCGCAATCGCCCGAGCACGGGAGATGTAGCGCTGAACCTGCCGGCGCGCTGACTCCGGATCATCACCCTCCCATACTTCGCGCCGGTTTTCGCGCCGCAGATACCCCACCCAGGTCGTAAAGCAGATAGGCAGGTACGTCAGGTCACGCTTCCATCGGTTTGCGCGAACCTTTTCGTTCCACGCTCGCCCCCAATCGTACACATCCATCGCCGCTGCCTGGACCCGTTCTCGGGTGCCATTCTCACGATGATCGATCCACGCTCGGTACAGCCTGAGCATCAACCGGACGGACGCCAATCTGTTTGCGTGCAGGAACCCGTGTTCCACTCCGTCGGACAGTCGAAACCTCCCACGGTTCGAACTCCCAACCAAACCGCTCGCCCCATGCTCCTCCAGCAGATCCCGAACATCTCGGAGGGTCTCTTTCGGGTCGCGACCGAGCGGTAGTCGAACGATCAATGTGCCGTCCGTCGGGTCGAGCGCCGATCCCGGCTCCACGATGCTCACCGCCGTGTCGATAGCGAACAGCACCCGCCAGATGCCGCTGCGCCACCAGTCGTCGAACGATAGGTCCTCGACATCCCCCCAATCGGCATAGAGCCGCCGATCAACCGAGATATCCGGGTCCTGGAACGCCGCCTTCAGAAACTCGAACCAGAGCCGATACGGTTCGACCTTTCGCGCTGGCAGGAGATATCGCCCATCACCGGACCACGCTTCTGTCATTGGCGGTTGCCTCGACCCTCGATTTCCGACCGGAACCGTTTCGGACAGCACCAACCCCGATAGAGGGGATTGGTTCTGTCACAATCGATCAAATCCGTTTCCACGTATAGTCACCATATTGAGTGACGAACAAACGTTCGTTCAAACATGAAAGGAAAACATGATGACTAATACTTCTAACCACCGTAACCCGTCTGAGTTTGTTGAACTCATCAATGCCGAGCTTGCCTCTGCGATCCAGTCCTGGCGCAGGATCGCAAATCATCTGCTCTCGGCGACCGAACAATATGGAACAGATAGCGATTCCTATAAGATGATTTTGAAGGCGGCGAACTTTAGCAAGTCGAAGGCATGCAAACTCGTCGCAATCGCTCGCGATACCCGCCTTGCTCGGCAACCCACCCTGTTTGATACGGTTCAAGCTTGGACGACTCTGTACGAGGTGACAACGCTAACCGACGAGCAGTTTGATAAGCTGATCTCAGCAGCGCCAGAGAATGGATCTGTTACGCCTGCTTTCGTCTCCGCGATCAAAAAGGGTGAGATTCAAAAAGCTCCAGACGCTTATAAGGTTGCGTTCAACATCCGAATCGACGATGCAGCGCTGAAATCTGAATCATTTACAGGTGAACATTATGCGAAGCTGGTATCTTTACTGAAGCAGATTCAGGATGAGATCCTACACATCCGAGTAGATAACGCAGACCTGTTTGAGAAGAATGCCAGCTCCGAGTTCGCCAATCTTGAACGCTTTATGAAAGTTGCTCGACAGTAAATTCTTGCTGAGACGATCAAGAGTTACAAAAACTCATCGAGCGAATGGCAACACTGGAACAACACTCCTGCTTCTCAGCGTCGCAAACAAAGTAACCCAATGATCGGAATTTACAATGATCGCGCCGAGATTCTTGCGAATTTTGATGAAAATCCAGCCGAGGTCATTAGTGCCTTGAGCTACGATGGGAACATCGAGACGGATGCATATAACCGCGCAATGACGCGAATGAAGAAGCGTAATGACAAATATTTCTCCCGGACCCAACCCGCATTTGCTTATATTGGTCGCCTTGATGAAGCAGCATAAGCAAAAACTCAAATCACGATCAAATATAAGTTTTTCAATATTTTACGATGAACTACCCGAAGGCGCTGCTTTTGCAGCGCCTTTTCTGTTTCATGATCGGTTTATTGACTTGTCGCACCCACGAATGTTCAGTTTCCTATTGGAAATCGTGAATGGGGATGGCGTCCCCGGCAGGACTCGAACCTGCGACCTACGGTTTAGGAAACCGTCGCTCTATCCAACTGAGCTACGAGGACCACGCGATTTCCTGACAATAGCGTATTTTTTGGCAGATGAAACCACTCAGCTGAACCAACCCAGGCACCGTTCACTCTGCCGGTAAAATCGTATTCACTATTAATTTACTTTTTGAATTGGGTTTATTTTGTCATTTTATATCAATATGTTGGCATGGGTATCGTTATTAGGAATCTGGTGCTCTATCCTGCTGAGCTACGAGGACATCGCGGTCTGTTTACCGCAAACGAGGCGGTTTCGCCACCTTCCGAACCGCTCGGGCTTGGCCCCAAACCCCGGCTCAGACCGTGAACGCCCGCAGTTCCACGTCCGAGCCTTCGGCCAGCAGCAGGTGGCCGTTCGGCACTTCCTGCCAGGGCTCGGAATCGCCCGCGTCGAGCGGTTCCGACACGATCACGGTGCGGTCGCCCGAGCGCGCCCAATACAGGGTCGGCGGCTGGTTGTCGCTGGCGTAGCGGACCGCCGCCACCCTTCGGCCGTCGGTCAGGGCCGCGGTCAGCCGCAGCGGCTCGCTCGCGTCGGCCGCTTCCATGGCGTCCAGAACCCGGCGGGTGGTGCGGAGCAGGGCATCGCAGATCCCGGCACCCTGTCCGTTGCCCAGCCCATCGGCGAACATCAGCAGGAAGAACAACTCGCTGTCCGTCGTCCCCTCCCGAAACCCGTAATGCTCATCCTGGACGTCAAGCTCAAGGCGGCGGCGCACCCGCTCGTAGTTGCCGATCTTGCCGTTGTGCATGAACAGCCAGCGCCCGACCACGAACGGGTGGCAGTTGGCCCGCGTCGTCGCCGTGCCGGTCGAGGCCCGGACATGGGCGAAGAACAGCGAGGAGCGGATCTGCTGGCACAACGAGCGCAGGTTGCGGTCGTTCCAGGCCGGCAAGGTCTCGCGGTACACGCCGGGCATGTCACGCTCGCCGTACCAGCCGAGGCCAAAACCGTCACCATTGGTCGGAACGGTGCCGCGCTGGGCGTGCAGCGACTGTTGGACCAGCGAGTTGGCAGGCTCGGTTACCAGGGTTTCCAGATAGCGGGGAGCGCCGAGATAGGCGAGCCAGCGGCACATGCGAACCTCAGCATCCGTGGACGAGGAACGGCAATGATACCAGATTGCTAGCGGCCGTTATCAGTCCGAAATGCCGAACGCGACGGTTCAGCCGGCAGCCGGCGCCAACTGCCGCAGACTGCGAAATCCGATCAGCCGCTCGGCATCCTCGTCCCACAGCGCCAACCGAAGACAGCTGAGGCTCTGCCACAGCGTCAGCCGGCCGACATCGCGCATCTCGTCGTGGTCGGCCAGGCATTCGGCGAGCCGGTAGTTCGGAATCCGGCTGGACAGGTGGTGGATGTGGTGAATGCCGATGTCGGCGGTGAGCCACCGCAGCGGCTGCGGCAGGTCGTAGAACGAACTGCCGTGAATCGCCGCCTCGTGGAAGCTCCAGTCCTTGGTCTGGCGCCAGTAGGTGTCCTCGAACTGGTGCTGGACGTAGAACAGCCAGACCCCGGCCATGGTCGACAGCGTGATGATCGGCGCGTGGACCATCAGAACGTCGGCAAAACCCAACCACCAGCCAAGCCCGGCCACGATGAGACCGATCGCCAGGTTGGTCGCCAGAACACCAGGGATCATGTCGCGGTGCTTGCTCAGCAGGTCAAGCGGCAGCCGGTATTTCACCACGAACACGTAAAGCGGGCCGATTCCCAGGAACACCAGAGGATGGCGGTAGCACCGATAGCCAAGACGCTTCCACCAGGAGAGCGCCAGATACTCGCGCACCGTCAGGATCGAGATGTCGCCGATACCGCGCTTGTCGAGGTTGCCGGAGGTCGCGTGGTGAATGTTGTGCGCCTTGCGCCAGTAACCGTGCGGCGTGAGCGTGAGCAAGCCAATGACCGAGCCGACGATATCGTTCAGCCGTCGGGACTTGAAGAACGAGTGATGGCCGCAATCATGCTGGATCAGGAACAACCGAATCAGGAACGCCGCCGCCGGTACCGCCAGCGGCAGGGTCGCCCAGTAGGAGTATTCGGCGACCGCCACCATCCCCGCCCAGATCGCTGCGAATGCTGCCAGGGTAATGATCAGTTGCAGGATGCTGCGCCGCAGGCTCGGCACGGCATACGACGCGGCAATCCGCCGCCAGCGCCGGGCACGCTCGCTGGGTGTCTCGCCAGCGGCGTCCGTCGGGGTCGGTGCGTCGGAGAGCATTTCATTTGCCGGCACCTGGGGTGCCGTGTCAGCAGAACAGTTGGTCGAAATGGAACGGTCCTCGCCGTCGGTTGCGCGCGTCATCCTATGGCAGCCGATCACGGCCGAATAGTGGCCTAGGACCGATTTTCCGGACTTTCCACTTGGGGTTTGCCACAACTAGCCATTCGGAGCGATGATTTCCGGCACGGCCCACCGATCGAGGGCAACACACGATCGGGCCGTTCGCGTCGACAAGGCGCCTGTCGTCCAGGGGTTCGGGCTTCCCGACCACCCGGAGACCAGGACGGCGAGTGTCGTTGGCGGCACAGCGACGGCCCGCCACGCGAGTTGGACGGGAGATGCGCAATGTTGGTTTCCGACATCCTGAAATCCAAGGGCAGCGCCGTGGTCACGGCACCACCATCGATGCCGGTCGCCGACGCTGCCCGATTACTGGCCGAAAAGCGGATCGGGTCGATCCTGATCCTGGAACGGAACAAGGTCGCCGGCATCCTTTCGGAGCGCGACATCGTACGGGCACTGGCCAACGAAGGCGCTGGCTGTCTCGACGGCCCGGTGTCCCGGTTGATGACCGCCAAGGTCGTCACCTGCACGCCGGCACAGACCATCGCTGACGTCATGCAGATGATGACCACCGGTCGGTTTCGGCACGTCCCCGTGGTCGACAACGGCAAGGTCGCCGGCATGATCTCGATCGGTGACGTGGTGAAGTGGCGGCTGGAGGAGGCTCAGGAAGAGGTCCGTCAGATGGCCGCCTATGTGGCGGGCACCTGACGGTCGACGCCCTCTGCGCTACAGGCTGCGAATCGCGTCGCGCATCCGGCTCAACGCCTCGTCCAGGATCGAGCGCGGACAGGCGATGTTGATCCGTTCGAAGCCGATGCCCTCGTCGCCGAAGATGTAGCCTTCGTCGAAGTAGATTTTGGCCTTGTCGAGCATCAGGCTCTCAAGCTGATCCTTGTCGAGGCCGAGCGCGGTGCAGTCGAACCACAACAGGTAGGTGCCCTCCGGCTGCACGACCTTCAGCTTCGGCAGTTCCGCGGCGAAGAACTCGGTCATGCGTCGGGCGTTGCCCGCGACATACTGCATGACCGAATTCAACCAAGGCTCGCCCTCGCGATAGGCCGCTTCGGTGGCCACGATGCCGAACGGGTTCATCCCCGGCATGCTGGAGGTCGCAAGCGCGGTCTGGAACCGCTCCCGGATCGCCTGGTTCGGAATGATCACGTTGGAGGTGTGCAGGCCGGCTAGGTTGAAGGTCTTCGACGGGGCCGTGCACACGATGGTGTTGTCGGCGGCGACCGATCCGAGCGTCGCGAACGCCGTGAAGCGAACGTCGGGAAACAGCAGGTCGCCGTGAATCTCGTCGGCAACCACCAGCACCCCGTGGCGCGCGCAGACCTCGGCAACGGCCCGCAACTCCTCGGCGCCCCAGACCTTGCCAATCGGGTTGTGTGGCGAGCACAGGATGAACAGCTTGGCCTTCGGGTCGGCCGCCTTGCGCTCGAGGTCCTCAAGATCCATGCGGTAGTCGCCGTTCTCGTAGATCAGCCCGTTGGAGACGATCTCGGCCCCGTTGTTCTTGGCGACCCGGAAGAACGGGTAGTAGACCGGGCGCTGCACGATCACTTTGTCGCCCGGCTGGGTGAAGCCGCGCACCACCACGTTCAGGGTCGGGACCACGCCCGGGGTGGTGACGATCCACTCCTTCTGAACGGGCCAGCCCTGGCGGCGGGCGAACCATGCTGCCACCGCCTCGAAATAGCTGTCGGTTTTGTTCGAGTAACCGAAGATGCCGTGCTCGACCCGGTCACGCATGGCCGCGATCACCGGCTCGGGGCACCGGAAGTCCATGTCCGCGACCCACATCGCCAGGGTCCGGTCGGCGCCATGGCGCCGGCTGGCCCGGTCCCAGTGCTGTCCCGGCACGCCGCCGTGGTTGTGGAACTCCCATTTGATCGAGTTGGTGCCTTCCCGATCAATCTCGGTATCGAAATCGATATACATGGAACGATGCCCCAGAGTTGGTTGCCTGGAATCAGTAGCGCGCCAATCCGGATGCGCGAAGAGGCGGTGGTGCCTATTCGCCGAGATGTCGGCACATCCAGCTGACCCCGTCGATCCACCAGCCTTCGAGTGCATCCTCGCGCAGATCCCAGCGCCGCTTGGTTTCGCGCCAGCGCTGCACGTAGCGGCAACGGTAGCCCCAGGCCGGGGGCAGCCAAGACAGCGGGTCGCCATCGGCTTTCGATCGATTGGCCGACTGGTCGACAGCGATCAGCGTGTCGGGGTGCGACAGATCGTTGGCGAAGACCTGGCGGCGCGCCGGATCCCAGCGGTCAGCGCCGGAACGGTGGGCCTCCGCCAGCGGGATGCGGTGGTCGACGTCGAGATCACGCGGATCGGTGAAGGCGCGGTCGGTGTACGGGTCGTACCAGCGCCCGCGGACCACCGTGCAGCCGTCGGCCGACAGTTTGACCGGCTCCAGGCTCTCCTGGATCAGCGCCTCGACGCGGGTGTCCTGACAGTCGCCGTCGGCGTCGATCCAGTGCCGGTACAAGGCGCGATCAAACGGTTGGGCGACCGGATAGAACCACTCCGACTGCCGCGCCTCGCCAATTCCGGCAACCGCCACCGCGATCAGAGCGGCGATCCGCACCGTCCAGCCGAACCGGCCGCGCAGCAGTCCGGCCATCCGCCAGTTGGCGGCGCGCGCGGCCGTGCGTCGGGACCGCCGGGCCACGCTCAGACCGGCAGCGGCGGCTGGTACAACACCAGCAACGCCGTGATCGTCAGCATCGACAGTCCGGTCGACACCAGGATCGCCGCCGAAGCGGCGGTGACCTGCACCCCGTAATGCTGGGCAAACACGTAGACGTTGGCCCCGACCGGGCAGGCCGCGAACACCACGGCCGCATGCACCCAGAACGGCTCGACCGGCACCACCAGGGTCAGGGTCAGGAACACCAGCGCCGGGTGCACGAACAGTTTCAGGATCACCATGCCGGACGCGCTGCCGACACTGCCGCGCACCCGGCGGTAGGCCAGGGTGGCGCCGAGCGCGAACAGCGCGGCCGGCGGCCCGGCCTGCCCCAGAAAGCCGAAGGTCTTCGACACCAGGGACGGCATCGGCAGCCCGGCAATGCCCCACAGGATGCCAAGCAGGGTCGCCATGATGATCGGGTTCTGCAGAATTGCCATGCCGGTGGTCCGCGCCGCCGCCAGGGCCGAGCCGGCACCCTCGCCGTCTCGAGCCCGCGCCGCCTCCAGCATGATGGTGATGGCACTGAACATCAGGACGTCGAGAGTGAACAGCAGCAGCGCCGGCACCGCGCCCTGTTCGCCGTGCAGGCTGATCAGCAGCGGCAGCGCGATCAGCACGCCGTTGGAGAACGACGACCCGAAGCCCTGCATCACCATTTCGGCGAAGCGCTGGCGGAACAGCAACCCGCCCAGGATCGCGCCGACCAGGAACACCAGCAGCTCGGCCCAGAAGAACCCGAACAGAAACCGCCCCTGGCCCAGCGCCGTCACGTCCGTGGTCGCCATCAACCGGAACAGCATCGGCGGCATCGCGAAGGTGAACACGAACCGGTTCAGCCCGCGCACCGCGTCCTCGGCCAGAATCCGAGTCCGCCCGGCCAGGTAGCCGGCGAAGATCACGGCGAACAGCGGTACGACGGCGTCGAGAATACTGGCCAAGCAAGGCCTCCGGGTGGGCCGCGACTTCTAGCGGCCCGGACACCTGGGCGTCAACGCAGGCATGGCGTCAGGCGCGTCGGTCGCTACACTGGCGCCATGCAGCGTCCATCGCGCCGTTCCGTTCTCGCAGCCTTCGGCGTGGCCGTCGGGGGGCCGCTGTTCTTGGTGGGGTGCGGGGCATCCGGTGTCGACCGTTGGATCGGGCACGCGCCGGGATCCGATGCCATTGTCGACCACCGGGCATGGCAGCTGTTCCTCGACCGCCACACCTTTACCGGGGCCGACGGTATCACCCGCGTCGCCTACGCCAGTGTTCCGGTAGCCGACCGGGAACTGCTTTCCGACTATCTTGCCGGCCTGCAGCGGGTCCCGGTGAAACGCCTGGACCGGCCGCAGCAGCTGGCGTTCTGGCTGAACCTGCACAACGCGCTGATGGTCAGGGTGGTCCTGGACCACCTGATCGCGCGCAGCCCGGACGACATCAATCTCGGCGGATCGTTCAGCCGCGGGCCGTGGAGCGCCACCCTCGCCCGGGTCGACGGTGCCAGCGTCTCGCTGGGCTCAATCCGGACGGCAGCGCTGCGCCCAGTGTTCCAGGACCCACGCTGGCACTACGGCCTGTGCGACGCCAGCCTGGGCGGTCCGGCGCTGCCGCGCGCCGCGTTTCAGGGCGAGACCGTGGACCGGCAAATCGAGGATTCGGCAATCGGGTACGTGAACCACCCGCGCGCGGTGCGCGTCGAGGACGGCGCATTGCTGCTGAACGCGTTCTGGCGCCGCAACCTGGTGGACTTCGGCGGCTCCGAGGCCTCCGCGCTGTCCCACATCGCCGCCTACGCCGACCGCGAGTTGCGCGCCGAGTTGCAGCCCAGTCGGACCGTGCGCTGGATGGACAACCGCCAGCTCAACGAATGGCCGGGCAGCTAACCTCCGCAACGGAGCTCAGCGGATCGCCGCAATCAACCGGTCCACCTCTTCTTCGCTGGTCAGATAGTGGACGCTGGCCCGCACCACCGCATCGAGACCGCGCCGGTCGAACCCGACACGGCTGCCGGAGCCGGTGGAAACGCTGATGTTGATCTTCTGTTCGAGCAGCCGCTGCCTCAGGGCTGGCAAGTCCTCGCCCTTCTTGGTGAAGGTGACGATGCCGCATTTCGCCAGCCCCTGGTCAGTCACGGTGACGCCGGGCACCGTGGCCAGCTTGGCGCGCAGATCATCGGCTACCGCGGTCACCCGCTTCCAGATCGCCGGCATGCCCCAGGCCAGCGCGTAGTCGATCGCGGTGCCCAGCGCCGCCTTGCCGGCGAAATAGCATTCCCAATTCTCGAACCGTCGCGCGTCGTCACGCATCGCATACTCGCTCTCCGACACCAGGGTGGCGGCGTGCTGGTCGAGCAGCGGTGGATCGATGTCCATCTCCTCGATCCAGCGGTAGCGGACGTACAGGAAGCCGGTGCCGCGCGGCCCGCGCAGGTATTTGCGGCCGGTCGCCGACAGGAAGTCGCAACCGATCGCCTCGACATCGATCGGCATCTGGCCGACCGACTGGCAGGCATCCAGGAGGTAAGGCACGCCGTATTTGCGGGCGACCGCGCCGACCGCCTCGGCCGGGTTCACCAGCCCGCCGCCGGTCGGAATGTGGCTGATCGAGATCAGCTTGGTGTGCGAATCGACCATCGAATCCAAGGCCGCGACATCGATCTGGCCGTGCTTGTCGCTCGGGACGATGTCGACCCTGCAGCCGGTACGCTTGGCGCGGTGCAGATAGGCGATCATGTTCGAGCCGTACTCGCACTCGGCGGTCAGGATCCGGTCGCCCGGCCCCAGGTCGAGCGCGTAGAACGCCATGTCCCAGGCCCGGGTCGCATTCTCCACGAACGCCACCTCGTCGCGATGACAGTTCAGCAGCTTCGCGGTCGCATCGTAGAAATGCTCCAATCGGCCGCGGTGACGGTTCGCGGTCTCGTAGCCGCCGGTCAGTTCCTCCTCGCGCAGCCAGTCGATCACGGCATCAGCGACCGGTGCCGGCATGAGCGACGCGCCAGCATGGTTCAAGTGGGTGACTTCGGCGCAGCCACGGGTCTCGGCACGGGCTCGGGCAAGATCGAACGTCATCGGGCAACCTGCTCCTGTCGAATCAACGTGCCTCGGACGCTACCCGCAGCGCCTGCCGCTGTCAGCCTTCGTCGAGGTTGAATCGGTCGACGGCCCGACGGTCCTTCTTGGTCGGCCGACCGGCCCCGCGATCACGGGCCGGCGCGATCGCTTCGAAGGTGTCGGGATCGGCCTGACCGGACTTCCGCTCCGGCACCGGCGCCAGATCCTCGTACAGCGTCTGCGCCTCCGCCGCCGGGCCACGGCGAGTCGCCAGCACCAGCACCTTCACGACCCGGACATGCAGACCCTGAGGAAACGTCAGCACGTCGCCCGGCTTCACCTTTTGATGCGCCTTAGTCACCACGGTGCCCGACAGCCGCAGCCGGCCGGCCGCCAGCAGCGTGTGGGCAAGATTGCGGGACTTGAAGAACCGGGCGCACCACAGCCACTTGTCGAGGCGCTGCGCACCGCCTCCTTCCCCAGCATCCTCAGTCATCGACCGGAGTTGCCAAGCCTCAACTTGGCCAGCACGGCGAACGGCGAGTTCGGATCGTAGGTCGGAGCACGCGGTGCGCGCGGCGCCTGTTGGGCCGCCACCGCCGGCTTGGGCGACCGGTGCGATCTAGCCGGTTGCGACGTCTTTGCAGCTTCCTGCTGCACGGCGGCCGCTTGCGGTTGCCCTACCTCTTTCGGCTTCCGCCGCCGCCGTCGAGGACGACGCGGCTCCGCGTCCGGCACGGTCATCGCATCGGCCGCAACGTCGGCCGCCGGCACGTCGGAACCGGCCACCGGGCCGACAACGACCGCAGCCGTCGCTCCATCAGTGGACTTCTGGGCGGAGCTGGCCGCCGGAATAGCCGGCTTACGGGGTCGGTCGCGTCGCGGCGGCCGCGGACGGCGTCTGCGCTCAAACCGTAGCGTACCGTCCTCCGCCGGCGTCGCCGGTTGGCAGCCCAAATCCCGCAACATCGCTGCGAAAGTTTCACCATCGACGCCGGCGAGCGACAGCATCTCGGCGGTGATTGCGAACGGACCCTCGCGGCCGACCCGGCGCACCAACGCGGCCAGCCGTTCGACCATGTCGACCCGCACCGCCCGGCCGCCCAGTCGGGCGTATCCAAGCGCAGCATCGTAGGCCGCCGGCGTCGCGTCAGCGCGTGCCGCCTGGACCCGACCCTCGGGCGGAGGCCCTTCGACCGGATGGTTGCCGCGCGCCGCCGACCACAGCAGACCGCGCAACCGCACCGCCCGTGGCTTCAGCAGTTCCGGGACGTAAAGCGATTCGGTGCCGAGCCGGATCCCGACCCGGGCCAAGGTCTTGCGGCCCTCTTCGTCCAGATCCTTGACCAGGGTCTCGACCGCCGATGCCGGGGCACCGCCGAGACCTTCAAGAACCTGAAAGGCGATGCCCCGAGCCGGTCCCTCGAGATCGGCCCGCTGAAGCTGCAGCAGTCGTGGTGCCGCCGCCTCCTGATGGCGTTCGAACCAGGCTTGCACTCGTGCCAGCAACCGGTCGCGCTGGGCCGGGGCAATCATTTCGTTGCGCGTGACCCGGATCTCCGGGCGCCAGATTGCATCCCCGGCAACCAGATAGGCGATCACCGAACCTTCCCACAGGAAGCGACCACGACCGTCGAGCGTGATGGCGGCGTCATCGGCCTCGTCGATGCGTGCCACCCGGCGGGCAATTTCCGACGGCAACACCCGGCGGGCGGTGGTCAGCACCGCCTTGGCGTCGGCGGCGTCTGTCACCTCGGCAATGAAGTCGAGGCCCTCGAGGTGGCCGACCCGATGCCCCTCGACTAGCACCGCACCGTCCGCCGCCACTGCCGCGATCAGCTCGGCATCGTCGTCCTGCAACCGGCGGGACAGCGTTGCGGCACGGCGGTCGACGAAGCGCTGGGTCAGGCGATCGTGCAGCGCGTCCGACAACCGATCTTCGATCGCCCGCGCCCGCTGCTGGCGGTCGAGCGGATCATCGATCCACTCGCCGCGGTTGGTGATGTAGGTCCATGTGCGGACATGGGCGATCCGCCCGGCCAGCGTGTCGATGTCGCCGTCGGTACGATCGAAGCGATCCATCTGCTCGTCGACCCAATTCGACGGCAACCGCTCCGATCCTTCGGTCAGGTGGGTGAACACCTGGACCAGCAGACGGGCATGGCTCTCGGACATGATCTTCTGGAAGTCCGGAATCTGGCAGACATCCCAGAGCAGCCGGATTCGGCTGGACGCGGTGGTCCGGTCGGTCACCTCCGGCAGCCGCGACAGCGCCTCCAGCGCGCGCTGATCGTCGGCGTCGCGCTTACGGATCAGGAAATCGTGCGGGGGCCGTTCATCCAGGGTGCGCAACAGGTCGCGAACCGTGGCGAACGACAGATCGGCGTTGCGCCAATGCAGTTGTCGGATCGACTCGAAGCGATGCTCTTCGATCGCCGAGACGATCTCCTCGTCGAGCGGCCGGCAATCCATGGTCACGCCGAAGCTGCCGTCGTTCATGTGGCGGCCGGCGCGACCGGCGATCTGGGCAAGCTCGGCGGGCGTCAACTTGCGGGGCATCCGGCCGTCGAACTTGGCATCCTCGGCGAACGCTACGTGGTCGACGTCCATGTTCAGGCCCATGCCGATGGCGTCGGTCGCGATCAGGTAGTCGACCTCGCCTTCCTGGAAGAGCTTGACCTGGGCGTTGCGGGTGCGCGGGCTGAGCGCGCCCATCACCACGGCGGCCCCACCGCGCTGGCGGCGCACGATTTCCGCGAGCGCATAAACGTCGGCGGCCGAGAACGCGACGATCGCGCTGCGCCTTGGCAGGCGGGTGATCTTGCACGGACCGGCATAGGTCAGCTTCGACAGGCGCGGTCGGGTCTCCACCCGCGCCTCCGGCACCAGGCGCTGCAGCAACGGGCGGATCGTATCCGCGCCCAGGAACATCGTCTCCTCGGCACCGCGCGCGTGCATCAGCCGATCGGTGAAGACGTGGCCACGTTCCGGATCGCCGGCCAGTTGGATCTCGTCGATCGCCAGGAACGCGACCTCGCGATCCAGTGGCATGGACTCGACGGTGCACACGAAGTAGCGCGCCTCGGCGGGAACGATCTTTTCCTCGCCGGTGATCAGTGCGACCGCACGCGCGCCCTTGGCCGCCACCACCCGGTCATAGTTCTCCCGCGCCAGCAGCCGCAGCGGAAAGCCGATCATACCGCTCTCATGACCAAGCATGCGCTCGATCGCGAGATGGGTCTTTCCCGTGTTGGTCGGACCGAGAACCGCGGTGACCAGGGAGGAGGGTCCTGCAAATGCCATTGCTGTCAGGATTCCGGCTCAGCGCCTCGCTGGCAAGGGCTTGCAGCCGCGCGCGAATGTATACATATCTCCGTGTTGCGCTGGGAGCACGCATTTCCCACGCTCTTTTCCGTCACCAACAACGAAAATCAATCCGCCATGACCGCTGAAACCCGCTCTTTTCAGGCCGAGGTATCCAAGCTCCTCAAGATCGTGGCCAACGCGCTCTACAGCGAGCGCGAGGTGTTCCTGCGCGAGCTGATCTCCAACGCCGCCGATGCCTGCGACAAGCTCCGATTCCTGTCGATCTCGAATCCCGACCTGACGTCCGGCGATTCGGCGTTCATCGTGCGTCTCGCCGCCGACAAGGATGCGAAGACGCTGACCATCGCCGACAACGGCGTCGGCATGAACGAGACCGAGTTGGACGAAAATCTCGGCACCATCGCGCGCTCCGGCACGTCGGCCTTCGTCGACGAACTGACAGGCGACGCCAAGAAGGATGTCGGCCTGATCGGACAGTTCGGCGTCGGCTTCTATTCCGCATTCATGGTCGCCGACCAGGTCGAGGTGCTGACCCGCAAGGCCGGCGAGGATGCAGCGTGGCTCTGGAAATCCGATGGCCTCGGTGAGTACACGGTCGAGCCGGCGGAGAAGGAGAGCCGCGGCACGGTCATTACGCTCCACCTGAAGGACGATGCGACCGAGTTCCTGGAAAAGAGCCGTCTGCAGCAGATCGTACGGACATACTCCGACCACATCCCGTTCCCGGTGACCTTCGTCGAGGGCGAGGCCGTCGACGACACTGGCGAGACGCTGAACAAGGCGTCGGCGCTGTGGACCCGCGCCAAATCCGAGGTATCGGAGAGCGACTACAAGGAGTTCTACCGTCACGTCGGCCATGCCTTCGACGATCCGTGGCTGACCGTGCATTGGAAGGCCGAAGGCCGGATCGAGTACCACGCCCTGCTGTTCGTACCGACCCAGCGGCCGTTCGACCTGTTCAACCCGGAACGCCGCCATCACGTGAAGCTCTACGTGAAGCGCGTCTTCATTACCGACAACGTCGAGGGGCTGGTTCCCTCCTGGCTGCGGTTCGTGAAGGGTGTGATCGACTGCCAGGACCTGCCGCTGAACGTCAGCCGGGAAATGTTGCAAAAGAATCCGGTGGTCGCCAGCGTCAGTCAGGCGGTCACCAAGCGCGTGCTCAGTGAACTGACCAAGAAAGCCGAGAAAGAGCCCGAAGCGTATGCCGAGTTCTGGAAGGCCTTCGGTGCGGTGCTGAAGGAAGGCCTGTACTCCGACGGCATGGAACACCGTGACGCGCTGCTGGCGCTGGCACGCTTCCGGTCGAGCACCGGCGAGGGCATTGTCGGTCTGGCCGAGTATGTCGGGCGCATGAAGGAAGGCCAGGAGGCGATCTACTACATCGCCGCAGAAACTGAGGAGGCCGCCGCCGCCTCGCCACAGCTGGAGGGCTTCCGCAAGAAGGGCGTGGAAGTTCTGTACCTGACCGACCCGATCGACGAATTCTGGGTCCAGATGTTGTACGACGGCTATGACAGCAAGCCGCTGAAGTCGATCACCCGTGGTGGTGCCGACCTGAAATCGATCAAGTCCGCTGAAGCGGACCCTGACAAGCCCGCAGAGGCTGAGGCTGACAAGAACATCGACCAAGGTGCCATATCGGCCTTGGTCGCCAACGTGAAGCTGGCCCTAGGCGACCTCGTGAAGGACGTGCGCACGACAGATCGTCTGGCCGACAGCCCGGTGTGCCTGATCGCCGACGAAGGCGATATGGACATGAACCTGGAGCGCATGCTGCGCCAGCACAAACAACTCGATCAGGCAGCCAAACGGGTGCTGGAGTTGAATCCGGAACACGATCTGATCCGAACCTTGGCCGAGCGCGTCAAGGCGGGCGCCATGGGGCCGGCGATCAACGATGCCGCGCACCTGCTGCTCGACCAAGCTCGGATTCTGGAAGGCGAGCCGATTCCCGACACGAAGGCGTTCACCCGTCGGCTGTCTGCGGTTATGGCCAAGGGCCTTTAGAAGCATAAGGAGACCGGCGGCCACCGCGTATCGCGCGTAAGTGGCCGCCGCCCCTGCAGCAATCGTCTTGTGATCTGGCGCGCGCCGTCTAATGACATGGTGTCGGGGAGCCGTGTTGTTGGGAACGGCCGGAGGGCTGGATGCGCAAGGATCCGTTGCGAATGGGTGTGGTGTTGGCGGGACTGATGGCCACGGCCCTGCCAGCCGATTCCGCATCGGCAAGTGACCGCCCACAAAGCGCCGCCGCAGCGACAGTCGCACCGACAAAGTCCTATGGCCCCGACTTCTCGCTGCCGAACCGCCGCACCGAAGGCGCCGCTCCGAACACCGACACCGGCGTGACGGAGTACGACCTCAGCCTCGGATGCATCGTCGGCGGCGTGACGGGCACCGGCCTGTCGATCAGCGCCGGTGGCTTGAACGTGATCAACCTGATCGCCGGAGGACTGGTGACGGCCGCCAATCCGACGGCAGCCTATATTGCGCTTGGTGGTGTGGTGTTCGCCTCGTTCTGTGCGGTCGGCCAAGCGTTAACGCCGGCCGCCATGGCCACCTATCAGTATTTCATCCCGCCACGGCGCCCGATACCGCTAGCCCCGTCCGACGCGCGTTACTGCCAGGCTTCGATCACTCTCGGGGCATCCGACGCTGGCCTTCGCCACCAACTGGCGTCACTCCGACCATGACTCTTCTGAATACAGCCCTGCTGCTCGCTCAGGCCTTGGTCTATTTCGGCGTCATGGCCGCATTGTTCAGGGGGCGTGCCCGGTTCGGTCTCGGTGCCTTCCTGTGCGCCCTCGGAGTGATGCATTTCCTGGAAACCTATCTGGCCAGCGTGTTCTACATTGAGTTACCGTTCGGCATCATCTCGCCAGGCTCGACCGTGCTGTTCTCGGGTAAGCTGGCGATCATCCTGATGCTGTACATCCGCGAGGATGCCGCGGTGGTCCGCCAGCCGATCTACGGGCTGCTGATCGGCAACTTCCTGATGGTCGCCCTGGTGATGATCCTGCGATATCACGAGGTGGTATCAGCGGTTCCCGGGCGGTTGCCGAACTTTGAATTCGTCGACGAGATGGGGTGGCTGATGGTGTGGGGCACCACGCTGCTGTTCATCGATTCGATCGCGATGATCCTGCTGTACGAGCGGCTCGGCACCTGGCTGCAGCGTTGGCCGGTCGTTCGCAGCCTGATTACCCTGTCGGTCATCCTCAGCATCGACCAGGCGGGATTCTTCCTGGCCCTGCACTACGTCTCTGGCGCGCCCTGGTATGTGATGTTCGGAGGTTGGTGCGCCAAGATGGGGGCCGCCATCGTCTACAGCCTGCTGGTCGGTGCCTACCTGCGCTGGTTCGAGGTCCGAACCGAACCCGCTCCCGTACCCATGCGCCTGACCGACGTGTTCCAGGCACTGACATACCGCGAACGGTACGAACACCTTCTGGCACGCTCGGGCCGGGATATCCTGACGGGCGCCTATGACCGGGGTCGGTTGGACGCCGGCGGGGCCGCAATCGTCGACACCGCCCTGCAGGCAGGCAGGCCGATCAGCATGATTATCATCGATCTCGATGGCTTCAAGATCATCAACGATCGGTTCGGCCACACAAAGGGCGACGACGTGCTCCGCACGATCGCCCAGACGATCGCCGAGTCGCTTCGCAAACAAGATCACCTGTTCCGCTACGGAGGGGACGAGTTCGTCATCCTCAGCGACGGCCTGGCCCACGGGTCAGCCTTCGTCCTTGGCGAAAGGCTGCGCCGGGCGGTCGAACTCGTCACCGCCAAGGAGCCGGGCGGGCCGATCACCGTCAGCGTCGGCGTTGCAACTTGTCCGCTCGACGCCCTTACCGTCGACCGGTTGTTCACCGTCACCGACGAGCGCCTCTACATCGCCAAGCACGCCGGCCGGAACCGCGTGATCGGCCGCGACACCAGCCTCGGCGGCAACGACGCACTGGACAAGTAGCGTCGGTCAGCGACCACTGTCCGATGTGGCGCTTGGGTTCAAACCGATCACGAACCAGATCGCCAGGGGCGCCGACGCAACCGGGCAATCCAGTTCCCGGAACCCATTCGCCCTGTAGAACGTCACGGCCGCACGATTGGCGCTGTTTACCCCAAGATGTACCCCGTGCGATCCCATGGCTTGCGCCAAACCCAGCCACCGTTCGACCAACCGTCGACCGACGCCGCGCCGCTGCTGCCGTGGCAGCAGGTTGATGTGCAGGTGCGACGGGTGGTCGCCTACGATCGCATCCGGCATGCCCAGCGGGTGGTGGATCCGGTGGCAGCGTTGCTGATCCGGCGTGCGATACTCCGGCGGAACGCTGACCGGATCTGGATAACGCCGCCGCAGGGCCGGCCACCATTCCGCCTCCTGCCGGATCTCGAAGGCTCGCGTATCGACCGCGCCAAGGATGTACCCCGCCACTCCGCCGGAGTCCTCGGCGACCAGCACCGTTTCAGGGAGCAGCGTGGCGTAGGGCCCAGCATAGACGTGACCGATCAGCCGGGAATCGCGGTACAGCGCCGAAGCATCGCCACCGGCATCTCCGGTAGCCAGCGCGATGCGGTAGAGGTCGTCGAGGTCTTCGGGCCGGTAGCCACGGATCTCGACCATTCGCAAACCCTCATCCAGCCGCACGCAGGGCCGCTTCGAGTTCGGCCAGGGTCGCTTCCACGAAACGCCACATGTTGGCCTCCCGGTCGGACGATCCGGTCTCGAGCGTGAATCGGCGCTGAACCGGTCCGGCCACTGCGACGCAGGTGTGCCCGGCGGCGTCGCCGTAGCGGTTGCCGGTCGGCCCCGCCGCTCCGGTCTCCGCCAACCCCCAGGTGGTGTCGAGCTTGGCGCGGATCGCCTCGGCGGCCAATGCTGCATAGGGTTCGGACGATGACCGGACACCGGGATGGTCGACCAGCCGGACACCCAGCAACGCCTTGCGCGCCGGGTGGGTGTAGATGACGCCCGCTCCCATGAAGTACGCCGACGCCCCCGGGACCGCCAGCAGAGCCGCCGACACCAACCCGCCGGTCGAGGATTCCGACACTGCCACCGTTTCCCCACGCTCCTTCAGCAACGCCCCCACCGTCTCGCCCAGGCTGGTCAATGACCGCATCGTTCGTCTCCATGCCGCGCCGCCCGATTTGCCCCGGCGGCTCATTCGGCGATACTAACCGGCCCGCGCGATCTTTGGACCCACCGGACGAACGAGCACGATGAGCAAGGCGTTCACCAAGGAAACCGACACCGAGGTCGAGGACGACGAGGACGACGCCCCTTCGCCGTTGCCCGCCGGCACCAAGAACTACATCACGCCGCGCGGCTTCCAGGCGATGCGTGACGAGCTTAGACAGCTGCGGCGGGTCGAACGCCCGAAAGTGGTGGAGGTGGTGTCGTGGGCAGCCGGCAACGGCGACCGTTCGGAGAACGGCGACTACCTGTACGGCAAGAAGCGGCTGCGCGAGATCGATCGCCGGATTCGATTCCTATTGAAGCGATTGGAGATCGCCGAGGTCGTAGATCCGGCGCAGCAGAAGAACCATGACCAAGTATTCTTCGGCGCCACTGTCACCTACGCCGACGAGCAGGACAATGAGCGCACGGTGCGGATCGTCGGCGTCGACGAGGCCGACTTGGAACGCGGCGAGGTCAGTTGGATCGCTCCGATCGCCCGAGCGCTGCTGAAAGCCCAGGAGGGTGACGTGGTCGAACTGCGTACACCCGCCGGACCACAAAACATCGAGGTCGTCCGCATCGCCTACGAGGACAAGTAGGCTGCAGTTCCAACCGCACGACATCTGGTAATCGCGCGCATTGGCCGATTGCTCCGGTGGGCGCATACTGACCGCCCACGGTGATGGAGGCTGCCATGGTTGCACGGGAGCTGAGGTCGACGCCGGGATCCGCCAAGCCCGGGCCTCGCGATGACCGGGACGCCGAGACCGACGATCCGCTCAATCCGGTCGACAACACGCCGAGTGACCTCGACGAGTCGACGCACGCCGAGTTCATCGCTGTCTACAACGACGCATCCGCCAACATCCGGTTCGCCAAGGAACAGCAATGGCGAACGGTGCTTTACTTCACCATCGGGGTGATCGCAGTCACGACCTACGGACAGGTCTCGCGCTGGGCCGACAGCAAGCTGACCTTCTTCCTGCTGGCACTCGTCTGGCTGTTCAGCGTCATGTCGGTGCTGATCCTGCTGAGCCTGCAGTGGTGGCAGGGCGCCGAGCAGGACAAGATCGCCTACATCACCAGCAAGTGGTCAAGCTTCACCACCGCCGCCCGGCGCCGCAAATCCAAGGCGGTCAGCGACCTGCAGCGCTACGGCATGCTGGTGTCGATGATCCTGTATCTGGAGCTGGCGACGATCGCAGTGACACGGGTGTTCTGGCCGTATCTGTAAACCTGCCCGACGTGCCGCATTCGGGGCGGATCTCGCCGACGGACGGGCTCCCTTAGGCCGTGCAATTGAGACATGATCCCAGGACCATCGATCTGGTATGACCGGGACCATGACCGCTGAAACGAACGCGCTGCGCGCCGCGCTTGCCGACGCCGCCACGCTCCTGTCCGGCGGCCGCACGGACGACGCGGAGCGGGCTTATGCCTCGATCCTGGAAGCCCATCCGGGAACGCCGGCCGCTCTCGCCCAACTCGGCGTGATCGCGCTGCAGCGCGGTGATTGCGCGCGGGCCGAGCCGTTGCTGGCCGAAGCTGCCCGAAAACTTCCGAGAATAGCGGCCCTGCATGTCAACCTGGCGACCGCACGTACCCGCCTGGGACGACCCGCCAGTGCCATCGATCCGCTGCGCCGAGCCGTCACAATCAGTCCCGGCGCCGATGGCCCGCACGCGGCCCTGGGGCTTGCCTCCAGCCACGCCGGTGACCGGACGCTTGCCGCAGCCGCCCTGCGGCGTGCCGCGACGCTCGCGCCGGTGGATCCCGATGTTTGGTACAATCTCGGAGTAGCGCTGGTCGAAACCGGGCAACTGGCTGCAGCCGCGGAGGTCTACCGCCGCCACGGGCGCCTGTTGCGCGGGCGCCCGGACAATCAGGCAGACAGCGATCCGTTCCCCGGTCTGCCGCCCGACCCGGTGCGCGGCGTCTCACTTCTAACCTGTCGGCATCGTCTGGAGCACGACCGCGACCAGTTCTTATGGCTGCGCGACCAAGGCTTGCTGCCGGACGCGCTCGATAGCGAACCCGAAGCCTATCAGTCGGTGCTGGACGATCTGTCGACCGAGGAGCGTTCGGCCATAAGCTTCACCTTGTCGGAGGATCGCTACGCTCGCATCGCCGCGAGTTACAACCGGTTCGTCCGATTGGAGCCGTCGGGCTGGGGCGATCGCCCAGCGCTGTCCGAATCGGTTGATTGGACCGCGATGCAGGACGCCTTCCTGGCCGGCGACCCGCGCGCCGTGACCATAGACGGGGTGCTGGCGCCCGATGCGCTGGCCGCTCTGCGCCGGGTCTGCCGGAACTCGACCTTCTGGCATCAGATCAAGGGTGCCGGCTATCTCGGTGCCTATTTCCGAGAGGGCTTCAACGACCCACTGATCGTCCGTCTTGCCGAGGAACTGAAGGAACGGATGCCGCGGGTGCTGGCCGGCCTGCCGGTCAAGGTGATCTGGGCGTACAGCTACGACCAGGCCATGGTCGGCATCAACCCGCACGCCGACTTCGCTCGCATCAACATGAACTTCTGGATCACCGAGGATGACGCCAACCTCGATCCCGACACCGGCGGCTTGCTGGTCTACCGCAAGGCCGCGCCGCCGGAGTGGGACTTCCGGACCTACAACACCACCTCGGCCGAATTCATCCACGGCTACCTCGGCGATCGTCGCGACGACGTGATCCGGGTGCCGCATCGCGCCAACCGGGCGGTGCTGTTCGACAGCCGGCTGATCCACGAGACCGACGTGTTCTGCTTCAAGCCGGGCTTCGCGAATCGCCGCATCAACATCACGATGCTATTCGGTGACGGGGCGTCCCCATTGGGTGGACTTGGCGAACCCCGGCGGTCGGCCTAGGCTCGCACGACCAGCGGAGAAATTGCGGAGGGCGAGTATGCTGACCGGCTTCATCCGCGAGGAGCCATTGCAGGCTCTTTACGCCCATTGGCGGACCAGTAGTAAGGGCGGGCAGCGTCTTCCCGGCCGCGACGAGATGGACATGCTGGATTTGCCGGTGGCGGTCCTGCCACACGCATTCATCTACGAACGTGAGGACGACGGGCGGTTCCGCTGCCGCCTCGCCGGCACACGGTTTACCGATGACCTCGGCTACGAGCCGACCGGCCTCCACCTCGATGCCATGCTGGGTTCGTCGCTCGGACGCAGCCGTATCGCCCTGTACGACCATTGTCTCTCCGGCCCGCGCGCCTGTTATTATCGTGCCCGGTTGACGCCCATCGGGCACGAGCACCGTGAAAGCGGTCGACTGTTGCTACCGGTGGCGGACGCCGACGGAACGCCGCGCTTCGTGTTCGGCGGGATGCTGGTCGCCCGGATTGCCGACGCCGATCCAGAACATGCCGCACCGGACGGGATGATCGCCACCCACTGCGACGAACCGATCGGCACCGACGCGGGTCGCCGTTGCGGGTGACACCGTCGTGCCGACGGAATGAAGCCAATCCTGGCGCCGCGCAGTACCTCCCCCGGCAACCAGGACGCTGATTGCTCTGGTTTGGGATAGCGTTTACACAGCGCACGGCGTCCATATCAACGTTAGACCGTTTAAAAACACAGTGTCGGCATCGACGATAGCAAACGTGGACTTCGGACAATCTATTGGCGATGGGTCCGCCAGAACAGCGACCGCCGTGCTGAGGGTCCTCCTTCGGCCGGACGCGCCCGGTGGGTACCTTGAACTGGCCGCAACGCCTGACGTGATTCCTGATCGCACTGTTGCCGCCGACCTGAAGGCGCGACGCATCCTGATCCTGGGCGCGCAGCTTCAGACACTGGCGACACTGACGCGCAGCATGGAGGAGTACGAGACCCGCCATTACCTGGCGATGATCACCGCCGTCCGGGATCGCGGGGGATCGATCTTCGTCGGCCTGCCCAACCTTGAACGGGCCATCGCACATTCGCCGCCCCGCGGCGCCGGCAGCCGACAGACCGCGCTACGCTATCTGACCGAGAACGAGCAGCTTGGCAGAACACCGGCCCGGATCCTTGTCGCCGCGATGCCGAAATCCGCGAGCACGTATCTATGCTCGATGATCGCGCGGATCCTTCAACGGCCGATGACATCGCCGCACTCCATCAACGATCCCGTTGGCGTGAACGTCGATCGCGGCGATCTGCTGCGCTCCATCGAGGTTGGTGGCGTCGTGCATTCGCATCTGGACGCCAACCTGCGGACGTTGGCCATGCTTCGCCTGCTCGATCTCAACCCGGTCGTGCAGACCCGGGACATCTTCGACTCCCTGGCAAGCTACCTTGAGCAAAGCCGGCACCGACGATACGCCGACGCCCAATTCGATCGGCTCGACGCCGCGCAACGCCGACGGATCACCATCATGCGGATGGCCCGTCATTACGTCGACATGGTCGCCAGCTGGCGCGCTGCCGAGCGCGAGTTCAGCGTCCTTTGGATCACCTACGAGCAGGTCAGGGACGAACCCGCAGCAGTCGTCCGCCGGGTTTTCGACCATACGCAGGTCGTAGCCGATGCGGCCCGGATCGACGGGATTGTGTCGACCGCCGACCCGGCCGCTCTGTCCGAAGCCGAACGGGGTGCGTTGCGGTTCAATCGCGGCAGCTCAGGTCGCGGTGCGATGTTCACCGCCGACGAACGAGCCTGGGTCCGCACTCTCTTCGCCGAGTATCCGGACGTCGATTTCTCGATCATCGACAGGACCCATGCATAGTCCGGATCCAACGAGACGACATCAACCCGCACGCCGAGTTTGTCACGGCGACCTTGGCGTCCGCCGCGACGCTTTGATCCGGGTGCCGTACCGCACTAATCGAGCGGCGCTGTTTCGCGACGGTGGGTGACGGCAGCCCGTGCTTGGAGACCCTGCACCAGGGTACTATCCTGGCTGAACCATGGAAAACGTTTTGGGATGGATATGCTGGCAGGTTTCATCCGAGAACAGCCGCTGCACGACCTGTACGTCCATTGGCAGGCGCAGAGCCGCAGCGGGCGGGAACTGCCAGGGCGTGGTGGCATGGACGTGCTCGATCTGCCGAAAACCGTAATACCGCACGCCTTCATTTATGAGCGAGAGCAGGATGGCCGTTTCCGGTGCCGTCTGGCGGGTACGCGTTTCACCGACGATCTCGGATATGAGCCTACCGGAGCTTACCTGGACACCAAGTTGCACTCGGAACTGGGTCGCCGACGGCTGGCGCTCTACGCCGACTGCATTGCTGCGCCCCGTGCGATCTACTTCCGCGCGCGCATGACGCCGATCGGCCAGGAGTTTAGGGAGAGCGGCCGGCTCATGCTTCCGGTTGCCGACGACAGCGGTGTCGCTCGATTTGTCTTCGGCGGAATGGTCGTTGCCCTGCTCAGCTCGACCAGCACGGTCAACGTCGACCCCGACGGCATCATCGAGACGCATCTCGACAGTCCGATCGACCATCGTGCGGACCGAGTCTGCGGGTAGACCGTGCCGCCTAAGCCACCCGGTCGCCCTTCTTGACCTGGACAGTGCGGTTGTCGACCGCCGGCAGCATCTTCGCCGGGTCGCGGGTCACCACCACGTCCAGCACGGTCGGCCGCCCCTTCTCAGCCATCGCCGCCTGCAGGGCTGCCCCCAATTCCTCCGGCCGCTCGACCCGGATGCCTTTGCAGCCGAACGCCTCCACCACGTTGGCGTAGTTGGTCTCGGCCAAGTCCGACGACTGGTAGGCGTCGGCGCCGTACATCAGGTGCTGCAGCGCCTTCACGTAACCTGAGGCCGCGTTGTTCACGACGATCACGGTGAAGGCGAGGCCCAGCCGGCGGGCCGTCTCCAACTCGCCCATCACCATGTTGAAGCCGCCGTCGCCGGTCAGCGCCACCACCGGGCCAAGCTTGTCGTGCTCCGCCCCCAGGGTGGCACCGATACCGCCCGGCACGCCGTAGCCGATCGAGGCGAAGCCGCGATCCGGCACGAAGCCGCGACCCGGTTGTTTGGTGTCGTACAGCAGCCCGCCCCAGTGGGCGGCGAATCCGCCGTCGGCCACCAGCGTGGCGTCGGCCGGCAGGTTCAGGTTCAACTCGTGCAGCAGCCGGGCCATGTTGATCGGCCGCTCTTGCGAGGTCAGACGCGCGTCGACGTCCTTGCGCCAGACCGCCATGCGCTTCGGCACGTCACCCGCCCAGCCGGCCAGCCGCTCCTTCATGCCGGATCCGGCGAGTGCGACGCGCAACTCGTCCAGGGTTTCCCGCGCATCGCCCCACAGGCTGAGCTGCGGCATCAGGGTACGGCCCATCTCCTCGGCGACGATGTCCAGGTGGATGACGGTCTTGCCCTTGGGCGGCACGGTGTAGCGCTTGGTCGCGATCTCGCCGAGCTTGCAGCCGACCACGAACAGCAGGTCGGATTCGTCGATCAGCTTGTTGGCGATCCGGTCGTAGCGGCCGAACAGTCCGGCCGACAGGTCGCTGGTGCAGGCGACCGCGCCCTTGCCGCTCAGGGTGTGGGCGACCGGCATGTTGGTCGCCTCGGCGAACGCAGTGACCGCCTCGGCGGCCCGGCTGATGTGGACGCCGCCGCCGCACAGCATCAGCGGCCGCTCGGCACCGCGCAGCATGCCGACCGCCGCCGCCACGCCCTCGGCCGACGGACGGACCCGCAACGCCGGCGCGGCGCGGTGGATCGGATCGACCACGAAGTCTTCCTCGGAGAACGGGTAGGTCGCGTGGCAGATGTCCTCCGGCACATCCAGCACCACCGGGCCGGGCCGGCCGCTGGTAGCGACCGCGAAGGCCCGGCGCACCAGTTCGGGAATCCGCTCGATGTACTCGACCCGCACCACGTCCTTGACCGCCGGACGCAGGATGTCGAGTTGCCGGCTCTCCTGGGTCATATTCTTCCAGGAATGCAGCCTGTGGGTATCGCCGACGATCGCGACGATCGGCACGCCGGCGTTCAGGCTCTCCACCAGGGCGGTCACCAGATTGGTCGCTCCCGGTCCGAGAGTGGCGTCGCACACCCCGACCCGGCCGGTCACCTTGGCGTAGGCGTCGGCGGCAAACGCGCCGCAACGCTCGTCATTGATCAGATAATGCTTCAGGCCGAGGCGGCGGGCGGCGTCGTAGAACGGCAGCAGCTGGAAGCCGCCCATCCCGAACATCGGCCCGCTCTCGAAGGCCAGCAGCATCCGGGCGAGCGCTTCGCCACCAGTCATCTCATTGGTCGCCATGTCATCCTCTTGGGCCGTCAATCGGGCCTACGGTCGGGTTCAGCTCTTTACCAGCGCGCGGGCCGCGTCGGCGATCTTGTCCGGGGTGATCCGCAGCATGTCCTCCAGCGGCGGCGCATAGGCGATCGGCACGCGCGGCGAACCGAGCCGGCGAACCGGCGCCTTCAGCATCTTGAAACAGTGCTCGCCCACGGTTGCCGCCACCTCGGCGCCGAATCCCCCGACCTGCACCGCCTCGTGGGCGACAATCAGCCGGCCGGTCTTCGCCACGCTGGCAAACACCGCCTCGCGGTCCCACGGCCACAGAGTGCGCAGGTCGATCACCTCGGCCTCGATGCCGTCGCCGGCCAGCGTCTCGGCTGCCTTAGTGGCTGCGTGGACGGTTGCCGACCAGCTGACGATAGTGATGTCCCGGCCCTCGCGCGCAGTGCGAGCAACACCGAACGGGATCGTCACGTCGCCGTCCGGTACCTCGCCTTCCAGGCCCCAGATGTTCTTGTGCTCGAAATAGACCACCGGGTCGTCGCTGCGGATCGCGGTCTTCAGCAGGCCCTTATTGTCGGCCGGTGTCGACGGGCAGACCACCACGAGACCCGGGATATGGGTGTACCAGCCCTCGAGCGATTGCGAGTGCTGGGCGGCCGACGAGCGCCACATGCCCATTGGCTCGCGCACCACCAGCGGCACCTTGGTCTGGCCGCCGAACATGTAGCGGGCCTTGGCCGCCTGGTTGATCAACTCGTCGACCGCGCACAGGGCGAAATCGGCGAACCGCATCTCGACCACCGGCCGCGTGCCGGTCATCGCCGCACCGACCGCCGAGCCCAGGATGGCGGCCTCGGAGATCGGCGCGTCGGAGATCCGCAGCGGCCCGAACTCCTCGACCATGCCCTTGTACTGGCCGAACACCCCGCCACGCCCGAGATCCTCACCGACCGCCCACACCAGCGGGTCGCGGCGCATCTCCTCGGCCAGGGCCTGCTTGCCGGCTTCCGCGTAGGTCAGCGTCGCCATCAGAAAGCTCCTTGCCGCGGGTCGCCCGCGTCCTGCACGTCCTCGTAGCCGCGCGACAGCGGCGGCCAGGGTGCCGCCTTGGCGTCGGCGTAGACGCCGTCCATCTCGTCCTTGGCCACGCGCTCGTTCTCGGCCAGGGTCATCCCCTTCACGCCGGCGTCAGCCAGGGTCTGGGCCAGCCGAGCGATCGGGTCGTCGCGCCACGCCGCATCGACTTCGTCCTTCGGGCGATAGGCGGCAGGATCGGAGGCGGTGTGGCCGGTCAGCCGGTAGGTCTTGGCGACGATGAAGCGCGGGCCGCCGCCAGCGCGGATCGCCACCACCGCCTCACGCGTAGCCTCGTCGACCGCCAGCACGTCGTTGCCGTCGACCTCGACCGCCGGCACACCCAGCGCCTCGGCGCGTGCGGCCGGACCGGGGCCGCCGGTCATCGCGGCGGTGCGGGTGGTGGATGCAAAGCCGTTGTCCTCGCACACGAACAGCGCCGGCAACTCGAACACCTTGGCCCAGTTCAGCCCTTCCAGGAACGGCCCCCTGTTGATCGCGCCGTCGCCGAAGATCGAGCAGGCGACCCGGTTCTCGCCGCGCAGCTTGATGGCGTGGGCGGCACCGGCGGTGATGTGGATGTTGGCCGCGACCACGCCGTTGGCGCCGAGCATGCCGACCGTGAAGTCGGCGATGTGCATCGACCCGCCCTTGCCGTGGCTGGTGCCACCCTCGCGGCCCAGCAACTCGCGCATCATCGCGCCGGCGTCAGCGCCTTTCGCCAGGGTGTGGCCGTGGCCGCGATGGGTCGAAGACAGGATGTCGTCGCGGTTCAGGTTCGAGCAGACGCCGACAGCGATGCCCTCCTGGCCGATCGACGGATGGATCGCGCCCAGCACCAGCTTCTCGGTGTTGGCCTGCAAAGCCGCTTCCTCGAAGGCGCGAATCCGCCACATCAGCCGATGATGGGACAGCAAACGGTCAACATCGAGATTGCGCGGCACGGATGTCGCGGGCAAAGGGCGTTCCTCCAGAAAGTCCGCTTCTTAGGGTGTTTGCTTGTTACGCGGGTCCGGAAGTCTAGGGAGGCGCCGGAGCGAGGGTCAAGAAAATGCGCAATCCGAACCGCTTGACACGATCCGGTGTCCATTAAATACTCCGAGTTAGTTAATCGTAGTTATAGGAATTGGGATGCCGCTCTACGGTGCGAGCGTGGAGTACGCGCTTCACACGCTGCTGAATTTGGCGCTCGCGCCGCCGGGCACGGCACCGAGCGCACGCGACCTCGCCGACTTCCAGCGGCTGCCGGTACCGTTCATCCAGAAACTTCTGACCCAGCTGGAGAAAGCCGGTCTGGTGACAGGGGCGGAAGGCATTCGAGGCGGATGGCGGATGGCACGCGCCGCCAACGCCATCACCGTGCTGGATGTGGCGGATGCCGCCAAGGGCGACGACGCGTTGTTCAAGTGCCGGAACATCCGAGCCCGCTGCGCGCTGTGGGACGACGCATCACCACCACAGGCAGCGGTGTCGGGCGTGTGCTCGATACACGCAGTCATGCTGTCAGCCGAAGCGGCGATGCGACAGGAACTCGCCGCGCACACGCTCGCGGACATCGTCGATCGCGTCACGGACAAGTCATCCGCCGCCTTCCCCACGGTCGCCGCAAACTGGTTCGACAACCGCAGCGCCAACCGTCGCGGCGGGGTATTCACGGGAGACAATCGTGACTGAGGGCATTCTGGTCGTCGGCGGGGGCTTTGCCGGGTTCTGGGCAGCGCTGGCCGCCAAACGCGTCGCAGGAAACCGAGCCTTGGTGACACTGGTCTCGCGCGAGCCGGTCCTGGAGATGCGGCCACGGCTCTACGAGGCGAACCCCGAACAGCTCGGGATCGACCTACGCCCGTTGCTGGAAAAGGCTGGTGTAGCGTTCCGGCAGGGCGAGGCCGCCGCCATCGATGTCGAAAGGCGTGGTGTCATCCTGAGCGCCGGCGAACGCATCGGTTTTCACCGACTGGTCGTCGCCACCGGCAGCCAGATGCGCCGACCGCCAGTGTCCGGGGCCGAAGCGGCCTTCAGCATCGACACGATCAGCGAGGCGATGGCGTTCGACCGCCGCCTGCAGGAAATCGCCCAGGCCGGCGGCAACCCAAGCATCGCAATCGTCGGAGCCGGTTTCACCGGAATCGAGTTGGCGCTGGAACTGCGCGACCGGCTGGCGCTGCATGCCGGTGAGGCGCTGGCCGAACGGGCCCGGATTGTCCTGCTGGACCGCGCTGATGCGGTCGGACCTGAACTCGGATCGGGGCCGCGCGCCACGATCGAGGCCGCGTTGGCGGCCGCCCGGGTTGAACTGCGCCTGTCGGCGACGATCACCGGGCTGGACCCGCGACGGATCACACTGGCGGACGGTGATCCGATGGATGTCGACGCGGTGGTGGTCGCGACGGGAATGCAGGCCGCTCCGTTCGCTGCGCAAGTGCCGGGAGAACGCGACGGACTGGGCCGGGTGGTGGTCGACAGCGCATTGCGCGCGCCAGCCGCCCCGGACATCTTCGTCACCGGCGACAGCGCCGCCGCCGACACAGGCAACGGCCATCGGGCGCTGCAATCCTGCCAGCACGCGCTGCAACTAGGGCGTTTCGCCGGCGAGAACGCCGCCCGCGACCTGCTCGGTATGCCGATGGTGCCGTATACGCAGTTGCGCTACGTCACCTGCCTCGACCTGGGCCGATCGGGCGCGGTGCTCACCCAGGGCTGGGAACGCGCGGTGACACAGGCGGGGCTGGAGACCAAGGCGCTGAAGCAGCGAATCAACCGGACGGTGATCTACCCGCCGCAAGACGTTCCCGGCGATGTCCTGATGGCGCTGTCGAGCATCGACCCGACCCAGCAGCAGCGGCCAGCCTCTTAGCGATAGTCCCGCAAGGCCTCGACCATCCGACCGATCAACTCACCCCAGTCGCCTTCACTGCGCTGACGAAACAGCCGCATCGTCGGGTACCAGGGGCTGTCGTCGCGATCGAGCAGCCAGCGGAAATCGGGAACCCGGCGCAACGCCAGCCAGACCGGTCGGCCGAGCGCACCGGCCAGATGCGCGAGCGCGGTGTCGGAACTGATCACCAGGTCCACCGCCTGGGCGACCGCCGCCGGATCGACAAACGAATCCGGGCCGCGGTCGTAGTCGGGGCCGAGCACTTCCACCGTCATGCCGGCCGGCAGGTTGGCCAACTGGTCGACACCGTGGCGCGCCTGCAACGCGATCAGTCGCACCCCCGGTACGGCGGCCAGCGGTGCGAAGCTTGCCAGCGGAATCGACCGGCCGCGATCGACCGGCGTGCCGGGATTACCCTGCCAACATATCGCGATGCGCAGTCCGTGATCACCGATCAGGGAGCGCCAGCGCGCCACCCGCTCGGATTCGACCGGTAGGTAGGGAACCTGCGCGGGGATCGTGCCGAGGTCCGTGCCGAGCACGCTGGGAATGCGCGACAGCGGAATCTGGTAGTCAACTGGCCCCGCCGGAGGTGACGCAATGACGTCGGCGGCCGGCAGCGCCCCGGCAAACAGCCGCACCATGTAGGACGGCGCGCTCAGGACGACACGCGCCTGATCGAACGGTGGCTGGCGCAGAAACCGGACGTACTGGATCATGTCGCCACGACCCTCGTCACCGAACACCGCGATGGTTCGACCGGGAAGCGGCTCTCCGGCCCAGAGCGGCACCTCCGCCAAGCGCGGTAATGGCGCGTGACCAGGCAGCGCCCAACGAGCCTCCCGCTCAATCCAGCCATCCGGCAGATCGCCCTGCAGCAGCCGCAGATAGGCCCTGGCGTGATGGGCAGCTGGATCACGTGGTCGGCAACTCACAGCCGCGTCAAGCGTCGCTTTAGCGTCGTTAAAGCGCCCGAGGCGCTGCAAGGCGACGCCCCGATTGAGCAGCGCTTCGGCATCATCCGGAGCGCTGGCCAAGACAGTGTCGGCATCGACCTGTGCCTGGGCAGGCCGATCAAGATCAAGCAGCACCGCCGACCGGGCATTGCGGGCGGCGTGGCCGACCGGGTCGACGCACACCGACCAGTCAGCAGCCCTCCGTGCTGGTTCCAATCGGTTCAGGCGCCGCAACACCACCGACGCGTTGACGCAGGCGCGACCGAAACCAGGATCCAGGAGAACGGCTCGCCGAAACGCGCCGGCGGCCCGTCTTAGATCACTACGATCAAGTAGGAGGGCGCCGAGCAGCAGTTGCCCGGCCGCATGCCCCAGCGCGGCGTCGCCGGCTTCCTCCAACGCGGCGAATGCGGCGTCCGACCGCGCCGCCTGATAGAGCCGGAAAGCAGCGGTGACGGTCGAGGGGATAGGATTCGGCATATGAGCTTTCAGCGTCCAGCGGTCGCTGTTGATGCCACAGGAGGGGCGCGCCGTTAACCCGCTGCCGCACAACCGTCAAAATCGGCCTGATACTTGCTTAGAACAAACTGACGCGCTTCAGTGCTGATCACCGGAACGCCGCCGACAAACGGAGATCGACGATGCCGACCATTCGCCTGACCGTCGCCGTGCTGGTACTTGCCGGCCTACTCACGGGTTGCGGGCCCAACCGAGCCGAGCTCGCCCGGCTGGCCCCCTATGGGGCTGAACCGCGCGAACCGTGCGGAGAGACCACGCGCGGGGTGTCGCTGCGCGATCTCGGCGACGAGGTCGAGGGATGGAGCGTGGCCGACGCCCGAGACGAACTCGGCCCACCTCAGCTCGCGAGCGACGAAGGCGGCATCAAGCGGGCCGGCTGGTATGACGTCACGATCGGACAGAAGAACTGCGGCACCCTGCTGACCATCCTGGAGCGCGACAAGCAGCGCATCGTCACCGTCCAGGACCTGAAGCCTCATGAAATCTGGACGGTGCTGGACGGCAAGTTTCCGAAGTAGGCTGCGGCACCGACGGCGATCGTTTCTCGACATTCCGGCCTGTCGGCTGTATCACGCGCCCGCTTTTCCGAATTTCGTGGAGGACGGCGATGCGCACGCACGCCATGGAGCGCAACGCGTTGATTGCCGGCGCCCTTGCCATGGGCCTGGTGGTTCTGGTCTCGAACATCGCGGTCGGCTATCCGATCAATGACTGGCTGACCTGGGGTGCGCTGACCTATCCGCTCGCCTTCCTGGTCAAAGACCTGACCAACCGGATTCTCGGTGCCAGCCCGGCCCGTCGGGTCGTCTATGTCGGCTTCGCTGTCGGCGTGGTGCTGTCGATCGTGTTCGCCGACCTGCGGATTGCCTTGGCATCGGGCTCGGCGTTCCTGCTGGCCCAGTTGCTCGACATCTGGATCTTCGATCGGCTGCGCCGGCAGTCCTGGTGGAAGGCCCCGATCGTGTCGTCGCTGATCGCCTCAGCGCTGGACACCGCAGTGTTCTTTACCGCCGCCTTCGCCTTCACCACCCTACCGTGGATGACCTGGGCGCTCGGCGACTATGCCGCCAAGCTGGCAATGGCAGCCGTGCTGCTGGCACCGTTCCGGGCGGTACTCGCGGCTCTGCCGGTAGCGTGGCGCCAGTCGGAGACCACTCGGGTCTGATGCGGCCCGGTTCCTGATGCGCGTTGACCTGTTCGACTATCACCTGCCCGAGGAGCGGATCGCCCGGTTTCCGGCGAACCCGCGCGACACCGCCCGTCTGCTGGACCTGACTGGCGATCGTCTGGCCGATCGTACGATCGCCGACCTCCCCGACCTGCTGCAGCCCGGCGATCTGCTGATCGCCAACGATACCCGGGTGATTCCGGCCCGGCTCGACGGCAAGCGAGGCGAGGCAAAGGTCGAAGTCACACTGCACAAGCGCGACGGCGACGCGGTTTGGCGGGCCTTTGCCAGGCCGGCCAAGAAACTGCGGCCCGGCGACAGGATCACGTTTGCGCAGGATCTGACGGCGGAAGTGACTGCCAAGGGTGAGGCTGGCGAGGTGACACTGTCGTTCGACACGGCTGGACCGGCACTGATGGAAGCCTTGGCAGCGTACGGCCGGATGCCGCTGCCGCCCTATATCAAACGTCAGGCCGACGAGATCCAGGACGATGCCCGAGACTACCAGACCGTCTTCGCGGCGCGGGACGGGGCTGTCGCGGCACCGACAGCCGGCCTGCACTTCACGCCTGAGCTGCTGGCCCGGATCGAAGCGCGCGGAGTGCGGCGGGCGCTGGTCACGCTGCATGTCGGTGCCGGAACCTTTCTGCCGGTGAAGGTCGACGACACTGCCGATCACGTGATGCACAGCGAGTGGGGGTCGGTCCCAAGCGAGACCGCCGCTGCGGTCGCCGAGACCCGCGCCGCCGGTGGTCGGGTGGTTGCCACCGGCACGACCACACTGCGCATCCTGGAGGCGGCCGCGCAGACCACAGCGCCCGGCGATGATGCCGTTCCGGCCTGGTCTGGCGAGACCGATCTGTTCATCACGCCCGGTTACCGCTTCAGGGCGGTCGATCTGCTGCTGACCAATTTCCATCTGCCGCGCTCGACCCTGCTGATGCTGGTTTCGGCGTTCAGCGGGCGCGAGCGGATCCTGGCGGCCTACGACCACGCAATCCGGACCGGCTACCGGTTCTTCTCCTACGGCGACGCGTGCCTGCTGGCGCGGGAGGACGCATGACGCTCGGCTTCGAAATTCTGGGAACCGACGGCGCGGCGCGGCGCGGGCGCGTCACCCTGGCGCACGGCACCGTCGAGACGCCGGCGTTCATGCCGGTCGGCACGGCGGCCACCGTCAAGGCGATGCGCCCGGAGTCGGTCGCCGAGACCGGGGCCGAGATCCTGCTCGGCAACACCTATCACCTGATGCTGCGGCCAACCGCGGAACGCATCGCCGAGTTGGGTGGTCTGCACACTTTCATGAACTGGCCGAAGCCGATCCTGACGGACTCGGGCGGCTTCCAGGTCATGTCCCTGGCCGGCCGCCGCAAGATCGACGCAGACGGCGTGACCTTCCGCAGCCACATCGACGGCAGCGAGCATCGCCTGACACCCGCGCGCTCGATCGAGATCCAGGATCTGCTCGACGCCGACATCACCATGGCGTTCGACGAGTGCACTCCGCATCCGGCGGAGCACGGCACCGCCGCCGAGAGCATGCGGCTGTCGATGCGCTGGGCCAAGCTGTCCCGTTCGGCGTTCCGCGACCGACCGGGCTATGGGCTGTTCGGAATCGTCCAGGGCAGCGTTTACGATGACCTGCGTCGGGAGTCAGTCACCGCGCTGACCGACATCGGTTTTGACGGCTACGCGATCGGCGGTCTGGCGGTCGGTGAAGGGCAGGCCGAGATGTTCCGGGTGCTCGACGTCACCGCGCCGCTGCTGCCGGACGATCGTCCTCGCTACCTGATGGGAGTAGGAAAACCGGGGGATCTGGTGGGCGCGGTGCAACGCGGCGTCGATATGTTCGACTGTGTGCTGCCGAGCCGGTCAGGACGAACCGGCCAAGCTCTGACCCGCCGCGGCGCGGTCAACATCCGCAACGCCCGGCACATGGCCGATCCGCGGCCGCTCGATCCGGATTGCGCCTGCCCGGCCTGCACCGGGTATAGCCGCGCGTATCTGCACCATCTGTCGAAGGCCGACGAGATTCTCGGCCCGATGCTGCTTACCTGGCACAACCTGCACTACTATCAGGAACTGATGGCTGGATTGCGGGCAGCAATTGCCGGCCAAACGCTCGACGATTTCGCGGCGAGTTTCGCGGAGCAACAGGCGGCGGGGGACATGCCGCCGCTCTGACCCAAGCGGCGTTTGGGATTCGTTAGGAGGCTGTTGCAGAATCACCGGTTCCACCGACGATCTCCGCTTGACCCACTGACGGGGTCCTGATTCCGTTGGGAGAGGCAATTTGAAGGGGGGGGAGATGGCAAATTTTTACCGAGAACCAGATCGTAGGCAGCGGTTTCTTCTGCCGGTGGACATGGCGGATTGGGTTCCGGACACAGACCTCGTGCACCTTCTTCTGGATGCCGTGGGTTTGATGGATCTATCGGCATTCGAGACGCACTACCGGAAGCGTGGGTCGGGAGCGCCACCGTTCGCGCCGAGGATGATGGTTAGTCTCCTTGTTTATGCGTATGCGAACGGGCAACGCTCAAGCCGCAAGATCGAGCGCCTGTGCGTGCGGGATGCTGGGTTTCGGACGATCGTGTGCGCCGAGGTTCCCGACCACAGCGTGATAGCGCGGTTCCGCAAGCGGCACCGGGGCGACCTGGAGACCCTGTTCGTGGAGGTCCTGAAGCTGTGTCATGCGGCGGGGCTGGTGCGGTTGGGCGTGGTGGCGCTGGATGGGACCAAGGTGAAGGCAAATGCGTCGCTTGCGGCGAACCAGACCTCGAAGTCCCTGGAGGCGGAGGTTGCCGCCATGCTGTCGGAGGCCGAGGCGATCGATGCCGCCGAGGACGGGATGTTCGGGGAGGGCCGAGGTGACGATGTTCCCGTCGGGCTGAGGAAGCCGTCAGATCGGCTGTCCCGTCTTCGCTCCTGTCATGAACGTCTCTTGCGCGAAGCCGACCATCAACGGGTCGAGCAGCAGGAGAAGATCAACGCCCGGATTGCCGAGGAAAAGGCGAACGGAAAAGCCAAACGCGGGCGGAAGCCGAAGACAGCCGAGGCGGTTGTCAAGGAAGAGGCCAAGGCCAACGTGAGCGACCCGGACAGCCGGATCATGAAGAGCCGCAAGGGATATCTCCAGGGGTACAATGCCCAGGCGGTGGTGACGGCGGACCAGATCATCCTCGCCACCGATGTGACGAACCAGGCCAACGACGTTCGCCAACTGGCCCCGATGATTGCCCGGACCCTGACGATGATGGAGGCGGTGACCGGCGACGAGGCGGTGCTGGGGGTTGGCCTGTTTGACGCGGGCTATTGGTCTGACGAGAACGCGGCCACGGAAACAGCGGAATGCGAATACCTGATCGCCACCACTAAGGATTGGAAGCAGCGCAAGGCGATGCGTGATGCTCCACCACCCCGGGGCCGTATACCCAGGGACATGAGTGCCCGTGACCAGATGGAGCGTAAGCTCCTGACCCAACGGGGCCGAAAACTTTACCGGCTGCGCGGCCAGACCGTGGAACCGGTGTTCGGGCAAATGAAGGAGACCCAGGGCGCAGACGGATTCATGATGCGCGGGGAGCAGGAGACCCAGGGTGAATGGAACCTGCACTGCGCCGCCCACAACATCAAAAAACTACACTCGGAGTCCGTCCGCAGAGGAAGAAAGGGTGGAAAATGGCTCTTGAACTGAAGCAATTGGACAAGAAAAATGCCGTCTGAGGGCAAAATCACCGGATAGCTGCTTCATGCCGTCAAGCCAGACTCATTCAGCAACAGGCTCTTAGGAGAATCTATGTCAGAAACCGGGATGGATGGGACAACATCGCCGAGCCCGGGCATGGACGACAGGTTCCGGCTGACGAAGACTTACCGCCTGCTGGTGCGCGGCACCAACATCAATGCCACATCTCTTCTGGCCACCGACTATCTCAATCATTTCAACGAGGTGGTCATGATTTTGGAGATGGTTCCGGACATGCCGGAGATCATCGAGGAGGCGGTCGAATGGCAGCCCGCCTCGTACATCGAACACTTCGCCGCCAGCGTATTCTCGGACAAGGATCTGGCGATCTGGGCCTACAAGAACGCACCGAAGGAATACATTGAGGCGTTCGAGGAGTTGGTATCGGCGGCCGACACCTTGATCCTTCGCGCTGTCACCGAACTGAGCCAGACCGCCGGGGTCCTGGGCGAGGACGCGTTGCGCGCCAAGGTCACGGAACTGATGAAGGACATCCGGGAGATTCAGGAGCGCATCGGCGCGGTGATCAACGGCACCGTGTTCCGCCTCGACCAGAAGCAGATCGACCTGCTGTTCTCACCCTGACGAGCGCGTTGCGCCCCCAAGGCCGGTCATGACCTTTTCTACCCAAATCAAGGCCGAAGCCCTCGCCCTAGGGTTCGATGCGGTCGGCATTGCGCCCGCGGTGATCGGCGGCCGCGAGCAGGCTCGCATGGACGCTTTCGTCGGCGGCGGCGAACACGGCGAGATGGCCTGGATGGCCGACAAGCTGGATCGGCGGCGAGACCCGGCGGTGTTGTGGCCCGAGGCGCGCAGCGTGATTGTCTGCGCCGCCAACTACGGCCCGGCCCACGATCCGCTCGACGATCTAGAGCGGCGGGACCGCGGCGCGGTTGCCGTGTATGCGCGCAACAAGGACTATCACGACCTGCTGAAAAAACGCCTCAAACGGCTGGCACGCTGGATTCACAGCGACCTGGGCGCCGAGGTGAAGGTGTTCGTCGATACTGCGCCGGTGATGGAGAAGCCGCTGGCGGCGCGCGCCGGGATCGGATGGCAGGGTAAGCATACCAATCTGGTCAGCCGCGGCTTCGGATCCTGGCTGTTTCTCGGCGAAGTATTCACCACCCTGGAACTGCCTGCCGACGCGGCCGAGGTCGACCACTGCGGCACCTGTCGGCAATGCCTCGATATCTGCCCAACGGCCGCGTTCCCAACGCCGTACACGCTGGATGCCCGGCGCTGCATCAGCTACCTGACGATCGAGCACAAAGGTTCGATTCCGGTGGAATTCCGGGTCGCCATGGGCAACCGGATCTACGGCTGCGACGACTGCCTGGCGGTTTGCCCGTGGAACAAATTCGCGACTGCCACGCAAGAGCTGGCTTTCGTGCCGCGCGACGACCTGACCCTGCCACTGCTGGCCGATCTGGCCGAACTCGATGACGCGGCGTTCCGAGCGTATTTCGCCGGATCGCCGATCAAGCGCACCGGGCGCGACCGGTTCGTGCGCAACGTCCTGATTGCGCTTGGAAACTCCGGCGACAGTTCGGCCGTTGCGGTCGTGGAACGACGGCTCGACGACGCCAGCCCGTTGGTCCGTGGCATAGCGATCTGGGCGCTGGCCCGGCTGTCGTCTGGCGCACTGCACCGGAACGCCGCCCGGGCCGATTCCGAAACCGACGACGACGTCCGCGCCGAGTGGCGCCTCGCTCTGGGAGATCCAGCATGACCGATGAAACCATCTACCGCACTCTCACCCAGCTCGGCGGCGAAACCCGGATGCCGGACTCCCCGGAGACCGCGGTGCTGGAGAAGGTCGCGAACCCGCACGCCGGAACCGACTACGTGGTCCGGTTCACCGCGCCGGAGTTCACCTCGCTGTGCCCGGTGACCGGTCAGCCCGATTTTGCGTTCCTGATGATCGACTACGTGCCCGACGGCTGGTTGGTCGAGAGCAAGTCGTTAAAGCTCTATCTTGGATCATTCCGCAACCACGGCGCCTTCCACGAAGGCTGTACGGTCGACATCGCCAAGCGGCTGGAAGCGCTGATGGCGCCGAAGTGGCTGCGCATCGGCGGCTATTGGTATCCGCGCGGCGGCATGCCGATCGACGTGTTCTACCAGTCGGGCGAGCCGCCGCGCGGGCTGTGGATCCCGCCGCAGGATGTGCCGATCTACCGCGGACGGCCGTGACGCGAGAGGCCAGGCGCCGGGTGGTTGGCGCTCGCCGTTGCCGTAGCTGCCGGGGCGGTGCGCTGCAACCCCGAGGAACTGCAACTCATCTGCGGCACCCACCCGATCAGCGAGGCCGTCGGGCGCCGGGAGCGGCCCCGCGACCGTTACCCCTGGACCGACCCCGCGCCGCCCGTCAGGATAGCGAAAAGTCCTGGGCCGCCGTTCGGTCGGCCCCGCTCTCCGGGAGGATGCCATGGGCGAAACGCCAGCCGGCGTAATTGCCGCCGATACCGTGACGCGGCCGACCGAGGCCTGGAAAGGCGCGGTACTGGTCGCCGGTTCGCATGGTGGAATATATGCCGCGTATTGCGCCGTGAAGGCTGGCGTTCGCGGCGTAATCCTGAACGATGCTGGTATCGGCAAGGACAAGGCCGGCATCGGCGGCGGCGCGTACTGCGACGAACTTGGCATTCCGTATGCCGCGATCGACACCATGTCGGCCCGGATCGGCAACGGCGGCGACATGGTGGCGCGCGGCGTTATCTCTACCGCGAACCGGACGGCAACCGCCCTTGGCGTTCATCCTGGCATGAGTTGCTCGGCGGCCGCCGACGCGATGACCCGGGCAGCGCTCTCGACCCGACCGGTGCCGGCCTACACCGAGGCGCGAACGGAACTACCGGCCGGACCGAACGGCCGGCGCGTTCTGCTGGTCGACTCGATCTCGTTGGTCGGGCCGGGCGATGTCGGCCAGGTCATCGTGTCCGGCTCGCACGGCGGCATCCTGGGGAATGAGAAGGCTGCGGCATTGAAGATCGATGGCCATGCCGCGTTCTTCAACGACGCCGGAGGGGGTGCCGATGGCGGCGGCTTCAGCCGGCTGCCGGCGCTCGACGAACGCGGGATTGCCGCAGGAACCGTCACGGCCACCAGCGCCCGGATCGGCGATGCGCGCTCGAGCTACGACGACGGCGTGCTCAGCCGGGTCAACGACACCGCACGGCGCCTTGGTGGAACCGAGGGCATGACGCTCAAGGATTTCTGCGCCAAGCTGATCGCCTGAGGAGGGTCGGACTATGAAGCTCGCAACCTTCACCGAAGGCGGCCGAACCCGGATCGGCGTCATCGAGGACGCTCGAATCGCCGACGTCTCGGCGGTCGATCCGATGTTCCCAACCGACATGACGGCATTTCTGAAACTGGGTGCGGTGGGCCGGAAGGCCCTGGACAAGGCGCTGGCCACCGCGCCGCGCCGACCGCTGTCCGAGGTTCGCCTGGAGGCGCCGGTGCCGCGCCCCGGGAAGTTCCTGGCAGTCGGCCTGAACTACGCCGACCACATCAAAGAGATCGGCGCCAAGACGCCCACCTTCCCCTCGACCTTCGCCAAGATGTCGAGCTGCATCAACGGCCCATACGACCCGGTGCACCGCCCGCGGGTATCGGACTCGCTCGACTACGAAGGCGAGCTTGGTCTGGTGATCGGTCGGCGCTGCCGGCATGTGCCGAAGCAACGGGCGCTCGAGGTCGTGGCCGGCTACGTCGTCGTCAACGACCTGACGGTGCGGGAGTGGGTGACCCTGACCCCGCAGGTGGTGATCCCGAAGAGCTTTGACACTCACGGCCCGTTCGGCCCGTGGATGACCACCGCCGACGCAGTGCCGGACCCCCAGACCTTGGCGGTGCGTACCATGGTGAACGGCGAGGTCCGGCAGAACTCCTCCACTGCCGAAATGACATTCACTTGCGCCGACCTGATCGCGCTGCTCAGTCAGGCGGTAACGTTGGAGCCCGGCGATGTCATCACCACCGGAACCCCGCCGGGTGTCGGCGAGGGTTTCACGCCGAAGCGCTACCTGCAGCCGGGCGATGTGGTGCGGGTGGAGATCGACGGGCTCGGCCACATCGAGAACCGGGTGATTGCGGAACCCAACGGCACCGCCTTCATTGACGCTTGACGCCTCGCACGCACCGCAGGAGACGACCATGGGACTGCTCGGGACCGGAATGCTGATCACCTTCACTGAGGTGGCGCCGCAGGACGAGATGGACTTCAACGAGTGGTACAACCGCGAGCATGTGGACGAGCGGGTGTTCATGCCCGGCTTCAAGCGCGCGCGCCGGTACGTGGCAGCGGATTCTGCCACCAAGGTGAAGTACTTCGCGACCTACGAGACCGATACGGTCCGCGACCTGTGCGCGCCCGAGTACATGAAGCTGTTGGGCAACCAGTCCGACTGGTCGAAACGGGTGATGGCAAAATTCACCCATTTCGACCGGCTGACCCTGACCTGCACGGTCGATCTGGCGCACGGCATCTCGGGTGCGGCCGGCCTAGCCCGGTTCTTTCCAGCCGACGAGCACAAGCCGGCGCTGCGCGAGTTGCTGCGTGACTCCCTGCTGCCGGAGCTGGGCGGACGTGCCGGCATGCACGGCGCAGTGCTGATGGAGAACGACCTCGACGTGGTGGCCGAGGGAATGCGGGCCCAGGGCAAGCCGGTGCCGGCGGACTTGAAGCAGGAGTGGGTGGTCATCCTGGAAGGCAGCACGCCGGCGATCGTCGGGGCTGCACTGGCCGAAGGCTTCGACGATGACCGCTTGGCGGAGTACGAATTGCCAACCGGCAAGGTCGACCTCGGCCGCTACGCTTTCGTGTTCGGCAATCACCGCTGATCCGAGGCGGCCGATACCTCGCCCGTGCCGGCGATGCGGGCCAGCGCCGCGTCGCGCAACGCCACCAGCACGTCGAACAGCGGTGCGATGACGGCGCCAACGACCGCCGCCACCTCGGCCGGCATCGGGACCTGCGGGATCGCGGCGTTCCATGCCCAGGCGACCAGCACGCCAAGTCCGACCGATGCGCCGGATACGGCCAGGCGCGGCGCCGTGACCGCGGCCATCAGTGGTCCTCCGTCACGCAATGGATCACCGCCCGGCCACTGGTGAACCGGTCGCGCAACGCCTGCCTGGTATCGAGGGTGATGCCGCCGCAATAGGCGTCGGTCGCGGCGACCAGCGCACCGCCGACCGCGAGCACCGCCGGCACCGTCAGGCAGCCGCCGAGCAATAGAAGCAGGAACACGACGGCAGCGCCCGCCGCCGCGCGAAACGGACCGGTCATCAGAGCCTCCGATGAGAATGATTGGATTGGTCGGAACGCCGGTTCGGCGTGCCAGTCTCAGGGCCGCGGCAGGTTCAGCACGGCAACCATTCCGCCCAGCACCGACACCGCGATGGTGCACAGCACGCCGAGCAGAAACGCCTCGATGCGGCCGACTCGGCGCTCGAGCTCAGTCAGGCGGTGGTTGAACAACGTCCGGTCAACCACCGTCCCGGCATCCCGACGCTCGGACCCGGCCGGAACGGCAAAATCCTTCATGGGGTGCCTCGTGGAAGGATAGAGATCAGGCGCCGCGGCCGGCTCGAACGTCAGCGACGTTGCGCAATCATCGTCACGGCGGATACACAGCACACCACGTTTACTTCCTTTAGCCTCCTAGTTCCATTCGACAACCACGAATGCCTTACCACCAGATCCACCTGTCGCTGAGCCGCCACCGCCGCCGCCATAACCGCCATCTCCTCCGATCCCAAGGATACCAGCGCCACCACCTCCTCCACATCTACCACCCGCTGAACCGGTCCCCGGCACGCTGCTGGATGTGCTGGCGCCTGTACCGCCTGCCCCCCAACCACCCGCGCCCGTAGTCGCACTTCCGGGCGCCGAGAATGACCCTCCGCCAGTTCCGAATGGGCCAGTGAACCCAACACCACCAGGCGTCCCCGAACCGCCGCCAGCGCTGATTGCGCCACCGGTTCCTGCGTTGTTACTTGAGCCATCTGCGTTCCCTCCGTCACCAGAAACGCCCGCGCCACCGCCGCCACCGTTCCCGCCGATACTGGCCGGACCTCCGGTTCTGCCATCACCAAGCCAGGATCCAGCAGAACCGCCGCCGCCGCCGCCAAAGGCTCCGTTTCCGCCGGTCCCACCCAAGCGATTGGAGTCGCCGCCTATGGCTATGCCTCCAGTTCCTGGGGTGTCACCGCTCGCATTGCCTCCGGCACCAGCCGACATACTTATGGTTGGGTTTACGCAAACAATGGTTCCAGCGGCGCCGGAACCGCCCGCAGGAAGAGTTATGTTGAACGTCGCAACATCGAGCCCCCCTCCAGATATACGGTCTTAATGCAACAGGAACCCCCGCCCCCTCCACCACCATTTGAACCATTTCCACCAGGACCGAATAAATGAAGTCGAATTATCTCTGTTCCACTAGGGATACTGGCTTTCGATATATTCCATGAACCCTTGCCTATCCGGTTGTTACCCACACCCACTAAATGTAGGGTGAGTCCATTCTCCCGAGTAGAGCCCGTCGAAGGTCGGCGCTGCGGCCCCGCCGGCGATTCCGAGCAGTGAGCGGAACGAGTTGAACGGATAGAAGCGCCGATTGAAGCGGAACGTGAACTCGTTGAGGTAGGCTTGCAGATGCTTGGCACTGACGCCGTGATGGATGCCATTGATCCAGGTCTTCAGATTGGCGAAGACCAAGTGGATGATCGGCAGGAATTCCTCTGCGATCTCCGGGTCTCCGCATTCGGCGATCGCGTGGTGGTCGAATCCGCGCTTGCGAAGCCCGGCATAGCCGCTCCAGTCGTCGGTGACGATCAGCGATCCGGGAGCAACGGCGTTTTCGACGAAACTGCCGAGCGAATTGGCGCTGCGGTCGGGGACGACGGCGAGACGAACGCGTCCCGCGTAGCGACCGTCTTTCCGATTGTCGAGTTTGGTTCCCGGCTTGCGGCGACGCACCTCCACGGCGCAGGAGACGAGAACCTTGTGATGGACTCCCCGGCCCTCGCCTCGGGTGCGCCCTCCAACCCACGTTTCATCCACTTCGACATGCTCTTGCGGCTTGCCGCCAATCTTGTCGCGCTCTGGGCGCACCATCGCGGCGCGGAGCTTGTGAAGGATGCCGAATGCAGTCTCATAGCGCGACAGGCCGAGTTGCCGTTGAAATTGAACGGCCGACATTCCGGGCGTCTGGCTGGCCATCAGGTAAGCCGCCCAGAACCAGGTCGACAACGGCGTGTGACTGCGCTCCATGACAGTCCCAGCCATCAGGCTTACGTCTTTGCGACAGGCGCGGCAGCGCAGAACGCCCGGACGCGCCTCGAAACGGAACGGTTCGCCGACAACGCCGCATCTCGGGCAGACGAACCCACCATTCCAGCGGGCCTTTTCGAGATATGCAGCACAGGCCGCGTCGTCGGGAAAAAAGCACTGAAATTCCGGCAGCGACTGCGGAAACGGCAGATCTTCTCGGGCCAGGACATCCATGCCAAACGCTAGATCTAGTGGGCATGGGAGTCAACCGGATAGGCAAGCATGAACCGTCAGAAACAGTAATTTCGGCGTTGTTTGCAAAAGGAGTTGACGCCCCAATGCCAACCGGAAGCGAGACGCTATGACTCTTGACAACAACAATCGGTGGCATTGCTCATCCTCCCACATACAGCTTCAAGACAGCACCCGGCCCGACCTTGGCGACGACCGTCGTTTCGACTTCCGGATCCTGGTCAGTCCACTCCGGCTCGTCGTCGTTCGGCCAGAGTCCGGCGGCACCACCCAGCAGCCGGAAGGTCGGTGTGCGACCGCCGGTGGCGTCCTGCAGGACCGTCCATTGCTTCCAGTAGACGTAGCCGGACGTCGGCGGCGCGTGCTCGACGTCGATGTCGGCGCCCAGGGTCAGGCGTTGCAGGGACGTGTTAGCCGGCGATCCGGATACCGCCGCCGTTACCGTGCCAAGATCCAGTTCCCGCCATTCGTCGCCGCCGCTGACCCGCAGGTTGGTCAACGACGCCAGCGCCGAGACGATCAGGTTCAGCACTCCGTCCAAGCTGTACCCGGCGGCGTTTAGGTCCGCGGCCAGCGCCGGTGCCGGATCGAGCGCCAGACTGCTGCCTCCGGTCGGCCGGGTGATCACCCAGTCGGCTGCGGTGGTTCCGTTGGCGAAGGTCACGTCCAGTTCAAGGGCTGTCCCGGTGAAGGCCGTGACCGTGCCGATCATCAGCCGGGTCGGGTCCGATGCGCTCACCACCCGCACCAACATCCCGGGCGATAGGCCGACCGTCGTGGCGTCCTGATGCGTGGTGAACGCTACCGCTCCAGTACTCGGGGTCAGCGGCGTGGCCGAGGTGGCGGCCAATCCTTTCAGGAATGCTGCTTCCCGGGCGAAGGCGGCGAGAATGGCCGGAAAACCGGTTGCTTCGTCGGCGTATGCCGTGCCGGCCACGTTCGCGTCGGTGAAGGTTTCGCCGGCGAGGGTCACGCTCCAGGACATGGATCTAGTCTCCGATCAGGGCGGCTGGGTGGTATCGGCCGGGGGCGCGGGAGTTAGAGCAATTCGTCGACTGTGAACGCCTTGGCGAACCGGCCGAACGCCGGGTTGGCGATCGGCGCGGTCTCGGCCAGCACGCCGTAGACGGTGTGGCGGTGGCGGTGCTGCAGGTCGTCAGGGTCGGCCATCACCATCAGATCGCCGCCGACGCCTTTGATGCGCTCAAGCTCGTAGGCATGTCCGAACACTTCGTCTCGCTCCAGGAAATCGAACGCGAATCGCAAGCGCCGGTACTTCGGCTGCACGTCGACATAGCTCTGTCCGCCCCGCGACCGCACGGTGCGGCTGTCGTCGACCTGCTCGATCGACCAGCCGTACTGCAGGTTGACCCGGGGCTGCCAGGCGGGCCCGGCGACCAGCCGCCCGGCCTGCAGATAGCCTTCGGGATTGCCCGGATCGTCGAGTTCCAGGCGCAGGTGCCGCGCGATCACCGGTACCGGCAGCACGTGAATGGCGGCAATGCCGTAGGTCGCCGCCTCTTCAGGCGGCAACCGGCCGCCCCAGTGGAACTCGCCCCACACGCCGACTCCGAACGGCGTCGACGCCGGCCAGATCGCCATCCAACCGGTGTCGAGCAGCGGTTCGGAAAACTCGCCGCTCAACGCCAGCCGCAACCGCCATCGTCCGGACTGCGTCAGGCTGTGGCGGATCAGCGCCACGAATCGCACAGGCTTCTGGGCACCGAAGTCGAGGTCGACGGTCGTGTCGACAGGGTCGGCGGAGGCCGTGCGGGCCACCCGACTCGGCTGCCGGTCGGCCAGATTGGCCGCCGGTAGCTCCGAACTCCAGCCGCCGCCCAAGAACTCGGCGTTGTCGGCGTGGTTGCGGTAGGCGATCAGGACCGTGCCCATGCGCTTGTCATCCCCAAAGGTCGAGGGTCACTTCGTTCACCGCCGCGTCCTCGGTCATGCCGACGACGAGCAGATTGCGGCCGGCGGCGAGCCCGTAGCGCGGGTACCGGATCCGCACTGTCAGCCCCAGATCCAGCGCGAACGGCTGGGTTTTCAATCGCACCCGCAAGGCATCGCGGTCGGCTCCGAACAGGGCCAGGCGCCGGGCCGCTTCGGACGCCGCATCCGTAGCCAGAGCGAGCACGGTGTCGCGCACCGCTTCCTCGGCCAGCAGATGGCGAACCTTGATGGCCGGATCGTCCGCTGTGGCATACCGGAAACCCTCGGCCAGATCGGCTCGGGTTTCCGCATTGACCGAACCGGCGACCCCCGATGCGTCGAGGGTCCGCCAGTAACGGGCGTACCCCAGTTTCTGGCGCCAGATCGGCCGGGCCACCGCCACCCGCTCGATTTCCAGGATCTGCATGGAATCGAACTCGGCGTCGGCCGCTGCGGCTGGTGCCTCGACCCGGCCGACTGTCAGCCGCCCGGCACGGTCGAAGCCGTAGTGCCCGCCGATCGCCTCGACCAGGGTGTCCAGCAGGTCGACCAGGGGTGCTTCGGTCTCGACGAACAACCCGACCGGCACCGGTGCCGCCGCGTCGAGGGCCTCGAACGCCGCAGCATCGAGATCCTCCGGATCGGCGAATCCGGCCCGGCTGATCGCGACCCGCCGCACCAGCGCGGCCGCCGTCTCCACATAGCCTCCGGTCGCATCGCCGCGCACATCGGCGGTCACGGTGCCGGCCGGCGATGCACCGAGCGTGAAGCAGCCGGTCGCCGGGTCGGAGCGGAATTGGCCGGCAGTCGGCGCGCCGGTGACTTTGTTCAGCGCCACGCCGCGGTCGTACACAGCATCCACATCGGCGATCGCGCCGTCATGCACCTGGTACAGCAGCGCTGCCGGGTCGACGAGCACCGCCGGAACCCGCAAGACCTGACCGAAGCACAGAGGTCGCGCCCGTCCGGTGAGTCCTTCGCGGCCTTCAGTTCCACCGGTACCGGCGTAGCTGGCTCGCGTCACTTCCGCTTCAAAGCGGGCCTGCAGATCGCGCAGCCGGACGGCGACCAACAGGTCGTCGAACTCGATCTGGTCGGCCGTGCCATCGAACACCAACCCAAACTCGGCCAGCCGGAAGCCGTCGCCGCCGAGCCAGACCCGCACCCGACGGCCGTCCCAGGCCATGCCGGCCAGATTGTCCAGCCCGCCATCGGCGTTGTTCAAGGTCAGGGTGCCGAATCCCGGCACCGAGCGACCCTCCAGCCGTCCGCCGGAGAACAGTTGCCGCTCGAAGTTCAACGCGGTCACCAGCCGCGGATCGAACCAGGTGTTCGGCGGGGTGTCGTCCGGGCGCGTGACGAACCCATGATCGCTGTAGCGCAGCGTCCGGGTCGTCCCGAGCGCCGGATCGAACGGTTCGACCACCACGAGATAGCGTCGCGCCGCATGGGGATTGGCCAGCAGGTCGTCGAACCGGCTCATGCCACCCTCCCCGCGTTGATTCCAGCCGCCACCCGCTCCAGCCCACGTCGCAACGCTGCGTTCTCGTCGCGCAGTCCGCCGATGTCGGCCCGCAGCCGACGGGTCTCCTCGACCAGCGTCTCGATGCCGGCGGTCCTGCGGGCAGCACCGGCATCCGACCCGCGCGCAGCGGAATCGTTGGCCGGCGCCGTCACGGTGACCGGGATCGTCCGCCCGTCCGGCAGCGGCACGAAAGCCTCCGGCATTCGGCCTTCACCAAACAGCGCCAGCTGCGGCCCGTGCGCGATGCCGCCGCGAGCGTATCGGTGCAGGTCGAACGGTCCGCTCGATGTCATCACCCCGCCATCGGCGAAGTTGATGGTCGAGGCGATGGCGTCGACCAGCGCGTTGATGTCGGGCGACAGACCGGTTCGGAACGCTGCGAAGCCGCCGTTGCCGAAATCCCCGGCGTATCCGGTGACCCTGGCCAGCAGCCGGTTGCGGGTCGGGTTGTGGCCAAAATCGGCGGTCGGGTTCGGCAGGTCCCCAAACTCGCCGGTCAGCGCCCGACGCAACTGCTTCAGTTCCTCCAACTGGGCCTCGGCGACCTGCAACTGCCGGTCGGCGATGTCGCTGGTGTCACGCAGTGCCGCATCGACCTGGCGGAACACCCGGGCGTAGTCCTCATTGCTGGCGTAGAAGTCGCGGGCCAACTTCAGATACGCCTCGCTCGCCTCCGGCAGCTCAGCTTGGGCCGCCTGATCGCCGGCCAACGATCGGCCCGCTAGGTCTTCGAAGCGCAGCCGGGCTTCCTCCAACTGCTCCTGTGGCGACAGGATCGAGAGCGCCGGATCGAGGGCGAGCCGGCGTCGGGTATCGGCGATCGCCTCCACCACCGCTCCCGCACTCCGCGCGACCTCCTCCTGCTCGCGGATCTGCGCGTCGAGTTCCTTGGTCGCCAGCCGGGTCACGTCAGCCAGTGTCAACTGCGCCGCCACGTTGTCGTTGGCGGCATCGGTGTACGCCACGATGCCCTGGTTGAGAGCGTCGACCACGATCGCGTTGTCGCCGAACTCCATGCGGAGTGCTTCGAGCGCCGCAATCGACAACGTTCCGCCCGACACCATGCCCTCGACCTGGCGATGCAGCAGTTCGTCGAGGCCGGAAACGTCGGCATCGAGCGCCACGCCTTCGCCTCGCCGGGTCTCGTAGGCCTCGACCAAATCGCCGACCTGATCGACGACGCCCAATCCTTGAGCTCCGCGCAAATCACGGGTCAGGTCGTCCTCGTAAGCGTCGCGCAGCCGGTCACGGGCGGCGTCCTTGCCCTGTTCGATCAACGCGGCAGCCTCCTCGGCCGAGTATCCAGCCTCGCGCAGCGCGTCGCTCAACCCATCGAGCCGGGCTTCAGCCTCAGCCAGTTGCAGTGCATAACCGGTAAGAGGCTTGGTATCGGCCACGGCGTCTTCGATGCCGAGCAGGCCCTGGACGAAATGATCGATGGCGGCGCGGGCCTCGGCCAGCCGTTCAGCGGCGATCTCATTATCGTCGATCAGCGGCTCGCCAAGCGTTTCGGTCGTGACTACCGGCAACGAGTCCTCGTAGCCCACCACCGATCCCTCATCGGTGATGGCGCGCGGCGTTGCCAAGCCGTCGATTGGCCGCCGCAGGCCTTCGTCGTACTCGAACGCCGGCTCGGCCGGACCGCCAAGCGAATCAGGTGCCGCGACATCCGGGGTCGCCCCATTCAACGGCGCGAACAAGCGGCTCGCCTGCTCCAGGAACGAGCGGATGCGTTCGGCGTCCTCCCGCCCCTGCTGGTCGCCCCGATCACGCAGATCGAGGCGCTGCAACGCCACGGCATCGCCGCTGGCATTCAAACGTTCCAGGGTGCGGTCAAAGTCACGAAGGAAGGCAATGTCAGCGAGCCCGTCGTCGAGCGAAGTGAAATCGCTGGCGACCGCCCGGCGCAGACCGATCGTCATGGTTTCGGCGGCGCGTGGCTCCACGCCTTCGGCCGCACCGGTTGCGAACGCCCGCAGCAGCCCGCTCTGCACCGCCCGGAGTGTCGCTTCCTCGGGGTCCTCGATGCCCGAGAACACCGCTCCGGTGGCAAAGTTGGCACCATGGTTGTCGTCGATGCCGGCGAAGAAGCCCTTCGGCAGGATCGCCTTGCGGCCACTGGAATAGCCGACGGCCGTCAGGTTCGTGAGATCGCCAACGGTGGCGCCAAGCTGGTCCAGGACGCCTTGCAGTGTTTTTGCCACCGCCTCCCCGAGCTTGCCGATCTGGTCGGCCGGGCCGCCGTCGAGAGCGAAGGCGTCGCTCGCCAGCGTGCCGCCCGACGCGCCGATCTCGGCTTTGGCGAACGGGTAGTCCTTGTCGGCGAACAGGCTGGCAACCAGCGGCAACGCGGCTGCGATCAGGTTCACGCCGGGGATCGGGATCAAGGCCGACACGGCGCTGGTTGCCGTTCCAAGCAACCCGCCCCCACCGCCGAGCAGTGAGCCGAGGAGACCGCTTCCTGCCCCCAGGATCGAGCTGAGACCGCCACCGGCCCCACCGAACAGCGAACCCAGCAACCCGCCAAACCCTCCTGAACCGCCGAACAACTGACCCAACGGCCCGGCGGCCTGACCAAGCAGGGCTGTCACCCCGCCACCGCCTGTGGCGCCACCACCCAGCAGTTGGCCGATCGGTCCCAGCAATGGCGAAAAGTCGACGCCGGTGATCCGGCCCAGTAGGTCGGAGATGAGTGGGCTGAGCATACGGAACAGCCCATCGAACCGCAGCTTGCCGTCCTTCACGATGCTTTCGAACAGAGCCGCGAAGGTCTGCGTCAGCTTGTCGCCGAAGCCATCCCAGACGTCTTTGACCTGGTCGGCCGAATCCCGCTGCTTGCCGGCGACGTCGTCGATCAGATCGCCCTGCGCGCGATAGGCGGCGTTGCCGTCGCTTATCAACCCAAGGCGCTTACGCTCCAACTCCACTGCGTCCGCCAGCAGATCGGTGCCGGTAGTGGACTGGTCGACGGGAGCGACACCACCAGCGCCGTTGATCAGCCGGCGGAACGCGCCTTCGGCTGTAGCAACCGCTTCGGTCAGGCGCTCGAAGCCGCGACGCACGCCCTCCAATGCCGTCTGCCCACGATCGCTGCCGGCCAGAACGGCCGCTGCCAGTGCGATGTCCATGTCCTGTCCTTCACGTTCGGAGCAACGAATGGTTCCCGGATCCGGGATGACGCAAAGACGAGCGCGCCCTTCTGTCGTCATCCCGGCCCCAAAGCCGGGAACTGCGCTTCGACGGGATCATCAGATCACCCACCTTCATTCGCCTCGGCCCCGCGGCGTTCGGCCACGCGGGCCAGGACGGCGTCGTCCATGGCGCGGATCAGGCGCACGAACTCCTCAACGTCGGCGACGTCGAACAGCCCGCAATACGCCCGGATCTCAGCCAATGGGATCGCCACCACCATAGCTCCGGCAGGACCGAAGGAGACCGGCCGGACGGCCGACAGCACCGCGAACGCGCCCAGTGTTTCCTGGAGGTCCTCGAACGGTTCCGGCCGGTCGCGCAGGGCCGCCGGAACCCTGCCAGTGGTCTCGGCCAGCGTGGTCAGGAAGTCGACGCGCCCGCCCCAGTCGAGTTGCCAGCGGACGACGTCACGGAGTTTTTTTCCGCATCCTCAAGGTCGCGCTCCCGGTAAGATTCCTGGTCGCTCGCCAACTCGACGACGAGGTCGCGGAAATCCTTGTAGGCGGGGTCGGCCAGGATCGCGGCCGCCGCCTCCCGACTGTAGGCGACGGCCACGCCGTCGCGTTCCAGGCGTTCCCAGTCGAGCAGCACGGTCTCGGCCAGGACTTCGGCGGTGATCCGCTCGGTCACCTGATCGTCAAGGGTGCCGGCGCGCAGGGCCCTTCGGTACGGCTTGAGGCGGCGGGCCATGGTCTCGCGGTACCGACGGTTGCCGATGCGCGCGATCCGCAGCCGGCAGCCCGAGGCAGCATCGACCGTGGACCACACGCCTTCATCCTCGAGCGCGGTATCGGCCTTGAAACGGTTCAGGTCCATGAAAGCTCTCCGGGTTGCGAAGCGGATCGGATTAGGCGACGAAGCGGTCGATCTGCAGGGTGCAGTCGGTCGCCGGGTCGCGCAGCGCCTGGACGTCGAACTCGGCGAGCACGTCCTGGTCGTTGCCGCCGGCAACGATGGTGCCGCGGGTCAGCTTCACGTGCGGCAGGGTGACGACGTAGCCGTTGCCGGCACTGTCGTTCACCCGGAACGACAGGCTGGTCGGCGTTCCGGCCAGGTACTTGGCGTACAGCGCGCCGTCGGTGAAATAGACTGAGACCCGGCCGGTGACGGCGCAGCGCCCGGTCCCGATATCCACGTTGCCGAGCGAACCGACCGCCTGGATGCCACGCAGGCCATTGTCGAGCCGCACAGACAGCGATCGCAGGGCCGCTTCGGAAAGCTTCACGCCGTTCTCCCGGACATCGCCGACATTGCCGACGGCGTTCATCACCGGGTTCGTGGGCGCATCCGACGGGGTACCGGTACCGACCGAGCTGGCGCCGATGACCGCTGACTTGCCGGAGAAGCCGATCGATCCGGTCAACACAGCACCGGTGCGAATGTCGAGCGAGAACGAGCCAGGCACCATGCCGGTGAACGCCACCATCTGACCGACATCGTCGAACTGCTTCTCCATGGTGAACGAGGTCTCGGTCACGCCGTTGCGCAGCAGGCTGCCGGCAATCTCGACGGTCAGGCCGGTTGCCGACTCATCGGCGTTTGGTACCGGTGACACGCCGAGCGCGTTGGCCGCCACCGATGTCACTCGGTAGTAGCCGTTGTTGGTGCCACCGGACGCCGCGAACCCACCGACCCGCAACCACTGGCCGACGACGATCCCGGATGCGGTAAAATCGGTCGTGGTGCTGGTCAGCGATCCGCCCGAATTCGAAGCCGCGATGTCGTCGGCAACCGAGACCGATACCGGTGCACCCCACGCCGAGAACAGCGCGGCGGCCACCAGCGCGTCATGGGCGCCATAGCTCAACTCCAGCTCAACGCTGCCCGACGCCTCGGCGCCGGTCTGGATCAGATCGGCGATCTGCCGGTCGGCCCGGACTTCCCGGCTCGTGGTGTTCTGGATCTGAAAGCCCAGGCTTTCACTGGTGAACCGCATCTGGTTCAGCGCCGCCGCCGGGGTCACCCCCCAGCTGGATTCGGCGAGGTAGTACAGCTGCGCGCGGCTGGCGTCGGCCATCGTGGGTTACTCCTTGCGGGTGAATCGGAAGCAATTGGTTCGGGAAGCACAGAGCGACGGCCAGCCCCCGGGATCACCGCACGCGGCGCCCCTGGAGACGGTTGGATCGAGCGCGCCGCCAAGCTGGCAGGCTCAGCGCCTCACATGCAGGCGGAACAGCGCCGGCCGGTCGCCTGCCCAGGTCGTGGAGACCGACAGCACCCGGTGCACCGCGTCGCCGATCAGCACCGCATCGCCAGGCACCGGCTCGGCCGACAACGGCTCGGCGGCCAGGGTGATCATCCGGTCACCGCGGCGTACCAGGCCGTCGGGGTGTGCGGTCTCGACATCCTCAATCACGCCGGTGACCGGATGGTCGACGGTGGCTCCGGACACACTTCCGGTCGACGGATCGTAGGTCGGCGTTCCAATACGGCGCAGCGTCAACGCGGTGCCGGCGCGCGCCACCAGCCGGGTGGCGAGCGGGCGGAATGTCTCGTCGAGCCGGCTCATGCCCGCCTCACCGGCACGCTGGGGCCATCCGATCGGACCAACCCGCGCAACAGGGCGTCCACGGCGGGGAACGCCCGGCCTGCCGGCGCATCGGCGGCGTAGCTGACCTCGACCGACCCGACCCGCTCGGACAGCACCCGCCCGCCCCGCTCGACCGGCGGAGCCAACTCCTCGGACAAGGCAATCAGCGCCAGTTCGGCGCACGCCGCTTTGACCCGGTCGGGGATTCCGTCGATCACCCGGTCCTCGGCGTCACGGACTCCGGCGCGCGGCCAGGCCAGCGGTTGGACCGGATCGACCAGCCGACCGACCCAACGACAGCGGCCTTCCAGCCAGGCGGTGGCGCGGATCAGTGCTGCATCGCGCGCTGCTTCGGTCGAGTCGCTCCACGCCGTTACGACCCGGACGGCGAAATAGGCATCGGCCTCAGTCCGGTCGGCATAGGCATCGACCCCGGCGACAACGGTCATGGCGGGCTCCTGCGGTGCTTGCGACGGCGACGGCGGCGGGTTGCGGGCAGCTCGGCGTCGAGGACATCCGTTGTCGGTTCGATGTTATCGTTCCCGGACGGCTCCGGATCCGGCGGTCCACCCTCGCTCTTGAGCGGTGGCGGGTCGATGAAGCGGCCCTGTCCGAACAGCCGCCAGTCGGCGTAACGCCCGTCCTTGCCGGCCAGGTAATCACGCAGGTCGACAACGATTGGCTGGCCGGTTCGGGCGTGTTCCAGCACGACGGTCGGCAAGGTCTCGACCCGTCGAGCTCGAACCGGGGCGTGTGTCGGGTCGTCCGGCATGGCGGCTCCTGAAGTGATAGACCCCACCAGTCAAAGAGAAGGCCGGTCGCGGCGTACGCGACCGGCCTCGAGGTGCCCGGCGGCAGGGAGGAGGTACTGGCGGTCAGCCGGCGATGCGCACCGCCAGTTCCGGCCGCACCAGCTTGACGCCCCACAGGACGTCGAACTCCCAGACCGTCTGCTTGTACTGGCGGCTGACCTCCAGCCGCAGCGACAGCCCGGTCTGGGCGTCGGTCATCGCCAGGATACGGTTGCCAAGCGCCAGGTCGGCCATCCCGGCCGACAGCGGGCGCATAGCCAGCGCGAAGGCGTCGCGATGGAACGCCATGTTCACGACATGGCTCGCCCGTACGGACACCGCCGCGGCGTTCGCCACTGCAGCCCGCAACGCCGGCGCGATTGCCACCGCCACGCCGCCGGTCGACAGCGCGGTCCCCGCGGTCACCACATAGGTCTGCTCGTGCCCGGCAAACGAGAGCACATCGCCGGCAACCAGGGTCGGGGTACCGGTATCAGACTTGATCGAGACCGTGGATGCCCCGGCCGATGCGCTTGCCGCCGCTGTGATGGTGTAGCTGCCGGTATCCGATGCGGTGCCGGCAACATGGTTCGGAACGCCGTCGTCGGCGACCCAGTCGATGCCGAACTTGCGGCCGATCTCGCCTTCGATCTTCACGCCGGCCGAGCCGATCTTCTCGGCGTCGGAGAACTGCGGCAAAGCCAGCGCGTTAGCCTCGGCGTCGAAGTCCAGCACCCCGCGCCGGTCGCAGCGCGGTGCCAACTGCTTGTTCAGCAACTTGCGGGCGGCGGTGGCATTGGAGACATCCGCGCCGAATGGCGTGCTGCCCGCGGTACCGACGAAACCGTAGATCCCGGCATACTCGGCGTGTACCGAGGCGTTGACGGCGTTGGCCAGGGCCCGCACCGCCTCCGACATCTGCATCGGCACGAAGCTTTCGGCCGCGTCAATCTCCAGCACCTCGCGGTCGGTCAGGTGAAAGCCCGCCTTCTTCCAGTGGTTCAGCGGGATCTGCACGACCGTCGGCGCGGTGTCGACCGGGGCCGGCGCGGTGTTCGACGGGGCCACATCGCTCGCCGCCACTGCACTTGGCAGCGGCACGTCGATGGTGTCGCCCTTGCGGGCCGCGTCGTTGGAATAGTCGGCATTCACAAGCCGCGGCATCACCGCCTGCTCGCGCAGGGCCAGTAGGCCGCGCGCCAGGATTTTCGGCATCACCGCCGAGAGGCTGTTCGCCATGGCGAACTCCTTTCAGGATTGAAGTGGGGAGGGACAAAGGCGCGCGGCATCCCGCCCCGACGCACGGTTTGGCCGGCATCTCGCCGCGCCGGGCCCTTCGAGGCCGCGCGCTGCGCGGCACGTCAGGGCGATAGAACTATCGAGCTTCGATCCAGATATCGGTGACCCGGCTCACCGTGCCAGCCGGCGCAGCGTGGCGGACGGTCTCGGCGACCAGTCGTCCCAGGCGTTCGCGCTCCTGCGCGCCGCCGTTCGGATCATAGCGGGTCCGTTCCAGCACGCGCTCAAGGGCGTCAAGGACATCGTACTTCCGGCTCAGGAACGTCCGACCGGAAACCGCTGCCGGGAACTGCACGCGAAGGCCGACACGCAGGTTGGACCAGCCGAGCCTGGCCGCGTCGCCGCGCAAGGGCCGGGTGGCCAGCGCCACGAAGTCGTCGGCCAGGGCTGAGCCGCCGACAATGCCGAGACCAACGATTGCAAGACCAACCAGGAATGCACGTCGCCGCATGGATCATCTCCCTGTCATTCACAGTATGGATGAAGGTGAGGCGATTTCACGGCGACGACGATCGCGGTGCCCGTCGGTCATGCCACCCGCACCCGTCCAGCCGCGATGTCGGCGATGTGGCGGGCGATGGCGCGCGGGTCTTCGGCGGAGACGGTGAACGGCCCGGCCGCGCCGCGGCCGGTGGCCGGAGCGCCGCTGCCGCCTTTGCCGGAACCATCGAACGCGCGACCGTAGACCGAGTCGGCGCGCAGGGCCTCGACCAGATCGGCGACCGTCAGGTAGTCGACGTCTCCGTCGGCGCCCTCAAGACGCTGCGGTTCGCCCGCTTCGTCAAGCACCCGGACCACCGGGTGCCCGGCGCCGTCGTCGACCACTGCCAGACGCTCGCGCAGGATCGGCAGCAAAAGTTCCGGCACGCCGCGCGACGCCTGCAGCGCGCTGCGCGCCTCGGCTTCGATCAGGCGGGCTTCGACGGCAGCCAATCTGGGGTCGGGGTCGACCGATGCCCCGGTCACAGCTTCCGTCTCCTCAACCGACGCAACGCTGTCCGCATCAGCGTCAGCATCCGTCGACGTCGCGCCATCCCGAGCCGCCAGTTCCGCCTTCAGCGCCTTGCGGGCGGCGCGTTCCTTCTCCAGCGCCGACTTCAGGCCGGCCACGTCCTCGACGCCGTCGGCGTCGAGGCGCCAGCGACCGCCTTCGGTCGCGACATAGTGCGGGCGGACGGCCTCGGGCAAATCCTCGAGGCGCTCGGTGGTGGCGGGCAGGGTCATGGCAGGGCTCCAGTTGGATCGGGCAGGTTAGGCGGCGGCCAGCACGCCGCGGCGGCGAACCTCGGCCAGGAAGGTCGGCCGGTCGATCTCGCCGGCCAGCCGGGCCTTCAGCAGCAGGTCGATCTCCTCGGCCTCGCGGGCATCGAGCCCGGTATCGGGGTCGATGGTGACCCGCCCCGCCGCATCGGCCGGCAGGTCCAGCCAGCGGGCGCACAGGCCGAGCGCAGCGGTCAGTCCCTCCTCGACGGCACGCACCAGAGCGGCCAGCGCAGAGTCGGCGCGGGCGGAGTCGATGGCGCGCTCGGTGGCGGTCACACCACCGGGCCGGCGAACCATCAGGTCGAGCCCCATGACCGCCATCCGGTCCTCCAGGTCCGACAGATCCTGGCGGCCGGCCTCGATCGCTGCCCCGCCGTGCTCGACATACTTCAAGTCGGCGCCGTCGCCCTCGCCCAGGATCAGCCGGTTCGGACCGATCTCGATGCCATCCTCGCCGACCTTGAGGTTCCGGCCGAACAGGATCGGGACGCGCGCCACATGCAGGATGTGGCGCTGATCAGACGACGACTGCCAGTGCGCCAGGTTCAGCCAGGCGAGGTCCAGCAGCGGCGGGCGGGCGGTCAGGAAACCGGTGCGCTCGGCATAAACGGTGACCAGCGGGATCGCGTCCAGGCTGGTGTCGCCGCCGTCATACCGGCGCCACGGCCTGTCCTTGACCGCTTCCGAGCGCCGCCACACCGACCAATGGCCCGGCTCCAGTACGCGGATCTGTTCGACGGCCCGCTCGCCCCACGTCCCGTCGCGTTCGATCACGGTCTCGCGGATCCGCACCCGGTCGAGCCTGCCGTCCGGGCCGATGCGCCAGCCGATCAAGTCGGGTGCCGGCACCTGCACCAGATACGGCCGAGCACCGCGCGCGCGCTCATCGGCCAAGGTTTCGCCGGTCGATCCGCCGGGCGGGTAGTCAACCAGGATATGGACCAGCCCGTCGGTCAGCGCGCCGCGCAGCACATCCCGGGCGAAGCCGGTCAGGTCCCGCCCGCCCAGATCCAGATCGCGGGTCAGGCTGCGCAGCCGTGGGTCGGAGTCATCGGACAGGGTCGCCGGCTTGCCGAACGGCTTGCCCGACAGAGTCTGCACGGCGCGCGCTAAACCGTTGAACAACACGGTGCGGTGCAGCCGGATCCGATAGGCCTCCAGGCTCTCACCCGGCTCGCGCGGTAACCGGCGCTCGCCGGCTTCACGCATGACGCGGGTGCCGCCCAGCAGATCGTGGATCAGTTCCCAGTCCGGCGCGCGCGCCGACCAGGCAGCGTTCGGGGTTGCGACGTCGGCGATCGACGCATCGGGCATAGCTCATCTCCAAGAGGTCGAAAGCAACAGCGCGATCAACGCGGGACGTCGATCCGGAACAGCACGGTGACGGCGATCCGAAAGTAATTTGGGTCTCGCCCATCGACATCGATGGACGGGGCGTCAAGACGAACCTGGCCGGCAACGCGATCTCTGAGCAGGATCGCCACACGATCCGCGATTGCCATTGCCCCGGCCGCTCCTCCTTGCCTGGACGTCCGACCACTAACGACCACACGGTCGGCGCCGACTTTCAGCTGCAGCCTACATTCCTGGCGATGCATCCTCGTTTGACGTCGCTCGCACATACGCTGAAGGCCAGCAGAGCCACCCGTAAGAGCGTCTGCGATGGTCCGATGCAGGTCGGCCGGAGCGGATACAGTTCGCCCCATTGCCAACCTCCCCTACCGGTCCGGTTGACACCAACTCGTTCCTATTCCGGTGGACGCCGGCGCCGGTTCTCCGGCTCGGTTGGATCGTTTGGATCCCACGGCATGCCGAACAGGAACGGAAGAACGAAGATCCGAATCGGCCAGTGACCGAGACGCCACCACGTATAGGCGACGGCCATCGGGACGGCCGCCCATATTCCCAGCGGCAGCCACCAGGCGGGTTCCGGCGGTTCCTCTCGGGCCAAATTGATCAGGCAGACCACGCCGAATCCGAGAGCCGCCCAGATGAACACCGTGATTGTATGGAGCGAGCGCGCATCGATGGGGCTGAGACGGTCTCGGGCCTTGACCACGAGCACGTAGTTGCCGATCACCACGTCGAGCCCCAACATCGCAAGACAGCTCAGAACTGCAAAGAACATCGCACCGTACTCGTCGGTTTCCGAGATCAGGGCAGCAGCACACGCCCGCCTAGAGTCGGCGGTTCGGTATCGTCGGGCAACCGCCGTCGCGGCGCATGCGGCTTTCCGAGCCGCCGAGCCCGAAGGCGCTCATAACGCTCAAGGTGCGCCCGAGAATAGGCGAACGGCCACCATCGAACATTGAAAATAGCAAAATTGGGTAGAGACAATCGCCGATACTGCCGAAGCGAAAATCCTGGCCACCGACCAAGGCGCCAAGTGGTGTAGATGCACGATAGAATGAATGCCACGGTCGAAACTGGAATCAACCAGCCCACATCGCCAAGCACCGCCCTATGACTGAATACTATCCAGCTCACAACGACAGAGATCGCCATGATGCAGTGGAATGTGCACGCCAATGTGATGATTCCCTGCGTTCGAGTCAGGTTCCTCTCGCGGCGAATGACCAGTGCGTACGAGCCGACGATGTTCTGGGTGAGTACAAGCATCACGTGCCAGTAGACCACGACAACCGTCGCCCAGACTGTGATATTGTCCCGGCTGACATTCGCCAGCAGATCCTCGAACACGGTGCGCGGAGCAATCACAGCGCGTTCTGCCTTTGCATGAGTTCTTCCCTGCCCGTTGCAATGGCTGCTTTGTTTCCGTCAGCAGCCCATTTGAGCCAAGACGCCCAAAACTCCGGTTTCTTGGTGCTGGCCACCTTGGTACTGGAATGCAGCAAGGTGAGGACTCCCACCAGATCCTTTATGCCCTTGATCGCCGCCAGCCGGCTGGCGTAGGCCGCCAGCACCGGATCGGATCGGAAGCGGGCATTGGTCGGGTCGGTCGTCTGCATAACCAGCGTCAGGGATCGACGAAGCTTCAGGGCAACATAGTCGGCGATCGGCGCCCCGCTCTCGTCGAGCAGCCAGTCCCGGTCGATCTCCCGGCCAAGCGCTGCGACATCGGCCTTGTCCGCCACAACACGCTCCATCAGGTCAAGCAACCGGTCGATCCACTGGTCCCGCGATCCGGCGCCCGGGCCAAACCGGGTCGGGTAGCGACGGGGGAGTTCCGGTTCGGTGACCTGGAACAACTCAAACAGATGCACCTGCCGGGTTCGACCCGGTGCGACTGACTGCCCGGCGACGGTCACCCCTCGGTCCGCCGCTGCCTTCAGCCGCGTCTCGTACAGCCGTCTTGCATTCTCCTCCGCGCCATCCACCAGGACGTCCGCCAGCGCCGCCACCCACGCACTCGGCCCGCCATAGGCGACATCGACGACTTGGGCCAATAAGCCCGCTGCCTTCAGCCAATCGTCGAGTTCGCCCTTGTCCTTCAGAAAATCGCGGATCTGTTCGTTGGTGGCGTACTGCAGCGTTGCTGGCGTGAAGCCGTATTGCATGACCCGCCAGCGTTCCTCGAGCAACCTGGCTGTCGTCGGCTCGTCGGCCTTCACGATCGCGATGAGTTGGCGCACCTCATCGCGTTGCGTGTCAGACACCACTTCAGACCGGTTGATCGACCTCAGCACGGCCGCCGCCGCCCTGGCGGTCTCGTAGCGTGCCGGTCTGGGAACCTCCATCCGAGGGAACACCGCCTCGTCGAGGTCGTGAGCTAGTGGTGAAAATCAAACGGGTGAGTCCGTCTGGATCGGCAGATTTCCGCCATGCGTTTGCTGATGCACGGGTTTCATCTGTCTGATTCCCACCACTAGGGAGGCGAGCGGCGTCCGGCTTCTGTACACGCCGGGGCCAATCATGTCCCCGCCCCCACCCGGCTCAAAAAAACACCAAACTCTGCATCGACCAACCGCCAAATCGCACCCGGCACCGCGTCCGGATGATCGTTAGCCGGCCGCCACTGTCCATCGGCTGCGACCACCGTCAGCCCCTCCAGACCGACTCGGAAGCCCCAGCGGTCGCCAGCCAGCCCGGCCCTCAGAACCACGACCGCGAGGCCCTTTCGTTCGGCGAGTAAGGCCTGACCTTGCTGGATCGCCGACAGCCCGGCGGTCATGGCGCTGGGCAGCTTGGCGGGAGTCGCCTGACTCCGCCCCGCCCGACCGCGCGGGTCGTCGGTCGCATAGAGCACGATCGGGGCCGTCGTCGTGGCAGCCCGCAACCCGTCGAAGTTCCGAGGCGCCATCGCCTCAAACGCCTGCAGGGTGCGCGATCCGGGACGTACCACGCCGGCCTTCTCCGACGATCCCTGATCGACCAGCGCCGGGCTCCAGAATCGTTGACAGGCTTCGATTGCGGCAGCCAGCGCGTCGCTTGCGCGGCCATCGATCCCTGCGTTCCAAAACGCCCGCCCGTTCGCGCCCTTGATGTTCGCCAGCAGTGCCTGCACGACCGCCACATCCTCCGGCTGGCCGGATCGCCCGACCTCGCCCATAAGCTGTATCGCCATGATGCAACCTCTCCGACGGCTATGAAAAGACCGGAGCGGAAATCCGCCGGCTAGCGCAGATCGTCATGGCGGAACGGGACCGCGACCGTCGTCCGGTAGGTGTCGGCAAGCTGGACCGAGGGCTCCAGCGCCCCCGGGAAGAGCACCAGCTCCGAGACCGGCCACGCTGCAAACAGGTCGATCGCCTGGTCGGCGAGTTCGACCGCAGACCGGCTGCCCGTTCCCGCTGCTGAGGTGATGTCCAGCACTACCCGGCCCCACGATCGGAAGCGGCGTGGCGGCCCGCCGATCGACGCGAGTTGACTGCCACCGTTCACTACCGTCAGCCGAACCCAGGCCGATCCATCGGCCGGCGGCTCGAACGCCACGTTCTCGAACGCGACCGGTGTCGCGGTCCACACGGCTGCGAACCGCGTCTCGATCTCGGCGCGGGCTTCCGCATGCCTCATGACAGCCTCCGATACGATGTAGGGGCGATCACACCAGGAATTCTCGGCTGCGCGCCGGTGGACGGTCGAACGCCAGATCGGTCAGCGCCCAGACCAGAGCGTCGAGCCGGTCGGGAGACGCATCGCCTGACGCGCCGGTGAAGCCGGCCATCTGATCCTCCAACTCCGGAAACGGTCCGGCATGCCGCACCCGGCCCTGTTCGTAGAGCGCCGCCACCGGCTCGGCCCGCAGGCGCTTGCCCCGCGTTGCGCGCACCGCGCGGACCGGCAGCGACCCGTCGACTGTCCGCAGGGTGGCGACCACCAGATCGCCACCCTGGTTCACCTCGCAGACCACCGCATCCGCATGATGCCGCCGATAGGCGTCGGCGGACCGGCGTGCCCACAGATCCGGCGACATCCGGCCGGACAAATCCTCCAGCACCCAGAACCGCCCTTCGCCATCGACACCGGCGACGACAATGCCGGTTTCGTCGCTGTCCGAGCCGGACGTGACCGCCGGATCGACCGCGACGATGATGCGCGCCAGGCCCGGCACCGCACCCGGCAGGGCACGGGCCCCCTCGATCAGCGTCCGGGTCCACAGCGCGCCCGGTATCTCGGTCAGAAACTCGCCGTCGATCTCCTGCCGGCCAAGCCGGGTGCCGGCGTAGCGGGCCAGGATCTGGTCCAGGAAACCCGGCGCCAGGTTGCCGGCATTCTCCCGGGTCGCTCCACGCGTCACCACCGTACCAGGGTCCGCCATCAGTCGGGCCAGCCATGCCCTCGGCTTCGGCGTGGTCGTCGCCACACAGCGCGGATCGGCACCGAGGCGCAGCCCGAGCATTAGATTGTCCCACGCCGCTTCATAGCGCCATTTCGCGATCTCATCAGCCCAGGCCGCGTCGAACTGTGGCCCGCGCAACTGGTCGGGGTCGTCGGCCGAGAAGCTGGTGGCAATCGCGCCGTTCGGCCAGGTCACCCGCCGCTTCGACGGCTCGTACTTCGGCCGTCCCCACGGCGCACAACAGGCCAGCAACCCGCTCTCTCCTTCGATCATCACGTCGCGGGCATCGGCGGCCGTCTCCGCGACCAGGGCGATGCGCCTGGCCCGCCCGGATTCGGCCAGCCCCCGCACCCACTCGGCACCGGTTCGGGTCTTGCCGAAACCACGTCCGGCCAGGATCAGCCAGACCCGCCAGTCCCCGGCTGGGGGCAACTGCTTCGGTCGAGCCCAGAACGGCCAGTCGTGCAGCAGGACCGCCGCCTCCCGGCCGGTCAACTCATTCAGGATCTTCGTCCGCTCCGTCGGGCTCAAACTCGTCATCCAGGCGCGCAAGGCGGGCCGCGAGGGTCTCGCGAGCCTCGGCGAAGGTGTCGTCGGTGTCGGCATCGGCTTCCGATCCGCCCGCCGCGCGGTCGCGGTACCGCTCCGGCCGGTGGGCGCGCAGGAGGAACATGAGCAGTGAGTCGGAGTATTTGCGTACCGTGCCGGCGACCCGGCCTTGGTGAAAATGCGGGGTCTCGACCCCGTCCAACGCCCGTCGCCGTGCTTCGGCATCCAGGGAATCGATCGCGGTCTCCAGCGCGTCGGTCCACTCGGCAGCGAATTCCGGATCAGCGGCCTTGAGTTGATAGGCCCGCGACCGCGACGCCTTGGCGGCGCGCGCAGCGGCCGAAACGTTACCGGTATCGGTCAGCGCCTTCAAAAACGCCGCCCGCCGCCGCGACGTCCAGCGTTGCACGGCCATAGGGGGCCTCCATGACGAATGACATTTCACTGAACCCCGCCCTGCGCCCATGCAAAAGCGACTCCGGCGTAACCGAAGGCGCTTCACTCGAAACCAGGCTGAGGGAGAGGGTCGATGCGGTGGGGTGCGGCACAGCACCCCGACGGTAAGGCATGTTCTAGTCGGTTTTATAAATTCTGTAAAGCGTATTTTTCCTCTCATCGTTAATTTTTTTACGATTCTGCTAAATGCCGTCGTATCTGATCGTGTCCGCGGGCAACGATTTTCCGCAACGTGACGTGGCTGCGGCCGTCAAGATCCTCCAACTTGCGCCACGGCACCCGGCAGGCCCGCGCCCACACCAGGCGCCTCGCCTCGCCGTCGCAGGCCAGCAGCCACAGCAACGCCTGGTCCATCCGGTCGATCGCGCCCGGCGTTGGGGCTGCCGGCCGCGAGCGACCTTCGGCCGAGGGCGCCAGCAGGCTCGAGCTGTCGCGCACCACTTCCGGCCACGAGGTCAACCGCGGCCGGCGCAGGCCCGCCGGCAGCCGCCGCAACGTCTCCGCCGCCGCTTCAAGCGCCGACCGGATATCGAGGCCATCCGAGACATCCCGCCCGATCCCGGCCATCACCGCCCTCCTGCACCGGGAAGCCCCGGATACACGATCGGCCGACGACCGGCCGCCTCCAGGCATCGGTTGGCCTCCGCCACGATCCGAACCAGCGGCACCCGGCGACCATCCAGCAGAACGTCATCGCAGCGGGTCGACCGAACACGCGAGCCGAGTGCGGCCAGCGCCCGGACGATCGGAAGGGAAAACCGGGACTGATGCGGGGCGCCGCCGCTGAGCGGAACCCCTGCAGCGCAACAGGGTTCTTGGTTAATCGACGGCATGTCGACCCGACGGGCAACCGCCGGCTCGGGCTTTGTCACGACCTTTCGGGGCCGCCGCACGACGACCGTCGTAAGTCGGCCGCCTGGGCGCACCAGGGTTCGGATCGTCAAACCGGGAGCAAGGGCCATGGGATTCTCCTCAAGGCAAGGCCGTTTCAGCGCCGAACATCGGGCCGATAGCCTGATAATAGGAAACTACCGAACGGTATTGAGTCGGAAATCGAATGTAAATAGGATTTTTATTGATTTATTTTCCTCTTCAATCGGATTACATTCACCGATATGAAACTCGACCCGATTCGTCGCCGTCTGCTGGAGTTGGTCGCTCACCGTGATCCGCCCACCGACCTGAAAAAGGCGTCGCTGGCCTGCGGCAAGAACCACGCGTACCTGCACCAGTTTGTGCACCGCGGCACGCCGCGCCGGCTGCCGGAGGATGTACGCTGGGCGCTTGCCGCACATCTCGGGGTCGATGAGTCGGCGCTGCGCGACGGCAGCTTGCCGATGCCGGTGACCACCGGCGCCAGGCAGGTGGACGCGGTCACCGCACGCCGGCCACGGGTCTATTCACGTATTCTGGACCCGGACACTGAACCGGGTGTGGTCGCCGTGCCCGAAGTCCGGGTGACGGCGGCGGCCGGCGGCGGCGCGGTCGCCGAATACGAAGCGCTGGGGGACTCCTGGTACTTCCCGGTCGACTGGCTGCGTCACGAACTGCGGGCGCGGGCCGCCGACCTGAAGATCATCTCGATCGACGGCGACTCCATGGAGCCGGTACTGTCGGCCGGCGACAAGGTGCTGATCGATACCTCGCGGGTCGCCCCTTCGCCGCCCGGCATCTTCGTGCTGCACGACGGACTGGGGCTGGTCGCCAAGCAGGTCGAATACGTGCCGAACACCGATCCGCCGACCCTGGTGATCAAGAGCGCCAACTCCCGCTACCAGGACTACGAGCGCACCGTCGACGAGGTCACCATCGCCGGCCGGGTCATCTGGTTCGCCCGCCGGCTCTGACGGTTTTGCAAGTCAGTTTGCTACCGATGACGCAATGAGGTGACCGCCCACGCACCCCCGCCATCGATCACAGATCGTGCGGCTTTTCCACGTAACGGAGACATCTCCGACGCTGTTCGTCAGACGGTGGTGGGACTCGTGACCGGCCCGACATAATCCGACAACTCAGCGAGCGCCCGGCCCGCGATGTAATCAATTCCAACGGCGCGGCACTGACCGAGTTGTTTTCGAGTGTCGACCCCTTCGACATGGGTCTGAAGCCCAAGTTTACGTGCGGTCGCCGCAAATCGACCGAGGAAATCCGGAGCCCCCATATCAGCGCTCGCCGAGGCCGGCAACTCCACGCCAACTCCGAGCGCTCCAGCACTTTTGAAAGACGCCAAGGGCTGTCTGGACGAGGAAACCCGAACGAACACAGCGCGTGTCAACCGCTTCAGCGGACTGATGATCTCGGCCAACCTGCCGTCCGGAACCCCTGTAGAGCAGCGATGAAGGTTCACAACCAAATAGTTGAGCAGGTCCGAAGGGATCTTCTGCAGTAATCCGAGATACTCAACCGCTGTACTTCGATTGCTCATCGTCTCAAACGCCACCGGGACTGCAACCACCGCCACCCGCTTTCGAACAGCCATATCTACCAGTCCGTGCCGTGCCCGCATCAATGTCATCTGATCCAGCGCACTGATCTGTTCGGAAGTGACATTGCGCGGCAGCACATTGTAGCCTTTGAGAATATCGCCGGTGGCACCGTAGCGTACGGCGCAACACGCAAAGACCGAGAAGACATTTCGCTTCACGTACAGGTGTGGCTGGAATGCAAACTCGAGGACGTTCAAGTCAAATCCGAAGCGTTTCTCCAAAATCTCAACCGAAACCGGGGCGTCTGAAACGATAGCGTCGATCGACGCACGATATACGTTCGAAAGGTCTTTTGAGGGTTCTGGCTGGTCAAATTGACGGCCTAAGGTGGGGATCGCCGTCGAATCCGTGCGACCAACCGACGCCCCTGACAATAGATCCGACAACCCTCTTGATGTCAGGCTTCCAGAATCAAGCTCCATCGACTGAATTTGCAGATCGAGGCCGGAGAGAGCCTCGTCACCGATAAGGCGACGCAATATCTCTGCCTTTATTATTCCACCACGCAGTATTGCCTCTTCCCTGTCGAGACGAGTAAATAAAACGATGAATTTTCCTGCCCCTATCGGAAGAATTATATCGGTTTTTGAATCGGTAAACTGTTTCAATATCGCTGTTGCTGTATTAACAAGACGGGTTCGATGGTTCTCCCACAAACTGGGAAATCGCTCGCGAACCTCATCCAACCCTATGAAGTTCAACACATTCCCGTTTAACGAGGTCCGCGTCGAAAAGGCGTCTATCAATTTTTTCTTGTCGATATCCGATATGTTCATGATCGGCGCGGTCCCAAAAATTAATTATACATTATGAGAAGCATATTTGGAATTTATTAATTTTTATTTCGTCTTTATTTCAGAACATCAGTTAGCGGCACGACGTGGTCACTGTCACGATCCCACTTGACCAATTTGTACGCACACGAACAATGCTCTGAAATGCTGACTACAGAGACAGTCTGAACGCGATGGAACCAACATGAGCAAGCCTGTAGTCGGCCGGCTGGTCGGCGTCGATGTCGGCGGGACCTTCACCGATCTGGTGTGCCTCGACCCGACGGCACCCGGTGGCATCCGGCTGGCCAAGGTTCCGACCACGGTTCCCAACCAGGCCGACGGCGTGCTGGCGGCACTGGCGGCTGCCGGGGTTGAGGCGAGCGAGGTCGAGCAGATCGTCCACGGCACCACCGCCACCACCAACGCCCTGCTGGAGCGCAAGGTGGCGCGCACCGGGTTGATCACAACCCGGGGGTTCCGCGATATCCTTGAGTTGGGCCGCCGAACCCGGCCGACCTCCTACGGCCTGACCGGGTCGTTCGAGCCGCTGATCCCCCGCGAGTTGCGCCTCGAGGTGGCCGAGCGGGTCGACGCCGACGGCAACATCCTGATCCCGCTCGACGAAGCCGGCGTGGTCGCAGCCGCCGAAGCGCTGCGCGGCCTGGACTGCGAATCCGTGGTCGTGCACTTCCTGCACAGCTATGCCAACCCGACCCACGAACAGCGCGCGGTCGCTTTGATCCACGGTGTGTGGCCGGAGGCCAGCGTTACCGCAGGCTCCGCCATCCTGTCGGAGTTCCGGGAGTACGAGCGCGGCACCACCGCCGCGATCAACGCCGCCGTCCAGCCGGTGCTGCGCCGTTACCTCGAGCGACTGGCCGGCGGCTTGGCCGAACGCGGCTATGCCCGCCAACTGCTGGTGATGCAGGGCAACGGCGGCACCGTCGCCGCCGGCCTTGCCGCCGACCGGGCGGTGAACACCGTGATGTCCGGTCCGGCGTCGGGAGTGATCGCCGCCGCCTACACCGCCGTTGCCGCCGGGTTCCCTAACGCCATCACCTACGACATGGGCGGCACCAGTTCCGACGTCGGGTTGATCCTTGACGGACTGCCGCGCATCCACGCCGAACTCGACCTTGAGTACGGCATGCCGATCCACGTGCCGATGGTCGACGTGCACACCATCGGGGCCGGCGGCGGCTCGATCGCCCGGATCGACGAGGCCGGGCTGCTCCGCGTCGGCCCGGAAAGCGCGGGCGCCGATCCCGGCCCGATCTGCTACGGCCGCGGCGGCACCGAGCCCACCATCACCGACGCCAACCTCGTGCTCGGCCGGCTTGATCCCGACCGGCTGTTGGCGGTCGAGCATCCGGTCACGGTCGCCGACGTGGCGGCCATCATCCAGAGCCGGATCGGCGACCCGCTCGGCCTGAACGCCGAGCAGGCGGCCGCCGCCATCCTGCGGATCGCCAACGACAAGATGGCCGGGGCGGTCCGCATGGTCTCGCTGGCCCGCGGTCACGACCCGCGCGACTTCGCGCTGTTCGCGTTCGGCGGCGCCGGGCCGCTGCACGCGACCGCCCTGGCGCGGGAGCTGGCGATCCCGCATGTGGCGATCCCGGCCCGGCCCGGCATCACCAACGCCATCGGCTGCGTGGTCGCCGACCTGCGCCACGACTACGTCAACACCTTGAACACCCCGCTCAGCGCCCTCGACATCGCCGACGTCCACCGGATCTTCCGCGACCAGGAAGCCGCCGGGCGCGACACCATCGCCCGCGAAGCGGTTGAGGTGGAACGGATCGAGGCGCGCCGCTCGGTCGACATGCAGTTCCAGGGGCAGAGCCACATCCTGTCGGTGGCGCTGGAAGACGGCGAGCCCTCGTTGGAAACCTTGGAGACCCGGTTCGCTACAGCGTACTGGGAGCGGTTTGCGGTCGAGTTGCCGGAGATCCGGCCCGTCCTGGTCAATCTGCACACCGCGGTTCTCGGCAAGCGCCGGCCGGTGCCGCTGGCCGCCCTGGCCGGTTCCGAGGAGCGGCAAGCCAGCGTCGCGGAGGCGATCGTCGGCCACCGCTCGGTGTGGTTCGAACTGGGTGGCCGGGTCGATACCCCGATCTACCGCCGCGAGCGCCTGCCGGAGGGTGCCCAGTTCATTGGGCCGGCGATCGTCGCGCAGTTCGACGCGACCACGGTCATCGAGCCGGGCCAGACGGCGCGTCTGGACCGTGACGGCAACCTGCTGATTTCCGTGACGTTGACCACGTGATGCTTCATCCCGTGGAGATTGCCCGATGACACGCCAGCCCTTCCTTGCCTCGCCAGCGATCAACCTGATCGCCGCGGTCTGCCTCTCCTCTCTCAGCGCAACCCAAGCGGTTGCCGCACAGCAGGCTGCGGCCGACCCGAAGTTGCCCGTCGGTCCGTCGGAAACCGCCTATGTCGGTTATCACCAGGGCGTGCAGGCGGTTCAGCTGTGCCGGGACCGGGTGCTGGACGCCAGCGAGCATGTGACCATCGAAGCCCTGATCGACCAGCGCTTGGAGGCCCCGATCGGCGTTGGCCGCAAGCTGGCCCTGATCGAGGCCGCCAAGGATGGCATCAAGGCGCGGATCGCCGAAGATGGCTGCGAAGCCCCCGATGCGAGGGCGGCGCTGGAGCGGTTCGACGACTTGACCCAAGCGAAGTGACGACGTGACCGGAGAACGAAGATGACCGACGCCCAGTTATCGCCCAGTTCTGCCGATGCGTCGGCCGCCACGCTCGATCCGGTCACCCTGGCGGTCATCCAGAATGGCTTGCAACAGGTCTGCAACGAAATGGACGTGGCGTTCTCGCGCGCCGCGTTCTCACCGGTGATCAGCGAGACCTACGACCGGTCCGACGGCATCTATCACCGCGACGACGGCGCGCTGATCGCCCAGGGTGAGGACGGGTTGCCGGTGTTCGTCGGCACCATGCAGGACTGCACCGGCGCGGTGATCCAGCGCGCCCGGTCGGTCGTCCCCGGCGATGTGTTCATCGTCAACGACCCGTACATGGGCGGCACCCATCTAATGGACGTCAAGTTCGTCAAACCGTTCTTCTACCGGGGCGAGTTGTTCTGCTGGCTGGCCAACACCGGGCACTGGCCGGACATCGGCGGCGCGGTGCCCGGCGGGTTCTCGGCCAGCGCCACCGAGAGCGAGCAGGAGGGCCTGCGCCTGCCGCCGGTGAAGCTGTACAAGGCCGGCGTGCTCGACGAGGAGATCCTATCGATCATCCTGTCGAACATCCGCATTGCCGACCAGCGCATCGGCGACATCAAGGCCCAGGCGGCCGCCCTGACCGTCGGGGAGCGCCGGCTGACCGGGATGCTCGATCGCTACGGCCGCGATACCGTCGACGGTGCCATCGTCGAGCTGCGCCGCCGGGCCGCCCAGCAGATGCGCGCCAAGATCGCACCGATCCCCGATGGCACCTATGAGGGCGAAGCGATCGTCGACAGCGACGGCGTGGTCGACGAGCCGCTGTACATCCGGCTGACCATGACCAAGCGGGGCGACGAGCTGTCGTTCGACTTCTCCAGATCCTCGCCGCCGTGCGAAGGCCCGATGAACTCGGTGATCGCTACCACGCGGTCGTCGTCTACTTGGCGATGAAACACATCTTCCCCGACGTGCCGATCAACGCCGGCACATTCGAGCCGCTGCGCGTCGTCGATCCGGACGGCACCTTCCTGTATGCCCACTATCCGCGGCCCGTCTCCGGCTGCGCCGCCGAGGTCAGCCAGCGCATCGCCGAGGCGGTGTTCTCGGCGATGACCAAGGCCGTGCCGGATCAGCTGTTTGCCGCGCCGGCCGGCACCAGCGGCAACTTCTCGCTGGGCGGGCTCGATCCCCAGACCGGCCGGGGGTTCGTCTGCTACCTGATCTCCGGCGGCGGCTACGGCGGCCATCTGGGCGGCGACGGATTGACCAACGGTTGCTCGACCATCGGCATCTCCAAGACCACGCCGATCGAGGTGGTCGAGCAGCGCTATCCGATCCTGTACGAAGAGTACGCCCTGCGCGAAGGCTCCGGCGGTGCCGGCCGGACCCGCGGCGGCTTCGGGGTGCGCTACAAGGTACGGCTGCGGCGCGGGCGGGCGCGGGCGTCGTTCGTGATGGACCACGGCCGGGTCGGCCCACAGGGCGCGCTTGGCGGTGTCGACGGCGCACCGAACACCGTGCTGGTGGAGCGCGGCGGCGAGACCTACACCCCGCTGCACCTGTCCAAGGAGCAGGGCATCGCCATCCAGGCCGGCGACGCCATCACCGTGCAGAGTCCGGGCGGCGGCGGCTACGGTGACCCGCTGCGGCGCGATCCGGCCGCGTGCGCGCGGGATGTCCGGCGCGGCTATTACACCGCAGAGCAGGTGCGCGAACGCTGGGGGGTGGTGCTGGCGGCGGACGGGTCAGTGGATACCCCTGCAACAACGATCGAACGCCATTCACGGCACACGCCGACTTGAACGGCAAACACCTCTGACGGGCTTGCCCGCCCAACTCGGGCGTGCTCTTGATTGAGCTTCCGGGTAGTGCGGGATCCCGGTCAGACGGCTGTCGTCCAAGTCCCGCGCCGATCCCCTTGGGGAGGAGCGCGTCGATGACCACCGTCCGAACCCAAACCAAATCCGACTCCGTTTCATCGATTGCAGCAGCCCGTGCCGACGGGCCGGCGACCTTGCTGCTGACCCGCGCCGACATCGCCGGGCTGATGACCCCCGCCGACTACCTGGCCGCAGTCGAAACCGGCTTCCGGCTGGCCAGGCAGGGCCGGGCGCCCTCACCGCCGCCATTGCACATTCCCGGAACGAACGGCGGATTCCACGGTAAGGGCGCCGCGCTGATGGGCGAGCGCAACGTCGCCGCGCTGAAGTTCAACGCCAACTTCCCGGGCAATCCGGCGCGCGGCCTGCCGACCATCCAGGGCGTGGTTCTGCTGTGCGACGCCGATGACGGCCGAGTCCTCGCCATCATGGACTCGATCGAGATCACGCTGCAGCGGACCGCCGCCGCCAGCGCGTTGGCGGCACGGTATCTCGCCCGACCCGACTCCGCCGTGCTGGCCGTTTGTGGCTGTGGCGATCAGGCTCGCGCCCAGGCCTGCGCCCTCGTCGACGTCCTGCCGATCGAGCGCGGCTTCGCCTGGGACATCGACCCCGGCCGGGCCATCGCGTACGCAGCCGAGATGAGCACGGCCCTGGGCCTGCCGTTCCAGGCGGTCCCGACCTTGCGGGAGGCCACCCGAACCGCTGATGTGATCGTCACCTGCACGACCGCACGTACGGCGTTCCTGTCCGAGTCCGAAGTCCGACCCGGGACCTTCGTCGCCGCGGTCGGCGCCGACAACCCGGATAAGAGCGAGATCACACCCGCGCTGATGGCTCGCGCCAAGGTGGTCGCCGATGTCCTCGGTCAGTGCGTGGTCATGGGCGACCTGCACCACGCCATTGCGGCGGGCGCCATGACCGCCGACGCGGTCCACGCCGAACTCGCCGAGATCGTGTGCGGCGCGCGGCCGGGCCGCCAGTCGGACGGGGAGATCATTGTTTTCGACTCGACCGGAACAGCGATCCAGGATGTGGCCAGCGCTGCCGCCATCTACGATCGGGCATTGAACAGCGGTATCGGCGGCACAATCCGACTAGCGTGAGGGCGCGCAATTGCACATCGATTTCTGGACTGAATACACCGATCCAGGCGGTCGCGCGACCGTGCGTAGATTTTCGTTATGAAGCGCGGTTGACTGCCGTATCGTGAGGTTCGACCTGTCATCGTGACAGAACCACTGATTGAATACGGACCAAGGATGCACGACGCGCTAGGCGAAGCCCCGACGCCCAATGCCAACTACAGGTCGATCTTCGAGAACGCGAACATCGGACTCTACCGATCCACCCCGGACGGACGGCTGGTAACGGCCAATCCTGCCCTCGTGGCGCTGAACGGCTATGCCGATGAGGCCACCATGATCAAAGCGCTCCAGGAGACCGGAAACCAATGGTATGTGGAGCCCGGCCGGAGGGCAGAGTTTCACCGGTTGATCGCGGAGCACGGGCGAGTCGGGGACTTCGTCTCCGAAGTCTACCGGATGCACACGCGAGAGCGCATCTGGGTATCGGAAAATGCCTGGTCGGTCCACGACGAGGCGGGCCGTATCGCGTTCTACGAAGGCACCGTCCAGGACGTGACGGACAGGGTTTCCGCCGACCGGCAACTGTCAGGCGCCCGCCGCGCGGCCGAGGCAGCATCGGACGCCAAGAGCACTTTCCTGGCAGTGATGAGCCACGAGTTGCGCTCGCCGCTGAACGCCATCATCGGTTTTGCGGAAATCATCGCCGGCCGCCTGCTCGGTCCCACAGACCCGCGCTACTTCGAGTACGCCGAGGACATCCGGGTCAGCGGCACCCATCTGCTTGAGCTGATCAGCGACATTCTCGATCTCTCGAAGATCGGTGCCGGCAAGATGCATCTGGACGAGCAACACGTCGACATATCGAATCTGACCAGGCGCACGGCCCGATTGTTCGCTGCAAACCTGAGCACCGCCCAGTTGGAGTTGGTGAACGCCGTTCCGACCGGATTTCCGATCCTGCGCGCCGACCCGGTGCGGCTTGGCCAGATCATCGTCAATCTGGTGGCCAATGCCATCAAGTTCACGCCGCCGGGCGGTACGATCACCGTCAACGCAGAAGACACGACCGACGCCGTGCTGATCAAGGTCTCCGACACCGGGATCGGGATGACAGCGCAGGAGGTGGCCCGAGCGCCGGAACCGTTCGTTCAGTCCGGCCGCCCGTTCAACAAGTCGCGCGGCGGCACCGGGCTTGGACTGTCGATCTGTCGCGACCTCACGAGCCTGCATGGCGGCACACTCACGATCGACAGTGTGAAGGGCACCGGCACCACCGTGACCATCCACCTGCCCCGCGCCCGCATTGCAACCGAAGGAACGCCGACGGCCTGACGCGCCCTCTGAACACCATTGCAGCCTCGGTACGCAACCGCGTGACCGGTCCAGCGTTGTACGCAGCAGGGAAGTCAACGCAGAGGAGACCTTCATGACCCGTCACAGCCTGCCCATCGGCCTTTCGCTTGCCGCCGTGCTCGCCGGAACCATCGCCGTCCAGGCCGCCGCCGCTACGATGGCGCCGCCGTCCGCCGAAGAGCTGACCTATAAGAGCTATCACGAAGGCGTCTATGCCGCCGTCGAATGTCGCGGTGCAGTGTTCACGCCGGCCGACCATATGGTCCTGGAGAGGCGGATCGAGGAGCGTTCAGGCATCGCCATCCATTCCGGACGTCAGCTTGACTTGATCCAGGCAGCCAAGGTCACCATCAACAACGCGATGAGCCACGCCGGCTGCGCGGCCGACGAAGTCCAGGGTGCCCTGGTGCGCTTCGACACGATCCGCGGCTATCAGCCGAAGTGATCGACGCCTCGGCGAAGGGTACGGCGCCCGCGATGGCGCCGACCCTTCAATGGGCGACCACGGCGGCAGTTTCGATGCAGTCGGAATGCGTGCCGACAAATTCGATCTCAAGAGTGCTGTGAGCAATGCCGAACCTTTCTCGCAACGCCCATTTGACCGCCCTCTTGATGTCCTCCAGGCGGTCGGCGTCGACCCGATCGATCACTACATGCGCCTCGAAATACGGCGCGCGTTCATCCAGCTGCCAGACGTGCAGGTGATGCACCCCGACGACGCCGTCGACGGCACGCACCGCGGTGCTTAGGGCCGCCAACTCCACACCAGCCGGCACCCCGGCCATCAGGATGTAGATACAGGCCCGGATCTCCACCAGTCCGTGCCACAGAATGTAACCGGCGATCAGCAGCGTGACCGCTGGGTCCACCCAGTTCCAACCGAACCAGATCACCAGCGTGCCCGCCACGATCACCGCGACCGAGCCGAGCGCGTCGGCAACGTTGTGCAGGAAGGCGGCGCGGATGTTCATGCTCTCTTTGGCCCCGGCATAGGTCAGGGCCGCCGTCACCAGGTCGATCGCCAGGGCCACCCCTGCGACGACAACCACGATCCAGCCGACGATCGGCTCGGGCGCAAAGAACCGCAGAATCGCCTCGTACACCAGATAGACCCCGATCACGATCAGCGTGGTCAGGTTGATCAGCGCTGCGATGATCTCGGCCCGCCGGTAGCCATACGTCATGCGTTCGTCGGCCCCGCGCCGGGCGACCTTGCGGGCGAACAGCGCAATGCCAAGCGCGGCGGCATCGCTGAGGTTGTGGATCGCGTCAGCGACCAGAGCCAAGCTGCCTGACACCACCCCCCCGGCGATCTGCACCACCGTCAAGACAACGTTGACCGCCACCGCCCAGGCCAGCCGCCCGTCGCCCATCGACTCGGTGTCGTGGTGATGATGGTGCCCGCCGTGACCGTGCGCGTGGCCGTGCTGATGGTGATGGTCGTGCGGCATCGGGCATCTCCGGGTGTCGTCGTCGCCACCCAACCCCAAGCCGATCAGCGCGGCAAGAGCACGCGCAATGTCATAGTATTACGCGCCGCCGACCGGCTCAGCCGCCCCAGGTGCGCTCCAGCACGCCGACCCAGTTCTCCCAGCATAGTTTGCGCATCAACGTTTCGCCGTACCCGTGCGCTCGCATTGCCGTCACCAGATTTGGCAGGCCGGCAGCATCCTTGATCTCGCTCGGGATCGTCGCGCCGTCGAAGTCGGAACCGAGAGCCACTCCGTCCTCGCCCAGATGCTCGATCAGGTGATCCATGTGGCGCAGCATGACGTCCAGACCGGTATCCGCCGTCATCTGGCCGTCGGCCCGCAGGAAGCTGGTGGCGAAGTTGACGCCGGCCAGCCCCTTGCTGTCGCGGATCGCCTTCAACTGGTCGTCGGTCAGGTTGCGGGTGGTGGCGCACAGCGCGTGGGCGTTGGAGTGCGAGGCCACCAGCGGCGCGTCGCTGAGTTCGGCCACATCCCAGAAGCCCTTCTCGTTCAGGTGCGATAGGTCGATCATCATGCGCAGCCGGTTGCAGTGCCGGACGAGATCCTTGCCGAGGTCGGTCAATCCATCCCCGGTGTCAGGTGAGCCGGGGAACCGGAACGGAACGCCGTGGCCGAAGGCCGTCGGTCGGCTCCACACCGGTCCGATCGAGCGCAGACCCGCCTGGTACAACAGCTCGAGCGAGCGGAACTCCGGGTCGATCGCCTCTGCACCCTCAAAATGCAGCACGGTCGCGAGCACGCCCTTGGCCAGGCAGTCGCGGATCTCGGCGGCGGTGCGGCAGACCTTCACGCGGCCGCCGGACGCACGCTCGATTTTGAACAGGATACCGGCCATCGCGAGGGCCGTCGGCTGCGCCTCTCCCAACGACAACGGCGCCGGTAGCGGCAGATCGTAGCTCTCGCCCGACATCGCCTCGCGGCGCTTCGCCTTGCGATCGGCGGGATCGGCGTCTGGATCGGTGCTGGGCGACGGAACGAATACTGCGAACAACCCGCCGCCGAACCCGCCGGCCTGCATGCGCGGCAGGTCGAGATGCCCTTCGCCGTCGCCATCGAGAAAGTGCGACTCGACGTCCGCCACCCCCTTCTTGATCAGGCGCAGCAGCACGTCGTTGTGGCCGTCGAAGATCGGCAGGGCGGCGGGGGTCTGGGGCATGAGGAGACCTGCGATGAAGAAGGCCGAATGGCCGGAGGAAGGGCTTTATGCGTCGGCAGGTTCGGCTTGCCGACACGCCGGGTCAATCATCGCGTGAGACACGCCGATGAAAATCTTAGCGATTCTAGCCGATGAACTTCCAATAGGTGTCCTTGCGGGTGACCATGCCGTCGCGGAATTCCCAAAGATCGCAGCCGAGATACTCGAACGGCTCGCCGCCGGTCGGGGTGCCGCGCACCACCCATTCCGACAGCGCCTTGGTGTCGTCGCAAACCCAATGCCGCATCTCCTCCCAGCGCATGTCCGGGATCTGGGCGTAGCGCGACCGCAGCACTTCGGCGATCTCCACCTTGCCAACGCAGCGCCGCCCTTCGGGCGCGCTCGGTCCCCGCGCCATCAGCCATTCACATTCGTCGGCGAAGTGCGACAGGATGCCGTCCACATCGTGCCGGTTGAAGCCGTCCTGGATCTCGTCGAGCAGGGCGATGGTGATCGGACGGGTCATGGCAGAACTCCGGTTCGGGTGCACGTCGTGGAAGCCTAGCGCGTGATCGGATCAGCGCGGAAGTGCATCTCGCACGGCACCCCACAAACACTATGAATGTTGGGCAATTGCCCTTACGACGACGAGTACGTTTCCATCCAAAGCACTGCGGAGTGCATTCCGATGAAAGTCACCCTGCTCGGCACCGGCTGCCCGCAGTGCCATACCAAGCGCTACGGACCGGCCAATCTGGTGCGGCACGGCAGCGTGTCGGTCCTGGTCGACTGCGGGTCGGGCGTCACCCAGCGCCTGGTCGGGGCTGGCAGTCCGGGTGGAAAGCTCGACGCGGTGCTGTTGACCCATCTGCATTCCGACCACCTTGTCGACCTGTACCAGTTGATCGTCTCCGGCTGGCACCAGGGCCGCACCACACCGCTGCGGATCTACGGCCCCAAGGGCACCCGCGCCTATGTCGACGGGCTGCTGGCCCTGTGGAAGGACGAGCGGGAACTGCGCATCGCCCACGAGCAGCGGCCGTCGAGCGCCGGCTTCACCGCCGAAGTCATGGAGTACGCCGAAGGCCCGGTGGTCGACCTGCCCGGCCTGTCCGTCACCGCGGTGAAGGTCGATCACCGGCCGGTCGAAGAGGCCTATGGCTTCGTGTTCCGCGCCGACGACGGCAGCACCGCTGTGTTCAGCGGCGACACCCGCTATTGCCCGGCGCTGATCCGAGCAGCGCGCGGCGCCGACGTGCTGATCCACGAGTGCTTCATCCACGGGCTGATGAAACCGGTCCCCGGCATGCGCACCCAGGTAGGCATCGACGCCGTCGCCTCCTACCACACCCTGTCGGCGGAGGTTGGCAAGGTGGCGACCGAAGCCGAGGCCCGGTTCCTGATGCTGAACCACTTCGTTCCGGCCGAGTTCGACCGCGAGGCGCTGTCCGCCGAGGTCGCGCGGGATTTCACCGGGCCGTTCGCGATCGGTGAGGACCTGATGAGCTACGACATCCCGACCCGCACCCTGACCCACGGCGACGCCCACTGGCGGCTGGGGGAGAACCGGGCATGACCGACGATACCCCCGTGCCGGCGAGCCGCGTCGCGCCGACGCCAGCACTCAAGCTGAGCATCGGCTGCGGGTTCCACAAGCACCCCGAGTTCATCAACGTCGACAGTTTCCCCGATTGCAATCCCGACGTCCTGTGGGACCTGGAGCGCACGCCCTGGCCGTTCGAGGATGACTCGGTCGACGAAATCGTGGCCCGCCACATCCTGGAGCATCTTGGTCAGGCTCCCCAGACCTTCTTCGCGATCATCAAGGAGATCTACCGGGTTGTTCGCCACAACGGTGCTGTCCGGGTCGCCGTACCCCACCCGCTGCATACGTCGTTCTTCAGTGATCCGACGCATGTCCGCAGCTTCACGAAAGAGACATTCCTGATGCTGTCCCGGCGGCACAATCTGAACTGGCGGGACCAGGGCAAGAACGTCACCTTGCTGGCGCTGATGCTGGATGTGAACTTCGATCCGATCGACATCCACCACCTCTACGACAAGCCATGGCGGGACAAGGTGGCGCGCGGGGAAATGACGGAGGATCAGCTCCGGGAGGCTGAAACGTCGCAGTTCGGCGTCATCCGGGACGTTATCGCGCTGTTGCGGGTCGACAAGAGCCACCGCCAGCAATCGTCCTGACGCAGGCGCCGATATCGAACAGCAGCGGCCACGCCGCCCTTGGCGTTGCCTCGCGGATTTGGCACATAGGCGCGGAACCGGAACGTAAGGATCACGCGATGAACGACACACCGACGGGCACGGACGCGGCAGCGGACGGCGCCGGGCAGGATTTCATCCGCGAGATCATCCGCACCGACATCGCGTCCGGCAAGCATGCCGCCCCGGTCACCCGGTTCCCGCCCGAGCCGAACGGCTACCTGCACATCGGTCACGCCAAGTCGATCTGCCTGAATTTCGGGGTTGCCGAGGAGTTCGGCGGGCGCTGCCACCTGCGCTTCGACGATACCAACCCGACCCGCGAGGAGCAGGAATTCATCGACGCCATCGAGCGCGACGTGCGCTGGCTCGGCTTCGACTGGGGCGACCACCTGCACCACGCGTCGGACTATTTCGAGCAGCTCTACGCCTGGGCCGAGCACCTGATCCGCAACGGCAAGGCCTATGTCGACGACCAGAGTGCCGAGGAGATGCGCCAGAACCGCGGCACGCTGACCGAAGGCGGCACCGAGAGCCCTCACCGCAGCCGCAGCGTGGAGGAGAACCTCGACCTGTTCCATCGCATGCGGGCCGGCGAGTTCCCGAACGGGACCCGGGTGCTGCGCGCCAAGATCGACATGGCGTCGGGCAACATCAATCTGCGCGACCCGACCCTGTACCGCATCCTGCACGCCAGCCACCCGCGCACCGGTGACGCCTGGTGCGTCTACCCGACCTACGACTACGCCCACGGCCAGTCCGACGCGATCGAGGGCATCACCCACTCGCTGTGCACCCTGGAGTTCGAGTCGCACCGGCCGCTGTACGACTGGCTGCTCGACAACCTGCCTGTGCCGTCGAAGCCGCGGCAGTACGAGTTCGCACGCCTGAACCTGACCCACACCGTGCTGTCCAAGCGGGTGCTGACCACCCTGGTGCGCGACGGCCATGTCACCGGCTGGGACGATCCGCGCATGCCGACCCTGGCCGGGCTGCAGCGCCGCGGCGTGCCGGCGGCCGCCCTGAAGGACTTCATCAAGCGGATCGGCATGGCGCGCGCCAACAGTCTGGTCGACATGGCGATGTTCGACTTCTCGATCCGCGACCTGCTGAACAAGACAGCGATCCGCCGGATGGGGGTGCTTCGCCCGCTGAAGGTGGTGATCGAGAACTATCCGGAAGGACAGATTGAGGAATTGGAGGCGATCAACAACCCGGAGGACCCGGAGGCCGGCTCCCGCACGATCCGGTTCAGCCGCGAGCTGTGGATCGAGCAGGACGATTTCATGGAGGACGCACCGAAGAAGTTCTACCGGCTGACCGTCGGCCAGGAAGTGCGGCTGCGCTATGCTTACTACGTCACCTGCACGGGGATGGTGAAGGACGACGCCGGCAACGTGGTCGAGCTGCGCTGCACCTACGACCCGGCGACCAAGGGCGGCGACTCGCCGGACGGCCGCAAGGTGCGCGGCACCATGCACTGGCTGTCGGCGGTCGATGCGGTGCCGGTGGAAGTACGGCTGTACGACCACCTGTTCGCCAGCCCGACCCCGGGATCCGAGGGCGACATCTTCGATGATATCAACCCGAATTCGCTGGAGGTGCTGACCGGCGCCCTGGTCGAGCCAGCGCTGGCTGCCGGCAACGATCCGGAACCAGTGCAGTTCGAGCGTCTCGGCTACTTCTGCCGCGACAAGGACTCTGCCCCCGGCCGGCCGGTGTTCAACCGGACCGTCGGTCTGCGCGACAGCTGGGCCAAACAGCAGAAGAAGGGCTGACCCACTTCACGCGGATGTGCCAGCCACTCCGCTAGCGTGGCCAAGGACCGCGGCGTAGTGTCGGGCAGTCCAGCAACCGGAGTACCCCGCCGTGCCGACGCCTGAGAAAACCATCGACTACTACTACTCGACCCGCTCGAACTTCACCTACATCGGCGCCGCCCGGCTGAACGCGATGGCGAAGGCCAGCGGTCGACGGATCGTGCACCGGCCGATCCTGCTGTCGGTGGTGATGCCGCCGATCGGCGGAATGCCGTTCGGCGAGCGGCCGACGATGCTGCGCAACTACTCCATGCGCGACGTGCTGCGCTGCGCCGAGCACCTGGGCGTTCCGCTGCTGCGCGAGCCGATTCATCACATGGGGCCGTTTGAACTGCCGTCCGGCATCGTCATCGCCGGCCAGCGCGCCGCGGCCCGCGGCGAGGCCGGCGGCGTCGATGAACTGAGCCTGGGCGTCCTGCAGGCCCTGTGGCGTGACGACCTGGACATCGCCGACAAAGCCGTCGTGGCCAAGCTGTGCCGCGACGCCGGCTTCACCAAGCCCGACGCGTTGATCGACGAGGCCCTGAGCGCGGGCGTACAGGCGGAGCTATCCCGCAACTGCCAGGAAGCCATCGTACGCGGCGTGATCGGGGCTCCCACCTATTTCGTCGACGACGAGCCGTTCTACGGCCAGGACCGCCTCGACTACGTGGAACGCGCGCTGGCGCGCCGGTAACCGCCGGCGGCAACCGCCCAAGCGAAGCGGCGGCGGTTGCCGTACAGCCACAGCCCGCTGATCACGAAGCCGGCCGGCAACAGGGCAACGACGACCCAGAATGCCCGTACTACCGGCCCGGCAAACTCGCCGACGTGCAGCGGGTAGCGCATGTGCCAGATCCAGTTGGCCGGCGACCCGGCCGCTCCGTCCTGCATCGCCAGGACGCGCGGCGGGTTGTCGCCGACCCACACCCGCGACGGCGGGCCGATGGTCGTCCCCTCCAGGTGCAGGACGGCGACGTCACCGGGTCGCGCCGGAACCCGGAGATGACGCAGGCGGGCCTCGGGAAACGCCGCCTGCCCCAGCGCGACCGCCGCATCGAGATCGGCGATCGGGGCCATCGGACCATCGGGCAGCGCCGGCTGTTCCTGCACCCGGCTGCCGGTGGCCGCCTCGACCACATACCGGGCCGGGGTGTGCCAGTACATCGCCAGCCCGGTGAACGCGACCGTCAGCAGCAGCACCGCCGTCACCACGCCCGACAACTGATGCAGGCGGATGACCACCATCCGCGGACGCTTGCTGAAATCGACCCGCAGCCGGGCCAGCCGACGCGGCGGGGTCAGCCAGATCCCGATTCCGACCAGCACTTGGACCATCAGGACCAAGGCAACCGTCGACACGGCGTGGCGGACCCACGGAGCCGCCACCTTGTCGTCGACCAGCCAACGCCTGTGCAGCGCGGTGACGATGCCCTGGGCGTTGCGGTTCGGCTGGTAGTGCGCCAGCACCCGGCCGTCATAGGGATCGACGTTCACCGCCCCCTGCCCGCCGGACAGCCACAGCCGCCATGCTTGGTCCGGCTGGTCGGCCATCGCGACCGACCAGACCGTCAGGTCAGGGCGCTGCTCGCCGACCCGCGCCAGCAGGGTCCGGACCGGCAGCGGCGCCCCCTTGGGCTCGACCACCCAGATCTCCGGCTCGATCGTCTCCTGCAGTTCCGGGCCGTAGACCAGCAGCGCTCCGGTCAGGCTGAGCACCAGAAGCGGCACCGCACTCGCCAGGAACAGCACCAGATGGATCCGGCGCAGCCACCGGTACAGCATGACCGTCCTCCCGTTCCGCCGATCAGAAGGTGATGTCGGTGCCCAGCCAGAACACTCGCCCGAGCTTGCCCTCGTCGTTGACCGGGGCCCCCTTGACGGTCTGGCCGAAGTCGCGCTCGTCGGTCAGGTTCTCGACCCGGGCGCGCACCGCCCAGTTCGGGGTGATCGCCCAGCCGGCGCCGAGATCGAGCCGGAGGAAGCCGTCCCGCTCGACCACCGAGTCGTCCGCCGCCACCGCCTCGTAGCCGGTGCTGTAGTATCCGGCACCCCACAGGTTCACCGTCTCGGTCAGGTGGTAGTCGAGACGCAGGTTGAACTGGTTCTCCGGCACCGAGGTCGACTGGCCGTCCCAGAAGATGTTGCCGTTGACCTTGGTGCCGTCGGCCCGCGTGGTCTCCAGCTGCAGGACCCGCATGTAACCGGCCGACATTGTCAGCTGGGAGGTGATCCGGGTGAACAACTCGACCTCAAGCCCCGACTGATCGACCTTCACGCTCTCGATCGCATCGTTGTTGCGCCGCGGCACCCCATCCTGCTCGGTGGTGTAGAGCGCGACATCCAGCCAGCCGCCGGCCCAGCCCTGGTTGATGCCGAGTTCGTAGGTCCGGGACTCCACGATGTCGTCGCCGGCACCGTTGGCGTTCAGCGCGTCGGCGCCGAAATTGCCGTACTTCTCGATGAAGCGGTTGTAGCCGGTCGCGACCGAGCCACGCACCCGGGTGTTGTCGAGCACGCTGTAGGACGCCCCGAACTCGTAGGACCAGACCTTGTCGTCGGCCAGATTGTTCGGTTGTTCGGCACCGTTGTAGATGATGTCGTTGGAGAACCACGTGTGGCGCAGCCCGGCGCTGAGCACGAGGTTATCGTTCACGGTCAGCGAGTTGGCCGATTTCAGCGCGATGTCGTCGAAGGTGTTGTCCCACAGACGGTCGCGCTGATACTCGGTCTGCTTGTACTCCAGGCCGAGCGAGCCGTCGTAGCGCAGGCCCTCCGCCAACGGCGTCGACAGGTAGTGGTCGGCGAACACGATCCGGTTGTTGACGTTGCGATCGCGCGCCCTCGCGTCCCAGGTCGACCGGGTGTTGGTGACAAGCGCACCGACCCGCACGCTGCTGCGGTCGGAGAACTTGTGATCGACGGTCGCGGCGCCGACCTCGCTGTTCACCTCGATCGATTCGACGTTGCCGTTGCGGATGATGTCGGGGCTGGAGCGGTCGATGATCGCCAGGAACTCGCCGCGGGTGTCGGGGCCGATGTTCCAGCCGAACTTGCCGAGCCCGCCCAACACGCGCTGGCGCTCCAGGTTCTCCGGGTCGCCGTTGTACTCGCCCTGCAGCCAGTTGCCGGCCATGTAGTAGTCCCAGGCCTCGCCGTGGTCGGCGATCTCGCCCTGGGTCATCGCCTCCTTGGCGGTACTGACGTCGAGGTTCACCGCCTGATGATTGGTATAGTACCGGCCTGACTTGATGGTGGTTTCGACCACGCCGCCGTCGGTGCCGTCGCCGTACTGAACGGCCCGACCGCCGCGCAGCACGCCGATCCGGTCGACCGCGATCGACGGGATGATGGTGTTGGCGTAGCCGCCGCCTTCCTCGCCCGCCAACTTGAACGCCGGCAGGCCGTCGATCGATTCCGACGCTCCCCAGTCGCCGAAGGTCCGGATCTTGGTCCCGCCGCCGAACCGGCCGCCGTCACCCGGCTGGTTGATCAGGCCGACCGCGTTGTACCGCAGCGCGTCGCCCTTGTTCACCGGGTTGAGGTTCTGGATCACCGAACCATTGACGTAGGACGCCGATCGGCTCTGGTTGAACGAGTCCTCGACCTGAGTGCGGACCTCCTGCGAGGGATGGACGTCGGAGCCCACCACCTGCACCGGCTCCAGATTGAACGTCTCGGCCTGCGCGGCCTCCATGGCGGTGCCGGCAAGCAGCACCGCGGTCGTGACGACGACCTTGCCCTTCATCGAACTCTTGCCCCCAAGAGGATTGCCCTGGATCCGGCGAGTGCCGGTCGGCGCGGAGTATGCTGAGGTCGATCTGCTATTGCAAACGATTCTCAGTGTCATTCGCAAAAAGAATTCAACCGACCGCTCGATCCCCATGGAATCCAGCGACCGGTTCGGCCTAGCCTTGCGGGTGGATGCCGCCGGGACGGGAGCAAGCGCATGACGAGCAAGGGCAGAATGCTGAAGGACCGGATCGCCGAGCGCGGGCTGGTGCAGGTGATGGCCGGACACAGCCCGCTGTCGGCACGGCTGGCGGCCGATGCGGGATTCGACGGCATCTGGGCCAGCGGATTCGAGCTGTCAGCCTTGCACGGGTTGCCGGACGTCAGCCTGGTCTCGATGACCCAGCACCTGGAGACCATGCGGTCGATGGCCGAGTCTAGCGGCCTGCCGGTGATTGCCGACATCGACACCGGGTTCGGCAACGCCATCAACGTGATCCACGCGATCGAACAGTACGAACGGGCCGGTGCCGCCGCCGTGGTGATCGAGGACAAGTCCTTCCCGAAGGTCACCAGCCTGATCGCCGGCGGCCGCCAGGACCTGCTGCGGGTCGAGGAGTTCCAGGGCAAGATCGAGGCGGCCTGCGCCGCCCGCGAGGACTCCGATTTCCTGGTGATCGCCCGCTGCGAGGCGCTGATCGCCGGACTCGGCGAGGCCGAGGCGTTGGCCCGCTCGGCCGCCTACGAGGAGGCCGGCGCCGACATGATCCTGATCCACTCCAAGCAGAAGAGCCCGGACGAGGTCGAAAGCTTCGTGCGGGCCTGGACCGGCAAGGCGCCGATCGTGGTGGTGCCGACCGCCTATCCCGACTTCACGGTCGCGCGCATGAAGGCGCTCGGCAAGATCGCGGTGACGATCTGGGGCAACCACGCGATCCGCGCCGCCGTCACCGCCATGCAGCAGGTGTTCGCCCAGATCCTTGCCGACGGCGGCATCCAGGGCGCCGACCGGGATATCGTCAGCGTGGAGGAAATCTTCCGCCTGCAGGGCATGGACCGGGTCAAGGCCGACGAGAAACGGTTCCTGCGGTAGGCGCCCGGCCCTTCGCGGCCCGACGATGCTGGGCTCCTCAGGGCGACAGAAATTTGTTCGGACTCAGGACCTTAACTCTATCGCCCTGAGGCGCGAGCGCAGCGAAGCCACGAAGGGCCTCGAGCTCACTCGATTCCGCGACCACGGCGCCCCCCACGTCGGCGTCCTCCGCCCTCGCCGGCCGAAGATACCTCACCGGCGGTCCGCGCCGGCAGGGTGACCACAGCGGCAAGGTTGGAGTAGTCCGCCGTGGCGTGCGGGATCGCCATGGCGCCCACGAAATGCTCCTGGAAGCGCGGCTCGACGGCGGTCTCGATCTTTTCGACCCGACGCACCACGGTCTCGATCTCGCGGCGGGCCTCGGCGTTCAGCAAGGCTATGCGGGCGCCGGTGCCGGCGGCGTTGCCGACCGACCAGACCCGGTCGAGCCGACAGTCCGGGATCATGCCCAGCACCATGGCGTATTTGGTGTCGATGTGGCTGCCGAAGGCGCCGGCCAGGATGATGCGCTCCACGCTATCGACGCCCATCTTGTCCATCAGCAGACGGGCGCCGGCGTACAGCGCCGCCTTGGCCAGTTGGATGGCGCGGACGTCGTTCTGCACGATCGCCACCTCCGGGGTCAGCCGGTAGGCGAAGGTCCGGCCGTCCGGCTCGATCAGCGGCGACCGTGCGGCAGCCGCCCCGTCGATGGTGCCGTCGGTCCTCAGGATGCCAACCAGGAACATCTCGGCCAGCACCTCGATGATGCCGGAGCCGCAGATGCCGGTGACACCGGTGCGGCGGATTTCATTCTCGAACCCGGCCTCGTCCGACCACAGATCGCTGCCGATCACCTTGAAGCGCGGCACCAGGGTTTCCGGGTCGATGCGCACCCGCTCGATCGCGCCCGGCGCTGCCCGCTGACCCGACGAGATCTGCGCGCCTTCGAACGCCGGGCCGGTCGGCGACGACGCCGCAAGCAGGCGGTGCCGGTTGCCCAGCACCAGCTCGGCGTTGGTGCCGACATCGACGATCAGGGTCATGGCGTCTTGGTTGTGCGGCGCCTCCGACAGGATCACCGCCGCCGTATCGGCGCCGACGTGACCGGCGATGCACGGCAGGCCGTAGACCCGGGCGTCCGGATGCAGGGTCAGGCCGAGTTCGGCAGCCTTCAGGTTGATCGCGGTATCGATGGCGAGCGCGAACGGAGCGCCGCCCAGTTCGGTCGGATCGATGCCGAGCAGCAGGTGATGCATGATCGGATTGCCGACGAACACCAGATCGACGATGTCCTCGCGCGCGATCCCGGCCTCCGCGGCGACTTCGGTCGCGAGGTGGTTGATCGCCTCGCGCACGACCCGAGTCAGTTCGACCTCGCCGCCGGGGTTCATCATCACGTAGCTGACCCGGCTCATCAGGTCTTCGCCGTAGCGGATCTGCGGGTTCATCACCCCGCCGGACGCCACCACCTCGCCGGTGGCGAGTTCGCACAGATGCGCCGACATGGTGGTCGAGCCGATGTCGACCGCCAGCCCATAGATCTTTTCGCGGAACCCCGGCCAGACCGCCACCACTCGGCGGCCTTCACGCAGGCAGACCGTGACCTTCCATTCGCCCTTGCGCAGCGCCTTCTGCAGATCGACCAGCACCGGCAGGTCGCAACTCACGTCCTGGGCGATGCCCCAGTCCGGCCACTGTTCACGCAGGCTCTCGCACAGCCGGCGGAAGTCGCCGGACGGGTCGTGCATGTCCGGCTCGCGCACTTCGATGTAGTGCAGCTTCAGGATCGGCTTGATGTCGATGACCCGGGCCTCGGCGCGCTTGCGCACGATCTGCCGGTGAACCTGGCTGGTCTCCGGCACGTCGATAACCACGTCGCCGACCAGCCGGGCCGAACACGACAGCCGGCGACCATCGACCAGACCGCGCTTTTCGGCGTAGCGCAGCTCCTGCGCGCCAGGGCGGGTCAGATTGTCGGATCGGGATTCGATCTGGAACTTGGCGAAGCTGCCCTGGTTCACGTCGACCTGACAGCGCCCGCAAATACCGCGGCCACCGCACACCGAGTCGATGTCGACGCCGAGCTTGCGCGCCGCCTCCAGAACCGGAGTGCCGAGCTTGAAGCGGCCACGCCGCCCCGACGGGGTGAAGACGACGAACGCCTCCCCGTCACCGGCCGCGGGAGCCGGATCGTCCTGCAGTACGCGCGCGAGGTTGGACTCAGTCATTCGGGGATCGCGATCTCCACGCTCTGACGGTTCATAAGCCTCTGGTCACCCCTAGGCGCGCTGCCGACGACGCTCGCGCCCGCCGCGCGCACCAAGATCCGCACCCTCGGCCGCCGGCTCGCGATACTTGCGGATCCAGCGCCGGCATTCCGGGTCATGACCCATCATCACGTTGGCGCCCATGATCGCCTGCATCTCCTCGTCGCGCAGCGGGTTCATGATCGCCGAGGTCATGCCCGACGCAATCGCCATGGTCAGGAACGCCGCGTTCAGCCCATGCCGGTTCGGCAGGCCGAACGAGATGTTCGATGCGCCGCAGGTGGTGTTGACGCCAAGCTCCTCGCGCAGCCGACGGATCAATCGCATCGCCGAGATCCCGGCGAAGTTCAGGGCGCCGACCGGCATGACCAGCGGGTCGACCACGACGTCGGCGCGCGGGATGCCGTAATCGGCGGCGCGCTCGACGATCTTCTTGGCAACCTCGTAGCGCACGTCCGGGTCTTCCGAGATGCCGGTCTCGTCGTTGGAGATCGCCACCACCGCGGCGCCGTATTTCTTGACCAGCGGCAGCACGACTTCCAGCCGCTCGTCCTCGCCGGTCACCGAATTGACCAACGCCTTACCCTGATAAACCGCGAGGCCGGCTTCCAGAGCCGCCACGATCGAACTGTCGATCGAGAGCGGCACGTCGGTCAGCGACTGCACCAGCTTAATCGACTGCGCCAGGATTGCCGGTTCGTCAGCCATCGGGATGCCGGCGTTGACGTCCAGCATGGTGGCACCGGCCGCCACCTGGGCCAGTGCGTCGGACTCGACCCGGCTGTAGTCGCCGGCCGCCATCTCGGCCGCCAGCAGCTTGCGCCCGGTCGGGTTGATCCGCTCGCCGATCACGCAGAACGGCCGGTCGAAGCCGATCACGATTTCCTTGGTGGCGGAGCTGACGACGGTGTCGACCATTAGGCTGTCTCCAAGGACGGGCGTGACGGTACCGGGTGGATCAGGAGGCGACGCGCAGCGGTGCAGCTTCGCCGACCACCAGCCCGATGCCACGGCTGTCGAAGGCGAACCGGCCGGCGGCGATGGTGTTAACCCAGTCGGCGGTCTTGGCCAGGCCGCCGAACGGATAGAAATGCAGCTTCTCGATCCCGCACTCAGGATCCGACGCCTTGTAGGCGGCAAGCTCGACCAGCAGCCGGTCTGGCGCCTGCACCATCAGCAGCTTGGCGAGGTTGCGGGCCTGCCGGGTCAGCACCCGGATCGACGGACCGACGCCGGAGGACTGCGCGAACTTCAGCAGGGTCTTCAGCGTCGCCAGGCCCGGTGTGCCCAGATGGATCGGCAGCCGGTTGCCCCAGCCGCGGATCGTGCGGTCCCAGGCGATGATCGCAGCAGCGTCAAAGCAGAACTGGGTCTCAATGTACATGTCGATGCCGTGCTCGGCGGCGAACCGGTTCTTCCACAGCAGCGCGTCCTTCAGCGCCGGCTCGGGAATGTCGGGCGTACCCTCTGGATGCCCAGCGACGCCGATCCGGGTGATGCCGTGGGCCTGAAACAGACCGGTGGCGAGCAAATCCATCGACGACGCAAACGCGCCGACCGGACGGTCAAGCCCGCCGGCCACTACCAGCGCCTGAGTCACACCGGCCTCGTCCTTCAGTCGGCCGAGAAAGCTGTCCAACGCAGCGCGGTCGGCCAGCGAACGGGCCGCGACGTGCGGGACCGGCTCGAAGCCCTCGGCGCGCAGGCGCTTGGAGACCGCCACGGTATCGGCTGGATCGGAGCCCGGCAGGAACGTCACGTTGACTGCGGCGCCCGGCGCCAGATGGTCGGCGAACCGGTTGACCTTAGCGGCTGATGTCGGGGTGGTCTCCACCGACCAGTCCCGCAACAGGGCGACGACATCAGCAGCGGTCGCGTTTGGCATTCCAACTGTTTGGCTCATCGACGACACGCCCTCCACCACACGGACATCCTGAACACGGCGACACTAAGCGGCCAAACGCCGTGGCGTGATGGTGTCGCGCCGTCGCCGAACGCTTCAAATCCGACACGCCGCCATTCCGTTGTTTGCGATTGTCTCCCGACCGACTTCCGGGCATGTCACGGCGACATCAATCGTGAGGCCCCCGATGACCGAGCGCAGCCGAACCATCACCTGGAACGAACCCTCTACGCTGGCCGAGGCCGTGCGCACCCTGTCCGGCATCGAGCTGCTGCGCCGGGTCGCCGACGGCGAATTCCCGACGCCGAGCATCGCCGCCACCATTGGCTTCCGACTGGCCGAGGCCGATGAAGGACGCGCAGTATTCGAGGGCGGTTGGGGCGAGCATCTGCTGAACCCGGCCGGTACCCTGCACGGCGGCTGGTACGGGCTGGTGCTCGATTCCGCAATGGGTTGCGCGGTGCACACGACCCTGCCGGCCGGGATCGGCTACACCACGCTCGAGTACAAGGTGAACATCACTCGCGGAATCACCGCCGACACCGGCCTGTTGCGCATCGAGGGCTGGGTGGTGCACCGCGGTCGCCGCACCGCGACTGCCGAAGGCCGGGTCGTCGATGCCGCCGGCAAGGTGTACGCGCACGGTTCGGAGACCTGCCTGATCCTGGGCTGACAATTCCCGCCCTACAGGAACCCCGATGGAACGGACTGCTGGTTTCTGCCGACGCAAGGCGCCCTGTGGCGCCATACGCGCCCAAACCACCTTGACCGTCATCTGTTGTTCGATCAGTCCAAACTTACAGTAACCAACAACAATCACAGGGTTGATGTTCTGGCATCATTGAATGTTCTTCGTCATTTCATTTTATAATTTCCTAATTGATTCTGATTTTATTTTCTTTTTGTCAAAAAACAACAAATCGACTTCGAAGATAGTACATTTTTAGTATTTTAAATTTTACAAGTTGTCATTTACATTTCACGCAATTTAATTATAATATCTCGAAGAAGGAGGATGGAATTTCTGTCCCCCGTAGAGGAAATATTATGAACGCTCCTGAGTGGACCAAGCCCGCCGTGATGGGCGCCGTCGCCGGCGCCATCGCTCTCGCAATCGTCGGGTTTTCCTGGGGCGGCTGGATGACGGCCACCACGGCCGCAACGGTCGCAAACGACCAGTCCAGGGATGATGTCGTAGCGGTCCTGATGCCGATCTGCGTCGACCAGGCAGGCAAGGACCCGCAGATGACTGCCAAGATCGCTGAACTCAAGGACGCGCCCTCGTATCAGCGCAGCGACATCGTGACCAAGGCCGGCTGGGCAACAATGCCCGGTGCCACCGACGTCAACCGGCGTGTCGCACAAGCCTGCGCCGAAAAGCTCATCGGCTAGTCGGCGCCGACCGGAATGGTCAGCGCATCATGGAATTGTTGAGCTTCAAGCCTATATGAATAAGATGAACGACCCACGAAAAGGGCCCGGCGAGAGAGAAAGCTCGGCTAACTCGCCCGGCCCTGCGAGACAAGATGAAAAGCAGTCTTCCGGCTCATCGGCCCCGGCTGCATACGGTGACGATCAACTGTTGAAGCACCTCGCCCAGCTGAAGTTGAGCGTGCGGCGGTACATGCGTCGGTTCGACATCAGCAGCGACCGCATCAGCGTGATGGCCCGAAAAGCCGAGAGTTCGATCGCCGACACCGCGGCGCGTGACACGTTCCTGCGCCTTCTGGCCGATCTGCATGAATGCGGCCAGGAAGCGAAGCGCCGCGGGCTGCTCTCTCGTCCTGCGGAAAACGATGCCACCGAGCCGACAACCCGGCCGGACGTTGACCGCGGAACGAAACTGTTTGCGCCGACGGACGGGGCGTCCGACGAGGTTTCGGACGACGCATCGCGTGATTTCTTCGCGGGTCTCGACCGATAGTCCACCGGACAGCGCTTCAACCCGACAACTGGAACCAGGAACAGCCATGACGACGCACAAATACAAGGTCGGACAGATGGTCGGCTTTGCCGGCCGCGGGCCGGTGCGGGCGCCACGCGGTGACTACAAGGTCGTTGCTCAACTGCCAGCAGACGGCCGGGGGCCGCAGTATCGGGTCAAAAACAAAGCCGAACCGCACGAGCGGATCGCACCGGAGGATGAGTTGACCGCATCCGGATCGTTTTCCGGATAGCAACTCGGAAACACCACGCCGATAGTTTGCATAAAATCAGTGGGTAATCCGATTCCCGGGCCAATTTACCCGCAGCAATTCGCAAATAGACAAGGCTTGATTCTGACGCTCGATACGGCGGCGGAATTTTATGTTTTCGGTTGAATTATTGCCAAAGCATCAAATTAAGCCCATATATCGCTGATCAAATCTCCACTCCAGGCAGAACGCCGCAACGGCGAGCGAGTGGCTCCAGGTGCGTATTCTATCTGACCGATCCATGCGTGGCGCTCCGCGCACCACGCGATCCGAAGGCGTTTCAGGAAGGTGCCCATGGCACTGAACTTCCCCAATCAGGCCCGCAGTTACGACACCACGCGGCAACGCGTTCGGTTCTGGGCACATGACAGCGCCCTCGAGATCTCGTTCTTCGTCGAGGCCGGCGCGCTGATGAAGATCGATCCGGATTCAGACAACGCCGAAGCGGCCTTGCTGCAGGTGTTCGACGACGGGCGGGAGCGCATTCACGAGGTCGCGACTGCCGTCTACTCGCGCGGCCGCGGGTTCACCTACACCCTAACTGCATCGGATTTCTGATGTCCCACACGACACTGAGCAGAGACACCGAGTTCGGCGCATCGGACGAAGCCGAATTGGCGACCCCGGAACACCCGGCTCCCAAGCTACGGCATTGCCTGCGCTGTCAAGTCGAGTTCCACAGCCAGTGGTCCGGCGAGCGGGTGTGTTCGCGCTGCAAGGGTACCGCCGCTTGGCGTCAAGGCTCGCCGGCCGAGGGTCGCTAGCCTCCAAGCAGTCGCGTCCGTTCAAGAGACCGACGTCATGCCATCATCAAATACCGGGGCCGCCGATATGGCGGACGTCAGTCCATATACTCGGCGCTCCCGATCGGGCAGGCCAGACTGAGGACCAGACGCTTTCCGAGGCTATTCGGTATCTCCCGGTTCGGTTACGCTGGCCTGAATACAGACGCATGCACTGTGTCTCAGCGAAACTTCGATAGCGCACGGGCCATGATCGTTCTACCCGAAAGGCCCGCGCAGGCGACCGATCCGAAGTTCGTGCAGATCTACGACTACTGGTCAAGCAAGGCGCCCGACGGGTGCCTCCCCGGAAGGCAGCACCTCGATCCCATCGACATCCCGGCGCTGCTGCCGGGGCTGGTCCTGTACGACGTGGTCACCGAACCGGATGGCACTCGCTTCCGCGTCAGAATCGCCGGGCAGATGATTGTCGACATCCTTGGGTACGAGCCGCGCGACCGCTTCGTCGACGAGATGGTCGTGCCGAACAAAGGTTCGGACGTCAACGGCGCCTTCGACGCTGTCCGGAACGAGCGCATCGCCCATTATTGGGAAAACAGCCTGTGGACCGCCGGGCGCGAGTACATAACCATGCAGCGCCTTGCCTTGCCGTTGGCCAGCGACGGCGAGCAGGTTGACATGATCCTCGCCTACCACGTCCGGGTTGAAACCCAATGAGACTACCGACGACCGGCCGCTGACGAAGGCGCGCCGGTTCCTTGGCGCTCAACGCGCTGTCCAGCCGCCATCGACCAGCAGGCTGTGGCCGGTGACGTACGCCGATGCCGGGCTGGCCAGGAACAGCAGAGCGCCTGCCAGATCGTTAGGCACGCCGGTCCGACCAAGCGGCGTCAACTCATCGAACCGCCGGATCAGATCCGGGTCGGAAAACAAGTGGGTGGTCAGGTTGGTGCGCAGGAAGGTCGGCGCGATGTCGTTGACCCGCACCCCACGCCCGCCCCACTCGACCGCCAGCGCCTTGGTCATCATCACCACTGCGCCCTTGGTGGCGTGATACGACAGGTTCGGCGCGAACCCGCCGCCGACATGCCCCCACATCGACGATATATTCACGATCGACCCGCCGCCGGCGCCCAGCATCTGGCGGCCCGCCTCGCGGGCGCACAGGAACACGCCGGTCATGTTGACCGACACGACTTCATCCCAGGTCGCCAGGGCCAGGTTCTCGCTGGCGCCACGCTTGGCAATGCCGGCGTTGTTGATCAGTACCCCGACCGGCCCATGCGCCGCCTCGACTGCCCGGAAAGCCGCGACCACCGAGGCCTCATCGGACACGTCCAACGTATAGGACGCCGCCGCCAGCCCCTCGGCCAAGATCGCATCGGCGGTCGCCTTGGCCGTAGCCGGATCGCGGTCGGTGGCGATCGCCGTCGCCCCGGCCCGCGCCAGAACCCGCGCCGCCAGCGCTCCGATACCGCTGCCGGCCCCGGTCACCAGCGCCACGGTGCCGTCGAGGCGAAACAGCGCGGCGGGGTCGGCGACATCGGTCACACTTGGGTGGGCCGGCATGATGAATCCTCCGAAGAATGATTGTTGTTGGCGGCAGGTTAGGCGAGGCATACGAACCGGGCCAGGAAATCGCGGTCCCCGCCCACGTTGGCAAGCCCACCATGCCGGGCTAAGGTCGCTGAAATCATGTTCCCTGCCACCCCGGAGCCCCTTCATGAAGGTCGTTACCTACGTCGACGACGGAACCTGGCACGACGGCAACCCCATGGTGCTGGGTCCGATGACCCAGTCCACCTGGCTCGGCTCGTTGATCTTCGACGGCGCCCGCCATTTCGAGGGCGTCACCCCCGACATCGAGAAGCACTGCGCCCGGGCCTGCGCCTCGGCGCGTACCATGATGCTGGAGCCGAAGATCCGGCCCGAGGAAATCGTCGAGTTGGTGAAGGACGCGGTCTCCCGCTTTTCCGGCGACACCGCGCTCTACATCAAACCGATGTTCTGGGCCGATTCCGGCTGGATCTACCCTGATCCGGCCTCGACCCGGTTCCTGCTGAACGTGTTCGAAAGCCCGCTGCCCGGCGGTGCCGGATTCAGCGCCTGCGTGTCAACCCGCCGCCGGCCGGCACCGGACCAGGCCCCGACCGACGCCAAGGCCGCCTGCCTGTACGCCAACGCCGGCCGCGCACTGAAGGAGGCGGCCGACAAGGGCTTCGACAACGCCGTGGTGCTGGACCCGATCGGCAACGTCGCCGAATTCGCGACCGCCAATCTGTTCTACGCCAAGGACGGCGTAGTCCACACCCCGGTCCCGAACGGCACCTTCCTGAATGGCATCACCCGCCAGCGCGTGATGGGCCTGCTGCGCAAGGCCGGCTATGAGGTGAACGAACGGGCCGTGACGGTCGGCGACCTGATGACGGCCGACGAGATCTTCTCGTCGGGCAACCACGGCAAGGTCCAGCCGGTCAACCGGTTCGAGGGCCGCAACCTGCAGCCGGGACCGGTCGCCGCCAAGGCCAAAGAGATGTATTGGGCGTTCGCGCACGGCGACGCCTAGAACCCGCGTCAGGCGCAATGGCGAGGCAACCATGACATTCTCGATCGCCGGGCACTGCGCCCGCACCGGGCGGTTCGGTGTCGCACTCGCCACTTCCTCGATCGGAGCCGGCGGTCGCTGCCCGCATGTCCGGCCCGGCATCGGCTTGATCCTTACCCAGGCCCGCACCGACCCCCGGCTCGGCCCGATCGGCCTGGATCTTCTGTCGGCCGGTCGATCGGCATCCGAGACGATCGCCGGCATCCTGGCCTCCACCCCCCACGGCAGCTGGCGGCAGATCGCCGCCCTGACCGCGTCCGGCGACGTCGCCTGCGCCACCGGTGACGATGTCGCGCGGCCGGCCGGCGGGCTGACGCTGGATGGAGCCGTGGTGGTCGGCAACTGGGTGCATGACGACAGCGTGATCGCGGCGATCGGGGCCGGCTACGAAGCCAATCCCGCCGCCGACCTGGCCGACCGACTGATTCAAGGCCTGGAAGGCGGACTGGCCGCAGGCGGTGAGTTGGATCCGCTGCAGTCAGCAGCAGTGATCGTCTGCGACCCCGATTATACGTTCCCCATCGTCGACCTGCGCGTGGACCTGTCAGCGACGCCGATCATCGATCTGCGAGTGGCGTGGCGGAAATGGGACGTGGTCATGGAGGGGTACCTGCAGCGTGCCCTCGACCCGGCAAACGCTCCGATGACCCAGGCGCTGGAGGGTCACACATCGAAGGCCGGCGCCTGAGGGGCACCGGCCTCGCATCGGATACCGACGTCGATAACGTCTGGGACTTCAGTCCTTGGCGTCCTGAACGGCCCGCTTGGTGTCGTTGATCGCCTCGTCAATGGCCTCGCCAGCCTTCTCGGCCGGGCCCTTCTGTTCCTCGCAGGCGGCGAGTCCAAGCGCTCCGCCAAGCATCAGAACAGCCATAAGCGCTCGTACGGAAGTCATCGCAAAATCTCCTGGATCGCATCGGGAATTACTACGGTTCACCTTTACAACCCCGGACCTGCATCACAGTTCCTGATGTTCGACTGCCTCCACCGATCAGAGTCTGAATGCTTCCCGGGCACGATCGGCTGCAGCGTCTATTGCATCGCGATCGACCTGCGGAACATTGGCAGCGGCGTGATCGGCGATCCGATCCAGATGTTCAAGGAAGACCGGCGCGGTCGAATGACGGCGTGCCAGCGGGGCCAGACGCTCGATGTTGCGGATCAGCCGCAACGCGAAGGTCGAGTTGTGCATGCCGTTGCGGCGCAGGGTTGATAGCGCGGTACTCACCATCCGTGAGACGTCCGCCGAACGGGTGCGAACCAGCAGCCGCCCGTCGTCGCCACGCACCGCGACCCGTTCCAGCCCGTCTTCCAGCGCCTGCGCCAGGCTGCCGGTCACATGGTCGACACAGGCAAGCGCCGTATAAAGGTCGTTGATGCCCGGCGACAGCGCCCGCGACGCGATCTCGACCAGCAGATGCAGGAGGAACATCAGGTCGTCGGCCTCGGTCCGCACGCTGCCGAGGATGACCGCCTCGCGGATCTGTCGGCACAGCGCGTCGTCGGCCCGGTCACGGCCGAACACCGTGGCGATTGGATCGACCGGCGTCACATAAGCGCCCTGGGCGATGGTGACGTCGAGCATCAAGTCGTGCTCCTTGGCGACGGCGCCCAGCATCTGCCAGTCGATCGACTCCACGTATCCGATGGCGCGGGAGTCGACGATGCATTGCGGCCCGCCGGTCGGCAGGTCGTCGCCTCCCGCTGCTCCGATCTCGCGGGCACGCGCCGCCGCAACCGAAATGTCCCGGCGCAGGGCCGCACCGATCTCGGCGGCCGCCTGGTCGACCTGCAGCGAGCGCGCCAGATCATGGAACGCGTACATCAGCCAGCCGACGCTGAAGATCGACATTACCAGGGCCGTGACCACCGACAGCCGCGGCACCTCCACCGGACCGGTGCCGACCGCCGACAGTACGACGACCGTGTAGACGAAGGTCCCGACGAACAGCCCCATGGTGACCTGAGTCACCCGGTTCTGCATGTACCGTTCCAGCAGCCGGGCGCCGAGATTACCGGCGGCCACCGTCAGGGTGACCAGGGTCAGCGAGAACACAAGACTGACCACCGTCACGGTGGCACCGGCCAGGGTCGACAGCAGGTCGCGGGCGGTGTCCTTCTCGATGCTGAACGGCGCACCCAGCGGCTTCAGCAGTTCCGAGACCCCGGCGCCGTCGGCCCACAGGCTGAGCGCCGCCGCCGCGAACGCCACGACCGCCATCGTGCCGGGAACGAACCAGAAGCTGGCGCGCAGCCGGTACAGCACATAGGTCGTCGGCCCGCGATAGCTCACGGGCGCGCCCCATCAAACCCGGCCAATGTCATTTGCCGCGATGCCATGTTGACCTCGGCTGTCGGTTGTCGGAGTTGTTGTGCTGCAAACAGCACAACGGCCGGCCTGCCGACGGGGTTCCCTGGCGCGGTCGCCGGCACCCGTGCATGGCAAGGAAACACGATGAACCTATCATGCAAGACCGTCGGGCCGATGCTGGCCGTCCTGATCCTCGGCGGTGCGGTGACTAGCTGCGGGATCAGCGGCATGGACCGCGCCCGCGCGATGTCACCGGGCGAGATCGCGCAGGAGTCGGACGAATTCGTCTGCAAGCGGCTGCGCAGCTTCGCCTATGTCGGCAACGTGCCGGACGTCTGGCTGGACGAATCCCAGCGCCGCAACTTGGACTCCTGCATCGAGCAGGGCGTCAAGCAGCGACGGGCCGAAAGCAGCCGCACCGGTTCGCAAAAGTGCGACCGCTTCGCCGTTATCCGGATCGACCGCTGCCCCTGACCGACGCTTGCCTCAGGCGGCCATGTCCTCGCCTTTGAGGGCCCGGTCGATTAGCGCCACGCTTTCCGGAATCCCGTACAGCGCCACGAACGAGCCGAAGCGCGGCCCCTGGGACTGGCCCAACAGCACCTCGTACAGCGCCTTGAACCAGTCGCGCAGGTTCTCGAACGGATGGCGCTTGCCGACCTCGTAGACCTCGGTCTGGATGTCTTCCGGCGAGGTACCAGCGGCGGTTTTCTCCAGCGCCGCCTTTAAATCCTCCAGGGCGGCGCGCTCCACGTCGGTCGGCGCTCGGTACACCTTGGCCGGACGCACGAAGTCCTGGTAATAGCGAACCGCGTAGCCAGCCAACCGATCGAGCAACGGATTGGCCTCGGCATTGGCGCCCGGTGCGTAGCGGGCGATGTAGCCCCAGATCACCGACTTATCCTCGGCGTGGCAGACGCTGGCGAGGTTCAGCAGCAGCCCGAAGCTCAATCCCGAGGCCTCCAATGCCGGCGGGTTGCCTTCGTGAATATGCCAAGCGGGGTTCTCCAGCCGGTCGGCAGGCTCCTCCGCATGTACCTTCGACAGGAACGTCAGATAGTCGTCGACCGCCCTGGGAATCTGGTCGAAATACAACCGCTTGGCCCGCCGCGGCTGCTGGTACATGAACAGCGACAGGCTCTCCGGCGGGCCGTAGGCCAGCCACTCGTCGACCGACAGGCCGTTGCCCTTGGACTTGGAGACCTTCTGGCCCGCCTCGTCCAGGAACAGCTCGTAATTGAAGCCCTCGGGCGGACGGCCGCCGAGGATCGAGGTGATCCGGCTCGACAGCTTGACCGAGTCGATCAGGTCCTTGCCGGACATCTCGTAGTCGACGTCCAGCGCGTACCAGCGCATCGCCCAATCGCACTTCCACTGCAGTTTGCAGGCTCCGCCGGTGACCTTGACGGTGGTCCGGTCGCCGGTCTCCGGATCGTCGTAGGATACCGTGCCGGCGTCCAGGTCGTGCTCGACGATCGGCACTTGCAGGACCACGCCGGTGCGCGGGCAGACCGGCAGGAACGGCGAGTAGGTCGCCTGCCGCTCGGCCCCCAGGGTCGGCAGCACCACCTTGATGACCTTGTCGTAGTGCCGAAGGGTCTGCAGCAAAGCGGCGTCGAACTCACCACTGGCGTAGCATTCGGTGGCGCTTTTGAACTCGTAGTCGAAGCCGAAGCTGTCGAGGAACGCGCGCAGCCGGGCGTTGTTGTGGTGGCCGAAGCTTTCGTGGGTGCCGAACGGGTCTGGCACCCGGGTCAGCGGCTTGCCGAGATGCGGGGCGATCAGTTCCTTGTTCGGGATGTTGTCCGGCACCTTGCGCAGGCCGTCCATGTCGTCGGAGAACGCGAACACCCGGGTCGGCACGTCGGACATGGTCTCGAACGCGCGCCGCACCATGGTGGTGCGCACCACCTCGCCGAAAGTCCCGATGTGCGGCAGGCCAGACGGACCGTACCCGGTCTCCAGCAGGACATAGCCCTTGTCCGGGGTTTTGCCGCCGATCCGCTCGACCAGTTTGCGCGCCTCCTCGAACGGCCAGGCACGGGCGTTCTGGGCGAGCGGTCGAAGCGGGGACTGGGCCATCGGAGCCTCCAGGTGAAAACGACCTGGAGCACTAATGCCCGGGCGGCGCCGCGTCAACGATTCGGGCAGATTGGGACGCTGTCTGACTACCCGCTATCGTCTCGGCAGCCGCAGCCTGTCCCGGGGCACCGGGTGGTCCCAATCGCCTCCGGCCACCAGCTGGGCCGCCAGCCAGCCCCAGTCGTCTGAGGACTTGGCCCCCTTGCCGTTGCCACCGACCGCGACTGCGATCCGGCCGTCCACCGCATAGTCGATGTAGGGCAGGCCGGTTCCGGTCCAGGCCACCGCGCAGGTGTCGGTGTGCCAGTCCCGGCAGCGCTGTAGCGCCGGGACCAGCGCGGTGAGGAAGGCCTGGAAGTCGCGGCGGTTGGCCTCCGACCCGCTGCTCTTGAACCAGCCGGTCAGGTCGGCCAACGAGCGCAGGTCGGCGTCGGCGGTCGTGCCGATGCCGATCTTCAGATAGCGCCGGCCATCGGGGTAGCGGATCGGCGGCAGGATGTAGGCGCCGGTCCCGGCGTGGCCCAGGGTCGGCATGCCCTCAAGCTCCGCCATGACGTCATCCTCGATCCGGGCCAGCACCACAGTGCGGCCGAACACCCGCAGGTCGAGGTCGACTGGTGACAGACCGCAGGCGTCGGTGAACGCGCCGGTGGCGACCAGGGCCTGCTCAGCACGCAGGGTGGCGCCGCCGGCGGTTTCCACCTCCACGCCGTTGGCAGTGACGCGAACCGCCCTGGCCTCGTCCGCGACGATCTCAGCCCCCTGCTGGCGGGCGATCGCGATCTGGGCTCGGATCATGGCACGTGGGCTGATGTGGCCGGCCCGGTTGCCCTCATGCAGGCCGTCAGCGTCGTCCGGCACTTTCAGGAACGGAAATCGCTGCCGGATCCCGGCGGCATCCAGCCGGGTGATGTCGGCGCCAAGTTCGCGACCGACGGCCTCGCTGCGGTCCAGATAGTCCGATCCCGGCGCGCCGATCCCCAAATAGCCGGCGTTGGTGAAGAATGGGATGCCGCCGCTGCGCGCCTCTAGGTCCGCATAGCGTTCGATCGAGCGCTTCGCCGTCACCGCCCAGGCCGGGTCCGGGTCGACGATCCGGGTCATCCGGCCTTCGTCGTAGTGGCTTGCGAAAACGCCGGTGTGGGTCTGCCGGTCGGCCGGTTCCTCCGGACCGAGCAGGACGACACCGTCCATCTGCTCCGACAGATGCCGGCAGACGGCACTGCCGATCAACCCGCGTCCGATCACGATCACCCTGTGCATCCGTCCCACTCCCTATCCCAAGGCATGACTGGCCAGCCCAAAGATACGGGCGGATCCACCCGGCGTCGGCCAGGTGCCGCGCAGCATCACCGGCGACTCTCCGACCGATTCCAACCCGGCTTCCATCAAATGACCCGACAACTGCGTCGCCTCGGACGCGCAGTCGACGCGCACGAAGCCCGGCCGGGCGAGCGCCTGAAACAAGGCGACCGCATCCGCCTCGGATCCGGCGACGATCGGGCCGATGCTCAAGCCTTGGCCGTACTCGCGTTCGACCGCGTAACCGGCCAGCGTGTCACCCTCGGTCAGCACGACAGTCCGGCCAACCGCCAGCAGATGGTCCAGAACGTCCGGCCGCGCGCTGCCCAGGGCTGCCGCATCCAGGGTCTGCAGTGCTGAACGATCCTCGGCGGCGGAGGGACGTATGCGGGGATCCTGGACCGGTGCGCCACTGTACATGCCCTGGTACTGGGTGTTGACGCCGATCTGGACGAAGCCAAGGGTGTCGTAGAGCGGCCGGCCGGCCGTGGTCGCCAGCAGCATGACCGAACGGGGTGCTGCGTCGGTCAGCAGGGCCTGAACCAGCCGGCGTCCGATGCCCCGGCCCTGGCTGTCCGGTGCGACAATCACCAGTCCGAGCCTTGCCGACGCCTCGCCGAACGGCCACCACAACCCGACCGCCACCGTCCGGCCATCGGTCTCGTCGCGCACCGTGCGGCCGTGGCCGAGTTCGATCAGCGCCGCGATGTCGGCGTGCCGGTGCGGCCAGCGCACGGCGGCCACCAGGTCCAGGATCGCGTCCAGATCCGCCATCGAGACCGGCGGCAGGGTGATGGTATCGGTCATGTCGGCCTAGGAGGGGTTGGCGTCGGTGTCCGCGACCCGGGCCGCGCGCATCTTGCGGAGAGTCTCGGCCGGGTCGCCGAAGTGGCGCTCCAGCTCGGCCAGCACGTCCGCGACCGGCGCCGTACCGATCAGCCGCGCCAGCCGGTGGTGCTCGTCAGCCAAGTCCTCGCTGCGGCGGTAGCCGCCCATCAGCCGGTGCAGGCACAGCCGGGTCTCGGCCTGGACGGTGGCGTAGGTCCGCGACAGCCGGTCGCTGCCGGCGGCATCGACGAGCGTGCGGTGGAACGCGAAATCGAGCTCGCCGCCGACACTCCAGTCCCCGGCCTTCATCGCCCGGTCCATCTGGTCGGCGATCCCGGAGAGGTCGCGGGACACCGTGCCGCGCGCTGGACCGGCGACGATCCGGCGGATCGCCGCCGCCTCGATGGTCGCCCGCACGAAAAACACGTCGGCCAGATCGTGTTCGGTCAGGTCCGGGACGAACACGCCGTGGTGCGGCTCGCTGCGCAGCAGGCCCTCCTGGATCAGGCGCTGCATGGCTTCGCGCAGCGGCCCCCGGCTGACCCCGAAGCTCAGCGCCAGTTCGGCCTCGCTCAACTGCGCCCCAGGTTCATGGGCACCCGACAGGATGTCCTCGCGGATCCGCTCGGCGATCTGCACCGACAGGGTGGCCCGCGGCAGCGGACGGCGCGACTGGGCAGCTGCAGTCATCGGCCGCCGCTCCCCAACCCCAGCACACCGGGCAGCCCGCCCAGGTCGTCGATGCGCTGGTAGCCGTACTCCGGATTGCCCGGCCCGTGTCCGCGGTCGACGAACACCCGCCGGCCGATCCGCAGATCGTGGGCCGACATCAGGTCGTAGCGCAGGCTGGAGGAGACGTGCAGGAAATGCTCCGGCCCGCAGCCGAGGGTATCGAACATGTACTCGAACGCCTGGAAGCGTGGCTTGTAGGCCTGCGCCTGCTGGGCGGTCAGCACAGCGTGGAACGGCGCGCCGAGCTTGTCGACATTGGCCTGGATCTGGTGGTCGGCGGCGTTCGACAGGATAACCAGCGGCACCTCTCCCGCCAGCTGCGCCAGCGCCGCCGGAACGTCGGCATGCGGACCCCAGCTGGGCACCGCGTTCACGATCGCCTGGGCGTCGGCCGGATCGAAGGCAACGTCCCAGCGCCGGCAGGTCCGTTCCAGCGACCGGTGCAGCACCTCGGCGTACGGCTTCCAGGCGCCGAGCACCTCGTCGAACCGGTAGGCGCTGAAATCCGCCAGGAACGCCGGCATCCGGTCAGCCGCCACCCGGCCGGCCAGTCGCGAGCGCGTCACATCGCCGACTTGGAAGTTGGTCAGCGTGCCGTAGCAGTCAAACGACACGTATTTGATCGATGAACGCGGCATCGGGACCCTCGGGGCGGCTCGGCAGGCAACAACCGGACCATGATGCCGGATGTTAGGATTGTCAACAAATCGGATTGTCAACAATCCTAATTTGTTATTTCCCGCACCAACGCCGTGCCCAAAAGCCACTCGCACGGCCGACATAATGCGCCACACTGCGATACCCGCCGTCCTCGCAGGAGCCCGCGCATGGCCCGCATCCCCTACCTCAATGTCGAAGATCTCGCCGAAGCCGATCGCGACCTGCTGAAACGGCCGATCACCCTGCACCGGGCGCTGGTCAACAGCCCCGGCATGGCGCGGGCGTTCGGTGGCCTCGGCCAGTACATCCGCTACGGCAGCGCCCTCGACCCGCGGCTGCGCGAACTCGCGATCATCCAGGTCGGCTATCTGACCCGCAGCCCCTACGAATACTCGCATCACGCCAAGCTGGGGATCGAGCAGTTCGGGGTGACGCCCGAGGACATCGAGGCCATCACCCGCGAGACCGATCACGGCGACGGCGGGTTTCCGGAACTGGAGACCGCGGTGCTCAAGGCGGCGCGCGAGATGGTCACCGACCTCGCGGTATCCGACGCCACCTTCGCGATCCTGGAGCGGTCGCTGCGGCGCGACGCTATGGTCGACCTGATCGTCACCATCGGCTTCTACTGCGGCGTGGTGCGGGTCCTGGCCAGCCTGCAGATCGACGTCGAGGACGACTACGCGCCGTATCTGGAGCGATTTCCCCTACCCGCTTGACGGAAGCTCAATATGCAAGGGTCTTACTGTACAATACGAGCCCTCCCTTCCCGCAGGAGAGGGCGTCGGCTATGAATCTGGCCTAAAGGAACGGGTGGGGAGCCGAAAACGTGGCCTCGAACGTGGTAAATCTTGACGCACTTATTCCGCGAGAGGACTTCGCAGTTGATGATAGCGCAACGAACAGCGGTTCGGTAAAAGAAATCACGATTGTTCATCTAGTGGATAAAATCCGACATTAGAATCCCGCTCAGGATTCCCGCGGGTTCGGTGGCGTGCGAGTCTGGGGCATGCGCACCGGGATCAGCTTCACCGTCAGTACCGCCGATCGCGCCCGCCTGGAGGCGATCGTGGCGGACCGCAACAGCCCGCAAAAGCACGTCTGGCGCTGCCGGATCGTGCTGCTCACCGCCGCGGGCCTGGGCACCAACGCGATCATGCGCGAGGCCGGGGTCGCCAAGACGGCGGTCTGGCGCTGGCAGGAGCGCTTCGCCGCCGAAGGCGTGGACGGGCTGCTGCGGGACAAGACGCGCCCGTCGCGGATCCCGCCGCTGGACCCCTCGGTGGCCGAGCGCGTCGTCGCCCTGACCCTGACCGATCCGCCCGGCGAGACGACCCACTGGACCGCCGCAACGATGGCGGCACAGACCGGCATCTCGGTTAGTTCGGTGCAGCGGATCTGGCGTGCTCACGGTTTGGCCCCGCATCGGATCCGGCAGTTCAAGCTCTCGAACGACCCGGAGTTCGTGACCAAGCTGCGCGACGTGGTCGGGCTCTATGTCGACCCGCCGGCCCACGCCATCGTGCTCAGCGTCGACGAGAAGAGCCAGATCCAGGCGCTCGACCGCACCCAGCCCGGCCTGCCGCTGAAGAAGGGCCGCGCCGGCACCATGACCCACGACTACAAGCGCCATGGCACCACCACCTTGTTCGCTGCCCTCAACGTGCTCGACGGCACCGTCATCGGCCGCAACATGCAGCGTCACCGCCACCAGGAGTTCATCCGCTTCCTCAACCACATCGAGGCCCAGGTTCCGGCCGGCAAGGTGATCCACGCCGTCCTCGACAACTACGCCGCCCACAAGCACCCCAAGGTCCGCGCCTGGCTGCACCGCCATCCCCGCTGGACCTTCCACTTCGTGCCGACCTCATGTTCCTGGCTCAACGCCGTCGAAGGCTTCTTCGCCAGGCTCGCCAAGCGCCGCCTCAAGCGCGGCGTCTTCCGCTCTGTCGCCGACCTCCAGGCCGCCATCAACCGCTTCCTCGACGAGCACAACGCCTCAGATCCGAAGCCCTTCAACTGGACAGCCGATCCCGACAAAATCATCGCCGCCGTCAGGCGTGGGCACCAAGTGTTGGATTCTATCCACTAGAGGGATTCGTCTTCGGTCCTGATTTGAGGAAACCAGACTTTCAACGCGAAACGATCCAGTGGACGCCTCAAAAGGTGCTGGAACTGATTCGCGCCTTCGTAGATTCCGACCTCATTCCCGCAGTTATTCTCTGGCGCTCCGGTCGTTATGTCTTTGTGATCGACGGCGCGCACCGGTTGAGCGCATTGCTTGCGTGGATAAAAAATGACTACGGAGCCTGTTGCTGAATGAGTCTGGCTTGACGGCATGAAGCAGCTATCCGGTGATTTTGCCCTCAGACGGCATTTTTCTTGTCCAATTGCTTCAGTTCAAGAGCCATTTTCCACCCTTTCTTCCTCTGCGGACGGACTCCGAGTGTAGTTTTTTGATGTTGTGGGCGGCGCAGTGCAGGTTCCATTCACCCTGGGTCTCCTGCTCCCCGCGCATCATGAATCCGTCTGCGCCCTGGGTCTCCTTCATTTGCCCGAACACCGGTTCCACGGTCTGGCCGCGCAGCCGGTAAAGTTTTCGGCCCCGTTGGGTCAGGAGCTTACGCTCCATCTGGTCACGGGCACTCATGTCCCTGGGTATACGGCCCCGGGGTGGTGGAGCATCACGCATCGCCTTGCGCTGCTTCCAATCCTTAGTGGTGGCGATCAGGTATTCGCATTCCGCTGTTTCCGTGGCCGCGTTCTCGTCAGACCAATAGCCCGCGTCAAACAGGCCAACCCCCAGCACCGCCTCGTCGCCGGTCACCGCCTCCATCATCGTCAGGGTCCGGGCAATCATCGGGGCCAGTTGGCGAACGTCGTTGGCCTGGTTCGTCACATCGGTGGCGAGGATGATCTGGTCCGCCGTCACCACCGCCTGGGCATTGTACCCCTGGAGATATCCCTTGCGGCTCTTCATGATCCGGCTGTCCGGGTCGCTCACGTTGGCCTTGGCCTCTTCCTTGACAACCGCCTCGGCTGTCTTCGGCTTCCGCCCGCGTTTGGCTTTTCCGTTCGCCTTTTCCTCGGCAATCCGGGCGTTGATCTTCTCCTGCTGCTCGACCCGTTGATGGTCGGCTTCGCGCAAGAGACGTTCATGACAGGAGCGAAGACGGGACAGCCGATCTGACGGCTTCCTCAGCCCGACGGGAACATCGTCACCTCGGCCCTCCCCGAACATCCCGTCCTCGGCGGCATCGATCGCCTCGGCCTCCGACAGCATGGCGGCAACCTCCGCCTCCAGGGACTTCGAGGTCTGGTTCGCCGCAAGCGACGCATTTGCCTTCACCTTGGTCCCATCCAGCGCCACCACGCCCAACCGCACCAGCCCCGCCGCATGACACAGCTTCAGGACCTCCACGAACAGGGTCTCCAGGTCGCCCCGGTGCCGCTTGCGGAACCGCGCTATCACGCTGTGGTCGGGAACCTCGGCGCACACGATCGTCCGAAACCCAGCATCCCGCACGCACAGGCGCTCGATCTTGCGGCTTGAGCGTTGCCCGTTCGCATACGCATAAACAAGGAGACTAACCATCATCCTCGGCGCGAACGGTGGCGCTCCCGACCCACGCTTCCGGTAGTGCGTCTCGAATGCCGATAGATCCATCAAACCCACGGCATCCAGAAGAAGGGTATCCATCCGCCGAGGGCCGCAGGTCAGGCTGCTTGCGTTTGAGGGGCGGCTTTGGTTTTCCAGTTCCAGGGCAGCAGGTCGTGTAGCCGGTTCTGCGGCGTGTCGGCGATGGTATCGAGGATATGGGCGAGCCATGCCTGGGGGTCGATGCCGTTCATCTTGGCGGTGACGATGAGGGTGTACATGAAGGCGGCCCTGTCGCCGCCGCGGTCGGAACCGGCGAACAGCCATGATCTTCTGCCGAGAGCGATGCCGCGCAATGCGCGTTCGGCGGCATTGTTCGTCAGGCAGATGCGGCCGTCATCGAGGAACCGGCTGAAGTCGTCCCAGCGCGGGAGCATGTAGTCCATGGCCTTGGCCACCGGGGCGTGGCGCGACAGCCGTGCGCGCTCGGTGCGCATCCAGTCTTCCAGGCCGGCCACCAGGGGCGCGCTGTGCTCCCGGCGCGCGGCCAGGCGGTGCTCGGCGCTCTGGCCATTGATCGTGCGCTCGATCTCGAACAGCGCGTCGATCCGGCGCACCGCCTCCAGCGCCATCGGCGAGATCGCCCGTGCCGTCTTGCCGCGGCGTGCCCTGGAGGCGATGTCGGCGAGTTCGAAGAACTTGCGTCGCCCGTGCGCCCAGCACAGCGCCGGCAGCACCGGCCCGGGCTCGCGGCCGGCGTCGTACAGCCGGTTGTAGCCGTCATAGGCATCGGCCTGCAGGATGCCGGCGTAGTCGGCGAGATGGGCCTCGGGATGCTCGCCGCGGCGATCCCGGGAGTAGTGGAACAGCGCCGCCGGCGGTGCCCGGCCGGCAAACGGGCGGTCGTCGCGCACGTAGACCCAGGCGCGCGCCGTGCGGGTCTTCAGCTTCGCCAGCACCGGCACCGTGGTGTCGTCACCGTGCAGCCGCCCGGCGGCCAGCACATGGGCGGCGATCAGGGCGTGCAGCGGCCGCAGCGCGAACGCGCAGGCACCGACCTGGTCGGCCAGGGTCGAGACCGACAGCTCGACCCCCTCGCGGGCGTAGCGCTCGCTCTGCCGGTTCAGCGGCTGGTGCTGGCCGTACTTCTCGAACAGCACCATCGCCAGCAGGCTTGGGCCGGCCCAGCCGCGCGGCGTGGCATGGAACGGTGCCGGCGGCTGCGAGATCTTCTCGCAGTCCCGGCAGCTGAACTTCTCGCGCACCGTCTGCACCACCTTCCAGCGGCGCGGGATCACCTCCAGGGTCTCGGTGACGTCTTCGCCGACCTTGCGCAGCCGGTCCGAGCCGCAGCACCCGCAGGCATCGGGCGCCGGCAGCACGACGCGCTCGCGCGGCAGGTGCTCGGGGAACGGCTTGCGCGACGGCACCCGGCGCTGGAACGGCCGGACCGTGGTGGTCTTCGCCGCCGCCTGCCCGGCCGCCGCCTCGTCCTCGCCGGCCTTGGCCTCCAGTTCCTCCAGCTCGAGCTCCAGCTGGTCCAGCAGCCGGGCGGTGCGTTCCGAGCGGGTGCCGAACAGCTGGCGCCTGAGCTTCTCGATCTCCAGCTTGAGGTTGGCGATCAGCGCCTCGGTGCTCGAGGCCCGGGCGACCATCTGCGCCAACCGTGCCTCGGCCTCGTCGGCACGGCTCTCGGCGAGGTTCGCGCGGGCCTGTGCGGCGGTCACCTCGGCATGCAGTTCGGCGATCCCGGCGGCGCTGGTCTTCATGTTGGAATCATACCCCGGATCGCCCGAAAAGTCCCGGTTTTCTGCGCCTCACGGACGATATTCCCGGCTCATCCGGCGCGCTGCGGCCGCCAGGTATGACGCGGGTTGCGCCAGTCGATTCCGTCCAGAAGATAGCCCAGCTGCGCCGCCGAGATCGCCACCGAACCATCGGCCGGGGTCGGCCAGATGAACCGGCCCTGCTCCAGCCGCTTGACGTACAGCGACAGCCCGACCCCGTCATGCCAGAGAATCTTGCAGAGATCGCCGCGGCGGCCCCGGAAGGCGAACAGCTCGCCGCCGAACGGATCGCGGCCCAGTTCCTCCTGCACCTGCAGGCTCAGGCTGTGCATCCCCCGGCGCATGTCCGTCGCACCGCCGGCCAGCCACACCCGCAGGTCCGAGGCGAAGCCGATCACCCGCGTCGCTCCAGCACATCGAGAACCCGGGTCAGGGCCGCCGCATCGACATCGCGGCCGATCACCACTCGACGGCCGTCCCCGAGCACGATCTCCATCCGCCCGCCGGAACCCGACGGCACCGCCGAGGCGTCCGCCGCGCACGCCATCAGCACCGCCGGTACCAGCCGCGACCCGGCCGGCGAACCGGTCGTCGGGCCACCGAGCCGACCATCCCGGTACGCCTTGCGCCACGTGAACAGAAGCGAAACCGGAACGTCGTGACGCCTCGCCGTCGCCGAGGCCTGGCGGTCACCGGCCAGGCTATCCTCGACGATCCGCAGCTTCGCCGCCGCGCTCCAGCGTCGCCGACGGCCAGCCGTCACGACATCCAGCCGGCCCGCGAAGCCATTGTCCGTATGCATAGCCATAGCGACAGTCGACTACGCAAACCGGCCCGCCGCCAGGCGGCCTACACCGTATGGATACGAAGAAGGTGCACGAGGTCTGTGTCCGGAACCCAATCCGCCATGTCCACCGGCAGAAGAAACCGCTGCCTACGATCTGGTTCTCGGTAAAAATTTGCCATCTCCCCCCCCTTCAAATTGCCTCTCCCAACGGAATCAGGACCCCGTCAGTGGGTCAAGCGGAGATCGTCGGTGGAACCGGTGATTCTGCAACAGCCTCTACGGAGATGGAATGGCATCGCAGGCCTACTTCGGCGGCAATATCCCTGAAGACCAGCGCAAGATCGCAAAACGCACCCGCGACCTTATAAAAAAGCATATAGGCAGCTATAGCGACTATGCGGAAGCGCGGAAGAACCCTGCTGTCGCGAGCGATCAAATGCAGGACCGACTTACAAACCTCGGTTCCAATGCGATTATTGCACAATGGGTACCAAAAACTGATAAAAAATCGGCTGAAGATTCATTCTTTAAGATTAATCAAGCAGCCACACCAATTGATGCAACTGAACGTCGCATTCTAAAGGCTAGAAGATCACCCAGCGCGATCGCTGCACGCACTATAACCCACGGGGGCACAGGACATCGTTACTGGATTAGCTTTGATAAGCCGAAACGAGAACTGATTGAACAGTTAGGACGAGAAATCTATCACGCACTTTACGATCCACCGATCAGTTCAACACCGCTTACTACGCTTGATGTTCCGGTTGCCGGTCGAGGTTACAACGCATTACCATTCATTTTTGACCTAGTGAATCTGGAGGGTTCTGTGAGGTCGCGCGACCGGGAGGCAGCCGTCGGGCTCGGTGCGCGACCTCATTGAAGCCGGATTGAGCGAACCCGCGGGATGGCGGAACGGGCTATGGGGATTGTGTTGCCAGCGCCTGGCCCGGGAGGCCGAGGCGCGCGATGGGATTGCGGGTTGGACGGTCGCGCCGGACGATGACGGCGGTGATTTGCGGTGGGACGTCGTGGTCGTGGACGCTGCGCCGCCGATGACGACCTTGCCCGGACCGCTCGCCGTTGCAGCAGGACGCAGCGTCCATGCAGGCGCATGGAGCGCCCGGAGCAGCATCGGGTCGTATGAGGTGGCGTGACGGGCCGGTCATGATGTGTCGTTCCAGAAGGACGGCCGCGCAGGCGGTGATCGCCACGACCCCGGCAGGATGGTGCGGCTTATCGCGGTGCTGCCGCAGCACGGGCAGCAGTGGTTGCGATCTGTGACAGCCGCGTCTTCGGTCGGCGATGGATCCGGTTTGGGCGCCGGTGCGGCGAGCAGCGTGCGGCAGAGCGCTAGCTTGTCGGCGCGATGACCGTTGGCGAGGAAGCCGTAGTGGCGGATGCGGTGGAAGCCGTCGGGCAGGGTGTGCAGCAGGAAGCGGCGGATGAACTCGTCGGCGTCGAGGGTCATGACCTTTGCCTTGCCGTGATGGCGGTAGTCGCGCCAACGGAAGGCGACCTGGCGGTCGGTGACGTCGAGCAGCCGCGAGTTGGCGATCGCGACCCGGTGGGTGTAGCGACCGAGATAGGCCAGGACCTGGGCGGGGCCGCCGAACGGCGGCTTGGCGTAGACCACCCACTCTACGCCCCGCAGCTCACGCAGCCGGCGGGTGAAGGCGGCGGGCTCGGCGAGCCCGGCGAGGTCGCCGAAGAAGCCCAGTCCGCCGGCCTCGAAGGCGGCCTGCAACTCGGCCAGGAACAGCCGCCGGAACACCCGGGACAGCACCCGCACCGGCAGGAAGAACCCGGGCCGGCACGCCACCCAACGCGTGCCGTCGAGCGACGGGCCGCCGCCCGGCACGACGCAATGGACGTGCGGGTGATGGTGGAGGGTCTGGCCCCAGGTGTGCAGCACCGCGACGACGCCGAGCTCGGCGCCGAGGTGGCGGGGATCGGCAGCGACCACGCGCAACGTCTCGGCCGCCGCCCGGAACAGGATGGCGTAGACAGCCGCCTTGTTCTGGAAGGCGATCTCCGCGGCTGCCGGCGGCATGGTGAAGACGACGTGGAAATATCCCACCGGCAGCAGCTCGGCCTGACGGGCGGCGAGCCACTCGGCACGCGCCTGGCCCTGGCACTTCGGGCAGTGCCGGTTGCGGCAGGAGTTGTAGGCGTGACGGACGGTGCCGCAGTCCCGACACTGCTCGACATGGCCGCCGAGTGCCGCGGTGCGGCACAGCTCGACGGCGCTCATCACCCGCCGCTCGACCCGGCCCAGGTGACCGTCATGCGCGCGGCGATAGGCATCGCCGTGCCGGCGGAACACGTCCGCCAACTCCAGACCCGGAGGCATGACGCCCGGTCAGGCGGGAGGCACCACCTCCAGCGCCAGCCGGTCGAGCGGGCTCTCGGTCCGCCGGATCAGCCCGTTCGAGACCTGCGTGTAGCGTGCCGTGGTCGACAGGTTGGCGTGCCCGAGCAGGACCTGGATGATGCGGATGTCGGTGCCGCTCTCCAGCAGGTGGTGGCGAAGCTGTGCCGCAGGGTGTGCACCGTCACCCGCTTGTCCAACCCCGCAGCAGCACGAGCCGATCGGCAGGCGGCGTGCAGCACCTGGACGTCGATCGGCTTGCTCGCCTCGCGACCGGGGAACAGCCAGTGCTCGGGACGCGCCAGCCGCCAATAGGTTCGCAGAATGCCGAGCAACTGCGCCGACAACATGACGTAGCGGTCCTTGCCACCCTTGCCGTGCTCGACCCGGATCACCATCCGCCCGCTGTCGACGTCGCCGACCCGCAGAGCGACCACTTCCGACACCCGCAACCCAGCCGCGTAGGCCGTCGTCAGCGCCGCCCGGCTCTTCAGGCTCGCAACCGCCTCCAGGAACCGCACCACCTCGTCGGCGCTCAGCACCACCGGCAGATTGCGCGGTTCGCGTGCGTAGGGAATGCGCTCCGGGATCTCCCCGTGCCCGAGCGTCACGCCGTAGAAGAACCGCAACGCACAGACCGTCTGGTTCAGCGCTGCCCACGAGATCCCGGTCGACACCAGGTGGACCTGGAAGGCACGCACATCCTCCAGACCCAGACGGTCCGGCGATCGGTCGAAATACCGGCTGAACTTCGATACTGCAAGGACATAGGATCGTTGCGTCGCCGGCGACAGATTACGGACCGTCATGTCCTCGATCATGCGACGGCGTAGAGGGCTCAACTCGGCCATCGGGGTGCTCCTGTCTGGTGATGAGGCTGCTTGCAACCGCCATCATTCCAGACAGGGGACCTCCACGGGTCACCGCCCCCTACTTCCCGCGACAGCGGGTTCGTTCAATCACGCAAATGGCGTGGACGTGGCGGACACCACCGCAAAGAAGGAACTGCGGGAACAATTGCCGTCGGACGAAGATGGTGATTCGACCATTGCCTATCTCAAGGCCGTGCAGCGCCGCATTGCCCGCATCACCGGGGACAGTCCAGGCTCACTGGGGGTGCATCCGGTTGTGTATTTCTACACAAGGAGCGGCACGTTCCAACCAACTGCGTTTCTGGCAATATCGAATGTGTTGGAATCGCTGGCCACCAGAAAAAAGCTTAACGACTTCACTCGCGTCCGTGAGGGATTCGAGAGTTTTCTAGTAGCGCGCAAAGAGGCGATGAGCCTGCTCATCCATAAATTCGGAAGCGGCGGTCGCAGCCTACCGTGGCTCCAAGTCTACTATGACCGCATTTTAGAGGGGCTATGGAGCGGGAAGTCTGCCGTAGATATACAGTCAGCTTTTGCAAATGACCTCAACTTCACTTTTTTGACGGTTCCTCGCCCGTCTGGAGTGCGTGAAGCCTCCGCCAAAACCAAACACGCGTTTAGTTCCGGCACCAAGACGGCAGCATTCTTTGCCGCGGCGTTACCCAACGGGACCCGGTGCGGCGTTTGCGGCGGTCTGGTTCACAAAAACTCGGTGCACTTCGACCATAAGATTCCCGTACGAGACGGTGGCGCAGGCGATATGTCCAACGCCCAAGTCGCGCATCCTTACTGCGATTCCACCTACAAAGACTGGAGAGCCGCGACGATCTAAGAACCTCGAGCGTGTTCACGCATAAGCCTGCCCACTGCGACTTTGCTTCGCTAGTGGATAGAATCCAACACTTGGTGCCCACGCCTGACGGCGGCGATGATTTTGTCGGGATCGGCTGTCCAGTTGAAGGGCTTCGGATCTGAGGCGTTGTGCTCGTCGAGGAAGCGGTTGATGGCGGCCTGGAGGTCGGCGACAGAGCGGAAGACGCCGCGCTTGAGGCGGCGCTTGGCGAGCCTGGCGAAGAAGCCTTCGACGGCGTTGAGCCAGGAACATGAGGTCGGCACGAAGTGGAAGGTCCAGCGGGGATGGCGGTGCAGCCAGGCGCGGACCTTGGGGTGCTTGTGGGCGGCGTAGTTGTCGAGGACGGCGTGGATCACCTTGCCGGCCGGAACCTGGGCCTCGATGTGGTTGAGGAAGCGGATGAACTCCTGGTGGCGGTGACGCTGCATGTTGCGGCCGATGACGGTGCCGTCGAGCACGTTGAGGGCAGCGAACAAGGTGGTGGTGCCATGGCGCTTGTAGTCGTGGGTCATGGTGCCGGCGCGGCCCTTCTTCAGCGGCAGGCCGGGCTGGGTGCGGTCGAGCGCCTGGATCTGGCTCTTCTCGTCGACGCTGAGCACGATGGCGTGGGCCGGCGGGTCGACATAGAGCCCGACCACGTCGCGCAGCTTGGTCACGAACTCCGGGTCGTTCGAGAGCTTGAACTGCCGGATCCGATGCGGGGCCAAACCGTGAGCACGCCAGATCCGCTGCACCGAACTAACCGAGATGCCGGTCTGTGCCGCCATCGTTGCGGCGGTCCAGTGGGTCGTCTCGCCGGGCGGATCGGTCAGGGTCAGGGCGACGACGCGCTCGGCCACCGAGGGGTCCAGCGGCGGGATCCGCGACGGGCGCGTCTTGTCCCGCAGCAGCCCGTCCACGCCTTCGGCGGCGAAGCGCTCCTGCCAGCGCCAGACCGCCGTCTTGGCGACCCCGGCCTCGCGCATGATCGCGTTGGTGCCCAGGCCCGCGGCGGTGAGCAGCACGATCCGGCAGCGCCAGACGTGCTTTTGCGGGCTGTTGCGGTCCGCCACGATCGCCTCCAGGCGGGCGCGATCGGCGGTACTGACGGTGAAGCTGATCCCGGTGCGCATGCCCCAGACTCGCACGCCACCGAACCCGCGGGAATCCTGAGCGGGATTCTAATGTCGGATTTTATCCACTAGCAGCGACTACGTGCTCGAATTCTGTGCGAAATCTCGTGCTCTGTACCTTCAGCATCTCGCTGCGCATTCTTTTTGATGTCACGCCCGCTCACTAGGAGTTTGGCGGGTAAGGCATTCTCCAACGATACCGCTCAATACGAAGCTTGGACGAAACAAACCACCACGGTTTGCGGAAATTTAAGAAATGCAAGCACAGGAAAGGAACAAGCCATGCGTCTTCGGAACAAGGTGGCGATCGTGGTCGGCGCCGGCCAGCAGCCGGGCGAGACCATGGGCAACGGCCGGGCGACCGCGATCCGGTTCGCGCAGGAGGGCGCAAAGGTGCTGCTGGTCGACCTGAACAAGGACGCGGCGGATGAGACCGGACGGATCATTGCCGAGTCGGACGGCATCGCGTCGGTACTGGTCGCCGACATCACCAGCGAGGACGACTGCCGGGCGATCGCCGCGACCTGCGTGGAGCGCTACGGCCGGATCGACATCCTGCACAACAACGTCGGCCGCTCCCAGGGCGACGCCGCCACCACCGAGATGGACGCGGGGATCTGGGACCAGCTGTTCGCGATGAACCTCAAGGGCATGTTCATGACCTGCAAGCACGTCCTGCCGGTGATGCGCCAGCAGCGGTCGGGCGTCATCCTGAACGTGTCGTCGATCGCCTCGATCTGCGCCCGGCGCGAGCCCGGCCAGCGCTCCGGCATCGCCTACAAGACCGGCAAGGGGGCGGTGAACACCATGACCCACCATCTGGCGCTGGAGAACGCCGAGTTCGGCATCCGCGCCAACGCCATCCTGCCCGGCCTGATCGATACCCCGATGGCGATCGAGCGGCGGGCGCGGGAACGCAACGTCGATCGCGACACCGTGCGCCGCGAACGCGACGACCGGGTGCCGCTGCTGCGCCGCATGGGCACCGCCTGGGACGTGGCGAACGCCGCGGTGTTCCTGGCCTCGGACGAGGCCCAGTACATCACCAGCCTGATCATGCCGGTCGACGGCGGCCTGTCCTCGCAGATCGGTTAAAGGCCGCAGCGATTGGCGAAGGCCCTACGGCATTCGGTTCATTGGACGATAGTCGGGCTCGAACCAGGCAAGCGCGTCGTCCAGATCATCGTAGACCCGGTAGGTGATGGTCGAGCCCTGCAGCTCATTCAAGCTGGAGTAGATCTTCAACAGCACCCGCTCGACATCCCGCGTGGCAACGATCGCCGTCCGGCCACCAGCGTCACGGTAGCGAGCGACCACGTTGGCCGAGTCCACGATCCTGGAAATACCGCTCTTGTCCAGATCGCTCAGGTCTGCCTGCGTCAGATCCCAAAGCGCATTCTTCGACTTGTGGATTGGGAAGTGGGTTTCGATTACTCGAACATACTCATCGACCGGCGCACGCCCCGAAACTTCGAAAACCGAGAGGTCCAGCCTGTCGACGACCGTGGCTCGAATCGTTCCCGACACTCTGGCCCCCCACGTACTAGCTACCTCCGTAGCGACCACTCCGGATGGCGCGAATCGACTCGCCGACGCAACTCCCCGCCGCTGTCCGAGGCCGCCTTAATGTTCACGTATGGCCGGCCGGCTTGAAACTCAACCCTTCTCGACCTCGCCGCCGGCGTCGACCCAGCCCTTGAAGCCGCCGAGGTTGCGGACGTTGGCGTAGCCCATGTCCTTCAGCGTCTTGCCGACCAGGGCCGAGCGGCCGCCGGACGCGCAGTAGGCGACCACGGTCTTGGCCCGGTCGAACGCCGCTTCGTGCAGCGCGGACTCCGGGTCGGCGCGGAACTCCACCAAGCCGCGCGGGATGGCGACCGCTCCCGGTACCTTGCCGGAGGTCGCCACCTCGGCCGGTTCGCGCACGTCGAGGAACAGCACGTCGGGCTTGCCGACCAGGCCCTTGGCCTCCTCGGGGCTGATCCACGGCACCGCGGCTTCGGCCTCGGCGAGCATCTGCTTGACGGTCTTCATGGCGATCTCCTGGGTCAGGATGGCGTCGAACGGGTTGCGCCGACTCGATCAGTAACCGGCGGCGCGGTCCACCACTTCCTTCAGCGTCTCACCGTCGAGGAAGCGGCGCAGGTTCTCCACAAACAGCTTCGCGACGATCGAATCGCGCTGCGGGTGCGGGCCGCCGATGTGCGGCAACACCACGATGCCGTCGGTGATCCAGAACGGGTGGTCGGCCGGCAGCGGCTCCTGGCGGTACACGTCGAGCACTGCGCCCGCGATGGTCTTGGCCTTCGCCGCGGCGATCAGGGCATCGTCGTCGATCAGATGGCCGCGGCCGAAGTTCAGCAGCCACGCGCTCGGCTTCATCATTGCCAGCCGCTCGGCGTTCATCAGGCTGTCGGTCTCCGGCGTCGCCGGCAGCAGCAGCAGCACGAAGTCGGATTGCGCCAGCACCTCGTCGGTCCGTTCCGGCGGCAGAACTTCGGTCACATGGTCCATCGGCTGCGGGCGGCGCTTGGTGCCGATCACCCGCATGCCCAGGGCGGCGGCGATCCGCGCCACCTCCTGGCCGATCTCGCCAAGCCCGAGGATGCCCAGCGTCTTGCCGTTGATCGGCTGAGCCACGGTCTGCACCCACTGCCGGCGCTTCTGGTTCTCGGCATTCACCGCGTAGGGCTTGGCGACGAACATCAGCGCGCCGATGATGTTCTCCGGCATCGACTCGCGGTGGGTGCCGCGCGCGCAGGTCAGCGTCAGGCCGGCCGGCAGGTCGGGCAGCGCCAGCCAACCCTCGACCCCCGCCGTCATCGACTGGGCCCAGCGCAGCTTCGGCATCGCCGGCAGCATGCCGGCCGGCACGCCGACCGCCATCAGCGCGTCGGTGTTCGCAAGCTGGTCGGCCGAAGGCTTGTCCTTGCGCGACAACTGGTCGACCGTCACGCGGTCGGCGAGCCCGGCGGCACCGATCGCTTCGACATAGCGCGCGGCGGCATCGGTCCAGAGCAGAAGGCGGGCGCGGTTGGTCACGGTGAGGCTCCTGTGCCGTGGGAGCCGGAAACCTAGCGGATTGGGGCCTGAGCGTCATACGGTGCATCAATCCAGACACCTGTTCCGCAGGCGCACCGCTCGGACGTCATACCATCCCAAACCCTCGGGCGATCGCGATCGCACCGAACCCGGCGATCACCGCGCCGGCGCCTCGGTTGATCCACAGCATGCGACGGCCGCTCAATCGGCCGCGCAGGAGGCCGGCAACCCCGCCGGCCAGCACCAGCCACCACCCAGCCGAGCCGAGAAACACCCCGAGCACCAGGGCCCCCGCCCGCTGCCATCCGGCGTCCGCGGAAGTGGCAAGGCCGAGCCCGGCGAACAGCGCCACGAAGGTCAGTACGGTCTGCGGATTGCCGGCGGTCAGCAGAACGGTCTGGGCGAACGCCACCATCGGCCGCCCGGCACGCGACGCCGATGCTGCGGCGACCGCCGGGCGGGCGCGCCAGGACGCGACGCCAAGCCAGACGAGCAACGCCCCGCCCATCAGCGCCAGCGGTCCCTGCCAGGCCAGCAGGAAGGCCGAGACCGCGGTCAATCCGAAGGCCGCCACCGCGCCGTAGCCTGCATCCGCCACCGCCGCGCCCAACCCGGTGGCGAAGCCGACCGCGAAGCCGTCGTCCAGGCTGCGCCGGATGCACAGCAGGCCGATCGGCCCGACCGGCATCGCAAGCGCCAGCCCGAACAACAGCCCGGTCAGGAAGGTCGACGCGCCCGACGCCGACAGCGCGAGGTCAGCGCCGGCCATCGTGCATCGCCTCCACCGGCAGGGCCGAGGTCTCCTTGCTGCTGGACAGCGCGATCACGGTCAGGCTGCGGGCCACCCCAGGGATCGCCTTGATGCGGTCGCTGATCAGCCCCTCCAGGGCGCGCGGACTGGCCGCCCGGACCTTCAGCAGGTACGACCACTCGCCGGTGACGTGGTGCAGTTCGAGCACCTCCGGCAGCGCTGCCGCCGCCGCCAGGAACGGCGCGTTGTGCTCGGTCCGGTCGATCAGCACGAACACGAAGGCCAGCAGACCCAGCCCGACCGCTTCAGGGTCGACGCGGGCGGCCCAGCCGACGATCACCCCGCGCTCGCCCAGCCGGCGCAGCCGGTCGTTCGCCGCCGACACCGAAAGGCCGGTCGCCTCCGCCAGCGCAGCGTTGGTCACACGCCCGTCGGACTGCACGATGTCGATAATTTTCCGGTCTATCTCGTCCATTGCCGGATTATTATCGGTATTCTCGTACTTTTCTAGATCATTTCTGATTCAGCATTGAACTTGCGGTTGATCGCGGTCGGCGGAACAATGGGCCCGCCGGATCAGGCCAACCCCGTCCGAGGGAGGACATCATGACCGCCCATACCCCGAAGGCTGCCAACCACGCCGGGCTCGGCGCGCTCGCATCGCGCTACGTCGACGTTAACGCCATGCAGTGGGAGCCGACGCCGTATCCTGGCGTCGAGTGGAAGATCCTGCTGAAGGACGAGGAAACCGGCCTGCTGACCGCGCTGTTCAAATGGGCACCCGGTTCCGAGCTGCCGCTGCACGAGCATGTCGACATCGAGCAGACCTTCGTGCTCGAAGGCTCGATCGAGGACGAGGAAGGCGAGGCCACCGCCGGCAACTTCGTGTGGCGCCCCGCCGGTTCGCGCCACGTCGCCAAGTCGCGCAACGGTGCGCTGCTGCTCGGCACCTTCCTCAGCCCGAACAAGTTCTTCAACCGCGAGGCGGCGGAGTAACGCGCAGACGGCCTCTACCCCGCGTAGATCCCGGCCCCGCGAGCCTTCGCCACCAGCAGGGTCGCCACCACGTCAAGCGTGGGCGTCGGCACGCCGGCAGCGCGGGCGAAGTCCTGAACGACCCGCACTATGCCGTCGATCTCCATCGGCCGGCCGAGGTCCCAGTCCTGCAGCATGGAGGAGCGGTGCTCCGACCGGTTCTGCGGATTGCTTTGACGTTCCACGTCGATCGCGACCTCGATCCCGTGAGCCCGCGCCACTGCCTGGGCTTCATGCATGATCGCCAAGGTCACGGACAGAGTATCGGGATCGGCCGCCAGCTCCCGCTCGGTGGCACCGGTCAGCACGCCGAGCGGCGAACGCGAGATGTTCACGAACAGCTTGGACCACAGGGCGGCACGGATGTCGTCGACCATCGGCGCCTTCATCCCGGACGCCTCAATCACCGCCGCCAGCCGGGTCATCCGCTCCGACGTACCGCCTTTCGGCTCGCCCAGGGTCAGCGCCCCCGGACGCGGTGCGACATGGCGCACCAGCCCTGGCTCCACCACCTGGGCCGGGCAGTCGACCACGCAGCCGATCGCCCGCTGCGGGCCGATGCCGCGCCAGATCGCACCGTCGGGGTCGAGCCTTGCGATCGTCCGGTCCGCCGCCGCTCCGGCGCGGCCGTGGTCGTACCACCAGGGAATGCCGTTCATGGCGCAGATCACCGGCGTGTCGGGGCCCAGCATCGGGGCGATCGCCGCCGCGATGGCCGGCAGGGCCGGCGCCTTGGCGGTGACCACCACAGCGTCCATCTCGCCCAGGTCGCTCGCCCGATCGGAGGCCGGCACCTGAACGGTCCAGCGCTGGCCCTGGCTTTCGACCGTCAGTCCGCGCTCGCGCAGCGCCGCCAAATGCGGGCCGCGGGCCAGCAGCGCTACCTCGGTCCCGGCCCGCGCCAGATGCCCGGCCAGGAACCCGCCGACCGCCCCTGCCCCAACAATGCCGATGCGCATGCCTGTACCTCCGTCAATCCGTTTACGCCCTTCGCCGACCGGTATAGCGTCCCGGATGGGCCTCTGCCCATGCCAAGCTGCGCGTTGCACATCCGCCCAACCAGCACGATGGAACCACCACGATGACCTTCTCCCTCCTGGGCCGCTGCGCCGGCACTGGCGCGTTCGGCATGGTGGTCAGTTCGTCCTCGACCGCGGTTGCCGCGCGCTGTGCGTTCGCAAGGGCCGGGGTCGGGGCGGTTGCCAGTCAGAACATCACCGATCCCCGGCTGGGCCCGGCCGGCCTCGACCTGCTGGCAGCAGAGATAGGCGCGCAAGCCGCGCTCGACCGCCTGATCGCCACGGCTCCCGACGTCGCCTACCGGCAATTGGCGCTGATCGACCGCAACGGTGACACAGCCGCGTACAGCGGCGCCAAGACCCTGGGAATCCACGCCACCGCCCAGGGCCGGGACTGCGTAGCCGCCGGCAACCTGCTCGCCAACGACGGCGTGCCGGCGGCCATGGTCGCAGCGTTCGAAGGCTCAACCGGCCAGGCGCTCGGCGACCGATTGGTTGCCGCACTGCGCGGCGGACTGGACGCCGGCGGCGAGGGCGGTTCGGTGCATTCCGCCGGTCTGCTGCTGGTCAAGGATGCCGCCTGGCCGGTCGCCGACCTGCGGGTCGACAGGTCCGTCGATCCGATCGGCGATCTGGCAGCACTTTGGGCGCGCTGGGCGCCGGAGATGGATGCCTATATCACCCGCGCGCTCGACCCGTCGACTGCGCCGGCCTATGGCGTGCCGGGCGACCCATGACCCCGGTCCCGGCGGCCGCCGTGCCACCGTCGCGCCTGTTCCCGTTGACCCTGATCGTGATCGCCCAGGTGGCGGCGATGACGCTGTGGTTCTCGGCCACCGCCGTCGTTCCGGCGATGCGGGCCGAAGTGGCGATCCCGGCGGCGCTGGCGTCCTGGTTCACCGGCGGCGTCCAACTGGGATTCGTCGCCGGCACGCTTGTCAGCGCCTTCTTTGGCCTGTCCGATCGGATCGACGGCCGCCACCTGTTCTGTGCCAGCGCCCTGCTGGCATCGGTCGCCAACCTCGCGATCCTTGCCCTGCCGCCGGATTCCTGGGCGATCGTCGGATTGCGCCTGGCGACCGGGTTCTGCATGGCCGGAATCTATCCGGTCGGCATGCGGCTGGCCGCCGGCTGGGCGATCCGCGACATGGGGTTGGTGGTCGGGCTGCTGGTCGGCGCGGTCACACTCGGCTCCGCCAGCCCGCACCTGTTTCTGGCGCTCGGCGGGCTCGACTGGCGGCTGACGCTGGTTGTTGGCTCGGCCGCCGCCGCGACCGGCGCGTTCCTGATTCTGCTGGTCCAGGAGGGGCCAGCCACCCGACGCGCCACCCGGTTCGACCCCCGGCACATCCTGCGCTACTGGACCGATCGGCCGGTGCGGTACGCCAACTTCGGCTATCTCGGCCACATGTGGGAACTCTATGCCATGTGGGCCTGGCTTGCGGTGTTCCTGGGCAAGGCGTACGCGCCGTCGGCCGCAGGCGATGCCGGGACTTACGCCACGGTCGCGACGTTTGCCGCGATCGCAGTCGGCGGGATCGGCGCGGTGATCGCCGGGTACGCGGCGGATCGCCTGGGCCGGACCCTGGTTGCCGGCGCCTGCATGGTGGTCAGCGGTGCCTGTGCTCTGCTGGTCGGGTTCCTGTTCACCGACTGGCCCGTCCTGCTGACCGCCGTCGTGATGCTGTGGGGCCTGACCATCGTCGCCGATTCCGCGCAATTCTCAGCCGGTGTCGCCGAGTTGTCGGCGCCCGAAACCGTCGGCACCATGCTGACCCTGCAGACTTCGGTTGGCTTCCTGCTGACCCTGGCCACCATCCACCTGGTGCCGCTTATGGCCGACTTGGTTGGCTGGCAGTGGGCGTTCGCCCCGCTCGCCCTCGGCCCGGCCTTTGGCGTATGGGCGATGGTAAAGCTGCGGGCCATGCCGGAAGCCGCCCAAATGGCGGGCGGCCGCCGCTGATCGGCCGGCTCAGTCCACGCACTTGACACGATCGATTCAATAAGTTGATATCAACTTATTAGATTTATGCTCTGCTGTAAGGACAAAGCCATGCACAAGATCACCCCATTTCTGTGGTTCGACACCCAGGCTGAGGAGGCGATGCATTTCTACGCCTCGATTTTCAAGAACGCCAAGATCGGTACGATCTCGCGCTACGGCGATACGGGGCCCGGCCCGAAGGGCAGCGTGATGGTGGCGTCGTTCGAGCTCGACGGTCAGCCGTTCAAGGCGCTCAACGGCGGCCCGCACTTCAAGTTCAACGAGGCCGTCTCGTTCATGGTCAACTGCGAAGATCAGGCGGAAATCGACCGACTGTGGGAGCAGTTGAGCGAGGGCGGCCAGACCAGCCAATGCGGCTGGCTCAAGGACAAGTTCGGGGTGTCCTGGCAGATCGTGCCGTCGGTGCTTGTCGAACTGATCAGCGACCCCGACCCGGCGAAGTCCAATCGGGTGATGGAGGCGATACTGAAGATGACCAAGCTCGACATCGCCACGCTCAAGCAGGCCCACGCCGGCTGATCCGCGCACGTCTGATATTGACAATCGTTCGCAGCAGAGACAGATTAGCGCGGCCTCATCGAGGGATGCCGCATGTACGTCTGTCTCTGCAACGCCTTCACCGACCGCGACGTGAACCGCGCTATCGACACTGGCGCCCACACGGTCGGGCAGGTCTACAAGACCCTGCAAGCCGTCCCGCAATGCGGCAAGTGCAAGGACATGATCCGTGAGATGATCACCGACCGGCACGCCCTGCAGAGCCCCGCCGAAGCGGCGCGACCGTTCGGCCTGCCGGCCGAGCCTGCCATCGCCTGAGCCCGGCGTCGGCTCAATCCTTCCGCAGGCTGCCCAGCAACCGGGCCAGTTCCGCTGCCTCGCCATCGCCGAGCTTGGCTCCCAGGTGCCGCTCGATCGCCGCCGCGTAAACCGGCCACATTCGCCTCTGCAAGTCGCGGCCCTCCGCTGTCACCGTCAGCAGGCTGGCGCGGGCATCGTCCGGGCACGGCCGGCGCCGCACGTACCCGGCGCGCGCCAGGCGATCGACCAACCGGGACACGTTGTACTGGGCCAGCAGCATGCGGTGCTCCAGATCGACCGGCCGCAACCCCGCCTCTCCCGCACCCCGCAGTTCAAGCAGCGCGTCGTACCACGCGAGCGACGGGAACCCCGCCGCCTTCAGGTCGGCCTCAACCGCCGCCAGCACGCTTTGGCCGGCCCGCACCAGGGCGACCCAGGCTGATACCGCCGCATCGGATGGTTTCCCGTTCATACCGGCAGTATCGGATAAATATGCATCTGCATCAATCTTGACAGTTAAATGCAATTGCATATTTATTCATGCATTCGCATTTAACTATGGAGGTTTGCGATGCCTGCGAACGACGTCACCGCCCCGATCGGTGCCCTGGTCTTCCGTCTGGCGCTCGGCGCCATGTGGCTGTCTCACGCGCTCATGAAAGTCGTGGTGTTCACCATCCCCGGCTTCGCCGCCTGGCTCGACGGCCTCGGCCTGCCCGGCTTCATGGCCGGCCCGGTGGTGGTCCTGGAGATCGTCGGCGGCATCGCCCTCGTCCTCGGCGTGTGGCCGCGGCTGGTGGCGCCCGCCCTGATCCCGATCCTGGCGGTCGCCCTGTGGACCCACCTGCCGAACGGCTGGCTGTTCACCAACACCGGTGGCGGCTGGGAGTACCCGGCCTACCTGATCATCGCCTCGATCGCCCAGGCCCTGATCGGCGACGGCGCGCTTGCCCTTCGCCCCACACCACCCTTCGGCGCGCCGCACCGCGCCCTTCCCGTCTGATACCGGAGGAACCGATATGACCACTGAACCGTACGTCCTGGTCAGCCATACGCTCTGCCCCTACGTGCAGCGCGCCATCATCACCCTGACCGAAAAGGCGGTGCCATTCCATCGCGTCGACATCGACCTGGCGAACAAGCCCGACTGGTTTCGCGTGATCTCGCCGCTCGGCCGGGTACCTGTGCTGCAGATCGGCAATGACGCGCTGTTCGAGTCGGCGGTCATCGTGGAATACCTGGAGGAGGTCACCGACCAGCCGATGCACCCGACCGACCCGCTCGAGAAGGCCCGGCACCGCGCCTGGATCGAGATGGCGTCGGCCACGCTCGATACGATCGCCGGCCTGTACGCGGCACCCGATGCCGCCGCTTTCGAGGCTAAGCGTGCGGCGCTGGCCGACCGCCTTGCACGCCTGAACGCCGCCCTCGACGACGGCCCGTACTTCTCGGGGGCCAAGTTCCGGTTGGTGGATGCCGCCTGGGCGCCGGTGTTCCGATACCTCGACGCGTTCGATGGCATCGGCGACTTCAGGCTGTTGAGCGGAACGGACAAAATCGCCGGCTACCGGGCCGCGTTAGCCGCACGCCCGTCGGTGAGGACCGCGGTCGCCGCCGACTACCCGGCCCGCCTTCTGGACCACCTGCGGCAGCGCGGCTCCCATCTGTCGCAACTGATGGATCAGCCCCTGGCGGCGGCCGGCACCGCCTGAGCGAGCCAGCCGTTCAGCAGGCTCGCCAGCGTCTCCGGTCGCTCCAGCGGGATCATGTGGCCGCAATCGGCGATGATCTCGTAGCGGGCGCCAGGGATGCCGGTCGCCAGCCGATCGGTCTCATCGCGCGGTCGCAAGACATCAGCTTCAGCCGCCACGACCAATGTCGGGCAGGCGATCTCGGGCAACCGCCCGTGCCCGTCCACACGCTCGGCCGCCAGTTGCCGCAGCAGCACGTCCTTGCCGAGCCGGGCGCCCATGGCCAGCATCCGCTCCACCAATTGTTCCTCGCCCTGACGGGATGGATGCAGGGCGCGCCGCAGGTCGGTGCGCGACAGGCCGCGGAACGGCGCGTCGGCGATCCGCACCCGCCGCCGCCGGTTCACGGCCGAACGCTCCAGCGAAGTCCCCATAGCCGAGGTAGCGATCAGCACCAACGCGCTTACCCGCTCCGGCGCGGTCAGAGCGATCTCGCGCGCTACGAATCCGCCCATGGAGAACCCGACCGCGACAAAGCGTTGCGGTGCCTCGGCCAACACCCGCGCGGCCATGCCCTCGATAGAGGGATCTTGAAACAAGTCGCCATGCTCGGCGCGCCAGCGCGGCTCCAAATCCGAAACTACATCGGTCCACAGATCAGCGTCGCACATGAAACCCGGCAACAGAACCAACGTGTTTCCATCCCCCGCCAACGCGTCCTCCACCTCAATCTGCAGCGGCCTAATGCAAGTGATTATCAGTTAAGTATTTATTTTATAATACTTATTTCCTGACGGCCGGTCTGAGCGTATCCTCCCAAAGATTTCATCGAGGAGGATTTTTTGCCATGAAGGGCGACAAGAAGGTCATCGAGCACCTCAATCGCATCCTCAAGAACGAGTTGACGGCGATCAACCAGTACTTCCTGCATTCGCGGATTCTCGCCGACTGGGGCGTGTCCAAGCTGGCGAAGCACGAATACGACGAATCGCTGGAGGAGATGCGCCACGCCGATTGGCTGATCAAGCGCGTGCTGTTCCTGGAAGGCCTGCCGAATCTGCAGGAACTCGACAAGCTGCAGATCGGCGAGTCGGTGAAGGAGATCCTGGAGTGCGATCTGCGGCTTGAGCACAAGGGCATCCCCGATCTCAAGGCCGCGATCCTGCATGCCGAATCGGTGCAGGACTACATTTCCCGCGACCTGTTTCGGAAGATCCTCGACGCCGAGGAGGAGCATGTCGACTACCTGGAAACCCAACTCGACCTGCTCGGCCGCATCGGCCCCGAGCACTTCACGCACTTGCAGTCGGAAGCCAACGAAACCGGCGCCGACGACTGACGGCACCGCGCGGCCGGCATCATTTGGTACCGGCCCTTCGATGCACCTCGGCCAGCACCGCCGCAACGCCGGCCTCCGGATCGCCAAGATCGACGGTGGCCGCAGCGGCGGCTGCCTTCCGGGCCCGATCGGCATCGCCCAGCATGTTGCGAATTGCGTTGGTAAGCTTTCCGGCGTCCAGCCCGTCAGCCGGCGCCACCGCCGCGCTACCGGTCGCCTCCACGCCGCGCGCCGTCACCAGATGCTCGAGATTCCACGGCAGAATGAGTTGTGGCGTACCCGCCATCAGGGCGGCGACCGCGGTTGACAGGCCGCCGTGGTGGATCACCAGACGGGCCGCCGGCATGACGGTCGCGAAGTCCTGGGGCTTGGTGTGCATCGTCAATCCCGGCTTGGCCATCTCCCGCACCGCCGCCTGCGGCAGGTCGCTAACATAGGCCTCCCCAGCCACACCAGCCGCTGCCAACGCTTCCAGCGCCAACCGGGTTCGGACATGGGCGCCCGGCATGTAGAGAAACACCCCATCCTTGCGGCGGCGGCTCCACGGCAGCGGCTTGATGCCGCGCGGCATATTGAACGGCGCCAGCGTCGGCTCTGAACGGTACCGGGCATACGGATCGACCATCGGTAGCGAGAACACGAAGGTAGTGTCGCCGTGCAGCGCGTCGGCCAAATGCTCGATCGGCGCCGAGCCGCGGGCGCGCAGCCCGGCGTTGGCTGCATCCAGCAACTCGGCCTCGTGCGCCACGCTGAACGGTTCCAGCGCCTCCTGCCACGGCCGGATCGGCGGCATCGGCCGGCCGGCCGGCGGAATGGTGTAGCCGTTCCCGATCACGATCCGCGGTACCCGGCCGCGCGCGGCTAAGTTGAGGGTTGGCGAGAAGTCCCCCATCACGACGTCGGGACGGACGATATCGAGTATCCCTTCCCAGGCGGTCAACCGGTGCGCAAGCGCACTGCGATGGCCGTACCCGATCAGCCGCAGCACATCGGCGAAGCTGTGGGTCGGGATCTTGCGGATCGCCGGGTCGGAGGGAATGTTCCAGCGCGGCGCCTGCAGGAGGTGATAGCCCATCCGTGGCCGACCGGTCGCCGGATCCAGGAACGGCCCGGCCCGGTCGACATCCTGCAACGCCAGCACCACTTCGGCGCCGGCCGCCACCAGACGGTCACCGACCGGCCGGAACCGGGTCAGGTGGCCAAGGCCGGCCCCGAACTCCCATCCGAACAGAACGCGCAACGCCACCCTCACCCGCTCCATTCGATCTGGTTCACGGCGTCCTCCTGTGCTTGGATTCGCCAACCGTCCTTAGCGCACCGCCGCGCCCGCGTCACGCTGGAGCCTTGCCCCATGACCTTCTCGATCGCCGCCCGCGACCCGCTGACCGGTGCCTTCGGGCTGGCCGTCACCACGTCGGGCCTGTCCGTCGGCGCCCGCTGCCCCTATGCGGCGGCCGGCGTCGGCGCCGTCCTGACCCAGCACCGCACCGACCCGCGGCTCGGCCCGCTCGGCCTGCAACTGCTGGAGCGCGGGCTGACGGCAGAGCAGACCGTGGCCGCCCTGACCGAGGGGCGCGACGACGCCAAATGGCGGCAGATCGCGGTGGTCGATGCAGCCGGGCGCACGGCCGCGTTCCACGGCGAGGAAATTTACTCTTGGCACGGCCACGCCGCCGCCGAGGGTGCCATCGCGATCGGCAACATCCTGCGCAGCGAAGCTATCCCGCAAGCCATGCTGGATGCCTTCCTCGACGACCGCGCGGCACCGATGGAGACCCGATTGGTGTCGGCTCTGGCCGCGGGCCTGTCGGCCGGAGGCGAACTGGACCCGCTCGGGTCGGCCGCCCTGCTGATCGTGCGCGACGACGCGTTCGCCTGGATGGACCTGCGGGTCGATCGCTCCAGCGATCCGATCGGCGATCTCGCCGCACTGGCCGCCGCCTATGCGCCGGACGCCGAGGGCACCCGGATGCGGGCCATTGATCCCGACGCGGTTCCGAACAATACGGACCTGATGCGCCGGCACGCCGAGTTGCAGAGATCCGCCTGAACCCTCTGGAGACTGCGTTGTCCCTGCTGTCACCCGACGATCCGTCGCCGTTCCGGATCGAGAACCCGAACGGCCGCGCGCCAATCCTGTTGGTGTCCGACCACGATTCCAACCGGATTCCGGCGGGCCTGAAGCAACTCGGCCTGCCGGATGATGAACTGGCGCGGCACATCGCCTACGACCCCGGCATCGCGCGGATCGGTCGGCGTCTGGCCGAGCGGTTCGATGCGCCGATGATCGCCACCGGCTACTCGCGGCTGGTGGTCGACTGCAACCGGGTGCCGTTCACCCCGGGTTCGATCCCGGCGGTCTCGGACGGCACCACGGTGCCCGGCAACGAGGCGCTCGACGACTCGGCCAGGCAGGTGCGCTACGACGCCCTGTTCACGCCGTACCATGCGGCGATCACGCAGCACCTCGACCAAGTTATCGCCGCCGGTACCCGGCCGCTGGTGGTGGCGCTGCACAGCTTCACGCCCCAGCTTCGGGCCGGCGGCGGTGACCGGCCCTGGCACATCGGCTTCCTATGGGGCGCCGACGACCGGGCGACGGCACCGATGATCGACCTGTTCGCAAGGCTGAACCCCGACGCGGTGGTCGGCGCCAACCAGCCGTATTCCGGTGGCAGCCCAGAGGGCTACACCGTCCCGGTACACGCCGAGCGACGAGGACTGCACAACATCACGCCGGAATTCCGCCAGGACTTAGTGTCCACTCCCGAGGGCGCCGACATCTGGGCCGAGCGCTTCGGCGACGCCCTTGCTGCCCTGCTGGAACAAGGCCTGCCCGGCTGAGGGGGTAGCGAAACTCGCCTCGACCACCGATATTCCCGATACACTACGACCGGATGGAGAGACCCGATGGCTGCCGACCAGAACCTCGACAAGCAGACCCGCACCGAATTGGAGGCGGCTGCATTCCGCACCCTGGTGGAACACCTGCGCGAGCGCACCGACGTGCAGAACATCGACCTGATGAACCTGGCCGGGTTCTGCCGCAACTGCCTGTCGAAATGGTACCGCGCGGCCGCCGAGGAGAAGGGCCTGGACATCGACTACGAGCAGGCTCGCGAGATCGTCTACGGCATGCCCTATCCGGAATGGAAGGCCAAGCACCAGAACGAGGCAACGCCCGAGCAGAAGGCGAAGTTTGCCCCGACCCATTGAGCGACGGCCGCGCGTGGGCACCTGTCCTTCGTGGCCGACGTTGCCCGGCACGAAGGGCAGGTTGCCGTCCGGTCACCCGACCCGGCTGAACCGCATGTCCCAGTTCAGCTCCCAGTTCTTGCCGCCGTCTTCCGAGAATGCCTGCTGCCAGCGGGCGGAGTCGGCGGTGATATCTGACCAGGTAAAGCGCACCTGGATCGGCCGGCCCTCGAAAGTGTCGTCGCCGATGAATGTGCCGACGCTGTCCTCGAACCGGCCATGCACCGGTGCGTCGAACGCCAGGACGCGGCCATCGATCCACCAGATCGACCAGCGCCGCTTCACCGGGTCGAACAGCCGGATCGCCGCGGCGCGGTAGGCGCCTTCCGGCAGTTCCAGGATGTTGTCGTCGACGTTGCCGAGGCCGCCGATCAGCGGCTTGAGTTCGCACCCACCATTGAACTCGTCCCATGTGTCGTCGCCGGCCAGCCGTCGGCGCAAGCGCCGGTGAGCAACTGCCCAACGGCCGATCAGTTGGTCGAAATCGTGACGGCCATCATCGGTCGGGCCGGTGGGCACGTCGTCGGCAACCGCAAACAGCTGGATCATCGCAATCCTCCATTGGTGAACTGACCGGAGGATGGAGGGGGCTTCCTGACATCTTCTGTCAGGAATTTCGGCGTATGATCGAAGAATGCGCGCCAACCGCCTTTTGTCGATCCTGATCCTGCTGCAGTCGCGCGGCCGCCTGACTGCGGACGTCCTGGCGGCCGAGTTCGAAGTGTCGGTGCGCACCATCTACCGCGACATCGACGAGCTCAGCGCCGCCGGCGTGCCGGTTTACGCCGATCGTGGACCCGGCGGCGGCTACCAGTTGCTGGACGGCTACCGGACCCGGTTGACCGGCCTGACGTCCGGCGAGGCGGAGACACTGCTGCTGGTCGGGCTACCGGGAGCCGCGGCCGATCTGGGCCTGGCCGAGCCGGCGGCGATGGCGCGGCTCAAGCTGCTGGCCGCAGTGCCGGCGGCACACGGCGACGGTGCAGCGCGGATCGGCGACCGGTTCCATCTCGATCCACTCGACTGGTACCGGCGGGCTACTCCGCCTCCGCATCTGCCGGCGATTGCCCAGGCGGTCTGGAGCGAGCGGCGGATCGCCATCTGCTATGAAAGCTGGTCCGCTACGGTCCAGCGGACGCTTGATCCGCTCGGCCTCGTGCTGAAAGCCGGTTCCTGGTACTTGGCGGCACGCGCCGAGCGCGGCATCCGCACCTACAGGATCGCCAAGGTGCAGACGCTCGAGGTCCTGGCCGAGCGGTTCGTCTACCCCTCCGGCTTCGACCTTGCCGCGCATTGGCGCAACGAGACGAAACGATTCGAGACCGTGCTGCAGCGCGCCAAGGCAACCTTGCGGGTATCGTCCACCGCGCTTGAACGACTCGACCGGCTCGGAGCCGACATTGTCGACGCTGTCCTGCAAGCCGCTCCCGATGCCGAGGGGTGGCGTCAGGCGACGGCGCCGATCGAAAGCCTTGACCACGCGGCCGGACTGTTGCTCGGCTTCGGCGACGAGATCGAGGTGCTGGAGCCGCCGGCCCTGCGCCGCCGATTGGCCGAACTTTCCGGAACCGTCGTGGCACTGTACCGGGACGCGGGTTTCGAGACGACTGGACGGTCCGCCTAGCGCGGCGCCGCCAGCGGCTCGGTCCACTCCGACCGGTCGTGCGGCGGCGGGCCGGCGTCGCCGAAATACTCTTCCGCCGCCAGGATGCGGCCACCCATCACCCGGTAGAATCCGATGGCGAACAGCGACAACGTCCCATCACTGATGCGGACCCGCGCCACCGCGCCCTCGGCGGTGGCGTCGACTGCCAGCACGGTGCAGCGCCACACCCCCGGGTAGGTACGGTTCAGCCCGACATACGCCGTGGGCGTCGGTATCCGCTCCCCGGTCTGCGGCCACACCGCTTGGAACCCGCCGTCAAGCAGGCGCTGGATGCCGTCCCAGTCACGGGCGTTCATCCGCTCCCACAAGGCGCGGACCGGATCGGTCGGATCGGAGATCATGGTTGCCAACATGACCCAATTGTTCTTTATTTGTTCTCATTCTGTCAAGCGCCGTTTGCCGCTTGAACGCCGGGGTGCGGGCCGCTAGGTTCCGGCCTCTGTTCAAGCGGCCGAATCGAGGATGACATGGTGGACGTGGGCGGTATCGCGGGCGATCAGCTCCGCTCCTACATCGAGCGGATCGAGCGTCTGGAAGAAGAAAAGGCAGCTCTGGCGGCCGACATCCGCGACGTGTTCGCCGAGGCCAAGGGCAACGGCTTCGACGTCAAGATCATGCGTCAGGTCCTGAAGCTGCGGAAGCTCGACAAGGACGACCGCGACGAGCAGGAAACCGTCCTCGACCTGTACAAGCGCGCGCTCGGCATGGAGTGACGCAGGCCGTCATCCCGGACGAACGCGCCATCAGCGCGGCCGATCCGGGACCCGCCGGCGACCACCACTAATCCCGACAGTCACTACTCCGCCGCGGTCTTCGCCGCCTGGGGGTTGCGCAGTTGGCCCAGCAAAGCCGCCTTGCTCGACTCGGCGCGCGTCACGTGGGCTTCCTTCACGTGACCGAAGCCGCGGATCTGCTCCGGCACCCGGGCCAGTTCCACACCGATCGCGTGGGTCTGCGGCGTCAAGCGCGAGACGATTTCCTCCACCGTCTGGAAGTACTCGTCGCGCAGGCGACGCTCCATCAAGCGTTCCGCGCTACGACCGAACGGGTCGAAGCGGCCGCCACGCAGGCCGTTGAGCGACGCCAGCACCCGGAACGCCGGCATGATCCAGGCCCCGAAGGTCAGTTTCTTCAGATGGCCGGCCTGCGGATCGCGCGGCGCGAAACTGGGCGGCGCCAGGTGGAAGCGCAGCTTGAAGTCGCCCTCGAACTGCTGGCGCAGCTTGCGCTCGAAACCGCCGTCGGCGTACAGCCGCGCGACCTCGTACTCGTCCTTGATCGCCATCAGCTTGAAGGCGTAGCGCGCCACCGCCCGGGCCAGATCGTCCTTGCCCGGCACCGCCTTGCGCTCGGCGGCAGCGACCTTGTCGACCAGCGCCTTGTAGCGCTCGGCATAGGCGGCATCCTGGTAGGCGGTCAGCTCCGCGACCCGCACCTTGACGATCTCGTCCAGCGTGGTCGCCACTTCCGGGCGCAGCGACGCGGCCAGCGGCTTCGGCTCGACCAGCCGCTGCACCGCGGCCGGATCGTGGGCAGCCCGACGCCCCCACAGGAACGCCTGCTTGTTGAACGTCACCGCCACCGCGTTCAGCTCGATCGCCCGCTCGATCGACTCGCGCGACAGCGGCACCAGCCCGCGCTGCCAAGCGTAGCCCAGCATGTACAGGTTGGAGGCGATCGAATCGCCGAGCAGCCTTGTGGCGATCCCGTAGGCGTCGACGAACTCGGTGGAATTGTCGCCGGCCGCCTTGCGCAGGATGTCCATCATCGACGCGGCGGGGAACTGCATGTCCGGGTTCTGGGTGAACCGGCCCGTCATGGTCTGGTGGGTGTTCACGACCGCACGGGTCTTGTCGCGGCTGATCGCCTCCAACCCGTCCTTCGACGCCGCGGTGGCGATGTCGCAGGCCAGCAGCAGGTCGGCCGCACCAGCGGCGATCCGCGGCGCGTGCACCGCCGCCGGGGTGGCGGCGATCTTCACATGGCTCATCACCGAGCCGCCCTTCTGGGCGAGGCCGGTCATGTCGAGCACGCTGGTGCCCTTACCCTCGAGGTGGGCAGCCATGCCGAGCAGGGCGCCGATCGTCACCACGCCGGTGCCGCCGATGCCGGTCACCAGGATGCCGTAGGGCTCGTCCAGCCCCGGCAGCGTCGGCTCCGGCAGCGCCTCGAACACGTCGGGAACGCCGGCCGCCGGCTTTGCGGCAGCGGCGGACGCGCCCTTGCGGACCTTGCCGCCGATCACGTCGACAAAGCTCGGGCAGAAGCCCTTCACGCAGGAGAAGTCCTTGTTGCAGCTCGACTGGTCGATCTGGCGCTTGCGGCCGAACTCGGTCTCAACCGGCAGCACCGACACGCAGTTCGACGCAACACCGCAGTCGCCGCAGCCCTCGCACACCGCCTCATTGATGAACACCCGGCGGTTCGGGTCCTCCATGGTGCCGCGCTTGCGGCGGCGACGCTTTTCGGCAGCGCAGGTCTGGTCGTAGATCAGCACGGTGACGCCCGAGGTCTCGCGCAGCGTGCGCTGCACCTCGTCTAGATCGTCGCGGTGATGGATGTTGGTGCCCTTCGGCCAGATGTCGCCGGACGGATACTTGTCGGGATCTTCGGTCACCACGTCGACCCGCGCCGCGCCCTCGGCCGCCACCTGCTGGGCGATAATCCACGGGGTCAGGCCGTTGTCCGACGGCTGGCCGCCGGTCATGGCGACCGCGTCGTTGAACAGGATCTTGTAGGTCATGGTGACCTTGGACGCGACCGCCATGCGGATCGCCAGGATGCCCGAGTGGTTATAGGTGCCGTCGCCCAGATTGGCGAAGATGTGGCCGGTCTCGGTGAACGGCGCCTGACCGACCCAGGTCACGCCCTCGCCGCCCATCTGGGTGAAGGTCTCGGTCGTGCGCTCCGGCATCCAGGCCGCCATGAAGTGGCAGCCGATCCCGGCGACGGCGCGCGATCCTTCCGGCACCCGGGTCGAGGTGTTGTGCGGGCAACCCGAGCAGAAATACGGGGTGCGCTGGAACTCGCTCGGCTTGGCCTTGCCGCCTTCCACCCGCTGGGCGATCAGCGCACGGCGTGCCTTGATTCGCTCCACGTCGGCGAACGCCAGCACCCGCTCGGCGATCGCCAGCGCCACTTCGGTGGCGTTCAACTCGCCGTTGGCGCGGAACAGGGTTCGGCCGCTATCGTCCTGCTTGCCCTCGATGCGCGGGCGCTGGCCGTTCGGCAGGTCGTAGAGCTGTTCCTTCAGCTGCCATTCGATCAGCGAGCGCTTCTCCTCGACCACCAGCACCCGCTCAGCACCAGCGCAAGCCGCACGCGCGCCGTGCGGCTCCAGCGGCCAGGGCATGCCGACCTTGAACACCCGCAGCCCGATGTCGCGCGCCAACTCTGCGTCGATACCGAGGTCGTCGAGCGCCTGGCGGACGTCGAGATAGGACTTGCCGGTGGTGACGATCACCAGCCGCGGCTTCGGCGTGTCGATCACCACCCGGTCGATGCCGTTGGCGCGCGCGAACGCAGCGACCGCCGGCATTTTGAACGTATGCAGCCGCTCTTCCTGCTCCAGCCACGGATCCGGCCAGCGGATGTGCAGCCCGCCCGGCGGCATGTCGAAATCGGGAATGACAATTTTCAGCGCGTCGGCATCGGCTTCGACCGACGCCGAGCTGTCCATGATCTCGGCGGTGGTCTTGAAGCCGACCCAGCAGCTGGCGAACCGGCTCATGGCGAAGCCGAGCAGGCCGAAGTCCAGGGTGTCCTGCACGCCGGCCGGGTTCAGCACCGGAACCGAGGCGTCGACGAAGGCGAACTCGCTCTGGTGCGGCACGGTCGACGACTTGGCGACATGATCGTCGCCGGCGATCGCCAGGACCCCACCCCACGGCGAAGTGCCGGCGAAATTGGCGTGCTTGAACACATCGCCGGAACGGTCGACCCCCGGCCCCTTGCCGTACCAGATGCCGAACACGCCGTCGTGGGTGGCGCCGGGGAACAGGTTGGGCTGCTGGCTGCCCCACACGGCGGTCGCCGCCAGTTCCTCGTTCACCCCGGCCTGGAAATGCACATGATGCTGCTTCAGCAGTTTGCCGGCGCGCCACAGCTGCTGGTCGTAGCCGCCGAGCGGCGAGCCGCGGTAGCCGGAGATGAAGCATCCGGTGTTCTTGCCGACCGCCACATCGCGGCGGCGCTGGATCAACGGCAGGCGGACCAGCGCCTGCACCCCGGTCAGGAACACCCGCCCCCGATCCAGGACGTACTTGTCGTCGAGCGAAACCTCGGCCAATGCCATCGTTCTGTGCCTCCCGGTCCTCGCTTCTCGCCACCGCTGATGTGGGGTCGAGGACACGGCAAATAAGGTAAGCGTTCCTGTCCTATTCGGCAACCGCCGGCCGGACAGGGTACGGAATTCACCGTGCCAGCGTGCGTCGTCGGCTCGGTCGGGGCAAATGCTTTCGCGGTGCCGGGTCCGAAATGGCGTGCTGCGAGGTGCGCACCGTTGCCAGTGCACGCCTAGTCGTCGATCTCCAGTGAGTCGAGTGACTGCTTGATCCGATCCCGGTTAAGCGGCGTTCCTGGATTCTCACAGCCATATCCGAGAATCCGCCGGCTGCCCGCGCCGGCCGTTTCACTGCCGTGGCTGCCCCAAGTGACGGCAAACGCCGCGCACTGGACGCCAGCATCGATGACGAATGTCACGACATCATATACGCTAGGCCGGGCAACAACGGTGAAGTTGCCGGTTTCGCGCGCGCCGACCGCCTGAACATTCTTCCAGGTGAGGATCTCTCTGACATCGTACTCGGTCGGGAAAAACCGATCCGGCGCAAGTTCTGCGTACAGGAGAGAGACCTGATCCAGCCTATGTGCGCTCGTCGGAATTCGCGCGATGTAGAAATTGGCCGCATAATCAGCCCGCTGGGCTTTGAAATAGGTCGTGTGAGCCGCAGCCTCTGGCAACGTGATCCGCACTTTGCTGTCCTTGGCCGACACCGGCCGCCAATCGAGGCCGGCATCGTCGGCGATGGCCGAAGGACCGCTCAACGCCAGCACCGCGACAATCAACCGAGCTATCATCATCATGTCGACTTAGGCTCCTCTATCATCCCGGCATCGCCCGCAGGGAAGGAAGCTTGCGCCCGAGGGTGTCGAGAACCCGCTGCCGCAACATCCCGCTGTTAACCTTGTCCGACAGGATGAATCGCGCAGCCATGAAGTCCCAGCGTGTCGGTGCACTGACCCCGTGGAACGGACTCATCACAGAGGCGATGGCACCTGAATGGCCGAGGCCGAACAGATGAAAGACCTCATGGTATAGGCACAACTCCACCCGCTGCGGCTCCCGGGCCGCGATATGGATGTCGGCCCCCACGATAACCGGGCCCCGACGTTTGTAGTGAATGTAGCAGTCGACCCGGTCCCGATTGATTGGAAACGAAACCCCAGCGGGCTCCTGGTGCAAAATGACCGCAGCGTCATTGGTCTGCTCGGGGGCGTCGGCCAGATCAGCCATCCGGCCAAGCTCCGCCATGATCTGCACCGCCTGGGTCCGGAACGACGCATCCCCGCGCACCTGGAACCGGAGCGATCCCTCCCACCGGACCAAGCGATTGGCATGGTCGCTATCGACCCCGGACCCGAACGCCAGTTCGTCGAAGAATCGGATGAATCGGTCGTCCGACACATCGGTCGGGGTGACGCATCCGGTCAATGCCACGACGGCAGCGGCAACTGATACGGCAACGCACACCGCCTGCCGGACGCAGAGAGCCGTCAATCTCCATCCCCCATGCGTGTGGCGTCCCCAGTGTGCTCAACCGTATCCAGCAAACGCGAAAGGAACAACCCGACGGGGCTCCATGATCAACCGCGCCATCGGTCGTGACCGGCCGGCAAAAAAGTTTGACCTGCAATGTCGGATCCAACGCCCGTCGTTCGTCATTGGATATGAGGATGGCGATCTCCCCTCGCCCCGAACCATTCATGGAGCAGAACGATGACCACCAAGACCTTCGTCGCCCCGGACTCCGACCGTGACCTGGTGCTGACCCGAGTGTTCGACGCCCCACCCGCCAGGGTATTCAAGGCCTGGACCGATCCCGAGACGATGAAGCGGTTCTTCGCGCCGCGCCCGTACACCACGCCGGTCGTCGAAGCCGACGTCCGTCCGGGCGGCTCCAGCCTTGTGGTCATGCGCGGCCCCGATGGCGAAGACATCCGCTGCCCGGGCGTCTATCTGGAGGTCGTGAAGAACCAGCGCCTGGTGTTCACCGACGCCTTCACCGAGGCGTGGAAGCCGGCCGACAAGCCGTTCATGACCGTGACTCTGACTTTCGAGGAGCAGGGCGGAAAGACCAAGTACACCGCCCGTGTCTCCCACTGGAGCGTCGCCGACCGCGAAGCCCATGAAAAGATGGGCTTCCATGAAGGCTGGTCGCAGGTCGCCGAGCAGCTGGCCGAGGTGCTTGCCGGGAAGTGACATCGTGGCGGGCGCCGCGACCGGTCCGACGAGCCGTCTCGACGGATCGGCGCGCGCCCGCTATTCACGGGGCACCATTGTCACGGGTGCTACGTGAAAGGGTCAGATCGATGACGGTCCTGGTGACCGGAGCCGCCGGCTTCATCGGCATGCATGTCGCCAAGGCGCTGCTCGACCGTGGCGAGCGTGTGCTCGGCATCGACAATCTGAATGCCTACTACGACCCCGCGCTGAAATTGGCCCGGCTGGCCGAGATCGAAGGCCGCAACGGCTTCAGCTTCGACCGCCTCGATTTCGCCGACCGCGACGCCATGGCGGCGTTCGACGCCGCGCACCCCGACATCGACCGGATCGTCCACCTCGGCGCCCAGGCCGGCGTGCGCTACTCGATCGAGCAGCCGTTCGACTACCTTCAGGCCAACCTGATGGGCCACCTGGTGATGATGGAGATGGCGCGCGCCCGCGTGTCCCGCGGCCTGAAGCATTTCGTCTACGCCAGCTCATCGTCGGTCTACGGCGCCAACCGCGAGATCCCGTTCTCGGTCGACGACCGGGTCGACCGGCCGATGTCGTTCTACGGGGCGACCAAGCGGGCGAACGAGGCGATGAGCTACAGCTACGCCAGCCTGTACGGCATTCCGACCACTGGCCTGCGGTTCTTCACGGTCTACGGACCGTGGGGTCGGCCCGACATGTCGCCCTGGCTGTTCACCGACCGGATCCTGAACGGCCGGCCAATCGAGGTGTTCAACCACGGCCAGATGCGCCGCGACTTCACCTACATCGACGATATCGTCGCCGGGGTGGTGGCGGCCCTCGACCACCCGCCGGCCGGATCGGCCGAGTCGCCGCCGATCGCGACCTATAACCTCGGCAACAATTCGCCGGTCGCCCTGCTGGACTACATCAAGGTGATCGAGGCCGCGTGCGGCAAGCCGGCCGAGTTGATCATGAAACCGATGCAGCCCGGCGACGTGCTGGAAACCTATGCCGACATCGAAGCCAGCCGACGCGATCTCGGCTATCAGCCCACCACCCTGATCGAGGTCGGCATCCCGCGCTTCGTCGACTGGTTCAAGCGCTACCACGCGATTTGACGGCTGCCTTGAGTCTTCCGCCATCGCGACTCGCCGCGGCCACGATCACGGGGATATGATGCCGCCCCCGACGGTCGGCCCGTCTCCAGAACGGAACCTGATGATGCCGGATCAACTGCGCTACATCACCACCCTCGTGGCCGCCGTAGTGGTCGCGGTCAGCGTTGCCGCCGCCGGCAAGTTCGTCGGCGACGGGTTCCGCCAGGGCCGCGAGGCTGACCGTTATGTCACCGTCAAGGGCGTGGCCGAACGCACCGTGACGGCCGACCTAGTGTTCTGGCCGATTCGCGTCACCGCGACCGGCAATGATCTGGGCGCGGTACAGGCCAAGGTCGACCGGTCGGTGGATGCGGTGACGGTGTTCCTGGTTGGCGAAGGGCTGCCCAAGGAGGCACTGGACCGCGGCCGGGTCGAGGTCAACGACCTGCTTGCCCAACCCTATCGCCCGGAAGGCGCCGACCAAGCCCGGTACATCATCGCCCAGACCGTGACGGTGCGGACCCCCGAGGTCGAAAAGGTCCGGGCAGCCAGCGCCCGCTCCGGAGAGTTGGTCAAGCTCGGCGTGGTGTTCGGCGAGACCGGCGGGCCGGTCTATGCCTTTACCGGCTTGAACGGCATCAAGCCCGCGATGATCGCCGAGGCCACCAAGGCGGCGCGCGCCGGCGCCGAGCAGTTCGCCGCCGACAGCGCCAGCCGGGTCGGCGCCATCCGCCAGGCCAACCAGGGCGTGTTCACCGTCGGCCCACGTGACGGCATGTCGTCCGGCAACCCTGACGGCGAGATCGAAAAGAGCGTGCGGGTGGTCTCGACCATCGAGTTCTTCCTGGTCGAGTAGTCCGGATCAGCGCAGCAGGCTGTACGCGACCGAAGCCAGCAGCAGGGCTGCGAACGCCAGGTTCATCGCCCGACCGGTGCGCGGACTGCGCAGCACCTTCGAGAACAGCGCGCCGACGCCGAGCCAGGAGGTGTTCACCGCGATGTTCACCCCGATCAGGATCGCGACCTTCAACGCGGAATCCAGCAGCGGCTGCTCGGGAACGATGCTGCCGCTGGCGTAGACCGCGCCTATGGCTGCGTAAGCCTTGGGGTTCACTAGCGACAGCATGAAGCCGCCGACCGTCGACGGCTCCTTGGCACCATCGAGGTCGCGCCGCACCACCGGGGCGGTGGCGATCTTGAACGCCAGGTACAGCAGGTAGCCCAGCCCAAGCACCGTCAGGACCGGCACTGCGTTCGGGATCGTCAGCAGCAATCCGGTCACCCCGCCGGCGATCATCAGCAACACGGTGCTGTTGCCGAGCAGAATACCGATCAGATACCGGCCGCCGCGCTGAAATCCGAACGTCGACCCAGTGGCGGCCAAGCTCATGCTGGCCGGCCCTGGGCTGCCCATCAACGGCAGCGCCACCGACAGCAGCAGGACGATGTTCTGGAGCATCTGGGCGACCGGAGCGGTGTTGCATGGACGACGCAGGTTGGGCCGCAATCTACGCAGCGCAATGTCGCCTAAGCAACGGTTTCCAAATGCTGACGCATTGACTGCCGTCACACGCCATCCTCTGATCGCTGGATGATCGACCGATTTCTCGCAAGCCTGCGCTCCGCCCTCGGCGACGATGCCGTGCTGACCGCCCCCGGCGACCGGGCCGGCTACGAGACCGACCTGCTGAAAGCCCGCACCGGACGAGCGCTTGCAATCCTCCGGCCGCGCTCGACCGACGAGGTCGCGGCCACGATCCGCGTGTGCGTCGCCGCCGGAATCGCTGTCGTACCGCAGGGCGGCAACACCGGGTTCTGCGGCGGCGCAACGCCGCCCGCCGACGGCTCGGCGGTGGTGCTCTCGACCGAACGGCTGAACCGGGTCCGCCATGTCGACCCGACGGGCGACCACATGATCGTCGAGGCCGGCGTTACCCTCGCCGATGCTCGATCCGAAGCCGAGAAGCACGGGAAACTGCTGGCGCTGCTTCACGGCGGTCTCTCGTCGCGGATCGGCGGCAACGTGGCGACCAACGCCGGCGGCAACAACGTGCTGCGGTACGGCATGGCCCGCGCCCTGGTGCTCGGGCTGGAGGTGGTGCTGGCCGACGGCCAAATCTGGAATGGGTTGCGAGCATTGGCCAAGGACAACGCCGGCACCGACCTGAAGCAGCTGTTCATCGGCACCGAAGGCACACTCGGCATTGTCACGGCCGTGGCGCTCAAGCTGCACCCGATGCCGCAATCGGTCGCCACCGCCCTGGTCGCCGTGCCGGATCCCACGGCCGCGCTGGCCTTGCTGGCGCGCTTGCGGGCCGACATCGGCGAAGCACTGTCGGCCGTCGAACTGATCCCGCGCACTGGGCTCGACCTGCACTTCGCGCGCATCATTATGGCACGCGAGCCCTTCGACCGGCCATATCCGTGGCAGGTGCTGGTTGACTTGACCAGTGCCAGCCGATTCTTCGATCTGGACGGAGCGCTGGAGGCAGCGGTCGGCGAGGCGCTGACCTCCGGCGACGCGGACGATGCCGTCGTGGCGTCGTCGCAAGCCCAGCGCGCCGCCCTGTGGGCCCTGCGCGAAGGGCTGGCGGTCGCGCAAGTTGAGACGCCTGGCAACCTCAAGAACGACACCTCAGTGCCCGCCGCGGCGATTCCCGCGTTCATCCGCGGCGCCGAGGCAGCCACACGGGCCATCGTTCCAGACTGCGTGCCGATCCCGTTCGGCCATCTCGGCGACGGCAACATCCACTTCAACCTGAACCCGCCACCCGGCATCGACCCGGCGGCCTTCGTGGCCCACTGGCCGGAACTGGTCATCGCCATCGAAGACGTGGCGACCGGCCTGGGCGGCTCGATTGCCGCCGAACATGGCCTCGGCCGCAGCAAGGTAGCCGCCGCCCGCCGGGTCAAGCCGGCGCTCGACCTGGAACTGATGCGGCGTCTGAAGACCGCCCTCGACCCGAACGGAACACTGAACCCGGGCGTGATGCTGTAGCAGCGCCCGTGCCGCCGCCCACATGCCGGCCGCAGCGGCAGCGCCTCCGTTCGGGGTACGGAGCGGGCAAGCATAGTGGCCGAAGTGGCCTGGTGGCACAGTGGCCGTTCCGGTGGCATCGTCGCTGCCGAACGTCCCGTCAGGAGCAAGCCATGCACGTCGTGATCTTCGAAGTCACCCCGCGAGAGGGCGGCCGGCCGGACTATCTGGCAATCGCCGCCACGCTGAAGGTCGAACTAGAGAAGATCGACGGATTCATCTCGGTGGAGCGGTTCGAGAGCCTGACCACGCCGGGCAAGCTGCTGTCGCTGTCGACGTGGCGGGACGAAGACGCGATCCGGCGCTGGCGCCAGCATGCCGAACACGGCAAGGCGCAGGCCGAGGGCCGCGGCGGCCTGTTCGCGGAGTACCGCATCCGGGTTGCCGAGGTGACGCGCGACTACAGCCTGGAAACCTCGCCCTGGGTGTGACACAGCGTCAGCGCCCCTGGTCTTGTAGTCCCAAAGACCTTATCTGACGGCGCATGAGCGACATGGACAGCGAACGCAATTCCCTCGGCGGCCGGATGCGCCGTTACGCCAAGGTCGGCAGTGCCGTCGGCGGCCTTGCCGCCCGGGTCGCTGGTGAGCGCTATCTCGGCTGGAGCCTCGACAAGGACGCCCACGCCTCGGAACTGCGCACCGCGCTCGGCGGCCTCAAGGGGCCGCTGATGAAGGTGGCGCAGATCCTGTCGACGGTACCCGACGCCCTGCCGAAGGAATACGTGCAGGAACTCAGTCACCTGCAGTCGAACGCGCCGGCCATGGGCTGGCCGTTCGTGAAGCGTCGGATGACCACCGAACTCGGTCCAGGCTGGCAGAAGAAGTTCGCGACCTTCGAACACGAGGCGGCGTCGGCCGCGTCGCTTGGCCAAGTCCACCGCGCCACTTTGGACGACGGGCGCCTGCTGGCGGCCAAATTGCAGTATCCGGACATGTCGTCGGCGGTCGAGGCCGATCTGCGACAGCTCGACTGGATCTTCTCGATCTACCGGCGCTACGACAAGGCGATCGACACTAGCCAGATCCATGCCGAGCTGTCGGCCCGGCTGCGCGAGGAACTGGACTACGCCCGCGAGGCCCGGCACATGGCGTTGTATCGCGGGATGCTAGCCGACGAGCCCGGCGTGTTCATTCCCGACGTGGTGCCGGAGCTGTCGACTGGCCGGCTGATCACCATGACTTGGCTCGACGGCACGCCGCTGATGAAGTTCCTGGAGGGTGAGCCGTCCCTGGAACTGCGCAACGCCTTCGCGCTGACCATGTTCCGGGCGTGGTACGTGCCGTTCTACTTCTACGGCGTGATCCACGGCGACCCGCATCTCGGCAACTACACGGTGCGCGACGACGGCTCGGTCAACCTGCTGGACTTCGGCTGCATCCGGATCTTCCCCAAGAGCTTCGTGAAAGGGGTGATCGACCTGTACCGGGCGTTGCGCGACGACGACGAGGCGCTGGCGGTCCACGCCTACGAAAGCTGGGGGTTCAAGAACCTCGACCGCGAGACCATCGACGTGCTGAACGTCTGGGCGCGGTTCCTGTACGGCCCGCTGATGGAAGACCGCACCCGCAGGATCCAGGAAAGCGGCAGCGGCCTGTACGGCCGCGAGATCGCCGAACAGGTCCACGGCGAGCTGCGCCGCTTGAACGGCGTCCGGCCGCCGCGCGAGTTCGTGCTGATGGACCGCGCCGCCCTCGGGCTGGGGTCGGTGTTCATGCACCTGAAGGCCGAGGTCAACTGGTACCGGCTGTTCAACGACCTGATCGAAGGCTTCGACGCCGACGCCATGGAGGCCCGGCAGACGACTGCACTCGCATCGGTCGACCTGGACCGACCCGACTGACGCCACGGCATCTTGCCGACCTCCGGGTCGCCGCCTAGCCTCCCGGAAGACCTTGGGAGGATCGTCATGAGCGAACCCGTCACACTGGCCGTCGAAGGCGGACTGGCCCGGCTGACCCTGAACCGGCCGGAAGCGCTGAACGCCATCAATCGCGAGCTTGCCGAAGCCCTGATGGCAGCGGCGGTACGCTGCGCCACCGATCCGGCAATCCGCACGGTGCTGCTGACCGGTCCCGGCAAGGCATTCTGCGTCGGTGGCGACCTGAAGTCCTTTCACGCCAAGGGCGACGGCATTTCCGCCCATCTGAAGGAAACCACCCACTACCTGCACGCCGCCTGCTCGACCCTGGCGCGGATGGACGCGCCGCTGGTGGTCGCGGTCCAAGGTGCCGCCGCCGGGGCCGGCCTGTCGCTCGCCCTGCTGGGCGATCTGGTCTACGCGGCCGAGAGCGCGGTGTTCACCATGGCCTACACCGCCGCCGGGCTGTCGCCGGATGGCGGGTCGACCTACCTGCTGCCACGGATCGTCGGCCTGCGCCGAGCCCAGGAGATGACCCTGACCAACCGTCGCCTCAGCGGTGCGGAAGCCGCCGAATGGGGCATCGCCACCGCCTGCGTCGCCGACGACGCGCTCACGGAAACGGCCGAGATGATGGCCAAGCGTCTGGCCGACGGCCCGACCCGGTCGTTCGGGCGCGCCAAGCGGCTGCTGGCCGACAGCTTCAACACCGCCTTCGAGGCCCAGATGGAGCACGAGGGCACCAGCATCGCCGCCGCCGGCGCCGAACCGGACGGCCGTGAGGGCCTGGACGCGTTCCTGAACAAGCGCAAGCCGGTGTTCAAAGGGCGGATTTGACCCAGATACCCGCCATCCAGCCTCAGTCCAACGCGAACACCTCAGCCTTCAGGTAGGCGCTTTCCGGCAGGTGCGGGTGGGTTGGATGATCCGCACCCGCACCGGCGCGGCGCAGGACGCGGCCAGTGCGGCCGGCCTCGGTAACGCCGCGGGCGGTCTGCTGGGCGAACGAGGCGGCCTCCATGTGGAACGAGCAGGATGCCAACATCAGCACCCCGCCGGGTGCTGTCACCTGGGCGGCCAGGCGGGCCAGCTTGCGGTAGGCCTTGGCGGCACCACCGACGTCCTTGCGCGACTTCGCAAACGCCGGCGGGTCGCAGATCACCACGTCATAGGTCTCGCCGGCTGTGATCAGATGTTCCAGCGCGGCGAAGGCGTCAGCCTTGCGGGTGGTCACCCGATCGGTGACGCCGCTCATCTCGGCGGCCAGGGCTGCAACCTGCAACGCCGGGCCCGACCGGTCGATCAGGTCGACCTGGAACGCGCCTGCAACCGCGCACTGCACCCCGAAGCCGCCGGTGTGGGCGTACAGGTCGAGCACCCGCGCGCCGGTCGACAAGCGCGCCATGAACGCCCGGTTGTCGCGGTGATCGAAGAACCAGCCAGTCTTCTGCCCGCCCAGTGGATCCAGCGGGAACACCGCTCCGCCCTCGGCCACCGTCGGCGCCTCGGGCAGCGCCCCGGCAGCCAGCCGCACCTCGCTCGGCAGGCCCTCCAGGTTGCGCACCGAGGTATCGTTGCGCAGTACGATCGCGGCCGGAGACAGCAATTCGGTCAACGCCTCGATCAATACCGACTCCAGGCGCTCCATGCCGGCGGTGTTGGCCTGTACCACCACCACGTCGCCGAACCGGTCGATCACCAGCCCCGGCAGACCGTCCGCCTCAGCGTGCACCAGGCGGTAATACGGCGCGTCGAACATCCGCTGCCGCCAGCCGAGCGCGGTGGTGAGCCGCTCGGTCAGGAACCCGGCATCGATCGCGCGGTCTGCGTCGTCGCTCAGCCGCCGCAGGGCGATCAGGCTGTGCGGGTTGAAATAGGCGCAGCCGACCGGGTCGCCCTTCACTGTCTCGACCCGCACCACCGTGCCCGGGGCCAGCAGCTTGGCCTCGGCGGTCATGTCGATCTCGTTGGAGTACACCCAGGGGTGGCCGCGCTGGACGCGGGTGTCGGCGCCGCGCTGCAGGCGAAGGGTCGGACGGGTATCGGTCATGGCGGCTCTCCGGACGGTCGGCGCGGGTTATGCCACGCCACGCTCCCGCTGTCGCCCTGGCGCGAACGCGTTATGATCGCGCCATGATTCGCCGCCCCCTCCTCGCCCTCATGGTTGCCGCCGCCGTCGCGGCCTGTTCCGGCCTCGGCCGCCCGGACCCGCCGCCGGTGATCGCGCTGACCACCATCACCGCCGATCCGGCCGACGCGCGTTGCCGAGCCATCGGCGCAAAATCGCGCCAGGACATCCGGCCCGCGCCGTTCACCATCGACACTCTGGCGCTCGGCCTGCCGGTGGCGGTGACCTGCGAGCGTGCCGCCTTTCAGTCGACCACCGAAATGCTGTACGCCCGCCCCAGGCCACCGCTGGCCAGCGCCCTGGCAGCCGGCGCCCTGCTGTCGCCAATGGCCAACGACGCTCCGCCGACCGGCGTCCTGCCGGACAGCCCGGTGCCTGCCGCCCTGACGGTCAGCCTGAGACCGGCGCTGTTCTCCACCCCGACCGCCCGCGACCGCTACTACAGCCGGCTGCGCAGCGAGCGACTGTCGCGTTGGGAAACCTTCGCCCAGAGGGTCGACGCCGAATGCGCCGCTCACGCTGGCCTGCCGCCGACAGCCAGCGGCCCGGGACCGATCATCTGCACGGCGGCGCGCAACGCGCTGACCCAACAGCGGGACACCGATCTGCGCCGCCTGGAGATCGACCGTCGGCAGTCGACGTTCCAGTAACCGGACCGGCAATAATTTTGCCAAGCCAATAGCTTGCTTGCGCCCGGCGTCGGCAAACGGCATGGTTTGGCGGAAATCCTGCGGGAGGCGAGGAAGCCCATGAAGATCGGCATCGTCAAGGAACAGCATCCTGGCGAGCGGCGTGTTGCGGCGTCTGCGGACACCGTAAAGCGCTACATCGCGCTGGGACTTGAGGTCCAGATCGAGTCCGGCGCCGGGGTCTCGGCAGCCGTCACCGACGCGGCCTATCAAGCGGCTGGCGCCACCATCGTGAAGACGGCGCGAGACGCCCTGACGGACGCTGACATCGTCGTGAAGGTCCGCAAGCCGTCGCTGGAGGAAATTCCGCTCCTGAAGAAGAACGCGGTGCTGGTGGCCCTGCTGGAGCCGTACCGGGACCGCGCGCTGCTGGAGGCGATCGCCGCCCACGGCGTGACAGCGTTCTCGCTGGAGATGGTGCCGCGCATCACCCGAGCCCAGTCGATGGACGTGCTGTCGTCGCAATCCAACCTCGCCGGCTATCGCGCAGTGCTGGACGCGGCGGCGGAATTCGGGCGCGCATTCCCGATGATGATGACCGCAGCCGGCACCGTGCCGCCGGCGCGTTGCCTGGTGATGGGCGCCGGAGTGGCCGGCCTGCAGGCGATCGCCACGGCCAAGCGCCTGGGCGCCATCGTCTCAGCGACCGACGTGCGCCCGGCGGTGAAGGAACAAGTGGAGAGCCTGGGCGGCACCTTCGTCGCGGTCGAAGACGAGGAATTCAAGCAGGCAGAGACCTCCGGCGGCTACGCCAAGGAAATGAGCGACGGCTACAAGAAGAAGCAGGCCGAGCTGATTGCCGAGACCATCAAGAAGCAGGACATCGTCATCACCACGGCGCTGATCCCCGGCCGGGCCGCACCGGTGCTGGTCACCGAGGACATGGTCAAGACCATGAAGCCGGGGTCGGTGATCGTCGATCTGGCAGTCGAACAGGGCGGCAACTGCCCGCTCTCGGAGCCGGGCAAGGTTGTGGAGAAGCACGGCGTGAAAATCGTCGGCCACCTGAACGTGCCGAGCCGGATCGCGGTCGACGCCAGCGCGCTGTACGCCCGCAACCTGGTGAACTTCCTGACCCCGCTGGTCGACAAGGACGCCAAGGCGCTGAAGATCGAAGAGAGCGACGAGATCGTCAAAGCCTCGATGGTCTGCAAGGGCGGCAAGGTGGTCAGCGAGGCGGTGTTGAAGCTGCCGCTCGACAAGGACGCGGCAACCCCGAAGGCGGCCGCGCCGAAGGCCGCTCCAGCGAAAGCGGCGGCCACGAAGACTGCAGCCCCGAAAGCGGCAGCCAAGCGCAAGCCGGCGGCGAAACCCAAGACGGCCAAGGACGGCGGGGCTTCCAGCTCTGGCTCGGGTTCCTGAGGAGGCGACGATGGCGGAGAATTCGCTCACCGATCAATTGCGCGCGCTCGCCGAGCAGGCCCAGGCGCTTGCCGCCAAGGCCACCGAGGCGGCGGCCAGCGCCGGACAGCAGGCGGTCGCCGCAGTCCCTTCGGCCGGCCATGGCGGCAGCCAGATCGACCCGGCCGTGGTCGGCCTCACGGTTTTCGTGCTGGCCTGCTTCGTCGGCTACTACGTGGTGTGGCGGGTAACGCCCGCCCTGCACTCGCCGCTGATGGCGGTCACCAACGCGATCTCGTCGGTGATCATCGTCGGCGCGCTGATCGCCGCCGGACCGGCCCAGATGGACTTCTCGTCGATCATGGGCTTCTTCGCGGTGATCCTGGCGAGCGTCAACATCTTCGGCGGCTTCCTGGTCACCCAGCGCATGCTGTCGATGTTCCGGAAGAAGAAGTGAGGCGGGGGAACACACGATGAGCGGCACGATCTCGGCCCTTCTCTACCTCGTCTCCAGCGTCTGTTTCATCATGGCGCTGCGCGGGCTGTCGTCGCCGGAAACGGCGCGGCAAGGCAACATGTTCGGCATCGTCGGCATGGTGATCGCCATCGGCACCACCTTGGCCCTGCCCTCGGTGCTGTCCTACGAGACGATCATCCTCGGCATCGTGATCGGCGGCGCCATCGGCACCGTCATCGCCCGCCGCATCCAGATGACCGCCCTGCCGCAGCTGGTGGCGGCGTTCCACAGCCTGGTCGGCCTGGCGGCCTGCTTCGTGGCGATCGCCGCGTTCTTCAAGCCGGAGGCCTACGGCATCGGCCAGCCGGGCGCGATCGGCGCCGCCTCGCTGATCGAGATGTCGCTTGGCTTGGCGATCGGCGCCATCACCTTCACCGGCTCGATCATCGCGTTCGGCAAGTTGCAGGGTCTGGTCACCGGCCGGCCGCTGGTGTTCCCGATGCAGCATCCGCTGAACGCTGCCCTCGGTATCGCGCTGGTCGCTCTGATCGGCTGGATGATCGTCGACCAGTCGTCCACCGGGTTCTGGCTGATCTTCGTGGTGGCGCTGGCGCTCGGCTTCCTGCTGATCCTGCCGATCGGCGGCGCCGACATGCCGGTGGTCGTGTCGATGCTGAACTCCTACTCCGGCTGGGCCGCCTGCGGCATCGGCTTCACCCTGGAGAACAGCCTGCTGATCGTGACCGGCGCGCTGGTCGGCTCGTCCGGCGCCATCCTCAGCTACATCATGTGCAAGGGGATGAACCGGTCGTTCTTCAACGTCATCCTCGGCGGCTTCGGCGGCGAGACCGCGGCGGCAGCCGGCGGGCCGGGCGGCGACCGGTCGGTGAAGTCCGGCAGCGCCGACGACGCGGCGTTCATCATGGACAACGCCTCGTCGGTTATCATCGTGCCGGGCTACGGCATGGCGGTCGCCCAGGCCCAGCATGCGCTGCGCGAGATGGGCGATATGCTGAAGAAGAACGGCGTGAGCGTTCGCTACGCCATCCATCCGGTCGCCGGGCGGATGCCGGGCCACATGAACGTGCTGCTGGCCGAGGCCAACGTGCCGTATGACGAAGTGCTGGAACTGGACGAGATCAACCGCGATTTCCCGCAGGCCGACGTGGCGTTCGTGATCGGCGCCAACGATGTTACCAATCCGGCCGCCAAGACCGACCCGACCAGCCCGATCTATGGCATGCCGATCCTGGATGTGGAGCGGGCCAAGACCGTGCTGTTCGTGAAGCGTTCGATGGCGTCGGGTTATGCCGGCGTCGACAACGAGTTGTTCTTCCGGGACAACACCATGATGCTGTTCGGCGACGCCAAGAAGATGTGCGAGGAAATCGTCAAGGCGCTCGAGCACTGACGCTCACCGACGGGGAACACTCTGCAGAACAGCCTGTCGGAGCAGCGGCGCCTGATCGACTGCTGGCACCGCCTGAAGGGTGAACATGATCTTCCAGCGTGGGAGTCGTTCGACCCGTCGGAGTTCCGCCACCTGCTGCCGTACATCGTGGTTGTGGAACTGGTCGGCGATCCAGTCCGCTATCGGGCCCGGGTCTACGGCACGGCAGTGGTCGCGCTACGCGGCCTGGACCTGACCGGGCGTTTCCTCGACGACCCCGACGCCCTGCCGGCGGCCCTGCGGCCGGCCTTCCTCGCCACCTACGCCGAAGCCACCTCAGCCCGCCAGCCGATCACCCATCTCGTTACCTACCGGCGACCGCCGGACATGGCGGAGGAGTGGCAGCACAACCGGGTGATCATGCCGTTCACCCGTGGAGGCGTCGGGTCGGTCGGCATTCTCCTGGTCGCGATCATCCCGGTCGATTTCAACCGGGACGACGCGTCGGCATAGCAGGTCCGGACGGCATTGCTATGCCACCCGGATCCGCCTGGCCAGTTCCGTCAGTGCCTCCATGCCCGGCTCCTTGCGCGGCCAGACCACGTCGACGCCGTCGTTCTCGTGGCGGGGCAGGACGTGCAGATGGACGTGCGGGACGGTCTGCCAGCCGGCCGGTTTGTTGGCCTGCAGGATGGTGATCCCGGCCGGGGCAAACGCGGCATCGACCGCCCGCGCCACCTTGGCAGCGGTTCGGAACAGTGCAGCCGCCTGATCGTCAGTCAGGTCGAGGATGGTCGCGCAGGGGTGCTTGGACGCCACGATCACGTGGCCCGGGTTGACCTGGCCCGCATCCATGAAGGCCAGCGTGTCATCGTCTTCATAAACCCGCGCGCACGGGATCTCGCCCCGCAAGATGCGCGCGAACACGTTGCTGTCGTCGTAGGCCAAGGTGCGGCTCCATCACTTGGTGAGGGGGCAATCTACTCCGGCGCCATTCCCTTGGCCGCCAGTTCCGCGACCGCGCCGTCGGATTTCGTGAGGTCCCCCAGTCCCATCCCGCGCAGGACATGCGGCGCCTTGGTGAATTGGATGTTCTCGTAGCCGATGATCTCGATCCGGTTGCCCCAGGGATCCAGGAAGTCGAGGAAACGGCCGGGCAACACTTCGACGCCGTTAGCGATCAGCGCCTGCCGAACCGCCTCCTTGTCGGTGACGACCAAGCCGAAATGCCGGCCCTGATCGGGCGGCTGGATTCGGCCTTTCTGCAGGGCCAGGAACTGATCGCCGAGATCGATGAAGGCCGAGGTCGCGCCCTTGCCGCGCAGCTCGAACTGGAACAGGCGGCCATAGAAGGCCAGCGCTTCGTCGATGTCACCGACCTCAAGTGCTACGTGGTTGAAGCCGACTGCGCGGGCGACCGGGGCATCGGACATGGGACTCTCCCTTACCGGATGGCGTTCTCAATGACGCCGCTCATCGTGATATGTAACCCGACATACATTAACACAAGACAATACTTGTGTTAAATTTGCTTGCGCCGGTAGTGCGCCCGAGCCTTGGCGCGGTTGCCGCAGCTCTGCATCGAGCACCAGCGGCGGCGGGCGCCCCGGCTGTCGTCGACAAACAGCCAGCCGCACCCCTCGGCGGCGCACATCCGTACCCGCTTCAGACGATCCGGATCGGTCAGCAGGTCGGCCGCCGAGCGGGCGATGCGGGCCAGCAAGGCATCCGCACCTCGCACCGTTCGATCGGACCAGGCCACGCCGCTGTCGACGACCGTCAGGGACCGATGTTCAGGCGCCAGTTCCAGGTTGCGATTCAGGACGGCGACGGCGTTCGGCGGGATCGGTGCCTCTTCCACCACCGCGCGGAGCACCTCCCACACCGCATCGCGCAACTCGGTCGCGCAGCGCAGGTCGGCGTCGTCGACACCACCGTCATCCGTCCCGACCAGCCGCGCCCAGATCGACAGACTCTCGGCGCAGTTCAACAACTCGACCGGATGATCGGAATCGTGCCAATCAACCGTGTTCGCGAAGTCGAGGCAGAGCGCCCCGCCGATCGGTTGGTAGCCTGAAAGCGGTGCCGCCGGGTGTGTCATGGTGACAATCATAAGCTTGGTTGATCCGACGTCCAGAAATTTTCACCACTTAACCGGTTAAATGGTTTTGACAGGTTGAGCGGCCCGCAATACGGTCACGCCATGACCGACATCCCTGCCGAAACACCTGCACCGCCGCAATCCGACGCCCCCCGGCCCGACGCCCTGTTCACCTGGGACGGCTTCGTGCGCGGATTCCGGATGGCCACGCCACTGGCACTCAGCGGCGTGCTGTTCGGCATGGCGTTCGGCGTGCTCGCAAGGGAAGCCGGCCTGTCGTTCGGCGAAACCGTGTTGATGAGCATGACGGTGTTCGCGGGTGCCTCGCAGATGGCGGCCCTCGACCTATGGTCGGCGGCCCCGTCGATCCTGGTGCTGGCGCTCGCCACCTTCGCGATCAATGTCCGCCACGTGGTCATGGGAGCGGCGCTGCGGCCCTGGTTCTCTAAGTTGCCGTCGCCGATCGCCCATCTGTCGCTGTGGTTCATGACCGACGCCAACTGGGCAATGTCGATGTCCGAGCATCGCAAGGGCGAGCGCGACGCCGCGATCCTGGTCGGCTCGGGGGTCGTCATGTGGCTCGGCTGGGTCACCGGCGGGGCAATCGGCCATCTGGCCGGCGCCGCGCTGGGCGACCCCAGGGTGTATGGCGCGGATGTCGTGGTGCCGGCGTTCTTCGCGCTGATGCTGACCCCGCTGTGGCCGGGCTGGACCCAGGCCTGGCCGTGGGCGATCGCCGCCGGTGTGGCCGTGGCGTCGCACATGGTTCTGCCCGGTTACTGGCACGTGGTCGCCGGTGGCTTGGCCGGAAGCCTGGCCGGCGCGTTCGCCGACGCGAGGCGCAAATGACCGGGGTTTCACAGGCGGTTGTAGCCATCCTTGTCATGGCGCTGGTGACCTACCTGACCCGGGTCGGTGGGTTCTGGCTGATGCGGCTGGTGCCGGAAGGCGGATTCGTACGCAGTTGGCTGCAGCACCTGCCGGGTGCCGTGATCATCGCAATCCTGGCGCCGATGGCACTGGAAGGCGGCTGGGCGGCGCCGGTCGCGATTGCCGCCGCCGTCGGACTCGGGCTGCTGCGGCAGTCGTCGCTGATCGCCATCTTCGGAGCGGTCGCCCTGGTCGCGGTCTTGCGCCAGGTTATCTGAGCGGGCGATCCTCCGGCCACCGACACCCGGAGGATGCCATGGCCGCCGACGAGATCGACTACACCATCGAAGGCGATTTCTCGCCAATGCTGACCATCACCCTGGACCCTGGCGAGGCGGTCCAGGCCGAAGCCGGCACCATGGTGATGATGGAACCGGACATCGAGATGTCGACGGAGATGCCCGGCGGGTTCTTCGGCTCGATCCTGCGCAAGGTCTCAGGCGAAACCTTCTTCATGACGTTCTTCACCAACACCGGCCGGACCCGGCGGTCGGTATCATTCGCTTCACCGATGCCCGGCCAGATCCGCCCGCTGGACCTCGCCGCCGAGGGTGGGGCGTTCTACTGCCAGCGCCGCGCCTACCTCGCCAGCGCCAAGGGCATCGGAATCTCGATCGCGCTGACCAAACGTCTCAGCTCCGGGCTGTTCGGTGGCGAAGGGCTGATCCTGCAGAAGCTGGAAGGCGACGGCTGGGCGTTCCTGGCGGCCGGCGGCACCCTGGTCGAACGGCAACTGGCGAAGGGCGAGAAGATCTCCGTGTCGACCGGTTCGCTGGTCGGATTCTCGGCCACCTGCGACTACGACATCTCGATCCAGCGCGGCATCAAGAACATGCTGTTCGGTGGCGAGGGCCTGTTCGTCACCCACGTCACCGGTCCGGGCAAGGTTGTCGTACAGACCCAACCGATCGCCGATCTGGCACTCGCGTTGCACGCACTGGTGCCGAAGCAAACTCATTCGGACTGACGAATGCTGGTCGAACTTGGGGAGTACCTCTGGAGGTGTCTGAACTCTTCGGTCAACCAGTCGAACACGATCCTCAGGCGGCGGCTGGTGTTGAGCTCTCGATGCGCCACCAGCCAGACCTCGAACTCGAAGGGCGGGAACCACGGTGCGGCTCGACGCACCAGGGGCTCCGCATCGCCGACCCGAGAGATCATGACACCGACCCCTGCTCCCTGCTTGACCAGTTCCCACTGGACCAGGTGCTGACCGCAGAGAACCGGGAAGTTCCGCGCGGACAGGGTCAGTCCACGGGCGTTCAGACCATCGAGAAACGGCTCGTTCTCGTTGAACCCGACGAACTCCGCGCATGACAGTTTCTCAGGCGACGAGAGTTCACCGACACGCCTGAGATAGGCTTCGGAGGCGTAAAGCTCAGCGGTGTCGATCATCAGCTTCCGCGCGATCAGGTCCGGATCGGTTGGCCGTACCGCGCGAATGGCGATGTCGGCCTCGCGGCGACGCAGATCACGTACGGCGTTGGTCGCCAGGATCTCCACCTCGATCGCAGGTTGGGCCGAGCGCAGCTTGGTCACGATCGCCGGCAGGATGAACGCCGACGTGACCTCGGTGGCGGTAATGCGGACCGTCCCCTCGATGGCCTGCGACTGCCCCGACGCGGTCAAGGACACGGACGCGGCGGCATCGGCCATCGCGCGCGCATGCTCCACCAGCTCGAGGCCACTCTGTGTAAGCGTCAAACCACGCCCGACGCGTTCGAAGAGGACGACCCCGAGTTCTTCCTCCAGCGCGCCGACCTGACGCCCGAGGGTCGGCTGCGCCATTCCGAGAGCGCGAGCCGCCGCGGAGAACGAACCCTCTTCGGCCGTGACCAGAAAGGCCCTCACCCGGTTCCAGTCGAACTTTACAGAACGCCAATCCATGCAGAACCGCATATCAGGTAGGCTAGTTTAGTCAATTTCTATTCGGATCCGTAAGAGGTACGAGCAGGAGCCGGCGTATTCCCCGAGGCCGGCCCTTGGACGAACCTGCTTTTCAAAGCCACCGTGTCAGGACTCTTGCGCTATGACGACCGTCGACACAGTAAGCACTGCCACCCGCCGTTCAGCCCGCTTCTGGGACCGGATCGCGGAGCGCTATGCAAAGAAACCCGTTGCCGACGAGGCGTCCTACCAACGGAAGTTACGGATCACGCGGAGCTATCTGCGTCCCGACATGGAGCTCTTGGAGTTCGGGTGCGGCACGGGATCCACAGCCCTTGCCCTGGCGCCCGATGTGGCTCGCATCACGGCGATCGACATATCTTCCAAGATGGTCGGAATCGCGCGCCGCAAGGCCGAGTCGAGCGGGGTCGCCAACGTCGCGTTCCTGCGCGCCGCCATCGACGATTTCGAAGCGCCGACCGGGGGCTTCGACTCGGTCCTCGGCATGAGCATCCTGCACCTTCTGGAGGATCGGGATGCAGTCGTCGCGAAAGTCCACGGGTTGCTAAAGCCCGGCGGGGTCTTCGTCACGAGCACCGCGTGTATCGGGGATTTCATGCGCAGCTTCAAGCTGATCGCGCCAGTCGGGCGGTTCCTCGGGGTGCTTCCTTTGGTGAAGGTATTCACCGCCGTTGACCTGGAGAACAGTCTGAAGGAACAGGGATTCAGGATCGCCGAGCGCTGGCAGCCCGGAAAGGGAAAGAGCGTGTTCATCGTCGCGGTGAAGGCCAGTTAGGCAGGCGCACCAAGGATCGATCAGCCGAGGCGCGGATCGCTGAAATCCGCCCGGCGGTACGACAGCCCCTGCGCCGGGAACTCGCAAACGCACGTCACCACATCCGGCGTCATGTGCAGCCACCAGGTCTGCTGGCCGGTGATCTGCCGACCCCGGGCCAGGACTTCCGGGCGCAGGACCGCGATGTTCCGGCGGCGCTCCGGATCGCGCACGCTTTCGTACAGGATCGCCTCGACCTCGGCCTGCCGTGCCGCGTCGGCGAGGCTCTGGCACGGCTCGTAGTCGACAGGACGCGTCCAGTCGGCGCGATCGCGGTTCAGCGGCGGCAGCGTCAAATCCAGGGCCAGCCCGGTGACGTCAGCCTGGAACGCAGTGTGTGGCGTGTTGGACGGGCGTCCCCGCATCTCGGTGAAACTGAAGAACAGGAAGCGATAGAACGCCGTCTCCGCCATCGCGGTCTCGATCGCCTCGGCCGCGTAGAACACCCCGTCATTGGCGCCCGGCCCCTGGTCGTGCCGGCGGAACCGCGAACCGGGGTAGCCGGGCCGATAACGGAACGGAGTCGACAGCAGGTAGTGCAGTCCCCTTGCCGCCAACGGTAGCGTCGGCTTCACCGTCTCGATCTCGGCTTCCAGGATGGCTTGATCCGCCAGGTTCGCGTCCTCGACCAGGGCCAGGGTCGAATTGCGGTGCTGGGCTTCCACGACCCGCCAGAACGCGCCGTCGATCGGCCGTCGTTCAGACGCGAGCGCGGAAGGCGTCCACATGCGCCGTCACCTCGGTCAGGCCGATGATCGTGGTGATCCGGTCGAGCGGCCGGCCGCCCAGCGCGCGGTTGTCCGACGCCAGCCACTCGCGCGCCAGCGATCGGTCGCCGCCCATGATCGAATCCAGTGAACGGTAGAGACGCAGCAGAAGCAGCGCCAGTTCATAGGGCTTGGTATCCGGCCGCAGTTCCGTCCCCGACGCCAGCCGCGTTACCGACGCCGGTGAGAGGCCCAGGATGCGGCCGAGCGTTGTCTTGCTGATCTGCAGGGCCTCGGCCGCCTTAAGCGCCGCCGCAGTCACCACGCGCGCCCGGTCATCCGCCGTCACTGCTTCGGGTGCCGCCATCGGTTGGCTCCGGACTAGTTGCTTCATATGAAAGAATATAGAATTACTCTTTCATATGAAAGGATACGACGTCGACATTCAGTCCCGCTCATCCTCCGGCAGCAGGATCGGCTCGCCGTGCGGAGCGCGCTCGGCGGCGCGGGCCCAAGCCTGGACCCGACGCGCCAGACGGTCGGCCGTCAACTCGGTCTTCGCCAGCACCAACCCCTCCAGCGCCTTCAGCCAGTGCCGATAATAGGTGTCGCCGAGATCCGGATCACCGGCCGCCTGGGCTGCTTCGATCTCCGACGACAGGGCGCTGGCCCATTCCGGCCAGCTGAACAGCCCGCTCTCGTGCAACTTCACGGTCATGGCAAAGGCCTGGGCCTCCCACGGCTCCCGAAACACCGGGCCGTCGCGATCGACCGGGATACGTGGCAGGGCTTCGAACGGCGGCAGAGGGCCGGGTGATGCCACGGCGGTCATGGCCGCTCCAGATAGGGTTCCCAGAGGTCGAGATGGACCGCCCCGTCCTGAGCCTCAGCGCCCCACAGTTCGGCCGCGTCGAACGCCACGTTGTACAGATGATGCGCCACTCCGTGCTCGCCCCGCGCCGACGCGTCGGCGTAGACGTGGGCGCCGTGGTGCAGCACCACCGTACCGGTGCGGCCCCGCACATAGCGCGGCGCGCGAGTGTGCCCGGTCGGATGGTCCACGCGCACCCGCACCGTGTCCCCGATCGCAAACCGCGGTGCTTGGCTGACGTCTCGAGTGTAGGGCGAGCCCTGCTGCAGCGCCTTGACCACCCGGTCGGCGTGGATCGGCACCACGTCGGCCGGCTTCGGCACGACCGCCTTGCCGGTCCGCAACTCCTCCGCCGTCACCAGGCCTTCTTCGACCAGCAGGACCTCCAGGCCGTGCAGCCACTGTTCGTAGTAGGTATTCTCGAGATACTGGGCCGGCGGCTGCTGCTCGCGGGCCGAGCGTGCCCGGTCGATGTTCCATCGACCGAGGCCGCCGCAGGCGAGGGTCAGGGCAAACGCCCGGCGCTCCCACTCGCCGTGGAACCGATCATCCTCCGGCTCGTCCCGCACGGCGCCGAAGCCGTGCATGCCGCCCATGTCGTGCGCACCGTTCATTCCGCAGCCTCCCGCGCGTTCCGCGGTGGGTAGACCACCTGCTCGACGCCGATCATCGCGTTGCGGGTCACCAGTGCCGCCAGTTCGGCCTCCGGCAACCCTTCGGTGCCGGACGGTCGCTGCGGCAGGACGAGGTAGCGCACCTCGGCGGTGGAGTCCCAAACCCGGATCTCGACGTCCTGCGGCAGGGTGGTACCGAAGTCGGCCAGCACGCCGCGCGGATCGATCACCGCTCGCGACCGGAACGGCGCCGACTTGTACCAGACCGGCGGCAAGCCGAGGACTGGCCACGGGTAGCAGGAGCACAGGGTACAGACGACGAGGTTGTGGACCTGGTTGGTGTTCTCCACCGTCACCATGTGCTCGCCTTGGCGGCCTTCAAACCCGAACGATTTGATCGCCGCCGAGGCGTCACGTAGCAGCCAGTCCCTGAACGCCGGATCGACCCAGGCACGCGCCACCACGGCGGCTCCATTGCGGGGGCCGACCTTGGTCTCATAGATGTCGATGAACGTGTCGAGAGCCGCGGGGTCGACCAGCCCCTTCTCGACCAGCAGCGACTCCAGAGCCTTTACCCGCAGTTCCAACTCGCCCAGGCGCGGATGCTCATGGTCGTGATCGTGACCATGGTGGTGCCCATGGTGATGATCGTGATGATGGTCGGCTCCGGCCATGGCACGCTCCCAGGAATCGATCGTGAAGATCGACGATCCTAGAGCGGACGGCGGCAGCGGGCAACGCCGTCAACGGCCAGATCACAGCGGATTCCGGACACGCAAAAAGCCGCCCAGCCGGGCGGCTCCGCGTCGGGTATCCTGGGGCCGAAGCCCCCGGAAGCCGTGTATCAGTAGCCTTCGCGCTCCATGCGCTTCCGCATCAGCTTGCGATGCCGGCGGAGCGCCTCGGCGCGCTCACGCGCCTTCTTCTCGGACGGCTTCTCGTAATTCCGGCGCAGCTTCATTTCACGGAAGACACCCTCGCGCTGCATCTTCTTCTTAAGCGCGCGCAGGGCTTGGTCGACGTTATTATCGCGAACGGTAACTTGCACGGACTTACCACTCCTTTCGTTTTCCGATCTCAGCACAGCAAACGACAGCCAACAGACCCTGTTGTCAGGAGCCCTGGCCGCCGACGTTCTCCTACCATAGCCGAAACCGCGGCACCACGCCAGCGGGAGTCGGTTTACCCACGACGATGGGCGCGCTATATGCCCCATCATGACAAGCAAGTCCATAGTCCGTGTTGGCGATCCGGTTTTGCGCAGCGTGGCGGCTCTGGTACCCGATCCCACCGCCCCGGCGATCCGCCAACTGATCGACGATATGGTCGCCTCGCTCGAGGAAGCCGGTGGCATTGGTTTGGCGGCGCCGCAGATCGGCATCCTGCAACGCGTCCTGATCTTCTGGGTCCCTGATGCCCGCGCCACCAACGAGCCGGACGACGGGCCCTGCCCGCTGACCGCGCTGATCAACCCCGTGCTGGAACCGCTGGACGACCGCATGGCGCTCGGCTGGGAGGGCTGCCTCTCGATCCCCGGCCTGCGCGGCGAAGTGCCTCGGCATCTGCGGATGCGCGTCACCGCCACCACGCCAGAGGGCGAACCGTTCGAGGCGATCGTTGCGGGCACCCGTGCGCGGGTTCTGCAGCACGAGGTCGATCACCTTGATGGTATCCTCTATCTCGACCGCATGACCGACTTCACCCGATTCGGCTTCACCGAGGAAGTCCACGAAGCGGAAGCCGAGCGCCGTTCCAGGGAGCTGACATGATCCGCACGCCGGAAATGGACGCACTGCGCGACCGCATCCTGGACGCAGCCTTGCCGAACGTGGTGTTCGACGGTTGGAGCCGGAAAGCGCTGACCCAAGGCGCGACGGCAGCGGGACTCGAGCCGGCGGACGTCGACATCGCGTTCCCACGCGGCGTACGCAGCGCGGTGGAGCATTGGATGCGCCGCGCCGACACAGCCATGACGGCAGCGCTGGAGGCGGCCGATCTCGATTCCATGCGCATTCGCGACCGGATCGCCTTTGCGGTCCGCACCCGGCTGGAGCAGGCCGGCCCGCATCGCGAGGCGGTACGGCGGGCGCTGGCCTATCTGGCGCTCCCCGGCAATCCCAAGCTGGCGGCGCAGAGCCTTTACCGTACAGTGGACGCCATCTGGTGGGCCTGCGGCGACCGGTCGACCGACTTCAACTTCTACAGCAAGCGCGGCCTTCTGGCGGCGGTGTACAGCGCTACCCTGCTCTACTGGCTGGACGATACCTCCGAGGACCATGCCGATACCTGGGCGTTCCTCGACCGGCGGATCGCCGATGTCATGCGGGTACCCAAGCTGACCGGGCGGTGGCGCGAGCTGCGCGGCAAGCTGCCGAGCCCGCTGCGCTTCATGCGGGCGTATCGGGCATCAAGGGGCGCTGCCGCCGGTTGACGTGGCCCATCTTGCGGCCGGGCCGGGACTCGGCTTTCCCGTAAAGGTGCAGCTTGGCCGACGGATCGGCCATCAATACCGGCCACGCACCGGCATCGTCGCCGATCAGGTTGAGCATCTCTGTCTCGAACAGTGCGTCGACCGGCCCGAGCGGTAGTCCCACCACCGCGCGCACGAACTGCTCGAACTGCGAGGTCGCGCAACCATCCTGGGTCCAGTGCCCGGAATTGTGCGGGCGTGGCGCCATCTCGTTGACCAGCAATTGTCCGTCGCCTTTGACGAACATCTCGACCGCCAGCAATCCGACCAGGTCGAGCTTCTCGGCAAGCGTCTCCGCCGCGGCACAAGCCGCCGCGAGTATCGCTGGATCAATCGGTGCCGGCGCCAGGCTGCGCCGCAGGATACCGTCACGATGCTCGTTCAGCGCCGGCGGGAAGGCGCGGGTCTTGCCATCCAGCCCACGGGCCACGATGACCGAGATCTCAGCTTCGAAGTCGATCCGGCGCTCCAGGATGGCATCGTCGGTGGCGATGTCCTGCCACGCCTCGCGCAGCGAGGTGTCCATGCCGACCGCGACCTGCCCCAGGCCGTCGTAGCCGAACCGGCAGGTCTTCAGGATCGCTGGAACCCCGACCACCGCGATGCCCTCAGCCAACTCGTCGAGCGTCGTGACGCCCCAGAACGGCGCAGTCTCTAGACCGCAATGACGGGCAAACCGCTTTTCCTCGACCCGGTGCTGGGCGACTTGCAGTGCCAGCGGCCCCGGTCGAACCGGAACATCGCGCGCCAGCCGCTCTACGGTTTCGACCGGGACGTTCTCGAATTCGTAGGTCACGACGTCGACCGACCCGGCGAACGCCGCGAGAGCCGCCGCATCGTCCCATTCGGCGACCGTGACAGCAGCGGCAACCTGCGAGGCCGGGCCGCCCGCCTTGGGGTCGTAGACGTGGCAGCGGTAGCCGAGATTGGCAGCGGCCAGCGCGGTCATACGGCCAAGCTGGCCGCCACCGAGAATGCCGATCGTGGAGCCGGGGGGAAGCGGAGCCGTCATGTGCCCTCGTCTACCGGTTCGTCGGCAACCGAGTCGGTCTGCCGTTGCCGCCAGTCCGTGAGTGCCGCTGCTACGGCCGCATCTTCCAGGCCGACGATCGATGCCGCCATCAGGCCGGCATTGATTGCTCCGGCCTTGCCGATCGCCAAGGTTCCCACTGGAATTCCGCCGGGCATCTGGACAATCGACAGCAGGCTGTCGAGGCCGGACAACGCCTTGCTCTCGATCGGCACGCCAAGCACCGGGATCATCGTCATCGACGCGGTCATACCCGGCAAATGCGCTGCTCCACCGGCACCGGCGATGATCACCTTGAGGCCCCGGTCCCGGGCCGATTCGGCATAGTCCATCATGCGCTTCGGCGTGCGGTGCGCGGACATGATCCGGCATTCGTGCGCGACCCCAAGGGCCGTCAGCGTCTCCGAGGCATGGCGCATGGTCGGCCAGTCCGATTGGCTGCCCATGACGATGCCGACGACCGGCTGCGGCGACTGCTTGGCCATAACTCCTCCAGGCCTGTCGGCGGAAGGCGCGGATTATAGGAACCCGGCTCCCAGGCGCAAGGCTCGCACGTTCGACGCCAAGCTGACAGCAGGTGGGAGAGGCGGTAGACTTGGCACCAACTGATTTGTGTACAATCCAACCGGTATCGGCCAGAACGCGTTCATGAAGGCATACTCACTGGAGAACGTGTCCGCCTTGGTGGTGGACGACAATCGCTTCATGCGCACGATCATCGTGAACGTGTTGCGTGGCCTGTCGATCCAGTATGTCGCCGAAGCCCGGGATGGGCACGAGGCTTTGGAAGAGCTGCGCGCCACGGCAATCGATTTGGTGGTCATGGACTGGGAGATGGAAGGAATGAGCGGCTTGCAACTGCTGCAAACGATCCGCAGCGGCAAGCGCGGCATCAACCCGCTGATGCCGGCGATCGTCGTTTCGGCAAACACCATTGCGCGCAACATCATCCGGGCGCGAGATGCCGGCATGACCGAATTCCTGGCCAAGCCGGTATCGGCCGCCAGCCTGTACGCTCGAATCGTGTCGATCATCGAAAACCCTCGACGTTTCGTTCGGACCGGTTCTTATTTCGGCCCGGACCGTCGTCGTCGTTTCGATCCCGACTATGTTGGCCCGAAGCGGCGTACCGAGGATAAGTCACGCGACGACCTCAACGATCTGGACGCGATCAAGCGCGCCTGACCAAAAGGTCTTCGGGAGAATTGCTAATGGCCGACAACAAGCCGAAGGTCGAATTCGTCGACAACCCGAACCCGCTGCGCAGCAAGGTGAAGGTAAAGGCTGGCGCCGATCCGTCGGAACTGATCGCTCAGGCCAACGAGTCGGTGAAAAAGCTCAGCGGCGAGTTCGAGACGATCTTTGCCGAAAGCGTCACCGCCCTCACGTCGGCGATGACCGAAGTCCGGCAGACCGGCATGACACGCGAGCAGGGACTCATTCGGATGCGCCGGCTGCTGCACGATCTGCGGGGCCAGGCCGGAACCTTCGGCTACCCGTTGGTCAGTCAGGTCGGCGACAGCGCTTGCAAGTTCATCGATCTGTCCGAGGCCTCCGGTGAAACCGAGGTCAGCGTCCTGTCGATGCACATTGATGCGCTGAAGGCGATCAACCAGGCCAAGATCAAGGGGGATGGTGGCTCGATCGGGCAGGAACTCATGAACGGACTGCGCAAGGTCATCCTGAAGCACAACGCCGGGGCGACCGAATAGCCGAGTCACGGCACCGCCGAGCCCGCTCAGGCGATGATGTCGGGCAGCAGTCGGCTCTCCACACGCAGGATATCGTCCTTCAGAAGCAGCTTCCGCTTCTTCAAGCGTTGAAGCTGCAACTGGTCGAACGGCGCCTTCTCCAGCAGCCGTGCAATGACATCGTCCAGGTCGCGGTGCTCGGTCTTCAGGTCCGCCAAGCGGGCCTTCATTTCTTCCAGATCTTCCACCCTTGCCCCTCAAAGCGCAGCACGGCCGGCAATGTCTCTGCTTGTGCCCAGCCTAACACGGCACCACTGGACGAAACGACCGTTTCCAACGAGGAATTCAAGCCCTCCACACCGCCTTCGCCGCCGTCAGAATCATCGCCGGACCACCCGGGAACTGCCGACGACCGCGCTCGCGGAATCCGGCCCGCTTGAACGCGATGATCGCCGGCCAGTTGTCAGGATGCGGGCTCGACACCAGTCGACTGGCGCCATGCTCGGTGAACAGCCGCGTTGCCAGGGCTCGGATGATCGCCCGGCCGTGCTTGCGATTGATCAAGTCGGGCACGCCGATCAGGAGATCCATGCCTCGGGTGCCTGGACCGATATCGTCAACGCCGATCCAGGGGCTGTCGCCCTGGGTGACATCGTAGTCCTGGGCATACCCAATCGGTTGGCCATCGAGATCGACGCGCCACGACCGGATCCCCGATTGTGCCGGATCGCCGGCGCGAAGCGCATCGATGACCGTCGCCGTCCAGGACAGTTTCCACCAGCGCACCACATGCGGTGCGGCGATCCAGGCCTCCAGTGTGTCCACCTCGTCCGCCGGATAAGGAACCAGGTCAATGGACACTGGCAATGTCCCGCTCCGCCGCATTCTTGACGTGCCGGCGCGCCATCAGGTCCGGCGACAGCCGGTTCTCCAGCATGTCGACCGCACGGGTGATGACGAATACGATCGTCAGGTAGATCGCGCCGGCCATGATGAACAGTTCCAACGGCGCGTAGGTCTGGCTGACGATCTTGCGGGCGATGCCGGTGATCTCCAGCAGGGTGACCGTGCTGGCCAGGGACGTCGACTTGACCATCAGGATGATCTCGTTGCCATAACCCGGCAGGGCCTGACGGATCGCCTGCGGGAACACCACCCGGCGGAACCGGAGCCAGACGTTCATGCCGCAGGCCTTGGCCGCCTCGACTTGCCCCCACGGCACCGACTCGATGCCGCCCCGGATGATCTCCGAAGTGTAGGCGCCGGTGTTCAGGGTCAGCGCGATGATCGCGCACCAGTACGCCTCGCGCAGCACCGGCCATAGGAAACTCTCTTTGATGAAATCGAACTGGCCGGTGCCGTAGTAGATTAGGAAGATCTGCACCAGCAGCGGCGTGCCGCGGAACACATAGACATAGCTGCGCACGAACGCTTCCAGCGGTCGGATTCCCGAGGTCCGCAGCACCGCCAGCACCACCGCCAGGAAGAAGCCGATGAACAGCGACAGCCCGGCCAGCTTCAGCGTCATCGGAATGCCGGCCAGCAGGGCCGGGAAATACTCGGCGAACAGCTCGAAGCGCATGGTCAGACCCTCCGCACGCCGCGATTGGCCCACAGTTCGGCCAATCCGAACGCCCGGTTGGAGCCCGCCGTTAGCACCAGATAGAGGCAGGCCGCCGAGACGTAGAACACGAACGGTTTCTGGGTCGAGCCCGACGCGATCGATGCCGAGCGCATGATCTCGACCAGTCCGACGATCGAGATCAGCGAGGTATCCTTGAGCGTCAATTGCCACACGTTGCCGAGGCCGGGCAGCGCATAGCGGGCCACCTGCGGAACCAGGATCCGCCGGAACAGCAGCCACCCGCTCATCCCGCAGGCCCGGGCCGCCTCGATCTGGCCGGCCGGCACCGCCAGCACAGCACCGCGGATCACCTCGGTGGAGTAGGCACCCGAGACGGTACCGAGCGCGATCGCACCGATGGTGAAGGCGTTCAGCTCGATGTAGCCGTCGTAGCCGAACAGCGAGCGGGCGATCGCCATGACCGCCTGGTTGCCGCCGAAGAACAGGAGGTAGATGACCAGGAGATCCGGCACGCCCCGGATGACCGTGGTGTATCCCTGGCCAAGCCAGCGCAGCGGCGGCAGGTAGGACAGCTTGGCGCCGGCGCCGAGAGAACCGATCACCACGCCCAGCACGAACGCCACGGTCGCGAGGAGTAGCGTCCACAGCGCGCCGCGGACCATCTCGTCGCCCCAACCGGCGTCGCCCCAGGTCAGCAGGCTAATCCATTCGGACATGCTCGAACGGCCCCCTTGCGCGAAACGGGGCGGCCGAGATCATCGCACCGGCCGCCCCGTACAATGCGTATCTGCCTACTTCGCCGAAGCGTCGAAGCCGAACCACTGCACGGCCAACTTCTTTGACGTGCCATCGGCGATCGACGCATTGATCGCCTTGGTGAACATGTCGTTCAACGCCTTGTCTTCCTTGCGGATGCCGGCGCCGACGCCATTACCGAACGGTCCGCCGGTCATGCCCGGGCCGACCATGACCATGCCCTTGCCCTTGTCCGAGGCCAGCAGCGGCACCCAGTAGGAGGCCGACGCCAACGCTGCGTCGACACGGCCGGCCTGCAGATCGAGGTCCAGGTTCTCCTGGGTATCGTACGTCTTGATGGTAGCGTCCTTGCCGAGGTACTCGCGCAGGAAGTTCTCGTGCGTGGTCGAGATCTGCACGCCGATGGTCTTGCCCTTGAACTCCTTCACGACGGCGTCGAGGGCGGTCTTCTCGGCCGCATCGATCTCCTCGAGGGTCAGGGCATCAACGGCGGTTTTGAAGCCGGCCGACTTGTTACCCGTAGTCACGACGAACACCGCCGGCGTGGCCGCGTAGGCGCGCGAGAACGAGATGACCTCCATGCGCTTCTCGGTGATCGACATGCCCGCCATGATGACGTCGTACTTGCCGGCCTGCAGCGCCGGGATGATACCTTCCCAGGCCTGCTGGATCACTTCGCACTCGACCTCCATCCGCTTGCACAGGTCGGCGGCAAGGTCGACTTCGAAGCCAACCAGTTTTCCGGCACTGTCGGTGAAGTTCCAGGGAGCATAGGCTCCTTCGGTAGCGATCTTGATCTTCGAGCCCTTGCCCCATTCCTTGGCCGACGCGTCGGCAGCAATGCCGGCGACGGCGATCGCCGCGACCGCGGCGAGCGTGGTAAGCGTCTTCTTCACGTGAAGTCCCTCCTGGTCTCTTGTTCGTCCCCGTCGGACATTCCGTCCCGTCGGACCTCTATCCCGCGACTTCGTGTGCCGAGGTCGCGAGGAATTGGCGGCAGCGTTCGGATCGCGGATCGCCAAACACCTGGCTCGGCGGCCCCTGCTCTTCGATCCGTCCCTGATGCAGGAACACGATCTCGCTCGACACTTCTCGAGCGAACCGCATTTCGTGGGTAACGATGATCATGGTCCGGCCCTCGTCGGCGAGATCGCGCATCACCCGCAGCACCTCGCCAACCAGTTCTGGATCGAGCGCCGATGTCGGCTCGTCGAACAGCATGACCTGCGGTTCCATAGCCAGCGCGCGGGCAATCGCGCAGCGCTGCTGCTGACCACCGGAAAGGTGTGCCGGGTACTGGTCGCGCTTGTCGGCGATCCCGACCTTGTCCAGCAACGCCTCAGCGCGCTCGATCGCCTCGCGCTTGGGAACGCCGAGCACGTGGACCGGTGCTTCGATCACGTTCTCCAGCACCGTCATGTGGGTCCACAGATTGAAGCTCTGGAACACCATGCCGAGCCGCGACCTGATACGATCGACTTGCTTGGTATCCGCCGGCCGCATGCCGCCGATGCGCGACGGCACCATGTTGATCAGTTCGCCGGCGACCCGCACCTCGCCGGAATCCGGGAGTTCCAGCAGGTTGATGCAGCGCAGAAAGGTGGACTTGCCTGACCCGGACGCGCCGATCATCGAGATGACGTCGCCCTCCTGGGCGGTCAGCGACACGCCTTTCAGAACTTCGAGGTTACCGAAGCGCTTGTGCAAATCGGTAACCGATAACATCACGCCGTCAGCCGGGGCGGCGGCGGCAGGATCGGACGGGGCGACGGCCATCGACGGTCCTGTGTCGGAATGCGCTGCAACAATCGTGTAACGCGCAGCATAGCCGCCGAAACGGGACCAGCAATGCATTTCTGCCGGAACGGATCGACTGTATTCTCAACGCGAGACGGAACGGACCGATTGCGAAAGGTCACTCTTTCGACAGGGCGTCCAGCCGGCGCTGAACCGCTGCCTTGACTGGGGAGTCGCCTGGCAGACGTTCGACCAGCTGAGTCCAAAGCGCGCGGGCCTGGGCAGTGTCGCCCCGTCGCACCGCGATCATCCCGCCGAAGAACAAGCCTTCGGCATTTTCCGGCTCCAAGCGTCGAACCTTGTCGATCACGCTGACGAACGCGGTCGGCATGTCGCGTTCCGACGTGCCTGCCGGGAACAGCGCGTGGGCGTAGTCAAGCAGCACCTCCACGTCGTCCTCGGCGAGTTCGGCGGCGCGCCGGTAGGCTTCCACCGCATCGGTTCGACGGTTCAGGACCAGATAGGAACGCCCGAGCCGCCGCCAGCCATTCAGATCGTCCGGATTGGACTCAAGGCGCGCCGCCAGACCGTCAACCATGCCCTGGATCATCACCAACCGGTCATCCGGCGCCATGTCGCGGGCGGCAGCCATGTCTTCGGTGCTCGGCCCCGGAGCGGCCCGTCGGTCGCCACGCACCTTGGCACGTAAGGCTGCCAGGTCGACATCGGCTTCAGCGGCTGCGGACTGGATGCTGGACGCCAGGATGGACCGCCACGGTGCCTCTGGCGGAGTGTCCGCCTCCAGGCTGATCCACCACTTCAACGCTTCGTTCAGATCGCCAGCCTGCCGGTTGGCCAACCCGAGATAGAACCGAGACCGCGGTTCGCCCGGCATCTTTTCAATCGCCTGGAAGAACGCTTCCTTGGCCTCTTGACCGACCACGCCGTCGTTCGCACGGACCAGGGCCTCGCCCAATTGGGCAAACGCCTGCGCTCCGCCGCCGCCCACCACGGTAGCGCGTCGCAGCGCGTCCACCGCACCCGGTGCGTCGCCCAGGGTCAATCGGGTCCGACCGAGCAGCATCCAGCCATCGACATCGCCCGGCTGGTCGGCCAGTCGCCGTTCCAGATTGGCGGCCATTTCGGTCAGGCCCAGCCGGCTTTCCGCAACCTCGGCCATCCGAACGCGCTCGGCGGATCGCGACGCCAGCGGTGCGTCTGGCAAACCCGGCTGGCCGTGCAGAAGATACAAAGCCGTGCTGCCGACGGGTACTGCCAGCAGCACAAGCGCTGCGGCAAGCATCCGCCGACGACGGCCGACGGCGACCGAGTATCCGAGACCTTCCGTCGCCGCATCGCGGCTTTCGGCCTCGGCCAACAGGCGGCGTTCGATCTCCAGGCGCGCCGCATCGGCGGACTCCGGCTCCAGCCGGCCGGAGGCGCGGTCGCGCTCGACCTCGGCCAGTTGATCCCGCAGGACCTCGAATCCATGCTCCGACCGATCGACCGCGGCCGGTTGGTTGCGCACCAACGGAACCAAAAGCGCCAGGACGACGGCGACCAGCAGGATGCCGATGATCAGCCAGAGCATCATCGCTCCACCTCGCCGGTTGCATCGGCCGAAGCGGCATCGTCGGACAGCAGAGCGTTCAGACGCGACCGCTCTTCCGGAGACAACGGCTCCGGCACAGCGGTTCGGCGCACGCGAGCCACCGCAGCGATGGCAACTCCCACGACGCCCAGCCCGAGCAGCGCAAACGGCCCGTACCACAGCAGCCAGGTGCTGCGGGTCCGGGGCGGTTCCAGCAGGACGAACGGGCCGTAGCGCGCCACCAGGAAGTCCAGCACCTGCTGGTCTCCATCCCCGGCTTGCAGTCGTTCGCGCACCAGCTTGCGCAGGTCGCGGGCTAGGTCGGCGTTGGAATCGTCGATCGACTGGTTCTGGCAGACTAGGCACCGCACGACGGCACTGATCTCCCGCGCCCGTGCTTCCAGGGCTGGATTGTCCAGCATCTCGTCCGGTTGCACGGCCAGAGCCGATGCGGCCGCGAACAGCGCAAGAGCCAGTGCCAGCGCCCGGATCATTGCGCCAAGTCCTCGAGCAGCGGCAGCAGGGTGCGCCGCGCTACGTCCTCGGTCATTGCGCCGACGTGCCGGTGGCGAATCCGTCCTGCCGCATCAATCACATAGGTCTCGGGAACCCCGTAGACACCGAATTCGATGGCGATCCGGCCGTCACGGTCCACGCCGATGCCACGGTATGGATCGCCGAGCTGCGCCAGGAACGCCTGGGTGGCAGCGGGATCATCCTTGTAGGCGATGCCGTAGATCGGCACGCCTTCCGAAGCCAACCGGACCATCAGCGGAATTTCGTGTCGGCACGGCGCGCACCACGACGCGAATACGTTGACCAGCAATGGGCGTCCCGCCAACTCACCCGCGCTGAGGCCGCTGCTGTCGACGGTCAATCCCGGAAGCTCGAACGGCGGGATCGGCTTATCAAGCAGCACGGAAGGCAGAGACCGCGGGTCCCTACCCTCGAGGATCGGCCACGCCAGCACACCGACAAGGGCGATCACCACCGCAAGCGGCACCAAGAAGAGAAGGCGACGCATCGGCCTCAGTCCGAGTCCGCGACGCCAGCATGCGCCGGCTGCCAACTCGCGCGGCGCGGTCCAGGCGCACCAACCCGCAGCCGGCGGTCCGCCAGCGATATGAGACCGCCCAGCACCATGATCCCGCAACCGGCCCACAGCCACATGACCAGCGGCTTCACGTAGATCCGGACCGTCCAGCGCTTCTCGCCCGCAGGCTCGCCCAGCACGGCGTAGAGATCACCGTCAGGACGCGAGCGGATGCCGGCCTCGGTGGTGCGTTGCCCTTCCGCCGGATAGAACCGGCGCTCGGATTCCAGCCGGTCCCCGGATGGCAGCACGAAGGTTCCGACATCCGCTTCGTAGTTCGGCCCCGACCGCTTGGTCACCCCCTCGAACGTCACCGACCGGCCGGCAATGGCGATTTCGTCGCCGGCGCGGACGAACCGCACGACCTCCGCCGAGAAGAACGTCTCCCCCACGGCCCCGAGAATGAACACGGCGAGGCCGAGATGCGCAAGGCTCATCCCGTAGGCTGAGCGCGGCAGGCCGAGGGCCCGCGACAGCGACTGGCCGAGCGATACCCGGAACAGCCGGACCCGTTCGGTCCATTCGGTAACCACCGATACCGCCAGCCACACAGCCAGACCCAGGCCAAGGGCGGCGCCGATCGGCGCTCCCCGCAGATACAGCACCGACGCCCCAATCCCGAACGCAGCCAAGGCCGCGACCCACAGCCGGCTGAGTGCACCTGTCAGGTCACCACGCTTCCAGGCCAGCATCGGCCCGACCCCAAGCGCCAGGACCGTCGGTATCATCAGCGGCACGAAGGTCGCCTCGAAATACGGAGCCCCGACCGACACCTTCTCGCCTGTGACACTCTCCAGCGCCAAAGGATAAAGGGTGCCAATCAGCACGGTCGCCGCCGCCGTGCTCATCAGCAGGTTGTTCAGAACCAGCGCGCCCTCGCGGCTGACCGGCCGAAACATCCCGCCACCCTCCATCGACGGTGCGCGCCACGCGAACAGCAGGAAGCTGCCGCCAATCGCAATCGCCAGCAGCAGCAGGATAAACAGCCCGCGTTCCGGATCGACGGCAAAGGCATGCACGCTGCTCAACACGCCTGAGCGCACCAGGAAGGTGCCCAGCAGGGAGAACGAAAACGCAATCAGCGCCAGCAGGATGGTCCAGCTTTTCAGCGCACCGCGCTTCTCGACCACGATCGCCGAATGCAACAGCGCGGTGCCGGCCAGCCAGGGCATGAAGCTGGCGTTCTCCACCGGATCCCAGAACCACCAGCCGCCCCAGCCGAGTTCGTAGTAGGCCCAGCCGGAGCCGAGCGCGATCCCGGCGGTCAGCGCAGTCCACGCCGCCAGCGCCCACGGACGAACCCAGCGCGCCCAGGCCGGATCGACCCGGCCTTCCAGCAGCGCGGCAACGGCGAACGAGAAGGTGGTCGAGAAGCCGACATAGCCGAGGTAGAGCATCGGCGGATGCAGCGCGAGCCCGATGTCCTGCAGCAGCGGGTTCAGGCCGTTGCCGTCGATCGGTGCCGGGTACAGCCGCTCGAACGGGTTCGAGGCGAACAGCATGAACGCCAGGAAGCCGACCCCGATCATTCCCTGGACCGCCAGGGTGCGCGCCCGCAGGCCATCCGGCAGGTTGCCGCCGAAGGCCGCGACCGCCGCGCCGAACAGCGCCAGGATCAGCACCCACAGCAGCATCGAGCCTTCATGGTTCGCCCACACCCCAGCCAGCTTGTAGATGAACGGCTTGGTCGAGTGCGAGTTGGTCGCGACATTCAGCAACGAGAAGTCGGAGACCAGATAGGCGTGGGTCAGGGCGCCGAACGCCAGGGCGATTGCCCCGAACTGCACCAGCGCCGCCGGCCGGGCGAACGCCATCAGGCCGGTATCGTCGCGCGACGCCCCCCAGAGCGGCACGGTCGACTGCAGGATGGCGACGACCAGCGCGACTGACAGCGCCCTATGCCCGAGTTCGGCAATCATGAGCCCTTCCCCTTCGCCGCCGACTCGGGCTGCCAATGGCCTTGTTTCTTCAGCGCATCCGCCACCTCGGGCGGCATGTAGGTCTCGTCGTGCTTGGCCAGCACCTCGTCGGCCTCAAAGGTGGCGCCGGCCAGCCGTCCCTGGGCCACCACCCCCTGGCCCTCGCGGAACAAATCGGGCAGCACGCCGACGAAGCGTACCGGCAATGTGGTCGTGCCATCGGTCACCAGGAAGCGGATCTCTCCGTCGCCAGGACCGCGCGCGACCGACCCTTCCTCGACCAGGCCACCGATCCGGATCCGGCGCTCCGGATCAATCGGCTTGGCGGCCAGATCGGTCGGACTGAAGAAGAACACCACGCTGTCCTCGAACGCGGTAAGCACCAGAGCGGCGGCAATTCCCAGGAACGCAAGGCCTCCGACGATCAATGCGAGGCGCTGGTTCTTGCGGGACCGGTGCGGGCGTCGACTCATGGCACATCCACCCCGGCGTCCTGGCGGCGGCGCGGGTCAAGCCCCACGGCCCGCAGATGCTCAACCTCGGCCTCACCCTGCCGTGCGGTCCGCCACGCCCACAGCAGCAGCCCGGCCATGACGCCGAAGGCAACCGCGTACGATGGCCAGATGAAGCCTGCGTACCCACCCATCGCGAAAAATTCCGACAATGCCGGACCGCTCCCGTTCGTCCTGGTTCCCGCCCCCGTAGAACCTAAGGGATACCACCCGTCGAGCCAAGGCGGGGAACCATCCCCGCGGCACCCTCACGCATCGGTGAGCGACAGGCGAAGCTGGCGCAGCCGACGCTCGGCATAAAGCGCCCGGATGCGCAGGATGAGCGCGACGCCGAACACGGCGAGATAGCCGCCGGCCATCAAGAACAGCGGCTTCATCATGGCGGGATCGATGGTCGAGCCACCGAGACGCAGCACGCTGGCCGGCTGATGCAGCGTGTTCCACCAGTCGACCGAGAACTTGATGATCGGCAGGTTGACCACACCGACCAGGGCCAGCACCGCGCCGGCCCGGCCGCCACGCTCCGGATCGTCGAACGCGTTGGTCAGCGCCATGTGCCCGAGATACAGGAAGAGCAGCACCAGAACCGAGGTCAGCCGCGCGTCCCACACCCACCATGTTCCCCACATCGGCTGGCCCCACAACGCCCCGGTGACCAGCGCGATCGCGGTGAAACTGGCACCGATCGGCGATGCCGCACGGGCGGCAAGGTCGGCCAGCGGGTGCTTCCAGACCAGGAATGCCAGACTGGACAGCGCCAGTGTGGTGTAGCCGGCCATCGCCATCCAGGCAGCCGGCACGTGCACGTACATGATCCGAACCGTCTCGCCCTGCTGGTAGTCGGCCGGCGAGCGCAACAGCCCCAGCCACAGCCCGGATCCGAGCAGCAGCACCGCGGCGGCGGCGAGCCACGGCAGCAGCGCGTTGGCGAGCCGCAGGAACCGGGTGGGATTGGCGAAGCGATGCATGATCCGGATATCGCCTACTCGACCGCCTGACGCAAGGCCGCACCGGCGGCCAGGGGCGCCAGAGGAATCGCGGCCGCCAGCAACGCCGCCAGCAGTGTCAGGTGCGGCTGGATCGGCAGGCCGGCGCCACCCGCCTCCACCGCCGCCACCCCGAAGATCAGCACCGGAATAGTTAGCGGCAACACGATCAGCGCGACCAGCACGCCGGCCCGGCGGGCCCCCACCACCAAGGCCGCGCCGACCGTGCCCAGCAGGCTGACCGTCGGGGTCCCTAGCAACAGTCCGATTACCAGCGCCGGATAGGCCGCAGCCGGCAGATCCAGGGTCAGCGCCAGCAACGGCGCCAGCAGTACCGTCGGCAGGCCGGTGGTCAGCCAGTGCGCGACCGCCTTTGCCAGGGCAACCAGGACCAGGGGCAAGCCGGACAGCGCCAGCAGATCGAGCCCACCGTCATCGGCGTCCTGCTGGAACAGCCGGTCGAACGACAGCATCGCGGCCAGCAACGCGGTGACCCACAACACGCCGCCGGCGATCCGGGCCAGCAGAGCCGGCGTCGGGCCAAGCCCGAGCGGAAACAGCGCCACCACCACCACGAAGAACGCCAGTGTCATGGCAACATCGGCCCCTTGGCGTCGGGCCAGACGGAGGTCGCGGCCGATCAAGGCGAGAAACCCGTTCAAGAGATCGGCTCCGGAATTGCCCCGGCATGCGCCGCCGGATCCAGGCTGACTGTATCGGGGCCGAGGTCGAGAGCGGTGTGGGTGGCAGCGACGACCATTCCGCCGCCTGCCCGATGCGAAGCAATCGCTCGCTCCAGCGCGGCCACGGATGCGATGTCCAGGCCGACGGTCGGCTCGTCGAGCAGCCAGAGCGGAGCGGCTCCGGCCAGCACCCGCGCCAGCGCCACCCGGCGGCGTTGCCCGGAGGACAGCCAGCCGGCCGGCAGATCTGCCAGATTGCTGAGACCGAGAGCGTCCAGGGCATTGTTCAGCCCAGCAAGCGGCCGGTCGGCGATGCGCAAGGCCGCTTCCAGATTCTCGCGGGCTGACAGCGCCGGCTTGAGAGCGTCGGCGTGGCCGAGCCAACCCAGCCGCGCAGCGTGCGCCTCGCGGTCGTCGCCGATCGGATCGCCGTTCCAGAGCACCACGCCCCGATCGGCGCGGCCGAGGCCCGCGAGGATTCGGAGCAGCGTGGTCTTGCCGCCGCCGTTGCGCCCGGCGAGCCGCAGCGCACCACCAGGCGCGAGCGTGAACGAGAGTCCGTGGAATACCGGTCGGCCGCCGCGTCGGGCGGCGAGGTCCATCACGTCGAGCCGGTCATTCCCCGTCATGACGCCTCTATAGCGTTCAACAGGCCAGCCGGCCACGACACTTGATGTTGTGAGGAAAGGAAAAGGAAGCGGCACCGCACTGCGGGGGGGGAGGGAGTGTCGGCGCCGCTTCCAGTCTCAAACGGGAGTGATCCCGTTCGGCCAGCCGGTGTAGGTCCGAACTGGCCTTATGATTGATATGGGAAGTGGGTCTTCTGGTTTCGAGTCCCTCTGTCAGGTGCGACACCCCGCCGCAAGCGACCCCGCCCATGGGATTGGCGCTGGCAAGACCCTGGTTTAGTGTTCTGGTCCCTTCGCCGATCACGCGCCACCGGGCCGCCAATCCAGCCCGCACCGCGTCCACACACCCTGCACGGCTCCGCCGCGCCTTCGTTCGCAGCATCGGAGCAACCGGAGAGACCATGGCTACTCAAGAACTTGCCGCCGCCGAACCGATCATCGTTGAACGCAGGGGCGGGGTCGGCGTCGTCACCTTCAACAACCCGGCCCGGCACAACGCCATGTCGCTCGACATGTGGCTGGGCGCCGCCAAGGCAATCGCCACCTTCGCCGACGACGACGCCGTACGCTGCGTGGTGTTCACCGGGGCCGGCGACAAGGCGTTCGTGGCTGGCGCCGACATCTCGAAGTTCGAGAACGAGCGCGCCTCAGTCGAGCACATCGAGGTCTACAATGACGCGGTCTCAGCCTATCACGACACCGTCCAGAACTTGGCGAAGCCGACCATCGCGCGGATCGACGGCTACTGCATCGGCGGCGGCCTGGCGATTGCGCTCGACTGCGACATCCGGATCGCCTCGGACGATTCCCGGTTCGCCGTGCCGGCCGCCAAGCTCGGTATCGGCTACGGCTTCGACGGGGTGCGCCGGCTGTACGACATCGTCGGGCCGCAGTTCGTGGCGGAGATCTTCTACACCGCCCGGCAGTTCGACGCCGAGGAGGCGCGGATCATGGGCTTGGTCAACCGGGTGGTGCCGAAGGCCGAACTCGATGACACGGTCTGGCCGATGGCCGAACGGATCGCCGGCAACGCCCCGCTGTCGATCGCCGCGGTCAAGCACAGCCTGATCGAACTGGCCAAGCCGCAGAAGGACTGGGATCTTGCCGCCGTCGACCGGGCCGTCTCGAAATGCTTCGGCAGCGCCGACTACACCGAGGGCCGCACCGCGTTTATGGAGAAGCGCAAGCCGAACTTCACGGGAACTTGAACGGGCCCTCCCCACAGACGCCCTCAGGCCGACACTCTGGATGGAGGACTACAGGCCGCGGCGGCCGGTGAACGGCTTGCCGGTCGCAAGCGAGACCAGATGAGCGGCCATCAGCAAGGCGATGACCACCGCCACCACCTGAACCGCCGTCCACGGCACCAGCGGCGGGTCGAAGCCCTCGCGCGGGCGCCGCTGCATGATCCAGGCGAGGACCGACAACCCGATAGCGGCAATCAAGAGAATGACGGTGAGTTCCAGCGACATCAGCCAACAACCAGACCACGGAAGAGGCAGCGATGACTGACAGCGCGACGCTTGGCAAGACGGGATACGATCCGGTGACCCATCAGCCGCTCACCTGGTCCGATCGGCTGGACGACTTCCGCTCCGGCACGGACAGTCCCAGCGCGTATCTGGAACGCTGCCTCGCGACCATCGCAGCCCGCGAACCGGCGGTGAAAGCCTGGGTCGTCCTGAACGAAGCCGGAGCCAAGACCGCTGCCGCTGCCGCCACCAAGCGCTGGCGCGACGGCAAGCCGCTGTCCCCGATCGACGGCATGCCGATCGGGGTCAAGGACCTGTACATGACCAAGGACATGCCGACCCAGATGGGTAGCCCGCTGTATGCCGGCCGCAGCACCGGCGAGGACTCCGCCTGCGTCCAGGCATTGCGCCTGGCCGGTGCGGCGATCCTCGGCAAGACGGTCACCACCGAGCTCGGCTTCTCGCACCCCGGACCGACCACCAACCCGTTCGATCCGGCCTGCACCCCCGGCGGCTCCTCGTCGGGATCGGCGGCGGCGATCGGTGCGGCGATGGTCCCGGCCACCCTGGGTAGCCAGGTCGTCGGCTCGATCATCCGGCCGGCGGGTTTCTGCGCCAACACCGCGATCAAACCGACCCTCGGCGCCCTGCACCGCGGCGAGCGCCAAGGCCTCAGCCACAGCCATCTCGGCGTCCACGCCGGTGGGGTCGACGATCTATGGGCGGTCAGCCACGCCATCGCGCGATTCACCGGTGGCGACCCCGGCTGCCCCGGCCTGTACGGCCCAGAAGATGCGCCGACCGCCACGGCTCCCCGCCGGCTGATCGTCGCCGAAACCGAAGGCTGGGCCCTGACCGACGACGCCACGCTCACTGCATTCGAAAAACTGCTGGGCCAGGTGGCGGCCAGCGGCGTCGCCATAGTGCGCCGGAAAGGCCATGCCGACCTTGAAGCGTTCGAGCGCGAGATCACCGAGAGCCTGGTCCTGTGCCGCGACATCTGCGGGTGGGAACTGCGCTGGACCCTGCGGAACCTTGCCGAGAAGGACGTGACCAAGCTGAGCCCCAGCATGCGGGTCCGGCTGGAAATGGCCGAGGCGATGACCCAGGACGACTATCGCGCTGCTCTCGCCAAGCGCGAGACCATGCGCTCGCGGTTCCGCTCGGTGGCCGCCACCGCCGACGCGATGATCACTTTGTCCTCGGCCGGCCCGGCGCCGCTGATGGGAGACCCGAACGCCAAGGGCGAGCCTGGCATCACCCACACCACCGGCCTGCCGGCCTACAACGCCTGGACCTCGGCAATCGGCTGTCCGGCGGTAACAGTACCGATGCTGGCCATCGGCGGCATGCCGGTCGGCGTGCAGATCGTCGGCCGCCACGACGACGACTGGCGGACGGCGGGAATCGCGCGTTGGCTGAAGGAGACGGTGGCGCCGGTATCCGGGTAGCCGGCTATTCGTAGCTGCGCAGATCGGCGATCACCTTGCCGTCGTTCGGCAACTCGCCGGGTCCCACCAGCTTGATGGCCCCCCGCAGCTTGGTGACCGACGACAGGCTCTGCGCCACCGCATCGATCAGGGCTGCATTGCTGGACGCGGTTTCGCAAACCAGCGTCATGACGTCCTGGCCCTTCTCGCCGGTCACTTCCAGGCGCGCCCGCACGACCTCGGGGTGCCGTTTGGCGATCTCGGCGATCTGGCCTGGGTGCACGAACATGCCCTTGACCTTGGTCGTCTGGTCGGCGCGGCCCATCCAACCCTTGATGCGCAGATTGGTGCGCCCGCACGGGCTGGTGCCGGTCAACACCGCCGACATGTCGCCGGTGCCGAAGCGGACCAACGGATAGTCGGGGTTCAGCACCGTAACCACCACCTCGCCGACCTCGCCGTCCGGCACCGGGGTGCCGGTGCCAGGGCGCACGATCTCGACGATTGCCCCCTCATCGACGATCAGGCCCTCCTTGGCCTCGGACTCGTAGGCAATCAGCCCGACATCGGCGGTCGCATAGGCCTGCAGCACCGCCACGCCGTATTCCGCCAGTTCGGCGCGCAAGCTGGGCGGCAGCGCCTCGCCCGACACCAATGCGTGGCGCAGGGACGAGACGTCGGCCCCCATCTCCTTCGCCTTCTCCAGGATGATCTTCAGGAAGGAGGGGGTGCCGATGTAATGGCGCGGCTTCAGGCCGGCGATCGCCTGGACCTGCTGTTCGGTGTTGCCGACGCCTGCCGGGAACACCGGGCAGCCCAGCGCATGGGCGCCGCTCTCGGCGATCCGCCCGGCCGGGGTCAGGTGGTAGGCGAAGGTGTTGTGGACCAACTCGCCCTTGCGGAATCCGGCGGCGAACAGCGCGCGGGCGAAACGATAGGCGTCTGTCCCGTAGCCTTCCGGCTCGAAGATCGGCCCCGGCGACATGAACACCCGGGCAAGCCGGTCGATCGGCGTCGCGTTCAGCCCGCCCAGCGGGGGATTAGCCGTCTGCAATTCCAGCAGGTCCGATTTGCGCAGCACCGGCAAGTCCGCGAGCGCGGCCCGATCGGTGATGGCCACGGCATCGATCCCGGCCAGGGCCTTGCCGAAATACGCGCTGTTCGCCTTGGCGTGGGCGATCTGTCTCGGCAGGCGTTCCGCCAGGGAAACGGCGCGCGCGTCGGCGCTGCGGGTCTCGAGGTCGTCGTAGAACTCGGCCATTCCGGCCTCCCCTGTGGTAGCGGCAGCCGGCGAGCGGGTCAGCCCAGCCAGCGCTTGCGACGGCGGTACTGCTTGACGTCGCGGAAGCTCTTGCGGCCCTCACCACCGAGGCCAAGGTAGAACTCCTTGACGTCCTCGTTGTTGCGCAGCGTATCAGCCGCCCCTTCCATCACCACCCGACCGCTCTCCAGGATATAGCCGTAGCGGGCGTATTTCAGGGCGATGTTGGTGTTCTGCTCGGCCAGCAGGATGGTTACGCCTTCCTGCTCGTTGATCTTCTTCACGATCTCGAAGATCTGCTCGACCAGCTGCGGCGCCAGCCCCATGGAAGGCTCGTCCAGCAACACCATCTTCGGCCGGCTCATCAGGGCGCGGCCGATCGCGCACATCTGCTGCTCGCCGCCCGAGGTGTATCCGGCCTGGCTGCCGCGTCGATCCTTCAGCCGAGGGAAATAGTCATAGACCATCTCCAGGTCGGCCTGGATGCCCGCACGGTCACCGCCACGGGTGAACGCGCCGGTCAGCAGGTTCTCTTCCACGGTCAGGTGCTCGAAGCAATGCCGGCCCTCCATCACCTGGATGCAGCCGCGCTTGACCAGCGCATTCGGGCTGGACGCCTCGACATTGACGCCTTCGAATTCGATCGATCCCTTGGTGACCTCGCCGCGCTCGGTGCCGAGCAGGTTGGAGATCGCCTTCAGGGTGGTGGTCTTGCCGGCGCCGTTCGCGCCAAGCAGCGCCACGATGCCGCCCTTCTCGACCTCTAGCGACACGCCGCGCAACACCAGGATCACGTGGTCGTAGATGACCTCGATGTTGTTGACCCGCAGCAGTGCAGCTTCCGGGGCGGTGGCTTCGGTGGCGACGCTCATCTCAGTCCTCCCCGACGTCCGATGGACGTCGCAAAGCGTATCGTGGAAACGCCGGGGCTGTGTGGCCCCGGCGTCCCAACCTCACATCAACCGTTGCCGCTTACGAGCAGCTGCGCGGGGTGATGTTGTTCTCCTTGGCGTACTGAGCGGCATCCTGCTCGATCAGCGGCCGGACCAGGGCGGTATCCGCCGGGATCCAGTCGGTCTTGATCTCCCAGACCTTGCCGTTCCACTGTTGGATCTTGATGGCCGGATTCTGGCCTTCGTGATTGGCGCAGGTGATTTCCACCGGCGGCATCAGCCCGGTCAGGCCCAGCTTCTCGATCGCCGCAGCGTCGAGCTTCAGGTTTTCCAGCCCGTACTGCATCTCCTCGCCGGTGATGACCCGGTTGCCGAACTTCAACTGGGCGGTCTTGATCGCTTCGACGATGTAGGCCGCGGTGGCGACGCCACGCGAGTACAACACGCCGCCGATCTGATCCTTGGTCCAGGTGCCTTTTCCGGCGCCGTACAGATCGTTGATATCCTTATAGATCTTGAAATCGGTCCCGACGCCGTTGAAGGTCGCGCCTTTGTAGCCGATGGCGCCGTCGCCGGCCGGAATCACGTCCGGCTCAGCCGCCGCCCACCAGTTGCCGATGAACTTGTCCATCGGATACTTGACGTTGGCCGCCTCGGACACCGCGGTGGAGTTCATCGCGCCCCAGCCCCACATCACGACGTAGGCCGGCTTGGAGCGGCGGATCTGCAGCCAGATCGACTTCTGCTCGGTCATCGAGGCCGGCGGAACCGGATACTTGTCGTAGGTGAAGCCGTACTTCTCCGCCAGGATGTCCAGCGTCGGGATCGGCTCCTTGCCGTACGGGTGGTCGAGATAGACGAAACCGAGGTTCTTGCCCTTCAGCTTGTCGAACCCGCCTTCCTGATCGGCGATGTACCGGACGATCGCGGTCGCCTGATTCCAATACGTCGACGGGAAGTTGAAGACGTACGGGAACACCCGGCCGTCAGCGGCCGACGTGCGGCCGTAACCGATCGAGAACAGCGGGATCTTGTCGACGGTCGCCTTCTCGATCAGCGCGTAGGTGATGCCAGTCGACCACGGATTGATGACCACGGCGCCGCCGTTCTCACCCTTCACCCGGTCGTAGCACTCTACGCCGCGGTCGGTCTTATAGCCGGTCTCGCACTCTTCGTAGATGATCGGCACGCCGTTCACGCCGCCGTCGCGCAAGTTGATCATCGCGAGATAGTCGGCGAAGCCGTGCGCCACCGGAGTGCCGCTCGGCGCGTACGGGCCGGTCTTGTACACGAGGTTCGGGATATAGATCCCTTCGGCCGCCGAAGCGGTCCCGGCCAGGCCCATCAGGCCGGCCGCCGCTCCCGCGAGGGCTAGTGTCAGATTGCGAATGCGCATGGTCGTCGATCCTCCCTGTTCTTGAATGATCTGCCTTGTTGTCAGCACGCGGCAGTTGACGGCAATTCTATCATGGCCCCCTGCCGCCGGGAACCAAGGCCGCTCCGTCAGTACGGGAACGGCCACAGACGAAGCTTCTCCTTCGCGATCTGCCAGAGCCGGGCCAGGCCATGCGGCTCGACGATCAGGAAGAACACGATCAGTCCGCCGAACGCCATGAACTCGATGTGGGAGATCGTCTCGGTGGCGATCGGCAGCCCGAATGTGGTGACCACGTTGTTCAGCGCGATGGGCAGCAGGAAGATGAAGAACGCCCCGAGGAACGAGCCCAGCACGCTGCCCAAACCGCCGACGATCACCATGAACAGGATCATGAACGATCGGAAAATGTCGAAAGCCGACGATTCCACCGTGTTGATGTAGCAGAACGACCACAACGCACCGGATACCCCGCAGTAGAACGAGCTGATCGCGAACGCCGACAGCTTGGTGTGCAAGGGTCGTATGCCGATCAGTTCGGCCGCGATGTCCATGTCACGGATCGCCATCCAGGTCCGGCCGATGCGGCCACGGACCAGATTACCGGCAATCACCGCCAGGACGACGGTAAAGGCTAAGACGAACAGGTAGCGCGCCTCCGGTGTCGCCTCGGCGCCGGTTACCAACTCACCGAACACGGATCGCGGCGGCGCCGTTGGAACACCCGAGGCCGAGTTGTTCACGAACCACGGAACCTTCTGGAACAGCCACAGCAGGAAGAATTGCGCGGCCAGCGTGGTCACCGCCAGGTAGAAGCCCTTGATCCGGAGGCTCGGCAGACCGAACGCCAAGCCGATCGAAGCGGCGCAGAGCCCGCCCAGGACAATGACCAGCGGGATCGGCATCCACGTGAAGTTCGTCGCGATCTTGTAGGCCATGTAGGCCCCGGCTGCCATGAACGCCCCGGTGCCCAGGCTGACCTGCCCGCAATACCCTGTCAGAATGTTCAGCCCCAGCGCCGCGATCGACAGGATCAGCACCGGGATCATGATCGAGCCCAGCCAGTATTCGTTGCTGATCAGCGGCACCACCACGATCGCCGCCACCACGACCCCGATGACGAACAACCGATCGAGCGGAATCCGGAACAACGCCTGATCCGCAGCGTAGCTCGTCTTGAAGATACCGGCTTCACGGTAAAACATCTGGCCTCACACTCGCTCGATGATCCGCTCGCCGAACAGGCCCTGCGGACGGAATAACAGGAAGAACATCGCAAGGACGTAGGCGAACCATTCCTCGACACCGCCGAGAGAGATGTTGTTGATGCCGGACATGTACGACACGAGTTCCGCAATCGCTGGCGCACCATAGATCTCCGCCAGCTTTTCGCCGGCGCCGATGATCAGGCCTCCGACGATCGCGCCGGGAACCGAGGTGAAGCCACCGAGGATCAGGACCGGCAGCGCCTTCAGCGCGATGATGGACAGCGCGAACTGCACGCCGAGGCGCGAACCCCAGATGATACCCGCGACCAGCGCCACGAACCCGGCGACCGACCACACGATCACCCAGATCTGGTTCAGCGGGATGCCCACGGACAGCGCCGCCTGGTGGTCGTCAGCGACCGCCCGCAACGCCCGGCCGATCCGGGTGTAGTGGAAGAACAGCGCCAGCACCGTCACCAGCAGGCCAGCGATGATCGCAGCCGCCAGATCGAACTGCTGAATCATCATCTCGCCTTCGGGCCCGACGAACCAAGCGTCATTCGGGATGCCGACGTTCAGCGGATGCACGTCGCTGCCCCAAATGAACTCGGCGAAGCCCTCCAGGAAGAACGCGATGCCGATGGTCGCCATGAACAGGATAATCGGTGCCTGGTTGACGAGATGGCGCAGGACCAGACGTTCGACCGAATAGGCCCAGGCCACCATGATGCCGACGGTCACGATCGCCGCCACCGCAACCGGCCAGCCCATCTCCAGAAACCCGACAAAACAAAGCGCTGCGAACAGCACCATGGTCCCTTGGGCGAAGTTGAACACGCCGGATGCCTTGAAGATCAGCACGAAGCCGAGCGCCACCAGCGAATACATGGTGCCGGCGAACAGTCCGCTGAGCAGCACCTCGAGAAAGAACCAGAACTCGGACATGGGGTGTCGTGTCTCCGCCGCTCAGTCGTGTGCAACGCCAAGATAGGCGTCGATGACATGCTGGTTTGCCCGGACCTCGTCCGGTGTGCCGTCGGCAATCTTGCGGCCGTAGTCCAGCACCACCACGCGGTCCGAGATGTCCATGACCACGCCCATGTCGTGCTCGATCAACACGATGGTGGTCCCGAACTCTTCATTCACCTCGAGGACGAAGCGCGACATGTCCTGCTTCTCTTCGACGTTCATGCCGGCCATCGGCTCGTCCAGCAGCAGGATCTCCGGCTCCATGGCGAGCGCGCGGCCGAGTTCGACACGCTTCTGCAACCCATAGGGCAGCCGTCCGACTGGGGTGCGACGGATCGCCTGGATCTCGAGGAAGTCGATCACCTTCTCCACATAGGCCCGGTGTTCGATCTCCTCGCGCTGCGCCGGGCCCCAGTACAGGGCCTGCCACAGGAAATTGCGGTTCATCTTCAGGACGCGCCCGGTCATCAGGTTGTCGAGGGTCGACATGCCGCGGAACAGCGCGATGTTCTGGAAGGTCCGGGCGACCCCGTTGGCCGCGGCGAAATGCGGATCCATCCCGGGCAGCTTGCGGCCCTTGAAGGTAATCGACCCGGACTGCGGCTTATAGAAGCCGTTGATGCAGTTCAGCATCGAGGACTTGCCGGCGCCGTTCGGCCCGATGATCGCCAGCACTTCGCCCTTGCGGACCTCGAAGCTCACATTGTCGATGGCTTTCACGCCACCGAACCCGAGTTCGATGTTCTCAAGCGTCAATACCGGTTCGCCGAAGACTCGGGTTTGCGCGGACGGCTCCGCCCGCACGTTTTCCGCTTCCGCCACGGGTCAGCCCGCCTTTCTGAGTTCCGTCGTCGGCGTCGTGCCGACTTCCATGATCCGCATGTCGGCCTTCACCCGGCCCTTGCGCCCATCTTCAAACGTCACCTCGGTGTCCAGGTGTGCGCTCGTCGAGCCGTTGTAGAGCGACTCGATGATCTGCTCGTAACGCTCGGAGACCACGCTGCGCCGCACCTTGCGGGTCCGCGTCAACTCGCCGTCATCGGCGTCCAGTTCCTTGTAGAGCAGCAGGAACCGTTGAACTCTCTGCTTTTCCGGCAAAGACTGGTTGACGCGTTCAATTTCCACCCGGATCAACTCGTAGACCCGCGGCTCGGCCGACAGGCCGGTGTATGACGTAAAGCCAATGCGGTTCTTCTCGGCCCACTTGGAGAGGATCGAAAAGCGCACGCAGACGATCGCGGTCAGGCAATCACGCTCCGACCCGAGGATCACCACCTCGCCGACATACGGCGAGAACTTCAGCTTGTTCTCGATGTACTGCGGCGAGAACCGGACGCCGGACGCGGTTTCGGCGATGTCCTTCAGCCGGTCGATCACCACCAAACGGCCCTTGGCATCGAAGAACCCGGCATCGCCGGTGTGCATCCAGCCGTCGCGCAGATCCGCCTTGGTGCCTTCCTCGTTCCGGAAGTAGCCGGTGAACATGTTCTCATGGCGGGTAACGATCTCGCCGACACCCTCGGAGTCCGGGTTCAGGATGGTAACCTCGCAGCCCTGGAACGGCGGACCGACGGTGTCGACGTCGAGATCCTCGCCGGTCTGCAGGGTGTAGGCGCCGAGCGTCTCGGTCTGGCCATACAACTGCTTCAGCGGCACGCCCATCGCCAGAAACAGCTTGAAGGTCTCAGGCCCCATGGCCGACCCGCCGGTGGCGGCCGATCGGACCCGGCTGAAGCCGAGGCGATCACGCAACGCGCTGAACAGCATGACATCGGCCAGGGTGGAACGCCGCCCCGCTTCGATCGCCTTCATGCCGAGCTTGATGCCCTTGTCGAAGATCCACTGGTTGATCGACGAGGCGTCCATGACGCGAGCCCGCATGTCGGCCGCGATCTGCTCCCACAGCCGCGGTGCCAACAAAAGGAAGGTCGGACCGATCTCCCGAAGATCCTGGAACATCGTCTCCTGGCTCTCCGGGAAGTTCACGATCATCCGGGCGACCAGCCCGAAGCCGACGCAGTAAACCTGTTCCATGATCCAGGGCAGCGGCAGCACCGAGACGTATTCGTCGGTGTGATCCTTGGGATCGGCGCCCAGATAGGTGATGGCGTGCCGGATGAACCGCCCGTGCGGCAACATCGCCAACTTGGGGTGCGCCGTCGTTCCGGAGGTGGTGCAGAGGATGGCCACATCCTCGCCGGACGTCGCATCGACCAGCGCGTCAAACGCCGCCGGATCGGCCTGATGCAGTTCCTCGCCGCGCTTGATCAGCACGGCCAGTTCGTGCAGCCGCGGATCGGTCTGCTTGCGCATTCCGCGGGTCTCTTCATAAACAATGTGCTGAACGCTGGCTGCCATGTCGCCAAGGCTGATGAGCTTGTCGACCTGCTCCTGGTCCTTGGCGAACACCAGCTTGGCACCGGCATAGTCGACCAGATAGCCGACCTCTTCTTCCAGCGCGTCTCGGTAGATGCCGAGGGTCATCGCGCCCACTGAGTGTGCGGCGATCTCGGTCGCGATCCAGTCGACGTCGTTGTCGCCGATCAGCGCCACCACATCGCCCGGGCCGATCCCGAGATCCCGGAACGCCAGCGCCGTGCTGCGCACCTGCGCCAGATACTGCGCCCAGGTGGTCTCGTGCCAAATCCCGTAGTCCTTGAGCCGGAGCGCGACCTCGTCGGGATGCGACCGGGCATTGTGCCGAAGCACCTTCGGCAACGTGTCGTGGACTGTCGGATCAGGATAGCTCATCGGCCGTAGTTCCTCCCCTGCCCCAAGGCGAACAGGATCAGGAACAGGGGCGCCCGCGCGATGTTCGCGGTACGGCTCTTGCCCAGCGTGTCCCATCCCAGTTCGCTCTACCGTCCTGTCACCGGCCACGTTATCCACGGCTCGATCGAACGATTGCTCATCACCTTTGTACCCGCCACGCTCGGCGGCGAGAGCGCTCTGGATTACGCGAACTCGTGCGAAACCGCAAGCAACTACCCCGTGATAGCGTCCATCAGTCGCGAGTCCTGAAGAATGATGAACCGGCCGACAGGAACACCTCGCGCCCGAACGAACTCAGCAGCGCCACCGTCATCCACAAATGGTCAACGCGGCCATCGCTAACCGTCAACGGTGCCGTCAGCCGGAAGTACCGGTGCTCGGACGAGTCATCGAATCCTCCGCGCAGCTCGTGGAGGATCGGCCGACGTTCGGTCACGACTTCTTGATATTGCCGGGTGATAAGGTCGGCATAGGCAGCAGGTCTGAGATTGACGGTCAGCCAGCCGGTAGCGTCGTATCCGAGCGCACCGACCAGCGCCGAGCCGAACATGCGGTACCGGAATCCGCCGTCCGGCAGTACGTCGACGATACCGATCTGGCCGACCGCGTCCGGGATGCGTTCCAACGCCAGCGAATTCCGCAGCGGAATGCCGTCGACCTTGGGCGCATCCATCCAGGCTTGGTAGGCTGCCACCAACCGAGCATGCGGCGCCGTAACGGGATCGTGCGAGGCCGCTTCGAATCGAACAGCATCGTCTGGGTCTTCGGCAGCGCTTGCGGTCATCGGTCCCCACCATGTACCCGCCAATAGGGGCGCAGGCGTTTGCCAGTTGCACCTTCGTCAAAACTTTACCCGAAACAGTGCGAAACCGCACTCCCATGATGACCGGCGGCGACCCTCTTGCCTTCCATGGCCGAAAACCCTAAGCCGCGCCCTATGAATCACGCTTCCTCCGAGCAAACCATATGCGCCGGTGGCCACACGGTTTTCATCAACACGATCGGCACACAATCGACCGGCCTGTCGGATGCGCCACCGCTGGTGTTCCTGCACGAAGGCCTCGGTGCGATCACGATGTGGAAGAACTTCCCGGCCCGGCTCTGCGCCGCCCTCGGCCGCGCCGGGATCATCATCGACCGGTGGGGTCACGGACGCTCCGAGCCGCTCGACGGCCCGGTGCGCGGCGGTCGTAAGCTGGATTATCACGCCCGTGAAGCCGACACGTTGGTCGAGGTCCTGGACCGTCTGGCGGTCCCGCAAGCGGTGTTGTTCGGCCACTCCGATGGCGGCACCATCGCTCTGCTGGCCGCCGCGAACGCCCCTGAGCGGATCGCCGTCTGCATCACCGAAGCGGCCCACGTGTTCGTCGAACCAGTTACGCTGAAGGGCATCCGCGAGGCCTTGGCGGCCTACGAGGCGCCTGACAGCCGGCTGCGCGCCGGCCTCGCCCGCCATCACGGCGAGGAACGCGTCGACCGGGTGTTCTACGGCTGGACCGACGCCTGGCTGTCGCCGCCGTTTGCCGACTGGGTGATGACCGAGCGTTTGGCGGAGATCCGCTGCCCGGTGCTGGCCATCCAGGGACTGGACGACCAGTACGGCACCCCGGAGCAGGTTCACGCCATCGTCGGCGGGGTCGCCGGGCCGACGGAACCGCTGCTGCTGGAAGCGTGCGGGCATGCGCCCCACGTGGACTGCGCGGCGACGGTGACCGAGGCGGTGCGTCGCACGCTCGCGACGCTCTGATCCCACCTGCGCCCTTCCGATTCGCGCGTTGTGAGACTATAAGGTGCGCGCAATCCCTGGAGAAGCCGACCGGGCCGAGGCGCACCTCGGACGGCCGCGCAGTCAACCGATAGGAGACAGCCGTGACTGCTGGCCTGGACAGCTTCAAGTCGAAGTCGACGCTCGACGTCGCCGGAAAGAAATACACCTACTACAACCTCGGTGCGCTGGCCGCCGCGCACCCCGAGGTGGCACGCCTGCCGTACTCGCTGAAAGTGCTGCTGGAAAACCTGCTGCGCTACGAGGACGGCGTGACCGTGTCCAAGGAAGACGTGGTCGCCCTCGCCAGTTGGGCGAGGAAGCGCACGTCGGACCGCGAGATCGCCTATCGCCCGGCCCGGGTCCTGATGCAGGACTTCACCGGCGTGCCGGCGGTCGTCGACCTGGCCGCCATGCGCGACGCGATGGAGAAGCTTGGCGGAGACCCGACCAAGATCAATCCGCTGTCGCCGGTCGACCTTGTCATCGACCACTCGGTGATGGTCGACGAGTTCGGCGGCGCGGACAGCTTCAAGAAGAACGTCGCCCTGGAGTTCGAGCGCAACAAGGAGCGCTATGAGTTCCTGAAGTGGGGCCAGAAGGCGTTCGACAACTTCCGCGTCGTGCCGCCGGGAACCGGCATCTGCCACCAGGTGAACCTGGAGTATCTGGCGCAGACAGTCTGGACCAAGACCGAGAACGGCGAGACCCTCGCCTATCCGGACACCCTGGTCGGGACCGACAGCCACACCACCATGGTCAACGGCCTGGCCGTGCTCGGCTGGGGCGTCGGCGGCATCGAGGCCGAGTCCTCGATGCTTGGCCAGCCGGTGTCGATGCTGGTTCCGGAAGTGATCGGCTTCAAGGTGACCGGCAAGCTGCCGGAAGGCGCGACCGCCACCGATCTGGTGCTGACCGTCACCCAGATGCTCCGCGCCAAGGGCGTGGTCGGCAAGTTCGTCGAGTTCTACGGCCCCGGCCTGGACGAGTTGCCGCTGGCCGACCGCGCCACCATCGCCAACATGGCGCCGGAGTACGGTGCGACCTGCGGGTTCTTCCCGATCGACCAGGAAACCCTGAACTACCTGCGCTTCACCGGCCGCGACGAGGACCGGGTGAAACTGGTCGAGGCGTACGCCAAGGCCCAGGGCATGTGGCGCGAGAAGGGTGCCGCCGACCCCGAGTTCACCGACACTCTCGGACTCGACCTGTCGACCGTCGTGCCGTCGCTGGCTGGCCCGAAGCGCCCGCAGGACCGGGTGCTGCTGACCGACGCCAAGGCGAGCTTCGAAGGCTCGCTGAAGAAGACCCTGGGCGACGGCACCGGCACGGTCCGCTCGGCCAAGGTCGAGGGCGCGGATTACGACCTGAGCGACGGCGACGTCGTGATCGCGGCCATCACCAGCTGCACCAACACCTCGAACCCGAGCGTGCTGGTCGCGGCTGGTCTGGTCGCCCAGAAGGCGCACGCCAAGGGCCTGAAGGTGAAGCCGTGGGTGAAGACCTCGCTCGCCCCGGGCAGCCAGGTGGTCACCGACTATCTGGAGGCCGCCGGCCTGCAGGCACCGCTCGACGCGATGGGCTTCAATCTGGTCGGTTACGGCTGCACCACCTGCATCGGCAACTCCGGACCGCTGTCGACCCCGATCGCCGGCGCGGTCGAGGCCGGTGACCTTGCGGTGTGCTCGGTGCTGTCCGGCAACCGCAACTTCGAAGGCCGGGTGAATCCGGACGTCAAGGCGAACTACCTCGCCTCGCCGCCGCTGGTGGTGGCCTACGCCATCGCCGGCTCGATGCTGGTCGACATGAACAACGACCCGCTCGGCAACGACCAGGACGGCAATCCGGTCTATCTGAGGGACATCTGGCCGACCAGCCACGAGATCGCCACGTTGATCCAGGCCAAGCTGACCCCGGCGATGTACCGCGGCCGCTACGCCAACGTGTTCCACGGCGGCGACGAGTGGCAGGCGGTCAACGTGTCCGGCGGCCTGACCTACGACTGGAACTCCGGCTCGACCTACGTGCAGAACCCGCCCTACTTCGTCGGCATGTCGAAGGATCCGAGCGCGATCCAGGACATTCACGGCGCCCGGGTGCTGGCCCTGCTCGGCGACTCGATCACCACCGACCACATCTCACCGGCCGGCTCGATCAAGAAGGACGGCCCGGCGGGCGACTACCTGATCGAACGGCAGATCCGGCCGCTGGACTTCAACTCCTACGGCGCGCGCCGCGGCAATCATGAGATCATGATGCGCGGTACCTTCGCGAACGTCCGTCTCCAGAACGAGATGGTACCGGGCGTGACCGGCGGCATGACCCGGTATATCCCGACCGGCAAGCCGACGGCGCTGTACGAAGCCGCTATGAAGTACCAGGACGCCGGTACCCCGCTGGTGGTGGTCGGCGGCAAGGAATACGGCACCGGGTCGTCGCGCGACTGGGCGGCCAAGGGCACCAAGCTGCTGGGTGTGAAGGCAGTCATCGTCGAGAGCTTCGAGCGCATCCACCGCTCGAACTTGGTCGGCATGGGCGTGCTGCCGCTGCAGTTCCCGCAGGGCGTCGACCGCAAGACCCTCGGCCTGACCGGCGAGGAGACCTTCGACATCACCGGCATCGAGGGTGGCATCACCCCGCTGATGACTGTGGATTGCACGATCCACTACGCCGACGGTACGACCAAGACGCTCGGCCTGTTGTGCCGGATCGATACCATCAACGAGGTCGACTACTACCGTCACGGCGGCATCCTGCAGTACGTGCTGCGGAATCTGTCAACGGCGGCCTGATCGCGACCGGTTGATATCCGATCAACGGACGGGCGCTCCTTCGGGGGCGCCCGCTTTCGTTTTCGCCCGATCCGTGCAGGCCTTCGACTTCTACCCTCCAGCGCCCATCCGGCTCAAAAGCAGAGCAGCGCCTGCACCGGTCAGCAGGACCGGGATTGCTATGCGCGCGCAGGGGCTAACCCACAGAGCACGGCCGTGCATGAACCAGAGAGCGCCCAGGAACAACGTCAAGCCGAGCGCTCCCATGATCAGGTGGTCCTGGATCCGCAGCGCCGGATCGACCGCGAAGCGACCAAAGTTCGCCAGAACCGCAAGGCCGGCATAGAGCGGAAGATGGCCGTACACGACGCGCTGGCCATGCCCCAGGTGATGCCCCACCAGCCGCCGGTCCGTCAGATCGAAATACAGCCACCACGCCGCCGACAGCATGATGAAGCCGACAATCACGGCCAAGACGCCGATCGCGGAAAGGGCACCTTCGCTCAACGGTGCGCCGAGCGCGACCACGGACTCACCGAGCAGGATGATGGTGAGGAGGCCGAAGCGCTCGGGCAGGTGGTGGGTGTTTACCGGCATGGTCGTCAGTCGGGATCGCAGGAGGATCGGCGTCAGGACCTCGATGAAGATTCCGGCGTACAGCACGACATACCGGAGCGGCGGGTCGGCCAGGAAGGAACTGGCAACAACCAGCAGGCCGAGGCCGAAGCCCGACACCATCCGGCCGGTCACCGGCGTCACTTCCGGCTGCCGTGACCCGGCACGCAGATACATGACAATCAACAGGAGGCGGATTGTCAGGTAGGACAGCAGGAAGCCGACATAGGTCGCGTCGAAGTCCGGGTTGATGAACACCGCCAGGAACAGAGCTCCCAGCATCTGCCCCAGAGTCAGTAGTCTGTGCAGTGTGTCGCCGGTGCCGAACCGGGTCGAAAACAACGTGTGACCGGTCCAGGCCCACCAGACCGGAACCAGGATCAGCGCGAACAGTCCGTAATCCGCCAACGCGATGTGCCCGCCGTGCGGATGGGCAATGACGTGGGTGGTCTTGGCGATCGCGTAGACGAACACGAGATCGAAGAATAGCTCCAGCCAGTCGGCTCGTTTGACGTGATCGGCTACCGACATAGGTGCTCCCGCTGCTTCACTCCACGCGCCAAGATCCGTACGATGGCGTGGGAAATCATGGCCTGTGGTCGACAATAGCCGCCACCGGTACGCCGACCAACGCCGCAGGAGAGGCGTTGCGGACTTTGACTTCGCTTGTGTCGGCTGCAAGGCTTTCCGTGTCAGGTTGAGGCTGGTTTCCGGGAGCGGGTCGATGTCAGTTCGCCGCATTGCGATCGTGATCGGCGTCTGGTGCCTTCTGTTGGCTGCGGCCCCGGCTCGTGCGCAAGACGCAGCTCCAGCCGTTCCCGATCGGCTGCCGGTCTGGGAGCGGACGCTGTACAAGACCCTGACCTACCAAGCGGCGGCGAACCTCTCGGACCTGGTGCTCTACGACCTGCTGCTCGGCGGCACCGTGGCGGCCGGCGGCGGGTTCTTCGCGATCAACGCCGCGTCGGCCGCGGCGCTGTACTACACCTTCGAATACACGTGGCAGAGCCTCGGCCCGGCGCCGGAGGACAAGACCCACCAGACCGTCGCCGCGAAGACCGTGCTGTACCGGATGTTCAACTCCAGCCGGAACTTCGCGCTGGGCTACGCGTTTGGCGGCAGCGTCGCCGCGGCCACCGGATTCGTGGCGGCTAACTTCCTGACCGACACCGCGATCTTCGTCACCAACGAATACGCCTGGGACGTGTTCCGACCGGCTTCGGCTCCCGCGCCCTGAGGTTCACGGCCTCGTCACTGGTGGTGAGCGGAGGCCGCCACTACCTTTCCCGGCATGATAACGCGACGCGCCTTTACGGCTTCCGGGATCGCCGCCGGCCTTGCAGCGGCGGCGAGACCCGTCCGCGCGGTCGGCCAGTCTCAGCAGCGGCCGGTCGTCCTCGAATTGTTCACCAGCCAGGGCTGCAGTTCGTGTCCGCCAGCCGACGCGCTGCTTGGCGAATTGGCCAAGCGCGACGACGTCATCACCCTGGCGTTCCACGTCGACTACTGGGACTACATCGGCTGGAAGGATCCGTTCGGCGATTCGAAGTTCACCGCCCGGCAGCGAGCCTACGCTGCGTTTCTCGGCCAGCGCACGATCTACACCCCGCAGTTGGTGGTCGACGGCACCACTCACGTGGTCGGCTCGCGCCGGGGCGACGTGGAAGCGTCGATCCGCGACCGCCTGAACATGAGCCCAGCGGAACGGGTGTCGATTCCGGTCGAGTACGGGCTGCGCTCCGACGGCGCGATCACGGTGATTGTCCCGGCCGCCGTGACCACCGGCCCGGCCGACGTGCTGCTGGCGGCGGTCGACTCCGAGCATGTGACCGAGGTCAAGCGCGGTGAGAATTCCGGGCGGGTCCTGGCCGACTACAGCGTGGTGCGCAGCATCCAGCGGATCGGCATCTGGCACGGCAAGGAGTTCGCCGTGACGGTGCCGGGTACCGCCTGGCATCGCGGCGCCGACACGCTGGTCGTCCTGCTGCAAGCCGCCGACCGCGGTACGATCTGGGGAGCCGCTAAAGTCCCGCTGTAGACGCCGCCGACGCGCGCGGCCGCCCGAACCGCTGGCGGTGGCCGGTGGGGGTCAGGCCGGTGTACTTGCGGAACAGTCGGCGGAAGAACGCCACATCCTCGTACCCAACCCGGCGCGCCACCACGTCGACCGACAACCGCTGTTCCTCCAGCAGTTCGCGGGCCTTAGCAACCCGCAGGCGCTGGATGCACTCCACCACCGTCTCCCCGGTGGCAGCGCGGAATCGGCGCGCCAGGCTGCGCGGGCTGATCGCCACCGACGCCGCCAAGGCGTCGACTCCGTCCACCGCTTCCGGCCGTTCGGCGATCGCCCGCTGGACCCGGGCGACAGCGTCGTCGCCATGGGACGCCGAGCCGAGCCATCCGGCATACTCGGACTGGGCCGCGCGCGGCAGGTCGAGCACCAGCGCGTTCGCCAGATCCCGCGCCTCGTCGCGCCCGCAGAACCGTTCCACCAGATGCAGCGCGAGGTCGGTGGCGGCATGGACCCCGCCGCCGGTGATCACCCGGCCGTCCTCGACCACCATGTTGGCCGGCCGCACGTCCGTCAGCGGGAACGCCCGGCGCAGATGGTCGGCATAGGCCCAGTGGGTGGTGGAGCGACGACCGTCCAACAGCCCGGCCCGGCCCATCAGGAACACGCCGGAGCATACGCCCGCGACCACCGCTCCCGCGTCATGGGCGGCGCGCAGCCACTCCACGGCCCCGTCCTCGACCGCCGGTTCCTCGCCGCGCGCCAAGCCGGCGATCCCCGCCGAACTGACTAGCACCAGATCCGGCGCGGACAGGTCGGACAGTTTCGCCTCGGCCTGGATGCTCAGCCCGCCGGTGCAGGCGACCGCCGTTCCGATCGGCGACGCCACCGTCACCCGGAACCACGGCCGCGACGGCCGGCCGGCCAGGACCCGCGGCGCCACCCCGGCCATCCGCAGGATCTCGGTCGGACCGGCAATCGCCGACGCGAAACCGCCGTCGCGGATCAACAGCACCGCCCGGATCAATCGGCGCAATGGGAACTCTCCTGTCCTATTCATCCATCAATATTGTCGATCTTGCCATCTGTCCGAATCAGCACGCAAGCGCGATGTTTACGCCACCGAACAACGCAATGGAGGGCGCAATGCCGCTGATCGACGTGTATCTGAGCGAGTCTGTCCTGGATGTTGAGGACCGGCAGGTCCTGGCCGACGCCATCGCCCGGCAGGTGCGGGAGGCCGAAGGCTATGGCGACAGCCGTCTGGCTGCCGGGCTGTCCTGGGTCTACCTGCACGCGCTGCCTGACACCGCCGTCACCAAATCGGGCGCGGCACCGGCCCGGCCGCTGTGGCGGATCGAGATCGCCACGCCGATCGGCTCGCTGGGGGCCGACAGCAAGGCCGCCCTGGCCGAACGGCTGGCCCGCGCCTGCCTCGCCGCAGAGGGCACGCCGTGGAGCCCGGCCGAAGGACGGCGGGTCTGGGTGCTGTACCGCGACGTCGCCGAGGGTGACTGGGTCGCCGGGGCCGAGGTCGCCAGGGTCGAGGCGATCCGCAGTGCGGTGGCGCGGGAGCGGGTCGCGGCTTGAAGCGATCCTGATCACCTCTCCGCCGTCACTGCCATTCGCGGCCTACTTCGCCATCCCCTCGAGGGGCGACAGAGAGTTCACAGCATCGCCGCCAGGGCCTTGGCGAAGAAGTCCGGACCACCGAAATTGCCCGACTTCAACGCCAGCGCGATCGACGGTTCGTTCAGCGTCACCGTGCCCGGCACGCCCGGGTCGATCTGGGCGCCGATCCGCAGGCCGGTCACGCCGAGCGCCGAGACCACGGCCCCCGAGGTCTCGCCGCCGGCCACCACCAGGCGGCGCACGCCGTCTTCGTCGACCAGGGTCTTGGCGATCCGGGCCATGGCGCGCTCGACGATTTCGCCGGCTTCGGCGCGGCCCAGCTTGGCCTGCACCGCCTTGACGGTTTCCGGCGGCGCACTGGCGTAGACCAGCACCGGACCGTCGGCCATGCGCGCCCGGATGAAGTTCAGCGCCTCAGCCGCGACGTCCTCGCCGTTGGCCAGCCGCATGGGGTCGATGTTGTAGGACGGACGCGCCTTCTCCCACTCGGCGATCTGCCCGAGCGTCGCCGCCGAGCACGACCCGGCCAGCACCGCCGCCTTGCCCGCGATCGCCGGCACTTCGGCCGCACTGCCGCCGGTCGTTCCGACCAGTCCGCGCCGCCGGTAGGCGTCCGGCAAGCCGATCGCGACGCCGGAACCGCCAGTGACGAGGTCCAGGTCGGCAATCGCCTCGCCGATCTCGTGAAGCTGGTGGTCGTCGATCGCGTCGACGATCGCGTAGCTGATGCCGTCAGCCTTCAGCGCGTCGATCCGCGCGCGGATCGCGTCGGCGCCACCGGTGATGTCGCGGTGCTGGATCAGCCCGACCTTGCGCCCGGTCTGGCGGCCGAGCACCGCCACCAGGTTGGAATCGGTCATCGGGGTCAGCGGGTGGTGGCGCATCGAACTGTCGGACAGCAGAGTGTCGCCGACGAACAGGTGGCCCTTGAAGATCGTTCGCCCGGTCTCCGGGAACGCCGGGCAGGCGATCGTGAACTCGGCGCCGAGCCTGTCCAGCAGCGCGTCGGCGACCGGGCCGATGTTACCGTCGTCGGTGGAGTCGAAGGTCGAGCAGTACTTGAAGAAGAACCGCCGGCAGCCCGCCGCCTTCAGCCAGTCGAGTGCGGTGACCGATTCCCGCACCGCGTCGGCCGCCGGGCTGGTCCGCGACTTGAGCGCAACCACCACCGCGTCGACATCCGGCACGGCGGTCCCGGGCGCCGGCACGCCGATCAGCTGGACCGTGCGCAGACCGCCGCGGACCAGGTTGTTGGCAAGATCGGTGGCGCCGGTGAAATCATCGGCCACGCATCCCAGGATCGGCGGCATAGGCAAGTCCTCTTAAGCTTCTTTGGTCTGCAGGCTTGGCGCGACCGTCCCGCCGCGCGTATCGTCGGCGCAATCATAGAAGCGCAAGGGTAGGATGCCATGCCGAAGTTCGCCGCGAACCTGTCGATGATGTTCAACGAGGTCGACTTCCTGGACCGGTTCGACGCCGCCGCCATGGCCGGCTTCAAGGGCGTGGAGTTCCTGTTCCCCTATGAATGGGACGCGGTCGAGCTGCGCGCCAAGCTGGAGGCCGCCGGCCTGACCCAGGCGCTGTTCAACCTGCCGCCGGGGGATTTCTCCAAGGGCGATCGTGGATTCGGCGCCATGCCCGGCCGCGAGGCGGATTTCGATGCCGCCCTGGAACTGGCGTTGACCTACACCGAGGTGCTGAACTGCGATCTGCTGCACGTGATGAGCGGGATCGTGCCGGTCAGCGTCAGCAAGGACGCCTGCACGGAGACCCTGATCGCCAACCTGAAGCGGGCCGCGCCGATCGCCGCCGCCAAGGGCAAGACCCTGATCATCGAGCCGATCAACACCCGGGACATCCCCGGCTACTTCCTGAACACCCAGGCCCAGGCCCGCGCCATCCTGGAAGCCGTTGCGTGCGACAACGTCGGCCTGCAGTTCGATTTCTACCACGTGCAGATCGTCGAGGGGGACCTCGCCAAGACCTTCGAGGCGCAGTTCGACCTGATCCGCCACGTGCAGATCGCCGGGGTGCCGGAACGCCACGAACCCAATGTGGGCGAGATCAACTACCCGTATCTGTACGACCTGATGGACCGGCTCGGCTACGACGGCTGGGTCGGCTGCGAGTACCGTCCGAAGGCCGGCACGGTCGAGGGCCTGTCCTGGATGAAGGGAATCTGACGTGAAGATCGCGATCACCGGCGGCGCCGGCTTCCTCGGCGTCAAGCTCGCCCGCTCGCTGCTGGCCGACAACGCGCTCGGCGTCGAGCGGCTGACCCTGGTCGACATGGTGGCCCCGCCGTCCGACCTCGCGACCGACGGCCGGGTGGTGTCGGTCACCGGCGACGCCGCTGAAGAGGAGTTGCTGGCCGAGGCGATCCGACCGGACACCGATTCGGTGTTCCATCTGGCCGCCGTGGTCAGCGCCGGCGCCGAGGCCGATTTCGACCTGGGCATGCGGGTCAACCTGGACGCTACCCGCACCATCCTGGAAATCGCCCGCCGCCACGGCAACCGGCCCAAGCTGGTGTTCGCCAGTTCCTGCGCGGCCTATGGCGGCGATCTGCCCGAAGTGGTGACCGACAACCAGCAACTCACCCCGCAGAACTCCTACGGCGTTCAGAAGGCGATCGGCGAATTGCTGATCAACGACTACAGCCGCAAGGGCTTCGTTGACGGCCGGGCGCTGCGCTATCCGACGGTGGTGGTGCGGCCGGGCAAGCCGAACAAGGCGGCCTCGACCTTCGCCAGCTCGATCATCCGAGAGCCGTTGCAGGGCCAGGACGCGGTCTGCCCAGTCGCGCCGGAGACCGCGATGTGGCTGGCCAGCCCCCGCACCATCGTCGCCAACACGAGGCGCGCCCACGACCTGCCGGCTGACGCCTGGGGGCCGTGGCGCGCCGTCGCCCTGCCCGGCTTCACCACCACGGTCGGCGAGATGGTCGCCGCCCTGGAGGCGATCGCCGGCCCGGAAGTGGCGGCGCGCGTGAAGTGGCAGCGCGACCCGCTGATCGAGAAAATCGTCTATGGTTGGCCGGCACGCTTCGAGACCGTCCGGGCCGACGCCATGGGCTTCCATCGTGACCCGGGCATGGAGTCGGTGATCAAGGCGTTCATCGAGGACGAGTTGCCGAACCGCCCTGCGTAGGAGCCCGCTGGACCACGAAAGGAAGGCGTCATGACCCTCACCTGGAACGTTCCCGAGGACGACTACAACGCGATCCGCCAGTGGTTCGCGGAGTGGAGCGTTAACGTCGCCGAGGTCGACTTCGTGCCGGCCCGGGCGCTGTTCGAGGACAATGTCGCGAGCTTCGGCACCCACATGGACGTGGTCGAGGGGCTGGACGCGCTGGAGAACGATCAGTGGCGGTCGGTCTGGCCGACCATCGAGGACTTCAGCTTCAACCTGCCAACTCTGAAGGTCGCGATATCGCCCGACCAACGCCTCGCGATGGCGGTCATCACCTTCTCGTCCACCGGCATCGGCCCCGACGGCAACCGCTTCAACCGCCCCGGCCGCGCCACCGTCGCGTTGTCGAGAGCGCGCAAGAACGCCAAATGGAAGGCAATCCACAGCCACGTCTCGCTGAATCCAGGTACACCGGCTCCGAGTCACGGCAAGCGGCCAGCGAAGTTGTAGGACATACCAACGACGGCCGACTGGTTGGCCCCGCTTCGCCGGAAGCGAACGAGGGACACCAGCACACCGGCGGTTACCCCAATGTCGACAGGGCGTTGTCCGAATTGATCCGGGTCGTGCGGTAACCGTACCCGGACAGGAACCCGCTGACCGCTTCGTAGCCCGTGTTGATCTCCCAGATGACTTGGGTCACACGCCCGGTTTCGAGAAGGCCGACCGCCCCGCGCAGGACCGCAAGTTCACCGCCTTCGACATCGACCTTCAGGACGACGGGCGCTCCCTCGGGCAGCTTGATGCCGTCGAGCCGACGAATGGCCGTCGGCGTGTACATCGGCTGCTTGTCGAATGGTCCACCGTCATAGGTCGCGTCCGGATCCTCCGGCGTGAAAACCAGCGAATGCCCCATGCTGGTATTGCGTTGCAGATAAGCGGTGCCGTCCATGTCGCCCACCGCCGCGTCGACAACCGTCACGCGGCCGGTCAGACCGTTTCTGGTCAGCCAGGCACTGAGCATCGAGCGGTTGAACGGATCAGGCTCGACTGCGATCACAGCCGCGCCCGCCGTGGCGGCGTGCAGAGTGTGGATTCCCCAATGGGCGCCGACGTCGATGAAAACGCTGCCGGGGCCCAGGACTTCGTCGAGCAGGTCGCGTTCGCGGCGTTCCCATCCGTCGTTGAGTTCCTGGTAGATCAGATAGAGCGCTGCTTCGTCGGACAGCAGCGATGTCGGAATCGGCATCGTGTAACGGTCGGGCGTGCGGTGGCAGGGCAGCATGACCTGATCGCCGACCACGCAGCTGCGAGGGATTTTAAGTGTAAGCGACATGGCACTCTTCGGATGCGGAGGAACCTGCGGGTCACGCGCTTTCTGGAGAAATTTTGGGTCGTGACCGTCCGGATTATAAGCGAACTTATGAAGGTCTGGTTCGTGAAGGTGAGCGGCTACGCCAACGACCTGTGTTCAACCTTGCCGGGCCGCTCGCGGGCGGCGGCGGGATGGTTCGACGATTGGTATAGGAAAGGCTCTCTGCGATGAGCGAGTTGATCGTTTGGACCTATGATTGGGTGCCTGAAGGTCCCCGCAGTTTTGTGCGCGACGTACGGCTGAGATGGGCGTGCGAGGAAGCCGGGCTCGATTATTCCGTTCGAACAGTCCCTTTCAGCGACCGGGGGGCCGATCATCTGGCGCGTCAACCATTCGGTCAAATCCCATTCCTCAGCGATGGCGAGATTGAAATATTCGAGAGCGGAGCGGGGCTTCTGCATCTTGCCCGCAAAAGCGAAAAGCTGATGCCGCGCGATCCGGTTGGAGAAGCTCAGACGCTGCAATGGGTGATCGCCGCGCTCAACTCGATTGAGATGGTAACGGTTCCCTGGTGGTTCCTGGAAGTGACCGGCGCAAAAGACAATCATCTTGCCGGCTGGTTGAAAAGCCGCCTCGATCACATGGAGCGCATCCTGAGCGAGCGGGAATGGCTGGTCGCCGATCGCTTCACCGGCGCAGACCTGCTGATGGCCGACGTCCTGCGCGTTGCTAGTGGATAAAATCCGACATTAGAATCCCGCTCAGGATTCCCGCGGGTTCGGTGGCGTGCGAGTCTGGGGCATGCGCACCGGGATCAGCTTCACCGTCAGTACCGCCGATCGCGCCCGCCTGGAGGCGATCGTGGCGGACCGCAACAGCCCGCAAAAGCACGTCTGGCGCTGCCGGATCGTGCTGCTCACCGCCGCGGGCCTGGGCACCAACGCGATCATGCGCGAGGCCGGGGTCGCCAAGACGGCGGTCTGGCGCTGGCAGGAGCGCTTCGCCGCCGAAGGCGTGGACGGGCTGCTGCGGGACAAGACGCGCCCGTCGCGGATCCCGCCGCTGGACCCCTCGGTGGCCGAGCGCGTCGTCGCCCTGACCCTGACCGATCCGCCCGGCGAGACGACCCACTGGACCGCCGCAACGATGGCGGCACAGACCGGCATCTCGGTTAGTTCGGTGCAGCGGATCTGGCGTGCTCACGGTTTGGCCCCGCATCGGATCCGGCAGTTCAAGCTCTCGAACGACCCGGAGTTCGTGACCAAGCTGCGCGACGTGGTCGGGCTCTATGTCGACCCGCCGGCCCACGCCATCGTGCTCAGCGTCGACGAGAAGAGCCAGATCCAGGCGCTCGACCGCACCCAGCCCGGCCTGCCGCTGAAGAAGGGCCGCGCCGGCACCATGACCCACGACTACAAGCGCCATGGCACCACCACCTTGTTCGCTGCCCTCAACGTGCTCGACGGCACCGTCATCGGCCGCAACATGCAGCGTCACCGCCACCAGGAGTTCATCCGCTTCCTCAACCACATCGAGGCCCAGGTTCCGGCCGGCAAGGTGATCCACGCCGTCCTCGACAACTACGCCGCCCACAAGCACCCCAAGGTCCGCGCCTGGCTGCACCGCCATCCCCGCTGGACCTTCCACTTCGTGCCGACCTCATGTTCCTGGCTCAACGCCGTCGAAGGCTTCTTCGCCAGGCTCGCCAAGCGCCGCCTCAAGCGCGGCGTCTTCCGCTCTGTCGCCGACCTCCAGGCCGCCATCAACCGCTTCCTCGACGAGCACAACGCCTCAGATCCGAAGCCCTTCAACTGGACAGCCGATCCCGACAAAATCATCGCCGCCGTCAGGCGTGGGCACCAAGTGTTGGATTCTATCCACTAGAGTTCGCGCTTTCGGAGATCGACCAGCGACGGAGTCCTATGTGGCACGAATCACAGATCGCCCGTCATTCAAAAAGGCCCATGCCGATCAGGTGGCGCACTTCGCTGCGGGCGACGAGAAGAAGGTAGAAATTGGTTAGACCAATGGGACTTTGAGGTCCGGCTTCGGCGAGATGCGTCGCACCCCACCTTTCGCTCCCAGACGACGTCAGGAACGCCCGCTCACAAGATGCGCCGGAGGGTCAGCGGCTTGCCCGCTGGGTTTTGGCACAGCCTGGGGGCGCAGCCTTTACCCCGCCGCTCGCCTGTTCCACGGAAACGCCTGTTCGTCGTCGGCGATCAACCAGGCGCCGCCGAGGCTGGCGGGCAGCGTCAGGCACGCCAGCCCCGGGCCGGTGTCACGCACCGGGAAACCGCGCCCTTCGAAGAACGCTCGGGTCGCCGACAGCGTGTCCGACAGCAGGCCGTAGCCGACGACACCGGGCACCGGCGGAACAGTGGCGCCGGGAAACAGGCGGGCGGCGCCGGCGGGTGTCGTGAGAACCACCCCACCGCGTGCCAATTCCAGGCGGATCATGTCCTCGGCAATGCGTTTCGGCGACGCCTCCGTGAACCGGGCATATCGGTCGGCCGCCTCGTCCAGATCCTCGGGCAGGATCACGACATCGCGCAGCGCGACGATGCCGTTTTCGTGGTTCATCCAGCGCGGCTGCCAGACCAGTTCCTCGGTCAATTGAGTCAGGACCTGCACCCGACCTTCGGCCATCGCGTCGGCCGGCGTCCGACACACGGTGAACGCCGCCATGCCCTCTCCGCCGTTCGCGAGCGGCACGGCACGGCGTAGGTTGACCGGGTCCTGGGTCTCGAACCCGGCAGCCTCCAGGCGATCGCGGCGTGCCAGGGCGTCAGGATCGGTCATCGCTACAATGTGAACGCCGGTGTAGCGCTCCAGCTGGCGCTGGGTGCGTGCACCGGTAGGGTGGTCGCGATCAACCACGCATAGCACTTCGATGTAACCTTCGTGCAGCATCACGCATCGATTAGCCGTGCCGCCCGGAACCGACGCGGCGCCCGGACCGGGCGTCGTCTGGTGCACAGTATAGGGAGTTTGCACGAAGCCGAGCCTGGCCAAAGCGCGATGCGCCGCCTCCATGTCCGGTACAAAATGCCCGAGATGGTCGAGAAACGTCTCGCCGGAACCGGGGAGTTGTCGTCGCGTTGCCATGAAGCTGCCCTATTCCGATGATGGGCTTTTAGTCGTTGTCCCGTTCGACCATGATAGCGGGATGCAGACCCGGGGCGAAAGCGGGGATGACTCGTCCTCCCGGGTTCGACAAGGAGGATGCCATGATGGAGTGTTTGCGCCGCTGCCAGTGCCGCAGCCCTCTGACCGCAAGAGCCGGCCGAGCCGATCTCTCCGAGACCCTCGTTGTCGGCACCATGATGGCGGCTGCCATCGCCGCTTACGCTTGGTTGATCGAAGCGTTGTCAGGGTGACTGGCTTCCAGCCGGAGGCTCGTTCATGACGGTACCGCCGTCATCCGGTCTCGGGTCACGCGCGCCGGATTTTGCATTGCCGGATCTCCACGGGGACACGGTACGGCTTGCCGATGTCCGTGGCGAGCGGGGCACCGTCATCATGTTCATCTGCAATCACTGTCCCTACGTTCGCTCGGTAATCGGACGAATCGCCGAGGATTCCCGAGCCCTGCTCGACGAGGGCGTCGGGGTGGCGGCGATCATGTCTAATGATCACCGCGCCTATCCGGACGATGCACCCGACAAGATGCGCGCGTTTGCCGCCGAACACGGCCTGCCGTTTCCGTATCTGCTGGACGAGAGCCAGAAAGTCGCGCGGGCCTTCGACGCCGTGTGCACCCCGGACTTCTTCGGTTACGATTCTGACCTCGTGCTGCGATACCGTGGACGGTTGGATGCATCGAAGACCACATTGGTGGCAGGCGCTCCACGGGAACTGCTCGAAGCCATGCGCCAGATTGCAGCAACCGGCGCCGCACCGTTCGAGCAGACGCCGTCAATGGGATGCTCCATCAAATGGAAGAGTTCGGCGTAACCAGTAATTTAAACGGTTACTGTTGTTCTCGACGTCTGCAATAATAAATTAATTTGCAACAAATAGATTGATTTGTGCTTGATCTGGGTCAAACCATATCTGACACCGATTTTGCGGCTCGGTCGTTGCCGAGCAGGGATTGTGATCCATGGCTGTTGCGGAGAGCCGGTTCGAAGGGCGCGATCTCTCGGTCGTGCAGCACCGTGACCTCCGCCGCCTCGCCGACTACTGGCTGATCAAGCGCACTGGCCGGATCATGCCGACGCGGGGCGATATCGATCCCACCGACATCCCCTGGGCCCTCTCCCGCCTGTATCTGGTCGACTACGATCTAGCGTCGGGTCGGTTCCGGTATCGTGTTGCCGGTTCGGAAGTCGAAGCGATGTACACCGACTTTACCGGCCGGCACAGCGTCCGCGGCATGCACCTGGACGAGCTGCTGGTGCCGTCTGAAGCCGCCATGGTGATCAAGCGCTGGAAGCCGCTGCCCGAGCGTGGTGCGATCGTCCACATGCGGGGACTCATCTACAGCCTGTCCAACCGCGCGGCGATTGGCGAGCGGCTGCTGCTCCCGCTGTCAGAAATCGACAACGGGCCGGTCACCGGCTTGATCGGCCTCACCGTCCGAACCGGCGCAGTTGGGGCACTGGCGGAGGCGGACCGACGGATCAAGATCACCTACATCGAGGCCCGCCACCTGCCCGTCACCGCCGATAGCCTTCAATCGAAGGCGTAGGCATCCATCCGCAGAACCGCGAAGGTCGTGCTTTCATGCAGCCGCCGGCCCGGTCCCCCTCCGCCTGCGCCCATGGCGGCAAACAACGGCAGGAAATGTTCCTCGGTCGGATGGTTCCGTTGCCCCTGCGGAGCAAAGCGGCGGTAGTGAAGCAGTTCGTCGGTGCGTCCCTCGACAATGGCTGCGGCCGCCCAGTCGGCGAATTCCTGGACCCAGCCTGGCGCAGCGGTGTCGATCTGGCGAAACGGTCGCGGAATTTCATGCAGGTTGTGGGTGAACGACCCTGAGCCGACGATCAGGACGCCACGCTCGCGCAGCGCCGACAGCGCGCCCCCCACGGCATGGTGATGTGCCGGCCCGGCCTGGGGATCGACCGATACCGCCACGACAGGAATGTCAGCATCCGGATACATCAGCGACAACGGGACCCATACGCCGTGGTCGAAGCCCCAGCTCTGGTCAGTCGCGGCGTCCATGCCGGCCTTCCGGACAAGAGCCACGATCTCCTCGGCCAGATCCGGAGCACCCGGCGCGCCGTACTGAATCTCGTACAGGGCAGGCGGGAAGCCGCCAAAATCATGGATCGTCCGGGGTTGCGCTGCATTGTTCACCCTGACGCCGGATGTCTCGTAGTGGGCGCTGACGACCACGATCGCCGACGGGCGTCCCAAGTCTTCTCCAACCCGCGCCAGGAAGGCGCGGGCCGGGACATCATCGAGCACCAGCGTCGGCGCACCGTGGCTGACGAACAGCGCGGGCATGGTTGCCATGAGTTGTCTCCTCTTCCCTGACGGTTCAGCGCGCCCAGACCGGAACCACCGCAGGTACCGGCAGGTGAACAGCGAGAGCGCCCGCACCAAGCAATGCCTGCACGACCAGGGTCACGGTCCAAAACGCGGGGAACTCCCAGCCGCCGCCCGGCGCGCTGAACAGCCAACCATTGCCAGCGTGCTGCAGTGTGGCGCCGATCATAACGGGGATGAGTGCCAGCGCCACCGGGCGCACCGCAACGCCGAGCAACAACGCCGCTCCGCCGCCGACTTCAGCCAGGATGACCAGATAGGCGAAGATGCCAGGGTAGCCCAGGGATTCGAAGAACTGCACGGTTCCCGGAACCGTGAATACAAACACCTTGAGCGCGCCATGCGCCACCAGCGCCGCGCCAAGTGTCAGGCGCAGCAGCAGCGCTGCGTACGAAGCTGCCTTGTCGTCAGTCATATCTCTGTCTCCACCTTCGTCGCCCTCCGGCTATCGGCGGGTCGATCACTGAGACCAAAGATGCGGTGCGGATCGTGCGAGACAATTTCATTCACATCAGAATTATTATCTCATACTGATAGACAATGGATCGCCTCACGCTCCTCCAGACCTTCGTCGCCGTCGCCGACACTGGAGGATTCTCCTCCGCGGCCGACCGTCTTGGCCTGTCGCGAGCCATGACCAGCCGGCACGTCCAGGTGCTGGAAGACCGGCTCGGCGTCCGCCTGCTGCACCGAACCACCCGGCGGGTCAGCCTCTCGGAAGCGGGCCTCGGCTATCTGGAACGTGCCCGCCGGCTGCTGGCGGATTTCGACGACGCCGAAACCGAAGTGCGCGGGGAACGCGCAACACCCCGCGGGACCTTGCGGGTCAACGGGCCGGTCTCCTTCGGCCGTGCCCATCTCGCCGCAACCCTGCCGAGCTTCCTGGTGCGGCATCCCGGGCTCAGTGTGGAACTGACGGTCAACGACCGCGTCGTCGACCTGATCGAGGAGGGCTACGACGTCGCCATCCGGATCGGCCGGCTGTCGGACTCAAGTCTGATCGCCAAGCGTCTCGGGACCGTCGCGGTCCGGCTGGCGGCCAGCCCCGCCTATCTGGCTGCGCACGGAATACCGACGACGCCGAACGACCTGACCGACCATACCTGGCTCGGCTACACCTATTCGACCGGGGTCGCCGGCCTGCGGTTCACCAGCGCGGACGGCCGCGACGCTGTCGTCCGCCTCGGACCGCGTTTGACCGCGAACAACGGCGACGTTCTGACCGAGATAGCGGCAGGCGGTGCCGGAATCATCCTGCAGCCGGATTTCATCCTCGGTCCGTATCTGGCCGACGGACGGCTGGTCCCCGTGCTGCCGGATTGGGGCGTTCCCGACCTCGACATCCATGCGGTTCATCATCAGAGCCGGCATGTCGCAGCGAAGGTCCGGGCCTTTGTCGATCACCTGGCCGAGTGCTTCCGCAGTCCGCCCTGGGACCTTTCGCCGCCCCGGCCGGCTACGCGATCCACTCGCTGACCGGCGCACGCGCTTCGTGCAGCGGCTGGCACAGCACATCGACCAGCGTTGGCCCGTCGTGCTCCAGCGCCTTTCTCAGCGTCGCGTCCAGCTCGGCCGGGTCGCTGACCGTCCAGGCCTTGACGCCGAACGCCTCGGCGACCCGGGCATGATCGGTGCGCGAGAAATCGACCGAATAGTAGCGAGCGCCGAAGCCGGTCTTCTGGCCGGCCTTGATCCAGCCATACACCGCGTTCGACACCACGATCATGGTGATCGGCGCCTTCAGCCGGGCGATGGTCTCGAGTTCGCCGGCGGTGAATCCGAAGCTGCCGTCGCCCATGACACTGACGACTTTAGCGGAGGGCCTGCCGTAATGCGCGCCGGTCGCCGCGGCCATCGAGTAGCCCAGCGCCCCGTGCGCCCGGTTGGAGAAGAACCGCCGCCCGGTCTGCTCCCAATCGAGATACGCCGACAGGTACGGACACGGTGTTCCGGGATCGGCGACCACCACCGAATCCTCCGGCAGCACGCGTTGCAGGGACGCCACCAGCCGCTCCGGCCGGATCGGCATTTCGTCGCTCTCCGCCAACGCGCGGAACGACGCGTACTTGCGGCGCCGCGCGTCAGCCACCTTGGCCGTCGCATCGGCGCCGTCACGCGCCACGCCCTTCTTGGCCAGCGCCGCAGCCACGGCGGCGAGGCCGAGCTTGGCGTCGCCGACCAGCGCCACTTCGGTCGGGTAGCTCGCCCCAATGACCTGCGGGTCGCTGTCCAGGTGCACGATCCGAGTACGACCTGGCTCCGGGTACCGCCAGCGTTCCGTGGTGACCGACCCGGCACGGCAGCCGACGAAGAACACCAGATCGGCCGCCGTCACCACGTCGCGGGTTTCGACGACGCCGCCATTGCTGCCGACCACGCCCAGCGCCAGCGGATGGCCATCGCCAATGGCGCCCTGGCCGCTGATCGTAGTCGCCACCACCGCGCCCAGCGCTTCAGCGACGGCGCGCAGCTCGTCGAACGCACCGGCAATGACCGGACCGCCGCCGACAATGATCACAGGGAATTTAGCGGAAGCCAGGGCGTCAGCCGCGGCTTCGACCGCCGCCGGGTCGGGCGCGCTGCGCCGCGCCGGCCAGGTTCCCAAGGTTGGGTCGCCCCAGACGTCGTCGGCGTCGACCGCCCCCTTCTGCACGTCGAACGGCAGGCCGATGTGCGCCGCACCCGGCCGTCCGGTGGTCATGGCCCGGAACGCCGCGCGCAGGGTGCGTGGCACGTCCTCGGCACGATCCAGCACGGCATTCCACTTGGCCAGCGGCCGGAACAGCGCCTTCTGATCCAGTTCGGTCAGCGCATACTTGCCGCGCGAACTGACGGAGATATCGGTGGTTATGGCAAGGATCGGCACCGAGCTTTCATTGGCTTCGACCACGCCCGGCAGAATATAGGTGGCGCCGCCGCCGGACGGGCCTTCACAGATCCCGACCTTGCCGGACACCCGGGCATAACCGTCGGCCATGTAGGCGGCCGACCGTTCGTCACGGGTCAGGACGTGGCTGATGCCGCCGCCGACGCCATGCAACGCGTCGTAGAACGGCAGGCTGGTATCGCCGCACAACCCGAAGATCCGGTCGACGCCATGCGCCTGCAGGGTGCGGACCACTGCCTCCGCGCCGCTCATCCGGTTGCTGCTGTCGGCCGGCTTTTGGCTGGTCATCTGCGTCACTCTCAACTTGTCATACGGCTATGGAACCCGCGGACGATACGCGAGCGGTTGCCGAAGACAAGCCGGCCACCGGAATGACACTGCTTTTGCAACGCATTTGTTTGAAATTGGCACGAGAGTCGTTTACCAGGGCGCACGAATCGTTTCTATTCGTACGCGCTAATTCATTCTCTGTTGGATCACACATGCCGCGACGCCTCATCCTCGCCGCCGAGATTGTCCGGGACGTCGCCGCCAATGACTCGGTCATTCTTGATCGCGACGCGCTCATCAAGCTGGCTGAGACCTTGGAAGCCGAGAGCAAGCGGCTCCTGGCACTCAATAAGTTCAGCCCGCATCTGGACGCCGAGATGCAGCGTATTCTGCCGAGCATCCGGCATCTGGCCGTCGTGTTCTGCCCGGAAACCGCTTCTCCGCTGCGCGACTGACCCCACGAGCAACGGATCCGTTCACAGCGAACTGGCCGGTACCTACGGTTGGACATCCGTATAAATCACAATACCAACCGTAATTCATAAAATTTAATATTCTTTAGCCACAAAGGTCTGCGTCGCTCTCTGCACCAACACAAGGCGTCGGCTGGCACGCTCGTACTCGAAAGAGGACATTCCATGCCAGGACGCCTGTTGCTCGCTGCCGAGATCGTCCTTGATGTCGCCCGGTCCCTGCCGCCCGACCAACGCGCGGTGCTCGAGTCGGCTGCCGAAGATCTGAAAGCAGCAGCTGCATCGATCTCAGCTAGGACGGCTACCCCGTTCGATTTATCAACGGCCTTGGAAACGCTGCACCCCAGCGTGCGGAAGCTTGCATCCGCGCTCGTTCCGGAAATCGATCACCGTTTCGATCCGCCGTCTCACTGATCCGATTGTCCTGCCCGGCGGGGCGCGGCAGACTGCCCGCGTTCCCACGGAGGACGTTGGATGTCTCAGGACGAAGCGCTCGCCCAGACCATGGATCGCCTGCGCGCGGTCGGCACGGCGACCGTGTCGATGCAACTGCTGAAACGCGGCTTGCGCCGCACCTCGATCGCCGGAGTGAAACCGCTGACGCCCGGCCAGGGCTGCGTGGTCGGTGAGGCCTATACCCTGCGCTTCCTGCCGCTGCGTGAGGACCTGTCCGACCCATCGATTCTCGGTGCCCCCGGATACGGGCCGCGCGCCGCGATCGAGGAATGCCCCCCAGGCGCCATTCTGGCGGTGGAGGCCCGCGGCATTTCCACCACCGGCTCGCTTGGCGACATTCTGGCGGCGCGACTCGCCAAGCGCGGCGTCGCCGCGGTGGTGGCCGATGGCGCCGTGCGCGACGGGGTCGGCGTTACCGCGACCGGTCTGCCGATCTGGTGCCTGGGCACGGCGGCCCCCGCTTCGCTGACCGAGATGTCGGGCGGCGGCGTGCAGGGTCCGATCGCCTGCGGCAACGTGACGATCTTCCCCGGCGACATCCTGGTGTGCGACGGCGACGGCGTGGTGGTGGTGCCGCGCAAGTTGGCCCACGAAGTGGCTGCCGACGCGGTCGAGCAGGACCGGTTCGAACGCTGGGTTCAGGCCCGGGTTGAGGAAGGCCGGCCGACCATCGGCCTGTACCCGCCGAACCCCGAGACCAAGGCCGAATACGACGCCTGGAAGGCATCGGGAGCGAGCAAGCCGTGATCGACGCCGAAGCCCTGCTGCGGCGGATGTTCCAGGCCGCCCTGGACGCCGCCGACCCGAAGATCTGCCTGCCGCCGTTCCTGGTGCCGCTGGCCACCGCACCCTGCGCCGGCCGGACCGTAGTGATCGGCGCCGGCAAGGCTGCCGCTGCGATGGCCGCCGCCACCGAAGCGGTATGGACGCAGCACGCGCCAGACGCCGCGATCGAGGGCTTGGTTGTCACCCGCTACGGCCACGGCTGCCCGACCGAGCGCATCGAAGTGGTGGAGGCTTCGCACCCGGTGCCGGACGCCGCCGGACGCGACGCGGCGGCCCGGATGCTGGAGCTGGTGCGCGGCCTCGGCGCCGATGACCGGGTGATCGCCCTGGTCTCCGGCGGCGCGTCGGCGCTGCTGGCCCTGCCGGCTGACGGCGTGACCCTGGAGGACAAGCAGGCGGTCAACCGCGCTCTGCTGAAATCCGGCGCCTCGATCCACGAGATGAACGCGGTGCGCAAGCACCTGTCGGCCATCAAGGGCGGCCGTCTTGCCGCCGCCGCTTCACCGGCCCGGTTGCACGCCTTCCTGATCTCCGACGTGCCGGGCGACGATCTTGACGTCATCGGCTCCGGGCCGACCGTGCCGGACCCGACCACCCTGGCCGACGCTCGCGCCGTGCTCGCCAAGTTCTCCATCGAGCCGCCCGCTGCGGTCGCACGCGCGCTGTCCGATCCGGCCTTTGAGACACCCAAGCCCGGCGACAAGCTGTTCGACGGCGTGGAGACCGTGATGGTCGCCCGCCCGCAAGCTTCCCTGGAGGCCGCCGCCGAAGTGGCTCGCGCCGCCGGGGTAACCCCGGTGATCCTCGGCGACGCCATCGAGGGCGAGGCCCGCGAGGTCGCCACGGTGATGGCCGGTATCGCCGCGCAGATCGCCCGCCACGGTCAGCCGGCCGAAGCCCCCGCCGTTCTTCTGTCCGGCGGTGAGACCACGGTGACCGTGCGCGGCAGGGGCCGGGGTGGGCGCAACGCCGAGTTCCTGGTGGCGCTGGCGGTCGCGGTCGGGCGGCGCTGCGCCGACATCGCCGATTGCATCGCCGCGGTCGCCGGCGACACGGACGGCATCGACGGCACCGAGGACAATGCCGGCGCGCTGTTCCTGCCCGGCGATCTGGAGCGTGCCCGCGCCACCGGCGTCGACCTGGTGGCACACCTCGCCAACAATGACGGCTACGGCGCGTTCGAAGCCCTTGACCGACTGCTGGTCACCGGGCCAACCCTCACCAACGTCAACGACTTCCGCGCGGTGCTGGTGCTGCCGTGACCGTGGGCGCCGGCCGCGGGGAGTGGTGGGCCGAGCTTGCAGCCCCGGTCGAGGCCCTCGGCTTCCGACTCAACGGCGGCTTCCAGCCCGAACCGAACGACCCCGACGCCGCCGGCCTCGCGCCGCCGGTCGGCACCGTGGTGGTGATCGGCCACGCTGGGCCGAAACTTTGGGAGCGGTTCAGCGCCGAGCGCGGCGGCTTCCCCGGCCCCGACCCGCTCGACCGCTGGACCCGCGCGGTGCTGGCGCCGATCGCAGTGGCAGCCGGCGCCGTCCTGGTTCTGCCGAACGACGGCCCGCCGTATCAACCGTTCCAGCGCTGGGCGATGCGCGCCGAAGCGGTGCACCCGAGCCCGCTCGGCCTGCTGATCCACCCGCAGTACGGCCTGTGGCTCGCCCTGCGCGCCGCCTTGGTGTTCCCTGAGCGTCACGAGGTTCCGCCCCGCGCCGAGGCGCCGTCGCCGTGCGCGACCTGCGCCGCCAAACCGTGCCTGACCGCCTGCCCAGTCGGCGCCTTCGACGGCAGCCGTTACGGCGTTGCCGCCTGCGCCAGCCATGTCCGCGCCCCAACCGGCACCGCCTGCCGCCAGCACGGCTGCGGAGCCCGCCACGCCTGCCCGGTCGGGCCGGACTGGGCATGGAGCGACGACCAGCAGGCGTTCCACATGGCGGCGTTCCTGGACGGGCGGGGATAGCGGCAATCGGCCCTTCGCTCGCTACCGGCTACCGCCCCGTTCCCGGAAGAAGGCGGCGATCGTGGCCGCTGCGGTATCAACGTGCCCCAACAGCACCGCCACCGCGGCGTCCGTGTCGCGACGCTCGGCGGCGGCCAGCAGGGCGCGATGCTCATCCTGGGACAGGTGCTCGCGGCCCTTGGCGGCGAGGTGGAAGCGCAGGTAGCGGTCGGCGACCGCCAACTGCTGCTCGGCCAGCGCCAGCAGCTTGGCGCGGCCGGCGCGGGCGTACAGCGCCATGTGGAAGCGCCGATTCAGCTCGCCGACCCGGCTTTCGTCGGTCTCGGCATCCATCTCCGCGATCAGGTCCGCCGCCCGCGCGAAGTCGTCGGCGGTCAGGTTGGGGATCGACAGAGTCAGCGCCGCCGGCTCCAACGCCCGGCGGATCGCATAGTTGTCGGCGGCGTCCTCGGCCGAGATCTCGGTGACCACCGCCCCCTTGTGCGGCACGAAGTCGAGCAGGGCCTGGGCCTCCAGCCGGCGCATCGCCTCGCGCACCGGCATCCGGCTGACCCCAAACACCGCCGCCACCTCCTCCTGGCGCAGCGGCAGCCCGCCGGCCAGCCGGCCGTCCAGGATCGCCGCCTTCAGCGTTGCCTCGACGAACTCGGTCGCGGTGCGGTGGCGCGGCGCACCGTCGACCGTCAGGGCTTCCAGGCTGGATGTCACCACAGTTCTCGCATTCACAATCCAATAACCGAATGTTGATTGGATCCAATTCTACGCTAAACTCGTTTCCGACAACAGCCCGGTCGCACCTGCATCGTTCCGGGCACCACGCGCGGAGCATCCATGACCGACCAGACGACCGAGCCGCCGGGATCCGCACTGCAACTACTGTCAGTCGGCCTGCTGACCGCGACCGTGGGCTTCGCCAGTGCGTTCACCATCGTTCTCCAGGGGCTGGCGTCGGCAGGCGCCTCGCCGGCCGAGGCGGCATCCGGACTGCTGGCCCTGTGCATCGCCCAGGGGCTGGTCGCGATCTGGCTGAGCGTGCGGATGCGGATGCCGATCAGCATCGCGTGGTCGACGCCCGGCGCGGTCCTGCTGATCGCCACCGGCATGCCGGACGGCGGGTTTCCGGAGGCGGTCGGGGCGTTCCTGATCAGCGCCATCCTCGTGGTCGCCGCCGGGCTGTGGAAGCCGTTCGCCCGTGCCGTATCGTCGATCCCGCCGGCGCTGTCGAGCGCCATGCTGGCCGGTGTACTGCTCGATCTGTGCCTCGCCCCGATGCGCGCGGTCGGCGCAATGCCGGAACTGGCGCTGCCGATCGTGCTGGCCTGGGCAATCTCCTGGCGGTACGCGCGGTCGTATGCGGTACCGATCGCGGTCCTGGTCACGGTCGGGGTCATCGCGTTCGCGACCGAAATTCCCGAAGGCATCCTGAAAGGTTCATGGCCGACGCCGGTCCTGGTGACCCCGATTTTCTCGGTCGACGCCGCCATCGGCATCGCGCTGCCGCTGTTCATCGTCACCATGGCGGCGCAGAACCTGCCGGGCCTCGCGGTCATGAACGCCAACGGCTACCAACCGCCGGTCCGGCCGATCTTCGTGGCGACCGGGTTGGCCAGCGCCGCCGGCGCCCCGTTCGGCGGGCACGCGGTCAACCTTGCCGCGATCACCGCCGCCTTGTGCGCCGGCCCGGACGCCCACCCCGATCCGTCGCGCCGGTGGATCGCATCGACAATCGCTGGCGCCGCCTATGTGGTGATCGGCCTGTTCGCCGGGGTCGCTGCGGCGTTCGTCACCGCCTCGCCGCCGCTGCTGATACAGGCGGTCGCCGGCCTGGCGCTGTTCGGCAGCCTGGGTGCCGCGGCGGCCGGCGCGTTCGTTCGCGAGGAAGATCGGCTGCCAGCCGTCCTCACCTTCGTGACCACGGCCTCGGGTCTGTCGTTCTTCGGAATCGGCGCCGCGTTCTGGGGTTTGATCGCCGGCGGCATTTTGTTGTTGCTGTCGCGGGTACGCCGCCCCATATGGAAGTTCGATGAACGAACTCGGTGACGGGTTGGGCACGCCAGATGGATCACTCTATGAGGGTCCGGCGGGCGCCATCCCAGTACGATATTATCTTGCGCAACCGGGCGATGTGCATCATATAGGCGCAATCGAACGCGCTTGGGTGTCTCCGAGTCACGGCACGACCGCGAAGTTGGTTTTCTCCCAAACTGCAGTTTGATTACCCCTCGCTGCAAAGATGCGGCGGGATGTTCCACGTTTGGGAGATACCCCAATGGCTACCGGTACTGTTAAGTGGTTCAACGCGACCAAAGGTTATGGTTTCATTGAGCCCGAGGATGGCTCCGCGGACGTCTTCGTCCACATCTCGGCTGTTGAACGCGCCGGAATCGCGTCCCTCAACGAGGGTCAGAAGGTTTCGTTCGATGTCGAGCGCGGTCGCAACGGCAAGTATGCCGCTACCGATCTGCGTCCCCTCTGACTGGGCACCGCTCGAACTCGCGCCCGGCCGCAGGCCGGGCGCGTCCCTCCGCCAACCGCTGAGGAGCGAGCATGGCCAAAGACGATCTAATTGAATTCGAGGGCGTCGTGAAAGACGTCCTACCGGATGGGCTCTACCGGATAGAGCTCGATAACGGTCACGATATCATTGCCTACACCGCCGGCCGGATGAAGAAGTTCCGGATCCGTATTCTGGCGGGAGACCGTGTGACCGTCGAGATGACGCCCTACGACCTTACAAAGGGGCGCATCAACTTCCGACACAAGGACGAACGCGCCGGAGCCCCCGGGCCAGGCGTGCGGCGTCCTCCCCCGCGAAAGCGCCGTTGACGGGATCCGTCCGGCGCCGCGGGCGCATTTGAGGACTTGTATGACTGTTCAAGATTTCCGCTCGCTCGGCCTCGCCGAGTCGCTTCTGCGGACCGCCGCCACGTGCGGCTATACGACCCCCACCCCGATTCAGGTCGCAGCGATTCCACCGCTGTTGGCCGGTCGTGATCTGATCGGCCTGGCTCAAACCGGGACCGGAAAGACCGCGGCATTCACCCTGCCGATGCTGCACCGCTTGGCTGCGGCCGGCGAAAAGCGCATCCCCAAGGCGCCGCGTGCGCTGATCCTGACACCGACCCGCGAACTGGCCGTTCAGATTGCCGGGGTCGTCGAGACCTTCGGCCGTTCGATCGGCCTGCGCCACGCCCTGGTCCATGGCGGCGTTTCGGCGCGGCCCCAGGCGGTCGCCCTGCAGCGCGGCGTCGAAGTGATGATCGCGACCCCGGGTCGCCTGCTCGACCTGATCAATCAGCGCGCCGTGTTCCTCGACAAGGTTGAGTACTTCGTGCTCGACGAGGCCGATCGCATGCTCGACCTCGGCTTCGTGCGCGACGTCAAGCGGATCGCTGCCCTGGTGCCGGCAAACCGGCAGACTGCCTTGTTCTCGGCGACCATGCCGCAGTCGATCATCGAGTTGACCGAGAGCCTGCTGCGCAATCCGGAACGGGTCCAGATCACGCCGACCTCGACTCCGATCGAACGCATCCAGCAGAGCGTGATGTTCGTCGCACGCGCCAACAAGCGGACCCTGCTGGCCCGCTTGCTGGGCGCACCCGACGTCAGCCGGGCCATCGTGTTCGTCCGTACCAAGCACGGTGTCGACCGCGTGGTCGATTCACTGCGGCGCGACGGCCTGACGGCCGAGGGCCTGCATGGCAACAAGAGCCAGGGTGCCCGCCAGACTGCGCTGGACGCCTTCAAGCGCGGGCGCCTGCCGATCCTGGTGGCGACCGACATCGCGGCGCGCGGCATCGACGTGCACGAGATCAGCCACGTCATCAACCTCGACCTGCCGGACGTGCCGGAAACCTACATCCACCGCATCGGCCGCACCGCGCGCGCCGGCGCTGGCGGGATTGCGGTCTCGTTCTGCGAGAACGAGGAGATCGGTAACTTCATGGCGATCGAGTCGGAGATCCGGCGCACCATCGACGTCGACTCGACCCACAGCTTCCACGACACCGCAATCGAAGCGCAGTACCGCTCCGGCCGCCGGCCGCCGGTAGCCGCTTCGCAGCGTGCCCGCCGCAACAACAACGGCGGCGGTGGCGGTCGCCCGCAGCAGGACGCGCAACGTCGCGGCCGGCCGCAGGGCAAGTCGTCGAGCAATGACAGCAACCGGCGCCCGAGGCGTTCGGCCGAGGCTCGTCCGTCCGCCTAAAGCCGACCGACGATAGTCAAGAATAAGGAAACGGGGCGATCAGATACGATCGTCCCGTTTTTCTTTGGTGACATAGGCCCCGGTCTCGTCCTGGATGAGATCGACGACGCCGTCCGGTCGCGACGCGGGCTGCCTCGGATCTGGTCGTCCATGCTCGGTTCGACCGTGGTCGCCGCGCCCGGTTGAGTCGACCTTGCGCTTGCGTGCCTCATCCAGCCGGCCGATCAGCTTGAATCCATACCAGACCGCGCCAAGGATGGCGGCGAGCACCATGAGCTTTGAGAGACTGAATCCTAACATGGTCCCGTTTTACCCCGCACCCGCGCCAACGCAAGCCTGCCGCGGCTGAGCCGATATCAGCACTACCGGCACTACCCAGAAACTGCATTCGTGGTTCAAAGGCCGAACCGCGACCAGAGCGCCCGCTCCTCGACCGCCGCGATCAGGCCATCCGCCCAGCCGGCAAACGGTAACTCGCCGGCACTACCCCACTCCGACTGAGCCAGCCCGAACCGACGGGCAAGGCCTTGCTTGCGCTTCAGCACACGGAAGCGGGTCCGCGCGCCGTAGCGTTCGCGCAGGGTCCGCCGAAGCTCGCCTTCGCCGTCGGCCAGCCCCAGGGCAACACCGCGGGCGCCGGTCCAGAACTTGCCCTCGAGCAACTCCGGTTCGTCGTCCACCTTCAGCAGATCGCCGCGACGCGACCGCACCCAGGAAATGAACCGCTCATGCATCTCGGCCTGGATCGCCTTCAGGTGGGCGACATCGTCCGGTCGCTCCGACTGAAACGGATCCAGCAGCGCCTTGCGGGAGCCGGCGGTGTGTACCCGCCGCTCGATACCGAGCTTGCCGATCGCTTCCTGAAACCCGAAGCCGGAACTGATCACCTCGATCGAGCCGATAATCGAGGTTCCGGTCACCCGGACCTCGTCGGCGGCGCAGGCCAACCAGTAACCGCCCGATGCCGCCACGTCTTCGACGAAGGCGACCACCGGCTTGTCGCATTCGGCCGCCAGATCGCGGATCCGTCCGGCAATCAGCTCGGACTGGACCGGTGAGCCGCCCGGTGAGTTCACCACCAGGGCGACGGCCGTTACCGAGCGTGGACGAAAGGCCGCCTCCAGCAAAGGGGCCAGCGCATCGATGGTCAGGCCGCGGTTCATCGGACCGAGATTGCCGATGACTCCGCGCAACGGAACGACGGACACGATGGGCGGACGGCCGCGCACCCTGTCGATGATCGGATCATACCAGGACATCTACGCTAAATAGGGCACCAAGCGCTGCACCACAATGCGCAAGCCACGACCCGATTCCCGGTCGACTTCCACCGTGCCGCCCGCAGGGCCGATTGCCGCAAACCTCAATGGTTCCGGTCTCCGCCGGCTGTCGCTCGACAGCGGTGGTTACGGCTCGCACACTGCTCGGCGTCGACTGGGCGGGGGGCGTCCGGTCCTTTCATGGGGGTTCGCATGCTTGAATCCACCTTCAAGCTCTCCGAGCACGGTACGACGGTCCGCACGGAAGTACTGGCCGGCATCACCACATTCCTGACGATGGCCTACATCATGTTCGTCAATCCGATGATCCTGTCGGATGCGGGCATGGACCCGGGGGCGGTGTTCGTCGCCACCTGCCTGGCGGCGGCGATCGGCACCGCTATCATGGGGCTGTACGCCAACTACCCGATCGCGCTGGCGCCCGGCATGGGCCTGAACGCCTACTTCACCTACGGCGTTGTCCTGGGCATGAACTACACGTGGCAGGTCGCCCTTGGCGCGGTGTTCCTGTCCGGTGTGCTGTTCGTCATTCTGTCGCTGCTGCCGGTACGCGAATGGGTGGTCAACGCTATCCCGCGCTCGCTGAAGATCGCGATTTCGGCCGGCATCGGGCTGTTCCTGGCGATCATCGGCATGAAGAACGCTGGACTGGTCGTCGACCACCCGGCGACGCTGGTCGGGCTTGGCGACATCACATCGGCGGCGGTGCTACTGGCCTGCGCCGGCTTCCTGGCCATGGTCATCCTCGACCATCTGCGGGTACCGGGCGCGATCATCCTGTCGATCCTCGGCGTCACCCTAGTCGGCGTGCTCATGGGCATCAGCCCGCCGGGCGGTATCATGTCGGTGCCGCCGAGCCTGGCGCCAACCCTGATGCAGTTGGATATCATGGGCGCGCTCAACGTCGGGCTGATCGCCGTAGTCTTCGCGTTCTTCTTCGTCGACCTGTTCGATACCGCCGGCACCCTGGTCGGCGTCGCGCACCGGGCCGGCCTGCTGGACGAACAGGGTCGCCTGCCGCGCCTCAAGAAGGCCCTGATGGCCGACTCGGTCGCCACCGTCGTGGGTTCCGGCCTCGGCACCTCGACCACCACCAGCTACATCGAAAGCGCCGCCGGCATCCGGGCCGGCGGTCGGACCGGCCTCACCGCCTGCGTGGTCGCCGTCCTGTTTCTGCTCGGTCTGTTCTTCTCGCCGCTGGCCGGAACGATCCCGGCCTACGCTACCGCCCCGGCGCTGGTCTATGTGGCCTGCCTGATGGCCCGCGGCCTGGCGGAACTCGACTGGGAAGACATGACGGAGTCCGCTCCGGGGGTCATCGCGGCGATCTCGATGCCGCTGACTTTCTCGATCGCCAACGGCATCGGGTTCGGGTTCATCTCCTATGTCGTCATCAAGGTCGCGACCGGGCAGGCCAGCAAGGTGTCGGCTGCCGTCTATGTCATCGGCGCGGCGTTCGTAGCCAAGTTCGTCCTGATCTCCTGATCCCAGATCATCCAACCAGATCGAGGCCGGCGCCGCGCAACACGGCGTCGGCCTCTTTCGTATAGCCGCCGGCTTCATCGTGCAGCACCAGGCCGGCGGACAGGCGCAGCGGTGAACGCACACCTTTCCTGGCCGTCACGATCAGGCGCTTGGCGTCCCGCCCGGCCTTTGGCCACAGCGGAAACACCACGATCCCACCGAACCGACCGGCCAGCGCCGCCAGCAGATCGTCGAGCCGGTCGACGCGGTGAATCACCGAGATCCGCCCCTTGGGCTTCAGGCAACGATGGGCGCGGTCGATCCAGACACCGAGATCCGCCGTAGCCTCGACACCGGCCGACGCCCGGCCGGGCTGCGGCGACGGGTCGGCCCGATTGGCCGGCAGGAAAGGCGGGTTGGTGACGACCTGATCGAATGCCGCCATTTCCCACGACGCCGGCAACGCTGACAGGTCGGCGGTTACAACCGTCGCCCGTTCCGCCACACCGTTTCGCGCCACGTTGTCACGCGCCAATCCGGCCATCGTCGGATCCCGCTCCACGGCGACCACCGAGAGCTGCGGAAACCGCGCCAACAGGCAGAGAAACACCGCGCCAGCTCCGCAGCCAAGGTCTAGAACGCGCTGCTCCGCCCGTACCGGAACCGAGGCTGCCAGCAGCACCGGGTCAACCGCGACACGGTAGCCGTCGCGCGGTTGCAGAAATCGGACCCGACCGTCGAGCAATGTGTCGTCAGTGATCGCCGGTTCAGCGCTCGTCGAGCCGCTCACCCACCGCCTCCAGGGTCTGGCGCGCCGCGTGGTAATCCTCTTCGTCGACCATCAGCCGTCTCGGGATCGCCCCGGCACTGCCTTCGAGCACACTGGTATGGCCATCAAGGATCATGACCTCGATCGATTCCGCCTTGAGCAATGCCTCAAGATAGGACAGTCGGACCAGATCGTTGGTGCGCAGCAACTCTCGCATGCGGCGTTAAGCCTCCGCGTTGGTGGGTGACCGGTTGTTGACTTGACCGAGAATGGGACCTTTCTATGCTCGCTGCCAGTCCCTGAGGCGTCAAGCGACGCAGGAGATGCCGTGCCACCGATCGCCGCCCCGGTGAACGCCGACCGAACGCCTCGTCAAGCGAGCGTGGACGCCCTGCGCCGACTGGTCGACGCCAACATGCTGAAAGTGAACCGGGCAATCCTGGAACACATGCAGAGTCCGGTCGCCCTGATCCCGCAACTGGCCGGCCACATCGTGGCGTCCGGCGGCAAGCGGCTGCGGCCGATGCTGACCCTGGCGACCGCGGGATTGTGCGGCTACACCGGCGAGCGGCACATAGGGCTGGCAGCCTGCGTGGAGTTCATCCACACCGCCACCCTGCTGCACGACGACGTGGTCGACGAAAGCGACCTGCGGCGCGGCCAGGACACCGCCAACGCGGTGTGGGGCAATCAGGCCAGCGTGCTGGTCGGCGACTTCCTGTTCAGCCGGGCGTTCCAGCTGATGGTCGGCGACGGGTCGCTGAAGGTGCTGAAGATCCTGTCGGACGCGTCGGCAATCATCGCCGAGGGCGAGGTCCACCAGTTGATCACCACCAACGACATCGACACCACCGAGGCGGCCTACCTCGAGGTCATCCGCTGCAAGACCGCCCAGCTGTTCGCGGCCGCCGCCCAGATCGGACCGGTGGTAGCCGAGCGTCCGGAAGCCGAAGAGATGGCGCTGGAAGGCTTCGGCCGTGACCTCGGCGTCGCCTTCCAACTAGTCGACGACGTGCTGGACTACGCCGCCGAGCAGGCAGCGCTGGGCAAGACCGTCGGCGACGATTTCCGGGAGGGCAAGGTTACCCTGCCAGTCATCCTGGCGTACCAGGCCGGAGACGATCCCGAGCGGGCCTTCTGGAAGCGTACGATCGGCGACCTCGACCAGCGCGATGACGATCTGGCTGAAGCGCAACGCCTGATGGCCAAGCACGGAACGCTTGAGGCATCGCTGAACCGAGCACGCGACTACGCCGACGCGGCACAGGCAGCACTCCGCAGCTTCCCGGCCAACCCCTACCGCGCGGCGCTCGAGGAACTTGTCGATTTCTGCGTCGAACGGGCCTACTGACGCAGCCTACAATCCGCCCCATTGCACACGCGCCCAGGCGCGTTCGTGCAGGTAGTACAGCCCCATCTTAGTCAGCACCTCCAGCCCGGCGATTGAACTGGCCCAGGTGAAACTGCCGGTCACGAAGAAGCTGATGATGAAGGTGTCGATGGTCGCGGTGACGCGCCAACTCACCGTCTTGGCCAACGAGCGGCGATGCGTGGTCACCACGCGCTGCGGTTTGCTGGCAACGCTGTTGCTATGCTCGGTCTGATTCTGGTCGGGTCCCGCCATGGGAATCCTCCGCCCTGTTCCAAACAAGGGCCCACGGAGCATCTCCCCGTGGCGCTTTAGCATTTGGTGTCGCGGTCGCAAGCTGCCCGTTCAAATCCCGCGGGTCGTGTTTCGGGCGACCACCCCATCGGCCGGAACATCCGCGTTCTGGCTCCGCGGATCAAATCAAAAGTCCCGAGACCGCCTGCCCGAGCGGTGGAACAACCGCTCCCGCGCCGCAGTCTCCTGGCCTGACGACCATATCGTGACGCCAATCCCCGGGAAAACGATCATGCCCGACATCCGTGACACGCTCCGGCGTCTGGTGCAGGCCGATGCGGTTCGTGGCCGGGACGTAACCTCTTACCCGTCAATCCGTCGCGACCTGGAAAACGCCGGCGCGCGTTGGATCGACGCCGAGGTGGCGGCCGATGGCGGAATCATCACCAGCCGATCGCCAAAGGATCTCCCAGCGTTCATTGCCGCCGTCATCGAGAGATTGAAGGCGCCAAGCCAGGGTCGGCGACCGCCTGACATCCCCGACAGCGCTGGAACCGCACCACCGATGGGAGGGTTGTCCCGGGGCACGCCAACGCCCAGCGGTTCGGCTCATCCGCCGCCGGAGACCAAGCGAGGACGCACCGATGACTGACAATGACAGCAAATCTAAGCGCCAGCAGGATCGAGACCTCGATCAGGAACTGGAAGATTCATTCCCTGCCAGCGATCCGCCGTCGAACACTCCGGGAACTGGATCGGGCGCTCCCGATCACGACAAGGACGGCAAGGCCAAGAAGCGGCCCACCCGGCCAACCCTCGACCCGAAACGGTGATCGCAGCGGTGCCGGACGACGAACCATTGCTCACCGGCGTACCCAGCATCGAATCGATCAGTGCGATCACGCTGTCGACCGGCGACATGGCGCGCGCGGTCGCGTTCTACGACCGGCTCGGCCTTGAAGTGGCAGCCGGAGGTCCAAACGCCTCCTTCACCACACTGGTCGCCGGACAGCAACGCCTCAACCTCACTGCCGAGGCCGGCCGCGGGACCCCGGCTTGGTGGGGACGGGTGATCCTGCACGTCGCCGACGTCGACGCGAGCTACCGCGCCGTCGTGGAACGCGGTGTGAAGCCGGAATTCGCGCCGCGCGACGCCCCATGGGGCGAACGCTACTTTCACATGGTCGACCCGGACGGGCACGAGATCAGCTTCGCCCGTCCCCTGTGAGCGCTACCCACCCGCCAGTTCGGTCAGCTTGCCGTGCAGGGTCGCGTCGACCGCCACGCCGTCGCGAGCCGTAACCTCCCGGTTGCGCCGCCGACGGTCGCCCGGCAACCGCACGCCGTCCTCTGACGTGATCTCGCCGAACAGCAGTTCGGCATGGGCGGCAAAGCCCTCGGGGTCACCGAAGCGCGCCGGATCGATGGCAAGCAGCAACTCGCCGCCCTTCGGCGGCCCGCCGTCGTTGTTATCGGCGGCCAGGGCCTCGAAACTGAACTTGTCGCCGATCAGCGCGCCGACCAGCAGTTCGATCATCAAGGCGATCGAGGCCCCCTTGTAGCCGCCGAACGGCAACTGCGCGCCGCCGTCCAGGATGGCGTTGGGGTCCGTGGTCTGACGACCCGCGGAGTCGATGCCGGTGCCCGGCGGCACTTCGTGGCCCTCGCGGGCGGCAATCATGATCTCGCCGCGGGCCAGCGCCGACGACGCCTGGTCGAACACCAGCGGATGGCGGCCCGGACGCGGCCAAGCGAAGGCCATCGGGTTGGTGCCGTAGATCGGCTTGCGCCCACCGGCCGCCACGACGTACGGGAAAGCGGCGGTGAACGCGAACGCGCACAGCCCCTGCTCCGCCAGCGCCTCGGCCTCCGGCCACAGGGCCGCGAAATGGTGGATGTCGTTCAGCGCCAGCGCCGCCACGCCCTGAGAGCGCGCCTTGGCGATCAGCGGCGGCCTGCCGACCTCCAGAGCCAGCGGCGCGAAGCCGCCCTTGCCGTCGACCCGGACTACTGCCGGCGCCAGATCGTCGACCACCGGCCGGGCGCTGCCGTCGACCTTGCCGCTGCGCAGCGAGGCGACATAGCCCGGGATCCGGAACAGGCCGTGCGACAGGCAGATGTCGCGTTCCGCAGCGCTCACGATGTCGGCCACCGCACGGGCGTTCTCGGCGTCGCAGCCGTTGGCGGTCAGGCATCGCGCGGCCAGCGCGTGCACCTCGTCGAGGCTGAGACGGACGGTGGCCATGGCAGGTCTCCTCGGACAAATGGCGCAGCGGACGGATCTCGCGTTCCAGCGCTGACAGGCCGACAGCTAACCAGAGGAACGCACCGTCGAAAACCCTCCGGAACCGCCTGCGGCGGGGGCCTCGACACGCCGGTGCATTTCATATGGCGCAATGGACGATCCGGGCTTGATGCGGCACCGGCGAGCGGCTATATCACGCCCTCGCATCCCGGCGGGCAGCCTATCGCCCGTACCGGTCGGGGAGTAGCTCAGCCTGGTAGAGCACTGTCTTCGGGAGGCAGGGGCCGGAGGTTCGAATCCTCTCTCCCCGACCAATTTTTGTTCGGACGCCAAACTGATGGTTTGAGCCCGCGACGTTGGGTCCGTTGTTGTCTGAGCGTTGACGTCCATAGCTTGATCGATGTCCGCCAGTCGGCCGTGTACCTTTGTTGGTCCGGAAAATGTTGACTGCAACCTTTGCAGTCTAGCGAATTGCTTCAGTGACTTTCTTAATAAAACCTATCAAATATTCTTGCTCAAGATCGCCCAGAGCCTGCAAACCATTCTGAAGTTTGCGGGGATTCAGGGACGTGTGTTCGGTCAATGCTGCCCTTCCCGATCCCGTGAGTTCAATCTCGATAGTTCGTTCGTCTTGACTTGATCGTCTACGGACGACCAATCCCTTGTTCTGAAGGCGCTTTATCAATTCCGACGCAGTGCTCGGGGCGCTACCAAGAAATTTCGTTATCTCGTCTAGCCCTGGCGCCTTTTCATGATGGGAGATGAACTGAAGGACCCGGATTGCCCGGTGCGTCAAGTCGATCTCGTACTCTCGGCGAGCGCGATAGTAAAGTTCGGCCAACGCCAAGCCAAGTTCCTCTCCTTTGGTGCTGGTTGAGGTCGTCTGGGCGCGTTTCACTGCCATTTGCGATCTACCGTGTCAGAGACCAACCGCGAGCCATCGCGATCGGACGGAGTTGGATTTCATAGTTGACTAACGAATAATTCGTCAAATATGAATCATTCGTGTTACCCGAAACATTGGAGGGCGTCGTGGCTGGCGAAGCAACAGGGACACAATGGACTCCACACCCCGCAAGCACAGATGGAATTCTGGCGGATTTCTACAGCGACATGAAAACCATTCCAACCGACGGCATGCTGCAGGCGATGCTTAGAGCCAAAGTCGGTGACGAACAAAAGGGTGAGGATCCAACCACGAACGAACTCTGCCAACGAGTGGCGGAGTTGACGGGGAAGGAGGCTGCAGTCCTACTGCCGACTGGTACCATGTGCAACGAAATCGCGCTCAAGGTGCATTGCGGGCCAGGAGACGAAGTCATATGCGATCGGTCTTGCCATATCGTGAATTTTGAGGCCGGTGGACCGGCGGCGTTGAGCGGGGTCATGATCCATGCGGTGGATGGTGCATTTGGAATGTTCACTGCGGATCAGGTTCGTAGCGCTATCCGCCCGCCTTCACGCTACTCACCTGACAGTCGTTTGGTCGCGGTGGAGCAAACAACCAACCTTGGAGGGGGCGGGGTTTGGCCTCTGGACCAACTACGGGCAGTAGCGACCGCGGCGAAGGAACATGGCCTCTCGACCCACATGGACGGTGCGCGCCTGTTCAATGCCTCCGTAAAGTCAGGGGTTTCGGTCCAAGACTATTGTGAACTTTTTGACTCGGTTTGGATCGATCTGACGAAAGGTCTTGGGTCATTCGCTGGAGCAGTCCTTGCAGGCTCCCGAGAGTTCATAAACGACGCATGGAAACTCAAACAGCAATGCGGTGGTGGTCTGCGGCAATCAGGGTACATTGCGGCGACCGGTCTTTATGCGCTCGACCATCATGTGGACCGGCTTGCCGAGGATCACGAGCTCGCAGCCGTCATCGGTGAGAGAATTGCGAAGCTTCCACTCATTGAACGCGTACTCCCGGTAGAGACCAATATCGTAATCTTCGAGATCGCCAGGAACGGGCCGACTGCCGCAACGCTGGTCGAGGACCTACTGAAAAGCGGCGTACGAGTTGGAGTTTTTGGGGAACGGACAGTGCGAATCGTATCCCACCTGGGAGTCGATCGGAAAGCTGGCGATCTACTCTGTGAGCACCTTGAGCGAATACTAATGAAATCTGACAGATAACTCACTTAAGTGGGTATGGACGCTCCCACGGTCTTTGATCACGTGGGGTGACTTCGTTGAACGTACCCCCGAGACGCCGCACCTCGGGACCCAAGTATCCGGGCCTCAAGTTTGCATGTTCGGCGACCCTGGATCATCCTCGATCAGGAACCGGTGCCTCACATTGGGAATCCCGGTTCAGAATCGATAGCAAGCCGTTCTCGTTCAGGGTCAGAGGCAAGTGCATGGCCATGTCGCCGCGAAGCCTCCCAACGCAGACCGGCTGTCGCAGGCTGCATGCACACGACATCCCCAATGGCCACCCGGTCCGCCGTTTCCAGGAATATTTCCTTGCGAAGCGACGCGCCGACGGGTGCCTGCATCGCGAGGACTTCGATCCCCTGGATGTCGTGCAGATCATGCCCTGGATGCAGATCCTCGAGTTGGTCGAACCCGAGACCTACAGATACAGGCTGTTCGGAACGGCTATGGCGGACCTGATCGGATGCGACCTGACGGGGCAGCACCTGCAGGACATCGTGGACCCCCGCGTCTTGCATCTTCGCCTGGCCGAGATAAGCGATGCGCGCACGGGCAACACGCCGGTCTACTCGACTTCCGAACTGGGATTTCCCGAGCGCGAGTTCATCACCGTCATCCGCGGCATGTTTCCCGGCTGCATGGCGGGCCGGGATCTGATTTTCTTCCCTACCGCGCCCGCCGACACCCAACTGACCAGCCCGTCCACGCCGGTCCTGCCGGCCGGTCGATGACCGGATACGCGCCTGCTTCGAACAATCGGGCTTGGATACTCCAGCGAACCGCCCGACAATCGCGTTCGAGCGTGTGTCGGTAGAGCGACCGGGTGGCCAAGATGAATGCATCGCCGAGCAACGAACCGGTGGACGTCCTGATCATCGGCGCCGGTGCGTCGGGTGCGGCGATCGCCTGGAGCCTGACCGAGACGCGAATGCGCATCCTGTGCCTGGAGCAGGGGGACTGGATGGTGTCGTCGCAGTATCCGACGACCCGGAAGAACTGGGAGGCCCAGCAGTTCGGCGCCTTTCACGTCGATCCGAACGTTCGCGGCCTGGAGGCCGACTATCCGGTCAACAACACCGACTCGCCCATCGACGTGCTGAACTTCAACGCGGTCGGCGGCAGCACGATCGGTTACGCCGCGCACTTTCCCCGGCTGCACCCCTCCGATTTCAGGGTCAGGACCCTGGACGGCGTCGCCGACGACTGGCCGGTCACCTATGACGACCTGGAACCGTATTTCGTGCAGAACGACCGGATCATGGGGGTGTCCGGCCTGGCGGGCGATCCGATGTACCCGCCGAAGCAGCCGCCGCTGCCACCACTGCCGATCGGTCGGGTCGGCGAGGTCGTGGCCGGCGGCTTCGACCGGCTGGGATGGCACTGGTGGCCGTCCGATGCCGCGATCCTGTCCCAGCCCTATGAGGGTCGGGACAAGTGCCTGAACCTCAATCCCTGCATGTCCGGATGCTCGCAGGGTGCGAAGGGCAGCACCGACATCACCTACTGGCCGCAGGCGATCAGAGCCGGCGTCAAGCTGCGGACCCGCTGCCGGGTGCGCGAGGTGACGGTGAACGAGGACGGAATGGCGGACGGGGTGATCTACTACGACGCCGACGGCCGGGAATGCGTGCAGAAGGCCGAGGTCGTGATCATGGCCTGCAACGGCGTCGGCACGCCGCGCATCCTCCTGAACTCGAAGTCGCCGCAATTTCCCGATGGCTTGGCCAACCGCAGCGGCCTGGTCGGCAAGAACCTGATGTTCCACCCGGTCGCCCTGGCAACCGGTGTGTTTGAGGAGCGGCTCGACACCCACAAGGGACCGAATGGCTGCTGCATCCTGAGCAAGGAGTTCTACGAGACCGATCCGGATCGCGGCTTCGTCCGTGGCTACAACATGCAGGTCACCCGCGGCGCCGGCGGGCCGCTGGCGACGGCGATACGGGGCCTGGCGAGCGGCGACATCCCCTGGGGTCCGGGCCATCACGAGAAGTTCCGCCAGCGCTTCGACCACACCGTGCAGGTGCTGGCGGTCTGCGAGGACCTGCCCGAGGAATGCAACCGGGTGACGCTCGATCCCGAACTGGCGGACTCCAACGGCATCCCAGCGCCGAAGATCACCTACCGGCTCAGTGAGAACAGCAAGAAAATGCTGGCCCACGGCCTCGAGCGGGGCAAGGAAGTGATGCGGGCAGCGGGCGCCAAGGAGATCCTGGAGACCCCCCTGTTGCGGCCCAGCGGCTGGCACCTGCTCGGCACCGCGCGGATGGGCACCGATCCGGACCGATCGGTGGTGAACGCGTGGGGCCGCAGCCACGACGTGAAGAACCTGTTCATCGTCGACGGCAGCGTTTTCGTGACCGCCGGCGGGGTAAACCCGACCAGCACCATCCAGGCGCTGGCGCTCTACATCGGCGACCGGATCAAAGCCAATCTCGCCAACCTGTTCGACGACTGAGGGGCCGGACACGTGGAGAACGCGACGACCGCATCCGCATGCACCGAGGGGCAACTCCAGCGGCTGTCGGCCCTGCTGGACACCGTCCTGCCGGCCAGCGAGGACGGCACCCTACCCAGCGCCCGCGAGATCGACTTCCTGGCGTATCTGAGAGAGCAGGCACCCGACTTCCAGGCAGAACTGATCGGAATCCTCGACCGGTTCGACGACAACTTTCCCGACCTGACACTCAGCCGGCGCGTCGATCTGGTCCGCGACTTTTCGGGCAGCGACGCCGCAGCATTCAGACGCCTGCTGTTCCGCGTCTACGACAGCTACTATCAGAACGACCGGGTGTGCGCCGCCATCGGTGCCCGCCCCGGCCCGCCGTTCCCGAACGGCCATTCCATTCCAGCCGGGGACCTGTCATCGCTCGAAGCGGTCACGGCCCGCGGCAAGGGCTATCGGCGCTGAGCCCACCGCCGTTTCCCGGGAGGCCGCAATCGGATAGGTCTGAACTCTGGAAATCATCGCCAAACGGGAACTGAATATGCGGGTTGCGGTGTTCGGGGCCGGCGCCGTCGGTTGCTACTATGGCGGAATGTTGGCGCGCGCCGGGCACGACGTTACCTTCATCGGCCGCGCCGCGCATGTCGAGGCGATCAACGCCAACGGCCTGCTGCTCGACACCCAGAGCTTCCGTGAATTCGTCCCGGCCAAGGCTGCGGTGGATGCGGCCGGCATCGCCGAGCCGGACCTTGTGCTGGTGTGCGTGAAGTCGTCCGACACCGAGGCGGCCGGGCGGGCGCTGAAGGCGCGGCTGTCGCCCCGGACGGTCTTGCTCAGCCTTCAGAACGGCGTCGACAACGCCGAACGCCTCGGCGCGACTCTCGGTGGCCATGCGGTGATCCCGGCCATCGTCTATGTCGGGACCGAGATGGCCGGGCCCGGTCACGTGAAGCACCACGGCCGTGGGGAACTGGTGATCGGTGCCTCGGCGTCCAGCGAGGCGACCGCGCGGACCCTATCCGGGGCCGGAATCCCGACGTCGATCGCCGATGACATCGCCCAGGCGCTCTGGATCAAGCTGATGATCAACTGCGCCTACAACGCGCTCTCCGCGGTCGGGGACATCGCGTACCGCCCGATGCTGGAGATGGCTGGAACGAAAGAGGTCATGACCGAGGTCCTGCGCGAGTGCATGGCGGTTGCCGCGGCCTGCGGCGTGTCGATACCGCAGGACGTCGTCGCCAGCACGCTGGCCTTGGCCGAGAGCATGCCGGACCAGAAATCGTCGACCGCCCAGGATTTCCGGCACGGTCGACCGAGCGAGATCGATTTCCTGAACGGCTATGTGGTCCGCAAAGGGCGTGAAACCGGCATCGCGACGCCGACCAACCAGGCGCTTCAGGTCGTGGTGAAACTGGCCGAGAAAGGCCGCCACCGCCCCCGGGGATGACCGCCGTCGAGCAATCGCAGCGGCTACGCCGGGCGCCCCATCCACTCAAACGATCGTCGTCGGCATGCCGAGGCTCTCCGCCTGACGCCGCTCGAATGACCGACAGGTCTCGCCGTGGTGGTGGCCGCGGAAGCCGCCGCGCACGGTGCCGGGGTCGATAGAGCGAAAGTAGGGGCGCCAGGTCTCGGGCAACCGCACGGAATCCGGCGGGGCCAGCCACAGCCGGTACAGCAGCCGTTTGCGCTCCGGCTCGGCGAAATCCTCGAACGCGGTGCGCGAATGCAACATGACGTGATTGTTCATGATCTGCAGGTCGCCCGGCTCCAGCCACATCGTGAACATCACTTCCGGACGCTGCAGGATGGCGTCCAGCAGGTCGGCACAGTCGCGCTGGGCCTGGGACATCGGCGGCACACCTTCAAGATCTTGAGCCGTGCGCACCCGATTGCGATTCCATTTGCAGAACAGGCGGCCGCCCTCGAAGTCGAACAGCGGCTGGCCGTAGAACGGGGTCTCGTCTGCCGCCTCTTCCTGGTTGCGGCTGAAATGAAAGTCCTGGCGGGCGACCTCTGCCAGGTCCGGCCGCTCGGCGACCAGGATCTGCCAGGCGGTGACGCTGCTCGACACCATGCTCTGCCCGCCAGCCTTCGCCTTGTTGTAGCAGGCGAGCGTGACCAGATCGCAGGAGTCCACGTGAAAATCCAGACCGGCGTTCGAGCTGTACCCGCGCCCGCCGGCCGACCGGTAGTCGGTCCCGGTCGCCCGGACCTCGGACATGTACTGCGACGCCTTACCTTGCGGCCGCGCCACACCCAGGTTGAGTCCGATCGCCCAGTTCAGCAGCCGGAACTCCTCGGCGCTCAGCTCCTCCCGGGGCAGGCCCTTCACCAAGGTCACGCCGAGCCCGAAATGCACCTCGCGGGCGGCGGCGGCGATGACTGCCCAGGCAGGACCCAGGTCGAAATCCGCTCGGCTGTAATCGAACAACCGCCGATCCGGATCAAAGGCATCCCGGGCTGCCCGCGCCAACTGCGCCCGGCTCCGATCGTCGAGGGTGAAAATCCAACTGCGGTCGCGTTGCATATGCTCAACCCGCCACGCAGCAGACGCCTCGAACTCCAACGGCATTGCGGCAACCGATCGTCTGGTTCTGTAACCACCGGATGCTAGCCAGCGGACCGGCGAGGGTAAAGCGGTGGGCTTCCTGCCCCCTATCACCTTCATACGCCCATCAGGCTCTCTCACCGAACACGTTGCCCCTTGCTGCCTGTCGCGCCTATCGAAAGACTGCAGGAATTGTCGAGTTTCATTTCAAACCTAGAGGGACAGGAAATGGCCGTTGACGGGAACGCACTGAAGCGACTTGGGACCGCCTACGCTGAAGCCTGGAGTTCCCTTAATCCCGATTCGGTCGCCGCCTTCTACGCCTCCGATGGAACCATATCGATCAACGGCGGCGAGATACTGCGCGGCCGCACGGCGATCAGCGAAATGGCCGCCGGGTTCTTTGCCGAGTTTCCCGATCTCCAGGTCTACTGCGACGACGCCCGTGGGGCTGGACCGCATGCGATCTTCGTATGGACCTTGGAGGGCCATCACGTCGACACCAAGAATCACGTCAAAATCGGCGGTTGGGAGGAATGGGATCTGAATCCTGAGGCAAAGGTGGTGGCCTCCCGTGGCTGGTTCGACGCGGTTGAATACAACCGGCAGATCTCGGCTACGTCGTCTACTTCTGGATAGGAACCGCTGATCGGGCACTTGGCTCGACGATAGCGTCGGGCGCAACCTAGCCGTCATTCACCCAAGAAAGGCGCGGTCATTGAGCGTCGCGTCGGCAACCCAACCGAACGGATGGGCATAGCCATAAAAGGCGAGGTCCTCGGCAACGAACCACTCCTCGGCTTGGATCGCTTCCTCATAGGCCCGGCCCAGGGCGCGGAACCGTTCATGCCGACCGGCGTCCGGTACCCATTCGCCTCGGATCTTCACCAGCATCTCCACAGTCGCCGCTTCGATCTCGTCGGCGGTGTTTTCGACCAGTTCGATGCCGCGCTCCGCGAATTCGGCATCGCGGAACACCCCGGGCAGGCGCGCGTCGAGGATCTCACTGTAAGTCAGATACCGGTCGTCCCCGACCCGTCGGTAGCGCTTGAACATCGACAAGTCGTCGTTGTACGGCAGGTTCAAGTGTTCCAGCGGGGTGTTGGTGCGCAGTGACGGCCTGCCGAAGGCTGCGACCACCCAGATCGGCCCGGAGTTCTGGGCGGTGGCAAAGGCGCAGCCGGCGCAGGCGAATAGGTCGATCCAGCGATCGTCCGGAAACGCGTCGGCTAGGCTGAGATAGCCATCGGGCGACCGATCCCAGGTCTCCAGCCCAGGCTCACCGATGCGCAGCACTTGGTACCCGGCATCCAGGACGCGGCGGATCGACGGCTCATAGCGTTCGATCGAGGCCGTGCGATGCCCGTGGTGGGTTTCACCGGGCAGGTACTGCATGGTGCGAGTGTGGAACAGGGCGAACGGCGCCGTCGGGTCGATACCCTGGGCAACCAGCCTGTCGTGCGCCCGTTCACGCAGATTGTCCGGCAAGCGTAGTCCATTCGGGCGCCGACCGGCGACGACGGCGCGCCAGAATGCCACGATCAGCGACCGGGCCGACATCGCCAGCAGATGCAGATGGCGCAGATCTATCAACCCGCCATCGACCGTCCCAAGGGCAAGTACGTCCCGCCAGTCGGTCTCGACGATGACGATCCGGTCGTCCAAGCACTGCGCCACCGCGCGGTTGGAGCCCGGCAGGTCGAGATTGCCGGTGATGATTACGATCTTTTGGTACCGCTCGCCGTACAGCGTCGACAGAATCTGCGGCTCGATCGTCAGGTGGCCGATGCGGCGCCACTGGTGCAGTACGTAGACCAGAACCGGTCCACCCGGCGTCAGGTGCGGGATGACCAACGTGCTGAGTCGGTTCAGGGTCTGTACGGTGATCGGTTGGACAGCGCGCTGCCCTGCGTCGGAGGGCATTTCTGAATCCGTCATGACCACGCCACGCTCAGACTCGCGGCTCGAACCGGACGCAAATGTTCTCGGTGTCGAGATAGCCAACGGTGGCTGACAGGAACTCGTCACGGGTTATCGCAATGTCGCCGTCATCCTTCATCAACACCATGGCCCATCCGGCTTCCGGGAAGTGGTCGAGCACTTCCTCAACGGTGCCGTCGAACATGGCCACATGCTGCCGGTGGATCTCGACGATGAAGATGGCTTGCCGCTCGGTGATGGTCCGGGTCGCTCCGCGCAGGGCAATTATTTCCGCACCCTCGATGTCGAGCTTGACGATGATACGGTCGAACTCCGAAGTGGCGCGCCGGTCGATGAGGCTGTCGAGAGTGACGACCGGGACGATCTCATGATTCACGCTGGACAGCGGATAGACGTTCGGCCGGATGCCTTCCTCGGTCGCTTGCTTGCCCGGCGACGGATCCATGCGTTCAACCTGCGTCACCCCCGGCACGGCGCCGATGGCGGCGCACACAACGTGCACACGCCACTGGTCGTTTAGCAGGGCATTCGCCTCGATGTTCAGGCATAGCGTCCGCTGCAACTCGACCGCGATCACAGTCCCCCCACGTGCCGCGACCAGACACGAGAAGTATCCGAAATGCGCCCCCACGTCGACGAACAGGCATCGATGATCCATCGTATCGATCAGGTATCGGACGACCTGCGGCTCGTGGGTAAACTCAGCCGATTTGAAGAGCGACAGAGCGAACTTGGAGATCGCCTTCTGATAGGCGCCGTACTTCACCGAAACGCCGCCGATCTGCTTGGTGTTGGCGTATTTCGGTGTCTTGATCACATCGGCTCGCGCTATACGGCCGACCATGTAGCGGTAGGTGTCACTGCGCAAACGCTCGACCACCGCAGCCGGCACCACAGTCCGCAGCCACCGAACCTTCTGGGCCAAGTGCTTTGGTTCAAGGCTCGCCGCCAACAGGCGCCAGCCGCGCATCCCAATGTCACCGGGAGCCTGCACTATGTCCCGACGCAGGTCGCCTCGCCCGCTGTGTTCCATACCGATCCAACCTTCACCTAAGCCGACATCGCCCAACTTACCATGCAACGCGCTGTGGCCGAGCGTCCATGCTCAACGCGCGATTGTTCGCATTCGACAATAATTCTCATTAACTACTTTTTCATCACGGCGTGTAACATTGTGGAAAAGTAGAGCCTTGGCGTTCGGTAACACCATTGAGCACTCGATAAAGACTTTTCCAATCGTCGAGGGCTGCAATGCGGCGGAAGGAACACTCGAGATCACCTGATGATTGATTTTATTAAAATTCTCGAGACACTTGGAGACACTGCGGAAAACGATGTCGCCGACCTGTTCGAAATGACGTCGGACTGGTTCTGGATCATGGATTCCGATCTTCGCTATATCTATTTTTCCAATCGCGTGGAAGCCGTTACAGGAGATCCACCCGGATGGCACTATGGGAAAACTCGCGAAGAACTCGGCATCTCAGTATTGATCGGCACTGACCCTATTCTTCGCCGTGAGATTTTCCGTGACGTCATCATTTCTCGAGTCAATCGCGCAGGTCGCAAAGTATGGATAAAGTCCAGTGGACGACCAATATTCCAATCAGATGGTCAATTTTCCGGATATATAGGAACCGGTACCGATATAACACTGATAATGGAGGCTCAGAACGCCGCCAACTACCGTCACAATCTCTTCATACAAGCCATGGAGAGCATGACTGACGCGTTTGCTCTCTTCGACCCGGCCGACAAGCTCATATTCTGCAACTCACGATTCAAGGAACTGAACCCGGATCTGGCACCCGACATTTACGTCGGAATGACGTTCGAGGAAATGGTTCGGCGCAATCTCGACAGCGGGCGCATCCTCGACGCGGTTGGCAAGGAAGACCAGTTTCTGAAGGCCCGCATGGATGCGCATCGCCACCCATCCGGCGAAGCAATCGTGTCGCGGCGCAAAGACGGGCAGATCCTGTTGCTTCGGGAGGTTCGACTAGAGGATGGTAGCACCTTCCTGATCAACAGCGATCAGACCGAATTACGGCAACGCGAGACCGATCTGGAGCGCGCCAAGAACGAGGCGGAGACGGCCAACAGGGCCAAGTCGGATTTCCTTGCCAATGTCAGCCACGAACTGCGAACCCCGTTGAACGCCATCCTCGGCTTCTCGGAGATCATCAAGAGCGACACGCTGGATAGCGGGCGCTACCCGGACTACGCCGCAGCAATTCACAAAAGCGGCCAGCATCTGCTGTCCCTGATCAACGATATCCTGGACTTGAACGCGATCGAGAGCGGTCGCTTCGTAATCTCCCCTGAACGCCTGAATCTGCACGCTCTTACGACCAGCATCGTTGAAATGGTGCGTCCGATCGCGCAGGACGCCGGCATACGGCTACGCACCACGGTACCGAAGGATTTCCCAGCGGTTCTGCTCGACCGGCGGGCAATGGAGCAATGCCTGCTGAATCTTCTGTCGAATGCGATCAAGTTCTCGCACCGTGGCGGCGCCGTCGATCTATCGGTGGGCGCCGCCCCCACAGGCGGCGTGTGCATCGCAGTGGTCGATACCGGAGTCGGTATGGCCAGCGAAACGATCAAGGCGATCGGGCAGCCGTTCGCATCACCCGGCGGGCATGTCGACAAGCGCGGTGCAGGGCTGGGACTGGCGATCACCAAATCGATCGTCGGAGCGATGAAAGGCGAGTTGGAGATCCAGAGCACGCCCGGTCAAGGCACCCGAGCCGAGATCCTGTTCCAAAGCGACATCATCGCCTGATCGACCGCCGTATTGAATGGTCTGAGCAAACAGTGACAGCGAAACGGTCGCTGCAGTAGGTTGTCTTCATGGCAACACAACAGGCTCCCGGCATCAGGTCATGACCGGCACACACTCGATCCTCGACAGCGCGGCACCGTCTGATGTGTCCGACAGCCCGTTCGCCCATCTGCTGCGGGTCGACTGCCTGCCGGAGGAGTTGTATCGCGGGTTGTCTCAGGCAATGCCGAGACCGACCGTGCCGGCGAACACTCCGCAGAACTTCCTGGCCCTGATCGATCCATTTGAACCGTTGATTGCCGCCCGATTGACCGAAGCCTGGCGATGGTTTGTGTCGCATCACACGTCACCCGCATTCTTTCAGTCAATTGTGCGCGTCATGGGCCCCGCCATCCGGCGCGCCCATCCCGATCTCGAGACCCGGTTGGGCATCCCTCTTGAAGCTGCGCCCACAGTGCGCGCCAACGACCCGACAGCCTCCCAGAACCCACGAACGCCCGCCGTGCGGCTTGGCCTGCAGTTCGGCTTCAATACCCCGGTCACGACATCGTCCTCGGTGCGCGGCGCGCACATCGACAAGGCCCGCCGCCTGATCAGCGCCCTGCTCTACTTTCCGGAACCGGGTGACGACGCCGGCGGCGACCTCATGCTGTACCGACACCGCGGCGCCCGGCGCCTCCACGGGGTCTCCGTCGACCTGAAGGATGTCGAGCCGGTCTCCCGCATAGCGTACGCCCCGAACACGCTGATCATGTTCGTGAACTCGGTCGACGCGGTGCACGGCGTGCTGCCGCGCCGGCCGACGCCCCACATCCGACGCTACGTAAACTTTTTCGTCGATCTGGCCGACGACTTCATCGACAGCCGGCCCTATCAGATCACGGCACCGGCAGGCGCGTAGCCGACCAGGAACGAAACAACCCCGGCCGAGACCGGGGTTGTCGAGATTTGTAGGTACGTTTCCAACGGCGTGACTTCAGTATCAGGCGCCGTTCGCCTCTGGGGCCGGACCGTCCGGGCGGCGACCCCGATTGGCCATGAACTGATCGAACTCGGCCTTGTCCTTGGCCAACCGCAGCTTTTCAAGGAAGTCCACGAACTCCTTCTGCTCGTCTTCCAGCCGTCGCAGCGTGTCGCTGCGGTATTCATCGAACGCCGCATTGCCTGTGGATGACCGCTTCTCGCTCTGCCACCACTGCCCGCGACTACGCTTCCAGCATCCCATGCGTCCACTCCAGAACAGGTAACCGAGAATTGCCAGGCCGAACGGCCAGAACACGATGAATCCGAACACCATCAGGCCGATCCAGGCCGGCTTTCCGATGTCGTCTAATTTCTCCACGATGCCCATGCCGACCTCATGTAAATGTTAGTAACATTCACATGGTCGAACCGCCTTTGCTGATCAAGAGCAGGCGGCAAAAAAATCGTCACTATCGTCCAGTGCTACCCCGGTCGAGCCCAAGGCCACGCAGATACACCAGCACGCCGGCCTCCAGCAGTTCCTCCGGCGCCATCGGCAGCTTACGCCGACCGGCATCGCCGCGGCCGAACAGGGAGGCGATGCCGTGCGACATCGACCACAAGTGCAGGCTGACCATCAGCGCCGGCGGTCGGGCGCCGGCCGGCGCCAGGGCGCACAGCGCGTCGGCCGCCTGACGCAGCACGGCGAACGCCCGGTCGGCGGCCTTGCGCAGTTCGGGGTCGGAGTCGAGGTCGACCCCAGCCTCGAACATCGCCGAATAGTGCGACGGCTCCTCGCGGGCGAACGCTAGATAGGCGCGCCCGGTGCTTTCGAACGCGCTGAACGGTTCCGGTCGGCCATCGTTCCAGGCCTTGGCCAGACGTTGTTCGAACAACTCGAATCCGCGGAGCGCCACGTCTGCGAGCAGCGCATCGCGATCGCGAAAATGCCGATAGGGTGCCGCCGAACTGACCCCGGCGGAGCGCGCCGCGTCGGCGAAGCTGAAACCCGACGGCCCCTTCTCGGCGATCAGCGACAGCGCCGCCTCGATCAACGCCTCGCGCAGATTGCCATGGTGGTAGCCGCGCCGCCGTCCACCCGATCCGTCCTTCGACCAGCCCATGTTAACGGGTCTTACTTCATCCATTCGGGGAATGCAGCCGCAATCGCGGACAGTCGGCCGGCAGGCTCAATATGGGATCTTGTCCGGGTTCTGGGCCCACAGCTGGAACACCGCCCGCGCCTCGTCGCCGAGCAGGCGCTGCGCCGGCAAGGCGCGACCGTCAATCGGCAGCGCCACCTGCTCGTAGAACCACGCGTCATCGAAGCCGATCGCGGCGGCATCGGCCCGGGTGTTGGCATAGACCATGCGGTCGATGCGCGCCCACAGGATGGCTGCCAGGCACATCGGGCACGGCTCGCAGCTGGTGTAGATCACCGCGCCGGACAGGTCGTAGGTGCCGAGTTGCCGACAGGCCGCACGGATCGCAACGACCTCGGCGTGCGCGGTCGGGTCGAAGTCGGTGATGACCCGGTTCGCGCCTTCGCCGACAATCATGCCGTCGCGCACCACCACCGCACCGAACGGTCCGCCCGTGGCGGCTTCGGCGTTGCCTTGGCTGAGCTCGATCGCCCGGCGCAAGTGCTTCTCATCGGACATCAAAGACAACTCCATTAAACGACACCTTCCGCCCGCAATACGGAGTATGGCGCGGGTCGCGCCGCGCGCGAAGCTTGAAGGCGGTTCGGCGAGCCGTGTAGCCTTCTCCCCATGCGCAGCCCGTCACCTTGACCGGCGGCACAACGGCAGGGGCGGGTCGGCCATGGATGCGGTGCTCGTCGAGTGGCTGAGCATGATCGTGCGCTGGCTGCATGTGATCGCCGGCATCGCCTGGATCGGCAGCTCGTTCTACTTCATCGCACTCGACCTCAGCCTGCGGCAGCGCAGCGGCCTGCCCGCCGGAGTCCAGGGCGAAGCCTGGCAGGTCCACGGCGGCGGCTTCTACCACATGGTCAAGTACCTCGTGGCCCCCGACCGGGTGCCGGACGAGCTGACCTGGTTCAAATGGGAGGCCTACACCACTTGGCTCAGCGGCTTCGCCCTGCTGGTGCTGGTCTACTACCTCGGCGCCGAGTTGTTCCTGATCGACCGGACGGTGATGGATCTGACACCGCAGATGGCGATCGCGCTCAGCGTCGGCAGCCTGGCTGGTGCCTGGCTGCTGTACGAAGCGCTGTGCCGCTCGCCGCTGGGCCGCAGCGAGACCGCCCTGTCGGTCGTGGGCTACCTGTTCCTGGTGGCGGCGACCTGGGGCTTCACCGAAGTGTTCAGCGGCCGCGCTGCCTTTGTGCAGATCGGCGCGCTGATCGGCACCATGATGGTCGCCAACGTGTTCGTGGTGATTATCCCGAACCAGAAGAAGACCATCGCCGCGCTGTTCGCTGGTCAGTCGCCGGACCCGGCGCTGGGCCGGCAGGCCAAGCAGCGCTCGGTGCACAACAACTACCTGACCCTGCCGGTCGTGCTGCTGATGATCAGCAACCATTACCCCCTGCTGTTCGCCACCCGGTACAACTGGGTCATCGTCGCCATTCTCCTGGCACTCGGCCCGGTGATCCGGCACTTCTTCAACAGTCGGCATGCCGGTAAGGGCAGCCCTTGGTGGACCTGGGGTGTGGCAGCCGCCGGTCTCGCCGCCATCGGCTGGCTGAGTGCCGCCGGTCCGCGCGATGCCGTGGTCGGTGCGGCAGACGCCCCGGCCCCGACGTTCGCGGCGGTCGAGGAGATCGTGCTGTCCCGATGCAGCATGTGCCACGCCGATGAGGCCGTCTGGCTCGGCGTTCCGGCTGCCCCGAAGGGCGTGAAGCTCGACACGCCGGAACGCATCCACCAGCACGCCCGGCAGATCGAACTCTATGCGGTCCGCTCCGGCGCCATGCCGCCCGGCAACATCACCGACATGCCGGTCGAGGAGCGTGCGGTGCTGGCCGCCTGGCTCGCCGCCGGCGCCACCAGGGAATGAGCGGCGCATGACCTCCGATCCCGAGCCGATCGCCCTCGATATTCTGAACCGGGTTGACGACACCAGCTTTACGGTGGCGATGAACGGCGTGTTCGAGCACGCTCCATGGGTTGTAGAAGCTGCCGCCGGGCACCGGCCCTTCGCCTCGCTGGCCGATCTGTACACCACCCTGACCGGAATCGTTCGCGACGCGCCGCTGGAACAGCGCCTCACCCTGGTGCGCGGCCACCCGGACCTGGCCGGCAAGGCGGCCCGCGCCGGCGACCTGACGTCGGACTCCACCGCCGAGCAGGCAAGCGCCGGGCTCGACCGGCTGTCGGACGCCGAATACGCCGAGTTCCACCGCCTGAACGATGCCTATCACGCCAAGTTCGGCTTTCCGTTCATCGTCTGTGTGCGCCGGCACGGCAAGGAGTCGATCCTGGCCAACTTCGCGCGCCGGCTGGAGAACACGCCGCAGGCCGAACTCGACACGGCGCTTGCGGAAGTCCTGCGGATCGGCGCCCTGCGCCTCGACCAGCGGGTGACGGCGGCCGACCGCCTGTCCGTCCATGGCCGATTGTCGACCCACATCCTGGACACCCATCGCGGCCGTCCGGCGGAGGGGGTGGCGATCGAGCTGTTCGAACTGACCGGCGGCGATTCGATCCGCCTCGTCGTGCGCGCCGTCACCAACGCCGACGGCCGCACCGACGCACCGCTGATCGCCGGCCGACCGCTACCGACCGCGCGCTATGAGTTGAGATTCCATCTTGGCGCCTACTTCGCGGGACTGCATGTACCGCTAGCCGACCCACCGTTCCTGGACGTGGTGCCGGTGCGCTTCGCGATCGCCGAGCCGGAAGGCCACTACCACGTGCCGCTGCTGGCGACACCGTGGAGCTATTCGACGTATCGGGGGAGTTGACCTTGGCGGATGGTTGCGCGCCGACGCGGTCTCTGACGTATGATTGAACAGTGCCGACGCGTGTTTGCCTACGCTTTGAGCGGCACCGCCAGGATGCAGGGCGGCGCAGCGCCATGGAATCGCTGGCACGGCGATTGCGGACAATCTGACGCCGGACGACCGGCGCACAGTGAACAGCGGACAGGAGGGCTCGGGGAAATGCGGTTCCATCGGATCGGGGCGGCGCTGGCCGCGGTAATGACATGCACAGCGGCCACCGGGGCGTTCGCAGAGACGGCGCTGAAGTTTGCGCTCGACTGGAAGTTCGAGGGACCGTCGGCGCCGTATTTCGTTGCGATCGACAAGGGCTACTACAAGGCCGAAGGACTGGACGTCACGGTCGACACCGGCCCCGGCTCGGTCGCCGGAATCGGTCGGGTCGCCGCCGGCACCTACCCCATGGGGTTCTTCGACATCAACTCGCTGGTCAAGTTCCGCGACCAGAACCCCGACAAGGCCGTCAAGGCGGTGTTGATGGTCTATGACCGGCCGCCGTTCGCGATCGTCACCATCGCCAAGACCGGGATCACCAAGCCGAAGGATCTGGAAGGCCGCATCCTCGGCGCCCCGGCCCCGGACGGCGCCTACGCTCAGTGGAAGGCGTTCGTGAAGGAGAACGGCATCGACGCGTCCAAGGTGACGATCAACAACGTCGGGTTTCCGGTGCGCGAGCCGATGCTGGCCAACGGCGACGTCGACGCGATCACCGGATTCTCGTTCTCGTCCTACTTCAACCTTCAGCTCAAGGGCGTGAAGCCCGAGGACATCACGGTCATGCTGATGGCCGACTACGGGCTGGTGCTGTACGGCAACGCGGTCATGGTCAACCCGGACTTCGCCGCCGCCAACCCGCAGATCGTGGCCGCCTTCGTGCGCGCCACCATCAAGGGGGTGCAGGACACCGTGAAGGATCCGGATTCCGCCATCGACTCGGTCATGAAGCGCAACGAGACCGCCGACCGGGCGATCGAGCTGGCGCGGCTGAAGATGGCGATCCGCGACAACATCGCCACACCCTGGGTCAAGGCCAACGGCTTCGGCGGCGTCGACGCGGCCCGCCTCGCCGCCTCGATCGATCAGATCGCGGTGACCTACGACTTCAAGGCACGGCCGACGGCCGACGACGTGTTCACGTCGGAATACCTGCCCCTGGCCGCCGACCGCATGCTGGCGAAGTGAGAAGCCTACCCGATCGCGGTCCTTCACGGGCCGCCGCATGACCGCCTTCGTCGACATCGACGGCGTCACCCTGACTTACCGGGGTGCGTCCGGCGACGTGACGGCGTTGCGCGGCACCAGCCTGGCGGTCGGTCGCGGCGAGTTCACCGCCGTGGTCGGCCCGTCGGGCTGCGGCAAGTCCACGCTGATGAGGCTGGTCACCGGACTGGTCCGGCCGACCGAGGGCCGGGTGTCGCTGGACGGTGCCGCCGTCGACGGCCCGGTGAAGATCGCCGGCATGGCGTTCCAGAACCCGAACCTGCTGCCGTGGCGCACGGTGACCGACAACGTGCTGCTGCCGCTGGAGATCGTCGAGCCGTACCGCCGCCGGTTCCGGGCCGAGAAGAAGCAGTACAAGGAGCGCGCCGAAGCGCTGCTGGCGACCGTCGGTCTGGCCGGCTTCGGCGACCGATTTCCGTGGGAGCTGTCCGGCGGCATGCAGCAGCGCGCCTCGCTGTGCCGGGCGCTGATCCACGAGCCGGAACTGCTGATGCTGGACGAGCCGTTCGCGGCGCTGGATGCGTTCACCCGCGAGGAGCTGTGGTGCGTGCTGCGCGATCTGTGGGAGCGGATCGGCTTCACCGTCGTCCTGGTCACCCACGACCTGCGCGAGGCGGCGTTCCTGGCCGACACCATCCACGTGATGAGCGCGCGGCCCGGCCGCATCGTCACCACCCGGCAGGTCGAGCTGCCGCGGCCCCGCGACCTGGAAGTGTGCTTCGAGCCGGCGTTCGTCGACCTGATCCACGAGTTGCGCGGCCGGATCGCCGAGATGCGCGCGGCATGAGCGGCTCGATGGAACGCCTGGTGCCGCTGTGGTTCACCATCGGCCTGTTCGCGGTGTGGGAGGCGACCTGCCGGCTGCTGGACGTCGACCCGTTCATCCTTCCGGCGCCGTCGGAGGTGCTCGCGGCCCTGGTCCAGTACTGGCGACCGGTGCTGCGGCATTCGCTGGTGACGCTGTGGACCACCATGGTCGGGTTCGGGCTAGCGGTGGCGTTCGGCATCGTGCTGGGCCTGATCGTCGGCTGGTCGCGCACCATCTACCGCGGCATCTACCCGGTGATGATCGGCTTCAACACCATTCCCAAGGTCGCGGTGGTGCCGATCCTGGTGATCTGGTTCGGCATCGGCGAGGTGCCGGCGATCCTCACCGCGTTCCTGATCTCGTTCTTCCCGATCGTGGTGAACGTCGCCACCGGGCTCGCCACCATGGAGCCTGAACTGGAGGACGTGCTGCGCGCGCTGGGAGCGCGTAAGCTGGACATCATGCTGAAGGTCGGCATCCCGCGGGCCCTGCCCTATCTGTTCGGATCGCTGAAGGTGGCGATCACCCTGGCGTTCGTCGGCTCGGTGGTGTCCGAGACGATCGCCGCCAACGCCGGCATCGGCTTCCTGATGGCCCAGGCCGGGTCGAACTTCCAGATGCCGCTGGTGTTCGCCGGGCTGATGGCGCTCGCGGTCGAGGGCATCGCCATGTACGCGCTGTTCGCCCTGGTCGAGCGCCGGATGACCCGCTGGGCGTTCCGCTCGTCCACCAGCGCTGCCGCGTGAGACCGCAATGGCAGCGGTCCGCTTCACCCTGAACGGACGCCCGGTGGCCGAGGAGCGGGTTCCGCCGACCACCACGCTGCTCGACTACCTGCGCGGCACCCGTCGGCTGACCGGCACCAAGGAAGGCTGCGCGGAGGGCGATTGCGGGGCCTGCACCGTGGCGGTCGCCCGCCCCGATGGCGGCTGGCAGGCGGTGAATTCCTGTCTGATGCTGCTGCCGCAGGTCGACGGCACGGCGGTCGTCACCGTCGAGGGGCTGGCCGCCGCCGACGGTACCCTGCACCAGGTGCAGCAGGCGCTGGTCGAGACCGACGCCACCCAGTGCGGCTTCTGCACCCCCGGTTTCGCCATGGCGATGTTCGCGTTCCAGCACGGCGGCGAGCCGGCCGAGGACGACCGCATCCACGAGGCGCTGGCCGGGAACCTATGCCGCTGCACCGGCTACCGGCCGATCGTCGACGCCTGCCGCCGGATCGCCGGGATCGCTCCAACGACGGTTCCGACCGCCGGGATCGCGCCGGCATCCGAGACGTTCGGCGACGACGGCCACCGCTTCTTCGCGCCCTCGACCCTCGCCGACCTGACGGCACTGGTCGAGCGGTACCCGGACGCCTGGCTGCTCGGCGGCGGCACCGATCTCGGCCTCGCCGTCACCAAGCAGCGGCAGCGGCCGACCGTGGTGATCTCGACCTCCCGGGTGCCCGAGTTGAAGCGCATCACCGTGACCGACGATGCACTCGAGTTCGGCGGGGCCGTCACCTACACCGAGGCGCTGCCGCATCTCGACGCCGCTTTCCCGTCGTTCGCCGCCCTGGTCCGGCGCATCGGGTCGCGGCAGATCCGCAACCTCGGCACCCTGGCCGGCAACCTCGCCAACGCCTCGCCGATCGGCGACACCCCGCCGTGCCTGATGGCGCTGGACGCCGAGATCGTGCTGCGCTCCGCCACCGGGCAGCGCCGCATCCCGGCCGACCGGTTCATCACCGGCTACCGCCAGACCGCGCTGCGGCCGGGCGAGGTGATCGAGGCGATCCGCATCCCGCCCCTGCGCGCCGGACAGCGGTTCGTCGCCTATAAGCTGTCGAAGCGGTTCGACCAGGACATCTCCGCCGTGGTCGCGGCGTTCCGGGTGACGACGAAGGCCGGCACGCTGAGCGATCTGCGGGCGTTCTACGGCGGCATGGCGGCGACCACCGCCCGCGCCGCCGCCGTCGAAGCCGCCCTGACCGGCCAACTCTGGACCTCCGCGTCGCTGGCCGGCATCGACGCCGCCGTCGCCCGCGACTTCGCGCCGCTGGACGACCAGCGCGCCACCGCGTCCTACCGGCTGGCGGCGGCGGCCAACCTGCTGCGCCGGCTGGTGGCGGAAACCTCGGACGATCCGGCGCCGGTCCGGCTGGAGGCCCTGTGAACGCGCCCCCGCCACCACCGACCGGCACCGCCCGCCGCGGCGCCCACGCCGCCGTCCGGCACGACAGCGCGGTCGGCCATGTCACCGGCCGGGCGGTCTATCTGGACGACATGCCTCTGCCGCCGAACACCCTGGAGGCGGCCCTGGTGCTGAGCACGCACCCGCACGCCCGGCTGCGCGGCATCGACCTGTCCGCCGCCCTTGCCGTGCCCGGCGTGGTCGCCGCGATCACCGCCGACGACATCCCCGGCCGCAACGACATCGGACCGATCCTGCGCGACGAGCCGGCGCTGGCCGCCGGGGTCGCCGAATACGCCGGCCACCCGATCGCCGCGGTGGCCGCCGACACCCTGGAGGCGGCGCGCGAGGGTGCCGCGCGGGTGGTGGTCGACTACGAGCCGCTGCCCACGGTGCTGACCGTCGAAGAGGCGCTGGAGCACAAGCTGTACGTCGCGCCGCCGCAGATCATGACCCGCGGCGACCCGGACGCCGCCCTGGTGGCGGCGCCGATCCGGCTGTCCGGCGAGGTGCGCTGCGGCGGCCAGGACCATTTCTACCTGGAGGGCCAGATCGCCATCGCCATCCCCGGCGAGGACCGCGACATGCAGGTCTACTCCTCAACCCAGCACCCGACCGAGGTGCAGCACGGGGTCGCCCACCTGCTGGGCCTGCCGTTCAACCAGGTGACGGTCGAGGTCCGGCGCATGGGCGGGGCGTTCGGCGGCAAGGAGAGCCAGGCCACCATCATCGCCGGCATCGCCGCGGTGCTGGCCGCCAAATCGGGTCGCCCGGTCAAGCTGCGGCTGGCCCGCGACGACGACATGCTGGCGACCGGCAAGCGCCACCCGTTCCTGATCCGCTACGACGTCGGGATCGACGCCGAGGGCCGCATCCTGGCGCTCGACATGATGCTGGCCGCCGACGCCGGCAACATCGCCGACCTGACCCCGCCGGTGGTGACCCGCGCGCTGTGCCACGTCGACAACTGCTACTGGCTGCCGCACGTCCGGGTCACCGGCCTCGCCTGCAAGACCCACAAGGTGTCGAACACCGCGTTCCGCGGCTTTGGCGGGCCGCAGGGCATGCTCGCGATCGAGGCGCTGGTCGACGACGTGGCCCGCCACCTGCGCCTGCCCGCCGACACCGTGCGCGCCCGCAATTTCTACGGGGTCGGGCGCAACAACGTCACGCCCTACGGCATGACGGTCGAGGACAACATCATCGAGCGGGTGACCGGCGAGCTGGCGCGCGCCGTCGACCTGCCCGGCTGGCGCGCCGCGGTCGACGCCTTCAACGCCAAGAGCCCGGTGGTCAAGAAGGGCCTCGCCACCGTGCCGGTGAAGTTCGGCATCTCGTTCAACCTGCCGACCCTGAACCAAGCCGGCGCGCTGGTGCACGTCTACACCGACGGCAGCGTGCACCTGAACCACGGCGGCACCGAGATGGGCCAGGGCCTGTTCGTCAAGGTCGCCCAGGTGGTCGCCGAAGCCTTCAGCATCGACGTCTCGATGATCCGGATCTCGGCCACCAGCACCGGCAAGGTGCCGAACACCTCGGCCACCGCCGCGTCATCCGGCTCCGACCTGAACGGCATGGCCGCCCTGAACGCGGCGCAGACCATCAGGGGTCGGATGGCCGAGGTGATGGCCGAACGCTTCGCGGTGCCGGTCGAGGAGATCGCCTTCGACGACGGACGGGTGTTCGCCCGCAACGAGAGCCTGGCGTTCGGCGAGCTGGCGCAGCTGTGCTGGAGCCGGCGGGTCTCGCTGTCGTCGACCGGGTTCTACCGCACCCCGAAGATTCACTGGGACGCCGCCACCTGCACCGGCCGGCCGTTCTTCTACTTCACCTACGGGGCGGCGGCGGCCGAGGTGGCGATCGACACCCTGACCGGCGAGCTGCGGGTGCTGCGCGCCGAGCTGCTGCAGGATTGCGGCGCGTCGCTGAACCCGGCGATCGACCTCGGCCAGATCGAGGGCGCGTTCGTCCAGGGCATGGGCTGGCTGACCTCGGAGGAGTTGTGGTGGGACCCCTCCGGCGCCCTGCGGACCCACGGCCCCTCGACCTACAAGATCCCCGGCAGCCGCGACGTGCCCCCGGTGTTCAACGCCCGCCTGCTGGCCGACGCCCCGAACCGCGAGGCCACGGTGTTCCGCTCCAAGGCGGTCGGCGAACCGCCGCTAATGCTGGCCCTGTCGGTCTGGCTGGCGATCCGCGACGCGGTGGCGAGCGTCGGGCCGGTCGGGGCGAAGGTGGAGCTTGATGCGCCGGCCACGCCGACGCGGGTGCTGGCGGCGGTGGAGAGGATAAGAGTTTGTGAAATTCTGTGACGTCATCGAAGATAATTATGCGCCGATCATTGATCTTCAGCAAAAAAATCTTCATCCAACCGCTTGAACTCTACTGTTCTGGCGACACGCACACCAACATTGTACTCGATCATGAGGTCGCCTAATCGGACACCATCGATTAATATTATTCTCTGGCTCAAATGCCGAGCGAAGTCAGTCGCGTGTTGACTGAATGTGGAAGTTGTAACAAAGACACTCTTGCTTGCGCCTAGACCGACGAGGCTGCCGACAAACGCCTGAACTTCAGGCCGTCCAACAGAGACATTTGGCCCGTACCGCTTGGCCTGGATGTAGACCCGATCTAGCCCAAGCCGATCTTCATTGATCACGCCGTCAACACCGCCATCACCGGTTCGGCCAAGTTGCTCAGCGGCGTTCCGATGTGAGCCTCCGTAGCCCATGGCAACGAGCAAATCGACGATCACCTGCTCAAAGAAGCTTGGACTGTTCTGTAGAATGCGCTGCAAGAGCTCGCCACGCAGAGCCGTCTGGAGCGCGCGATGAGCAGCTTCGATTTGCTCCTCCGGCGTCTGCCCAGCAGACGGGCTTGGGGCCACTTGATGCTGGTCTGGCGGCCCGTCAACCTCCTTAGCGGTACCAGCGTTGGTGTAGAACTCGCGAAACTCCTGGTATTGCATCAAGCGTGCGACATCGATCCGCTCTGGGCTCGTGGAGAGCAGTTGCTTGCCGGTTTCACTCACGACAAACCGACCACGGCGCGGCTGGTCGATCAGCCCGGCTTTGTTCATATAGAACTTAGCCCAGTGGATCCGATTGTGGAGCAAGCGCTGCCGGCCACTAGGAAGTAGTTCTTCGCGCTCTGCCGCCGACAGACCGAGATCGTCAGCGATCGTCTCCGCGGCATCGGGAACGCGAGTCTCGCCAGCCGCAGCCAGCCTCAGAACGGGCAGCATTAGGGTCTGGTAGTCAGGGATAGCCAACTGCCCCCTCCTCGCTTCAGCGGCTATTCCGTAACCGCCTCACTTGATGGCATAGCGGTGCACGAGCGTAGTCAAGACAACCAGTAGTAACATTATCCGGCTCACGACATACAAGCCGATCCGCTTTCCAATCGCTTACCAACCTAAAAAAGCATGAAGTCAGGGTACAGTGCCAAGGGCTTCCGGGTAACCGAAGAGGCCGACCTTGCAGATAGTTCCGCGAGGCCGTACGACCGACTCTCCCCCAGTGTCACCCCACCGTCATGAGCACGTCGACGACGACGACGTCGCCGGATCCGGCTCGGATCATCACCGGGTTCAGATCGCAGCCGGTGATCCGGTCCCCCAGTTCGCGCGCCATCAGCGACAGGTTCGCGACCAGTTCGGCGAGCGGCCGGGTGTCGGTCCTGGCGATGAGGTTCCGGTAGCCGTCCAGGCGCTGGCCGAGCTTGGTCGAAGCGATGAGCGCCTGGGCGTCCGCCACCGTCAGCGGCGCCAGCCCCATCGCCAGGTCGCCGGTCAGCTCCACGAGGGTCCCGCCGGTTCCGACCATGACCTTGACGCCGAAGGGCGGCGAGGCGACGAAGCCGACCACCGCCTCGAGGTCGCCGCGGACCTCGCGCTGCAGCTCGTAGCCGTCGATCGCGGCGTCGGGCGCGGCCGCCGCGACGCTGCCGGCGATCCGGGCGATCGCCGCCGAGAGGCCGTCCACGTCGTTCACGCCCAGCACGACGCCGCCGAGTTCCGAGCGATGGGCGATGTCCTTGGACGCGATCTTGACGGCCAGCGGGAACCCGACCTCGGCGACCCGCGCCACCGCCTCCGACGCGTTCCCGACCACCAGGGACGGGGGCGTCGGAATGCCGTAAGCGGCCAGGATTTCCATGCAGGCGTCCGGCGCCAGCTGGGACCGGCCGCTCTTCAACCCGTCCTGGATCAGGCCCAGGGCACGGGTCTTTCGGGCGAGCGTCCCGGGGGTTTCCGGCGTGTCGGCGGGCGGGCGCGGGTGGGGCCGCGAGATCGTCCGGATCCCGACGAGGCCCTCGCGCAGGCCGCTGACGATCGGAATGCCGTGGCTCTCGAACGTCGCGCGGACGCCCGGGTGGATCTCCTCCGAGGTCGGAGAGATCGCGACGATCGGTTTCGACGCCGCGACAGCGCTGCGGCAATAGGCGTCGATCGGCGTGGTGTAGGATTCCAGCGACTTCGGGTGCAGGCCGGCCTGGCAATCCTGGATCACGGCCAGCACGTCGATGCCGTCGTCGTCGAGGACGGCCTTGATCGAGCCGGCGATGTCGCGGGCGGCCTCGTCCACCACCGAGCCGAAGTCGATCGGGTTCTGGGCCAGCGTGCCGGGAGACACCCGGCCCATGTCACGGACCACGGCATCGCCGAAACGCGCGAGTTCGATGCCGGCAGCCGCGGCGACGTCGCAGGCAAGCGCCGTCTGCCCGCCCGAAATGCCGACGATCGCCAGCCTGCCCGTGCCGTGCCGCTGGCCGTGGCGCGACAGGATCTCCAGGGAGGCGTTCAGCTCGTCGTAATCGTCGACGGTGGCGATGCCGTTCGCCTCGAAGTAGAGCCGGTAGGTGTCGGCGTCGTTGGTCATGGATCCGGTGTGGGCCAGGGTCGCGGCCGACCCGACCTCGGAGTTGCCGACCTTCAGGATGGTCAGGGACTTGCCGTTGTCGCGGATCCGGCGCGCGGCACGGGCGAAGGCGTCCGGGTCCTTGATCGCCTCCAGGACCACGCCGATCGCGGCGGTATCGTCATCCGTCGCCAGCCAGTCCATGTAGTCGGCGGCGGTCAGCTGGAACTCGCTGCCGACCGTGATGATCTTGGAGATGCCGAACTCGGCCGAATTCATCAGGGTGATCGCCGCCGAGCCGGACTGCGCGACGAACGCAACCTTGCCCGCCCTGATCTTGCTCGACGTCGTCGCCGGATAGAGGAACAGCGCGTCGTTGAGGTTGATCAGGCCCATGCAGTTCGGCCCCTGGATGTTCATGGCGCTCGCGGCGGCCAGGGAGCGGAACGCCTCCCCGTCCGCCGGCGAGAACCCGGAGGCGAAGAAAATCGCCGACTTCACGCCGCGCGCCTCCAGCGCCCGCGCCGTTTCGGCCGCGGCGCCGGCGGGGACCGAGGCGATCGCGAGATCGACCCCGTCGGGCAGGTCTTCGATGGTCGCGACCGTCGCCAGGCCCTGGACCGTCCCGGCGCTGCGGTGGACCGGGATGATCCGGCGCCCGCAGTCCCGGCTCAGCAGATTGTCGATTACGGCGTTGCCCTGGGCCCTTTTCGTGGCCGACGCGCCAATGACGGCGATCGTCGCCGGCCTGATGAGAGACGAGACATCCCTGGTCATCGTGACCCCTTGCTGTGCGGCTGTGGTAAGCGGGCGGACGTGGACCGCCGGGTTCAGTTGCCTTCGAAGAACCGCTTGGCGTTGTGGTAGAACCACTTGTCCAGGACCTTCTCCTTGAGCGGAAGCTGGCTGTACTCACCGATCAGCTCCTCGAACGAGCAGCCGAAGAGATAGCGCGACATCCCGATCATGATCTTGTCCTGCAGGCGGGTGTTGCCGAACTGCATGAACATCTCCCAGCCGGCCCCCGGCTTGCCGAAGTAGCGCGGCCGGTGGGCCGAGGTATCGCAGTAGAGGTTCGGATGCCGGGCGAGCAGGCCGACCATGTCCGCGACCCACGGCCAGCCGCCCAGCCCGGCGACGATCTTCAGCTCCGGAAAGTCGACGGCGACCTGGTCGAGGTGGCGCGGATGGCCGAGATCGTAGGGCCGGTCGTTGGCGTAGTTCATGGTGCTGTAGATCTTGGCCGGCACGTTCAGCTCGACGCACTTGGCGTAGAGCGGATAGTAGCGGCGGTCGCTGGCCGGCAGGCAGTTGCTGAGCGCGGTCACGCGAAACCCGTTGGCGCCGTCCTCCCGCACCAGCCGTTCGAGTTCCCTCACCCCGCGCATGCCGTCCATCGGATCGATGAGGGCGAACATCTTGAAGCGGCCGGGATGCTTGCGGTGGATGGGGCCGATCTCGCTGTTCAGCATGTTGCACATGAAGCCGTATTCGATGTTCGCCCGGTCCATGTCGGCGACGATCGCCTCGAACTGACGGTCGATCTCGTCCGGCGTGAAGCCCTTGGTCGCCGACCCGGTCGAGCCGCCGCCGAAGACGGTACCGTAATTGGCGAACCCGTATCCCTCGGGTCGGGCCAGGGACTCGCCCATCGGGGTACCGGGCCGGCCCTTGCCGATCTCCTGGACGCGCAGGGCGGCCTCGGACAGCGGGGCTTCGATTTCCATGTCGATGATCGGGCGCATCTTGTTTCCCTTCTGGACGTTCTCGAAGGGGCTGTCCCCGATAACCTGCTTCGGGGGTTATCCGGGACAGCCTCGTGAATTCTTGATTTTCAGGCCGAGTTTTTTGGAGGTCGTGTTCATTCGAGGCGGGTGAGCCGATGTTCTCACATTGCCGGCAACCTGAGAATATCAGTCGACGGATACTGTCGTCGGCGGAGCGCACGGTCTCCGAACAAACCCCATCCCCAACGCCGCGCATCTGTGGAATCCTTCCGCTCCCGCCAGACCCGCGCCCCGTCCGGGGCGCTCCCCAGCCCAGGGAATCCGCCATGCAGAACACCGATCCGATCCTGCCGCACATCGACAGCCACCGAGCCGACCTCATCGTGCTGTCCGACCGAGTGTGGGGCATGCCCGAGACGCTGTACGCCGAATACCGGTCGTGCGCCGAACACACCGCGGTGCTGCGCGCCAAGGGCTTCCGGGTGACCGAGGAGGTCGCCGGCATCCCGACCGCGGTGCTGGGCGAGGCCGGCGAGGGTGGGCCGGTGATCGCCATCCTGGGCGAGTACGACGCCCTGCCGGGGTTGAGCCAGGAGGCCAACATCGCCGAACCGAAGCCGCTGGTCGCCGGGGGTGCAGGCCACGGCTGCGGCCACAACATGCTGGGCTCGGCCGCCCTGCTGGCGGCGTGCGCGCTGAAGGACTGGCTGGAGGCCACCGGCACGCCCGGCCGGGTGCGCTACTACGGCTGCCCGGCCGAGGAGGGCGGCGCTGCCAAGGCGTTCATGGTGCGCGACGGCGCCTTCGCCGACGTCGACGCCGCGATCACCTGGCACCCGAACGCCATGACCAAGGTGTTCGACGCCCACAGCCTGGCCAACACCCGCATCGACTTCACCTTCACCGGCCGGACCAGCCACGCCGCGGTGTCGCCGCATCTCGGGCGCAGCGCGCTGGACGCAGTCGAGCTCATGAACGTCGGCGTCAACTACATGCGCGAGCACATGCCGAGCTCGGCGCGCATCCACTACGCCTATCTCGACGCCGGCGGCACCGCGCCGAACGTGGTGCAGGGCACCGCCAAGGTCCGCTACACCGTCCGCGCCACCGACCTGCCGGGCATGCTGGCGCTGATCGAGCGGGTCAAGAAGGTCGCCCAGGGGGCGGCGCTGATGACCGAGACGTCGGTGGACATCAAGGTGATCTCGGCGGTCTCCAACCTGCTGGGCAACACCCCGCTGGAGGAGGCGATGCAGGCCGCATTGGACGGGCTGGGCGGGATCGCGTTCGACGACGCCGATCGGGCCTACGCCGCGCGTATCCAGGCTACCCTGACCGCCGAGGACATCACCGCCGCCTACCGCCGCGCCGGGGTCGAACCGCGCCAGGGCGAGCCGCTGTGCGACTACGTCGTCCCGCGCACCGCGATCGGCGACAAGATGATGGGGTCGACCGACGTGGCCGACGTGTCGTGGGCGGTGCCGACCGTGCAGGCCCTGGTCGCCACCCACGCCATCGGCACCCCCGGCCACACCTGGCAGATCACCGCCCAAGGCAAGGCGCCGGCCGCCCACAAGGGCATGACCTATGCCGGGCAGGTGATGGGCGCCACCGCCCGCATGCTGTTCTCGGACGAGCTGCTGCTCGCACGCGCCAAGATGGACCACCGCGAGCGGCTGGCCCGGCAGCCCTATGTCTGCCCGATCCCCGACGACGTCACCCCGCCGCTGCAGCCGCGCCCGGCAGCGGAATAGGCGGGGCGTTCAGCCCCGGGCGGCCAGTTCGGCGCTGTACCGCCGGTGCATCTCGCGCAACTCGTCCGCAAGTTCCGGCACCGGGCCTTCCACCGTGAGGCCCGGCACCACCTCCCGGATCGGCAAAGCGCGCACCGGTGAGGGAGCGGCGCCGAAATCCGCCCGCCATGCCACCAACTGACCGGAGGAGCCGGCGTAGACGATACGGCCGAGGCCGACGAAGCCGTGGGCGGCGGCGCACATCGGGCAGTGCTCGCCGGAGGTGTAGACAGTCGCTCCGGGCCGGTCCGCGGGCTTCATGTTCTCGGCCGCCCAGCGCGCCAGCGCGAACTCCGGATGCCGGGTGCGGTCGCCGCCGCCGGTCCGGTTGCGATCCTCGGCCAGCACGGTCCCGTCGGAAGCCACCAGGACCGAGCCGAACGGCGCGTCGCCGGCCTCCAAGGCCTCGCGCGCCAACTCCAGGGCGCGCCGCAGATGCTTCAGGTCAGTGTGGTCCACCATGCCGTCCTCCTGTCTCCGCCCCGCGTCTCCTGGTTCCCGCGGCCCTACGACCCGGTCCCGTCCGGCAGCCTAGCCTCCACCCCGGAGGCGCGCTCGTACGGCTTGATGACCGCCGTGCAGCCTTCGCCGCCGTACCCAAGGTCGGACGCGTTCACGTAGGTCTGGTGAACCGCCTCGGCCATGCCGCTCGGCAGGCCGGTCGCCTCCAGCCATCGGGCGTAGTACTTGACGTCCTTCTCGGCGTTGGCCAGCGACATGTAGGGTGCGAAATCCCGGCGCAGCGTCTTCTCGCCGTACAGATCCATCATCCCCGACTTGCCACCGGCCGACGAAATGATGTCGATCACCTTGGTCATGTCCAGTCCCTCGCGGGCGGCCAGCGCGAAGCCCTCGCAGTACGCCGCGACGGTGGCGAAGGCGATGTAGTTGTGGATCAGCTTCAGTCGGATGGCGTGGCCGGACGGACCGACGTGGAAGACGTTCTCGGCGTAACAGGCGAACACCGGGCGCAGTTCGTCGAGCAGTTCCGCCGTCCCGCCGAACAGCACGTTCACCCGGCCCTGTTCGGCGTGGATCGGCGTGCGGGTGATCGGCGCCTCGGCGTAGCGCAGACCGACTTCCGCACAACGCGCGTTCATCCGCTCGACATGCTCCGGGCTGACCGTGGTGTGATCCAGGACGATGGCGCCGGCCGGCAGCAGTCCGGCCACGCCTCCATCGGCGCCGAACAGGATCGCCTCGACCGCTTCGGCGGTGGTGACGCACAGCGCCAGGATCGACACGCCCTCGGCGGCCTCGCGTATCGAGGCTGCCGGCGCGGCCCCGAATTCGGCCATGCGCTGCGCTTTCTCAGGCGCCAGATCGAAGCAGCGCACCGCCTGCCCTTTCAGGGCGAGGTTCTTCACCAGACCGGTCCCCATGCCGCCGAGGCCGATAAATCCAATCGTCATGAATGCATTCCAAACGCCGTGTGTTGATGCGATGTCCTGAAGCGGAAACCATATCATCAGACGACATGGGAGCAATCAGCTCAACGGCTTGCGCCGCCAACGCGTCCGCGAACTCGGGGCCGTTCAGTCGCCGGCCAGCGCGATGCAGGCGAACCCGACCTTGGCATCGGTCGGCACACCGAACCGGGCGGTGTGGCGGGCCGGCAGGCCTCCCGGGAAGTGCTTCACGTATTCCGCGTTGCAGGTGGCATAGTCGGCCGGGTCGGTGATCAGCATCGTCACCTGCACAACCCGCTCCAGGCTGCTGCCGGCGTCGCGCAGGATCTCGCCGACCACCGCCAGCGCTTCGCGGACCTGTTCGGCGGCGGTCTCGCCGCGGTGAACGCCGTTCGCCGGGTCGTGCGGTGCCGAGTGGCCGGAGACGAAGACGAGGTTGCCGGCGCGGGCGGCACGGCTGAACGGCCGCGACGAACCCGGCGGCGGCTGGTCGATGAAGTCGATCATGGATGCTCCCGTTGACGGACCCGACGCGCCAGACACCCTGGCGCGACGCCAGCCGGCAGTAGAGCATCAGCTCAGACGAAGGTGAACCAGTCCGATTGCAGCTGGCTGGTGTTCACCCCCATCAGGGTCAACGTGTTGCCGCCGCCGAGCGCGATCTCGACATTTCCGTCGGCGTTGTTGGTCGACGCCGCCTGCAACTCGGCGAAGGTATCGATCGAACCACCGTTGATGTTGGAGGCAACCTGGACCCGGTCGCCCGACGCGCCGTCGAAGTCGGAGACCGTGTCCGCCCCGCTGCTGGCGCTCACAATGATGACGTCGTTGCCGGTTCCGGTGGAGAACAGATCGTTGCCCAGACCGCCCTGGAACGTGTCGTTGCCCACGCCTCCGATCAGCGTGTCGTTGCCGGCACCGCCGTACAGGAGGTCATTGCCGGCCCCGCCATACAGCGTGTCATCGCCCAGATTGCCGTACACCACGTCGTCGCCCAGGTTGCCATAAACGATGTCGGCGTCCTGGCCGCCGAATACCACGTCGTTGCCCTGGCCGCCGAACAGGGTGTCGTTGCCCTGGTTGCCGTACACCACATCGTCGTCCTGGTTGCCGTAGGCCACGTCGGCGTCGGTACCGCCCCACACCGTGTCGGCGCCGGTGCCGCCGTTCACCGTGTCGGCGCCGCCTTCGCCGAACAGTTGGTCGGCGCCGTCGGCCGAGCCGATGGTGTCGTTGCCGTCGCCGCCGTACAGCGTGTCGTCGCCCTCGCCGAGCGAGATGAACTGCGCGCTGTCGTCGCCGACCGCGTAGTTGTTGCCCGAGCCGCCGATCACCCGGGCCGAGCCGATGATCGACACGAACTCGATGTTGTCGAGCTGCAGCACCTTGCCGCTGATCGAGCGCATGTCGATGACGAAGGCCTCCGACTGGCTCGACCCGGTGCTGCCGGTGATCACGATCGGGTCGTCCGTGGTCACGCCCGCAGACTGGGTCGGCACGATGGTGCGGACATCCAGCGTGGAGGTGGTGCCGAGCCTGGTCAGGAAGGTCTGGGCGTTCGAAACCAGGCCGGTGGTGCCGGTCGATCCGCGGGCCTGAATCGCCGACACCAGGGTGGTGACCGCATCCGTGCCGGACTGCGCCGTTGCCGGGCCCTCCGAGGTGATGCTGACCGAACCCGGCAAGGTCGCGGTCACCACATTGCCGTTGTTGCCGGTGTTCTGCACGACCGCCGCGCTGCCGGGCGAGCCGCCGCTGTTTGTGATGGTGCGGGCGCCCCCGGTGGTGTCGGTCGATGTCGTGTCGTTGACGACCACCGTTCCGCCACCGCCGCCGTTGTCGACCACGGGCGCAACCAGCGTAATGGTCGTATTGCCACCGCTGAACGACGCCGCGAACGTGCCGCTGGCCGACGTGATGCCGGTCAGCGTGATGCCATTGCTGCCGGTGGCGAGCGTGCTGCTGGCGGTCGTGCCGTTCAGCGACGACAGATCGACGCCGGTCACCACAATGCTGTCGCCGGTGGCGAAATCGGAGATTGTGTCGCCGTTGTGGTCCGACGCACTGCCGGTGAAAGTGTCGTTGCCGGCCCCCCCGACCAGAGTATCGAAACCGGACCCGCCCGACATGAGATCATTGCCGGCGCCGCCCGACAGGGTATCGGTCCCGGCGCCACCGGACAGTTGGTCGTTGCCGGTACCGCCGAAGAGCCGGTCGTTGCCCGCTTCGCCGCGCAGCGTGTCATTCCCGGAATTGCCGGAAATCGTATCCGCTCCGGCGCCACCGACCAGGGAGTCGGCGCCGCTGCCACCGGTCATCGAGAAGACGCCGTCAGTCTCGGCGGCGCCGTTCCAGGTGACGCTGGAACTGTTGGTCGAGGCGTTGACGGTCAGGGTCTCACCGGCAGCGACGTTGCCGTCGTTGGTGGAGATGTCCTGGACGCCCGCGGTGATGTTCACGATCTCGATGTTGGTGATCGTGGTCGCCGTCAGGGTCAGCGTTCCCTGCGCCCCGGCTATGTTCAGCGTGTCCGTTCCGCCGGCCCCGTTGAGCGTGTCGTTGGCGTTGAACTCCCCGGCGAGCGCGTCGAAATTGTCGTCGTTGACTGTCCCGGTGATGCCGTTGCCGAAGATGTCCATTGCGTATGCCACGAGCAGCCCTGGGAAGGCGGCCCGTGCCGATGACGCGAAGGCCGGGTCGACAGCGGCGCCGTTGCGCCCGCGCAGCGTCCAGGAACCGCCGAGCGTCGACGCGCCGACCGGGCTCACGGAAGCCGCGACATCAGCCCCCAACGAGGCTTCGAGATACTCGAGGAATCCACGCCCGCGGGGTCCGGCCGCCACCGAACAGCCGTACAACAGCACTTCGGCGTCGGGCGCCAGGGCGTCGGCGATACCGGCCAGGGCCACGCGCCGCATCACCAGAGCCGGCAGGTCGACCCGTTCGCCGGCGAGCAGAATCGCACCCGGCTCACCATGGCTGAGGATGTGCAGGGAGGTAACTCCGCGCCGGCCCGCCAGATGGGTGGCGATCTGTTCCAACCCGCGCCTGCCAGGAACGAGATGCAGAACATCCATTCCCGCTCGTCGGCCGCTCACCAGCAGGGATGCATCACCGACTGCCGAATCAACGACCAGGAGTTCTTTACCGGAAACGGAATGGGCGCTACCCGCCCGAAGCGGAGGATTGCGTGTCATCGCGGCGTGTCCTTTCTGGCACTCATGAACCGCAGAGCGCAGCGGACCGCCCACGGCACTCGTCTAGGCCCGGCACTTTGGCCGAGAGCGATTTTCAATTGAAAATTACAAAACTCTTCCCACGCATGAAACGATATGCGTTCTCGGTTCAGCTTTCAACAATAAACCTAAAATTGTATGTATATACGACTGGACAGCAATTCACCGAGCGTTCCGATGACATTGCTGCACCATCTCGCAGCGCTCGACAGAACATCCGGTACTCACACAATGACAAGCGAGTTGAATGGGTTGCGACCAACAGAAACTGACGCCAATCGCCGGGTCTCGGCGGGTGGCGCTGCAAGAGCTTGATCGAGGGTCGACGAGTGGTCAGCCCTCTGGAAGTGTTCAGACGAAGGTGAACCAGTCCGATTGCAACTGGCTGGTGTTCACCCCCATCAAGGTCAGGGTGTTGCCGCCGCCGAGCGCGATTACGACGTTGCCGTCGGCATTGTTGGTCGACGCCGCCTGCAATTCGGCGAAGGTGTCGATCGAACCACCGTTGATGTTGGAGGCAACCTGGACCCGGTCGCCCGACGCGCCGTCGAAGTCGGACACCGTGTCCGCCCCATTGCCAGCGCTTATCGCGATGAGATCGTTGCCGGCTCCGGTGGAGATCAGGTCGTTGCCCAGACCGCCCTGGAACGTGTCGTTGCCCGCGCCGCCGATCATCGTATCGTCGCCGGCACCACCGTAAAGCACGTCGTTGCCGTCGCCGCCGTAGAGCGTGTCGTTACCGAGATTGCCGTACACAACGTCGTCGCCCAGGTTGCCGTACGCCAAATCGGCATCCCGGCCGCCGAACACCGTGTCGTTGCCCTGGCCGCCGAACAATGTGTCGTTGCCCTGGTTGCCATAGACCACATCAGCGTCCTGGTTGCCGTAGACCACGTCGGCGTCCGTTCCACCCCACACCGTATCGTTGCCGGTACCGCCGTTGACGGTGTCGTTGCCGCCATCGCCGAACAGCGCATCGTTGCCGCTGGCGGAGCCAATGGTGTCGTTGCCGTCGCCGCCGTACAGCGTGTCGTCGCCCTCGCCCAGCGAGATGAACTGCGCGCTGTCGTCGCCGACCGCGTAGTTGTTACCCGAGCCGCCGATCACCCGGGCCGAGCCGATGATCGACACGAACTCGATGTTGTCGACCTGCAGCACCTTGCCCGAGATCGAGCGCATGTCGATGACGAAGGCTTCCGACTGGCTCGACCCGGGGCTGCCGGTGATCACGATCGGGTCGTCCGTGGTCACGCCCGACGACTGGGTCGGCACGATGGTGCGGATATCCAGCGTGGAGGTGGTGCCGAGCCTGGTCAGGAAGGTCTGGGCGTTCGAAACCAGGCCGGTGGTGCCGGTCGATCCGCGGGCCTGAATCGCCGACACCAGGGTGGTGACCGCATCCGTGCCGGACTGCGCCGTCGCCGGGCCCTCCGAGGTGATGCTGACCGAACCCGGCAGAGTGGCGGTCACCACGTTGTTGTTGTTGCCGGTGTTCTGCACGATCGCCGCACTGCCGGGCGAACTGCCACTGTTGGAGATGGTGCGAGCGCCCCCGGTGGTGTTCGTCGTCGATGTGTCGTTCACCACCAGCGTGCCGGTTCCCCCGCCACTGCCACCTCCACCACCGCCGCTGTCGACGACCGGCGCGACCAGCGTGATCGTCGTGTTGGTGTTGTCGAACGTCGCCGCGAACGTGCCGTTCGCCGAGGTGATTCCGGTCAAGGTGATGCCAATATTCCCGGTCGCGAGCGTGCCGCTGGCGGTCGTGCCGTTCAGCGACGACAGGTCGACACCGGTCACGATGATGCTGTCGCCGACCGCGAAGTCCGAAATCGTGTCACCGTTGTGGTCCGACGCGCTGCCGGTAAACGTGTCGTTGCCGGAACCGCCGACCAGGGTGTCGAAACCGGAACCGCCGTACAGCAGGTCGTCACCGCCACCGCCAGACAGCACGTCGTCGTCGGCGCCACCGGACAGTGCGTCGTTGCCAAGGCCGCCGGACAGCGTGTCGTTCTGGGCGTTGCCGCGGAGCGTGTCGTTGCCGGCCCCACCGAACAGGATGTCGTCGCCGCTGAAACCGCTGATCAGATCGTCGTCGGCTTCGCCGTAGAGCGAGTCGACGCCATCGCCACCGGAAAGAGTGTCAGCACCGTTCCCGCCGTACAGCAGGTCGTCGCCCCTCCCGCCCCACATCCAGTCGTTGCCGTCGCCGCCGTACAGACGATCGGCTCCGCTGCTACCGATCAACGTGTCGTTGCCGTTTCCGCCATACAAGGTGTCGTCGCCGACGCCACCCGACATGCCATCATTGCCGTCTTCGCCGAACAGCAGGTCGTTGCCGGTCTCGCCGTACAGGAAGTCATTCCCAACACCGCCGTACAGCGTGTCGACACCGCCGCCGCCGTACAGCGTGTCGTTCCCGGCATCGCCATACAGCAGATCATTGCCGTCAAGGCCGGAGACGGTGTCGTTCCCGTCCAACGCCGAGATGGTGTCGTCGCCCGCCGTACCGGACAGGACCTCGGCAGCAGCGGTACCGGTGGTGTTCGCCAGCAATCCTGGAAAGGCAGCCCGCGCTTCAGCAGCAAACGCCGGTTCAAACGCCGCTCCGTCACGGCCGCGCACAGTCCATCCGCCGCCAAGCCCCGCAGCCCCGACCGGGCTCACCGAAGCAGCGACATCGGCACCAAGGGATGCTTCAAGGTACTCCAGGAAACCGCGACCAAGCTTCCCCGCTGCCACCGAACAGCCATACAGGGTGACCGTCGCGTCAGTTGCCAGCGAGTCGGCAATATCGCCCAGAACGCCCCGTTGAATCGCCAGCGCCGGCACGTCGATCCGTTCGCCTGCCAGTTGCAGCGCGCCCGGCTCGCCATGGCTCAGGATGTGCAGCGACGCGATCCCGTGCCGGTTAGCCAGATACTCGGCAATTTGCTGCAGCCCGCGTCCGCCGGGCGTCAGACGCAGAACGTCGATCCCGGGCTGCCGACCGGCGATCAACAGGGACGCGTCATCAACCTCAGCGTCGACGATCAGCAGCGTGGTGGTATGAGTCGGCACACAGATGTGGATACCGGTCATGGGTGCTTGTCCTTCGAACAAACAGGTGGCGCGAGATTCGGATTTTGGGGTGATCGCCAGTCGCGATCATGCCTTTAAGCGTATTTGATGCGCATTTTAACGCTATATCTAATAATTTAACGTTAACGCACCGACGTCAACGACCCTGATCTGCAGGTCGTCCAGGACTGCGAAGCAAACCTGTAAGGTAATGCTTGGAGCTGAAGGTTAAGGATATTTCCTATTACTCAGGGCCGGCACTGTTCGCAGAGAAACCGTGACCGATGAACCGAACCGGACTGCACCGATCCAGTTCGTAGAAGCAATACACGAAAGTGAACCAGTCCGATTGCGGCTGACTGGCATTCACACTCTTCAAGACCAGGGTGTTGCCCTCGCCGAGCGCGAATTCATTGGTCGGATCCGCCTCGTAAATGACCCGAACTTTCACCCCGCCCCAAACCCATCACCCCCGAGGAACAGCCCGTGCCGATACCCCAACCGAGCGCTTTGAAGCCTCTCAAATCATCTCCGGGCTTGCCTGACGGCCCCTGAAAGGGTATCTCATGAGTTGATTGCTGCAGTGCAGCATGATCCCATCAACCCGATCTGGCGCTGCACCGCTCTATTGCGGCAACCTGCTGGCGCCTCATCGACATCGCGTTACGGATGTCACGGTCTCCGGACGTCCGCTCGATTGTGTCCTGCCCACAGCAGGGCAGGTAAGGAGCTTCCTGAATGACATTCTCGGTGTTGCGGTTGCGCGACGAATGGCTCGGCAACATCCGCGGCGATGTGCTGGCCGGACTGGTGGTCGCCTTGGCGTTGATTCCAGAGGCCATCGCGTTCTCGATCATCGCCGGCGTCGATCCCAAGGTCGGGCTCTACGCATCGTTCTCGATCGCCGTGATCACCGCGATCGCCGGTGGCCGACCCGGGATGATCTCGGCCGCGACCGCCGCAACCGCCGTGCTGATGGTCACCCTGGTCCGCGACTACGGCCTGCAATACCTGCTGGTCGCCTCGGTGCTGGCCGGCGTGCTGCAGATCGGCGCGGGGGTGTTCCGGCTCGGCTACGTGATGCGGTTCGTCTCGCGCTCGGTGATGACCGGCTTCGTCAACGCCCTGGCGATCCTGATCTTCATGGCCCAGCTGCCCGAACTGATCGACGTGCCATACCTGACCTACATCATGGTGGCTGCCGGACTGGGCATCATCTACCTGCTGCCGCGCCTGACCAAGGTGGTGCCGTCACCCCTGGTCTGCATCGTCGTCCTGACCGCGCTCACCATCGGCCTCGATCTCGACCTGCGCACCGTCGGCGACATGGGTGAGTTGCCGTCGACCCTGCCGGTGTTCCTGCTGCCGGACGTACCGCTGACCCTCGAGACGCTGCTGATCGTGCTGCCGTACTCGGCGGCGATCGCCGCGGTCGGCCTGCTGGAATCACTGATGACCGCCTCGGTCGTCGACGAGTTGACCGACACCAAGAGCGACAAGAACCGCGAATGCGTCGGCCAGGGCATCGCCAACGTCGCCACCGGGTTCATCGGCGGCATGGCCGGCTGCGCGATGATCGGCCAGTCGGTGATCAACGTGAAGTCCGGCGGCCGCGGCCGGCTGTCGACATTCTGCGCCGGCATCTTCCTGCTGTTCCTGATCGTCGTCCTGGGCGAATGGGTCAAGCTGATCCCGATGGCCGCCCTGGTCGCGATCATGGTCATGGTGTCGATCGGTACGTTCAGCTGGGCATCGATCCGCAACCTGAAGCACCATCCGCGCAGCTCGTCGATCGTGATGCTGGCGACCGTGATCGGCGTCGTCGCTACCCACAACCTGGCGATCGGCGTGCTGGTCGGAGTGCTGCTGTCGGGGATCTTCTTCTCGTGGAAGATCGCGCAGATCTTCCGGGTCACGTCGACCCTTTCGGATGACGGCGCCGCTCGGACCTATGTTGTCGAAGGTCAGGTGTTCTTCGCCTCGGCGGATGACTTCGCGGCCGCCTTCGATTTCCGGGAAGCCCTGGAGAAAGTGACGATCGACGTGCGCCGGGCCCACATCTGGGACATCTCCAGTGTGGCCGCCCTGGACACCATCGTGCTGAAGTTCCGTCGGGAAGGCGCCGAAGTCGACATCATCGGCCTCAACGAAGCGAGCGAGACCATCGTCGACAAGCTCGCGATCCACGATAAGCCCGGCGCCCTTGAGCGTCTCATGGGGCACTGAGGGAGGACGGATTTTGACCAAACTTTTGGCTTTGATCGACGCGTCGATCTATGCGCAGAGCGTGTGCGACCACGCCGCCTGGGCCGCCGAGCGGACCGGCGCGTCTGTCGAGATCGTGCACGTGCTGGGCCGGCGCGACGTATCGAGCGCACCCGGGGCCGACTACACCGGCAACCTGGCGGCCGACGCCCGCGACACCCTGCTGGCCGAACTCGCCTCCCTGGACGAGCAGAAGGCCAAGCTCGCGCAGAAGCGCGGCCGGCTAATTCTGGAGCAGGCAAAGCAGAGCTTGGAAGGCAAAGTCGGCGAGGTCACCACCAAACTCCGCCATGGCGATCTGCTGGAGACCGTTGCCGAGTTCCAGGCCGGTGCAGAGATGATCGTGATCGGCAAGCGCGGCGAGGCCGCCGACTTCGCCAAGCTGCATCTTGGCTCCAACCTGGAGCGGGTGGCCCGGTCCACCACCAAGCCCGTACTGGTCGCGTCTCGAGCCTTTAAGCCGGTCCGCCGTGCGTTGATCGCTTTCGACGGCGGCGCCAGCGCGCTGAAGGCCATCGACACCCTGGCGAGCGGGCCGCTGTTGACCGGTACCGAGTGCCTGCTGCTGACGGTCGGGTCCGAGACAGCCGAGGCGCGGCGCCGACTGGACAACGCTGTCGCAAAGCTTACGGCCGCCGGCCACTCCGCCACCGGTGAGATCCGACCGGGCCAGCCGGAAGAGGTCATCACCAGGGCAGTCGAGAACGACGCCATCGACCTGCTGGTGATGGGCGCGTTCGGCCATTCCCGGATCCGGGCGCTGTTCATCGGCTCGACGACGGTCGAGATGGTGCGGTCCTGCAAGATTCCGGTCCTACTGTTCCGCTAACCGTCAAGAATGGTCCGGGGCGACCGCCAACCCGGGGAGGGTGGCGCAGGCCGCGATCGCCCCGGTGACCGGACCCAGCCTTACGGCTGCGCGGCCCGGTAAGACTGTACGGTTTGGGCAACCTCAGGGTCGGATTGCACGGCAAGAGCGATCTGGTTGTAGCGACCGACGGACAGGCCCTTTTGCTCGACAGCCTCGACCATTTCACCCATGGCCTGCTCGCGCATGTCCTGCTCCTCGGTCTTGCTGCCGGCTCCGGAAATCCTCGGTTGCCATTTGCCGCTGATCGCCTCGACCGCCAGGGACGTCCTCGCGAACAGCTTCAATTCCTCATCGGAAAACTCCATCACCGGGGCCGGTCGTGACGACGATGGCGGCGAGGACGTGGTTTCGGCCGACGGGGCGGCTATCGGCATCGCCGACGTCAGCATGGCAAGACCGACTGCACTCAACATCGATCGGAGCATCAAGGGCATTGAATGTCCTTCTTGCGATTGGGCTCGGACGCGGCCGGGCTGGCGCATCGCCTGTCCTTAGGACGCATCATCCGGCATCGGCATTCCCGAGAAATCGACTCTGCGGACAAGTTTTCACGGTGAGTGACCGTCGGTGAAACCCGCCGAGCCCTCGCGGGTTGATACGGCAACGCCCCGAGGCAATACGGATTCAGGCACTAGCCGATGGCTGAGCGACCTTTCCAACCGACGGTCACCCTTGCGCTGATGACGATCCTGTTCGCCGTCAGCCACGGCGCGCAGGGGCAGTCCCTGTGCAGCAAGCCGGTGACCCCGGTCTGCGCGACCATCATCCCCAGTACCGATCCTTCCGCCGCCACCGACACTGGCGTGGCACGCAGCCGCTGCCTGGAAGATGCCGAAGCGTTCCGCGAGAAGCTCGGGGAGTACAGACAGTGCTTGCAGGAATCACTGGATCAGGCAGCAAAGGCCGTCAACGCTGCCGACAGCTTTGTCAGTTGCCTGGAACGGAACGAACCGAACTGCCGGCTGACCGGCCCCGAGTGACCGTCAGTCTCCTTGAGCGGTGAACGGCCCGGCCAATCGCATCACCGCGACCGACCGTTCCACCCCGCGCACGCTGACCGTCTCGTTGCTACCAGGCACCGTTTCGGCCAGCACCTCGGCCACCTTCGGATCACCGGCCAACGAACCGGACAGCAGCACCTCGCCAGAACGTGCCAATCCCTGCAGACGGGCCGCCAGATTGACCATGGTGCCGAAGTAGTCGAGCCGGTCGTTCAGGGTGACCGCAATGCAGTGCCCGGCGTGCACGCCCATCTTGATGGCAACGCCGTCGGTGCCTTGGTCCCGATTGAAGTCCTGCACCGCCGACTGCACCGCAACCGCGGCGCGCACCGCGTCGGCCGGTTCAGCGAACGCCGCCATCACCGCGTCACCGATGGTCTTCACCACCGCGCCGTCATGGGCACGGATGGTCCGGGTCAGGAACGCGAAATGCTCGCGCACCAGCCGGTACGCAGCCGCGTCGCCGATCCGCTCGTACAGCGCGGTCGACCCCGACAGGTCGGTGAACAGAAGCGCAATCTGGGCGATCGCCACTTCGTCGCCCGGCCGCAGCACGTCACCGGCAAACAAATCACGGAACGCTTGCATGGTGGTTACACGGTGGGCGGTCAGCGCATCCTCGACCCAGCGTCGGGACTCCACCACCACCACGCGGGGCCGGGTGTCCCGGTTTTCGAGCGACAAGCTCCCGGCCTCGCCCGCCAACCCGGCCTCGACGCCGGAGGCCGTGACAATCACGGCGGGAATCCCGTCGCCGCTGCCGATCGTAACGTCGGCCGGATCGCCCGGGTCCAGGGTCCGGTAGCGCCACGGACCGGCGGCAAGGCTGGCCGGGACCGAGCGCTGGTCGCCCGGTTCCAGACGAACCTGCGCCAGCACATGAGGTGTCGACATCGGCCCGAACAGGCAGAACTCGCCCTCGGTCACCGGTCGCACACTCGGCGCCGGATGGAAGCTCAATTCGACGTTCTGCGCGAAGTCTCGGTCATAGCCGACATTGCAGCTGTCGCAATGCGCCTTGGTCGGCAATCGGTCGAGGGCGGTAGCCGACAACTGAGCGCCCCGGCAACGCGGGCACAGGATGTCCCAGCGCGACTCCAGCATGCCGTCGCGCACCGCCTGCAGGCAGAGTTCGATCGCCGACCGCTCATCGACCCCCCAGCGGCGCGCCAGGGCCCGTGGCCGCATGCGCTCGACGTCCAGGTCCTGGCCGGTCCGCACCAGATCGGCGAGGCGAGCCGCCAGACCATGCCCGTTCCCGCTGGTCTCGATGGTCTCGACTAGCCGCGCCAGGCGCTGCTGCCGGGCAGTATCGAGCGGTGGGCGCGCCGGCTCATAGGCGACTGGGCGCTGGCCCGCGAGATGCGCCCGCACGCCGTCGATCAGCCGGTTGAACCCCTTCTCGGCGGTCGAGAAGAATCCGCCCGCCAGAACCAGCCGACCGATCAGACCGGATGGCTCGGCGTCCATGGTGTAGCGGCAGATCGTACCGCGCTCGGTGGGGCGTAGCTCGGCTGTCGCTATCAGACTGGCCAGCGGCCCGCGAGAGAACCGCCGCTCGTGCCGGAACCAGCGATCGGTCACCCATTCTACCGGGATATCCTCCCAGGGGTGTTGTCACGTTAACGTGCCTGAGGTTGCGGGTTCAATGATCCGGGCGTAGGCGGTGTCGATGCAAACAGAGAAAATCAGCTACAAGCGCCACCGCTTTCCGCCTCAGATCATTTCTCATGTTGTCTGGCTCTACGCCCGGTTCAACTTGAGCCTGCGCGAGGTCGAGGAGCTTATGCTGGAACGTGGTGTGGACGTTTCGTATGAGACGATCCGGCGCTGGACCGTCAAGTTCGGTCCCCGGATCGCCCACGTTCTGCGGCGACGGCAGCCTCGCCCTGGTGATGTTTGGCATCTGGACGAAGTCGTCGTGAAGATCGCGGGCCGGTCATACTGGCTGTGGCGCGCCGTCGACCAACACGGTGTCGTTCTTGAGGAAATCTTACAATCGAAGCGAGACAAGCGCGCTGCAAAGCGGCTTTTGATCAAGCTGATGAAACGTTGGGGCTTCGTGCCCAAAAGGATCATTACGGACAAACTGCGCTCATATGGGGCCGCCAAGCGCGAGGTCGCGCCTGGCCTTGATCATTGGTCACACAAGGGGCTCAATAACCGCGCCGAGAACAGCCACTTGCCCTTCCGAAAACGAGAGCGGGTGATGCAAGGCTTCCGATCACCGGGTGGATTACAACGCTTCGTGTCTATGCAATCCGCAACCCGCAATCGTTACTCTGTCCCAGCCCGCCGTCGTTCCGCCCTCACCATTCGCTACCATCGGCTCGAAGGGTGTTGTCACGTTAACGTGCCTGAGGTTGCGGGTTCAATGATCCGGGCGTAGGCGGTGTCGATGCAAACAGAGAAAATCAGCTACAAGCGCCACCGCTTTCCGCCTCAGATTATTTCTCATGTTGTCTGGCTCTACGCCCGGTTCAACTTGAGCCTGCGCGAGGTCGAGGAGCTTATGCTGGAACGTGGTGTGGACGTTTCGTATGAGACGATCCGGCGCTGGACCGTCAAGTTCGGTCCCCGGATCGCCCACGTTCTGCGGCGACGGCAGCCTCGCCCTGGTGATGTTTGGCATCTGGACGAAGTCGTCGTGAAGATCGCGGGCCGGTCATACTGGCTGTGGCGCGCCGTCGACCAACACGGTGTCGTTCTTGAGGAAATCTTACAATCGAAGCGAGACAAGCGCGCTGCAAAGCGGCTTTTGATCAAGCTGATGAAACGTTGGGGCTTCGTGCCCAAAAGGATCATTACGGACAAACTGCGCTCATATGGGGCCGCCAAGCGCGAGGTCGCGCCTGGCCTTGATCATTGGTCACACAAGGGGCTCAATAACCGCGCCGAGAACAGCCACTTGCCCTTCCGAAAACGAGAGCGGGTGATGCAAGGCTTCCGATCACCGGGTGGATTACAACGCTTCGTGTCTATGCAATCCGCAACCCGCAATCGTTACTCTGTCCCAGCCCGCCGTCGTTCCGCCCTCACCATTCGCTACCATCGGCTCGAAGCGTTCGAAGCTTGGAAATCCGCGGCACATGCCGCTTGATCAACGACCGGCATGCCAACTTGCTAACTCGACGAGTTAACGTGACAACACCGACACAGCGCATTCACGGTACCCGCATCTCCGTGGACCTCCGGATGGGTCCAATGCGCGATCTGCGACCCGGCGCCGACGCATCGGCGCGCTTTCATCTTGATATTGTGGATGCTCAGGTCGGCTTTCGCTACATCGCCTCAGACCGGGTGTGGGAACAGTTCGTCCCCGTTACAGATGCCGTCGATCCGCTCGGTCCGAGTCGACCAACTTGAAGGCAGGAGATCCAAGGCTTGACCAAACCGATGACGATTGAACTGGACGGGCCGCGCTTCGGCCCCGGCGATGGCGCTGCGCCGAAAGCGCTGGTGGTGATGCTGCACGGCGTCGGCGCCGACGGCAACGATCTGATCGGGATCGCCCCGATGTGGGCGCCGATGCTGCCGGGCGTCGCCTTCGTGTCGCCGAACGCGCCGGAGCCGTGCGACATGGCGCCGTATGGGTATCAGTGGTTCAGCCTGCAGGATCGCCGACCCGCCGCCATGCTGGCCGGAGCCGCGACCGCGGCGCAGGCACTGAACGCTTTCCTGGACCGCGAACTCGAACGCCACGGGCTCGGTCCGGACAAGCTGGCGCTGGTCGGGTTCAGCCAGGGCACGATGACCGCGCTGTACACCGCGCCGCGCCGGCCGGCGGCGGTGGCCGGCGTGCTCGGGTTTTCAGGCGCGTTGATCGGTGCCGAAACCCTGTCCTCCGAAGCAACAGCGAAGCCGCCGGTGATGCTGGTGCATGGAACCGCCGACCCGGTGGTGCCGTTCCAAGCTATGGCGACCGCCGAGCACGGCCTGAGCGCGGCCGGCATTCCGGTGGAAGGCCACGCACGCCCTGGCCTCGCCCACGGCATCGACGATGGCGGGTTGCGGCTGGGCGTGGCGTTCCTGAAGCGCGTGCTCGGCGTTTGAGCGTTTCGGTTGCCTGGACGGTCTTGCGGCGGCTATAAAACTGTAACAACATCTAGTTATACAGACGGTGCAGTTCGACCGGATATTCCCGACACGGGAGTGACTCGACTCGATGAAGACGGCGCTGACAGTCCAAATCTTGTGGCGGCACGAGCCGCGACACTCGACCAGTCGCCCTAGTTGCGATCACCGTCCGCTGCTCCCGACGTGGAGGGCGGTGCGGTGATCGGCCCGGACAACGCGCCCGCGCTTGTCCTGAACGCCGACTTCCGGCCGCTCTCGTATTTTCCGCTCTCGCTCTGGTCCTGGCAGGACGCCGTCAAGGCGGTGTTCCTCGATCGGGTGAACATCGTGTCGAACTACGACATCCTGGTGCACAGCCCCAGTTTCGAGATGCGTCTTCCGAGCGTCATTGCGCTCAAGGAATACATCCACCAGTCCCGGCGGCCGGCGTTCACCCGGTTCAACGTGTTCCTGCGCGATCGCTTCTCCTGCCAGTACTGCGCCGACCGCCTGCCGACCCAAGACCTGACTTTCGACCACGTGGTGCCACGCTCACGCGGCGGCCGCACCACCTGGGAGAACGTCGTGACGGCGTGCGGGGCTTGCAACCTGCGCAAGGGCAGCCGCATGCCCCGCGAGATCGGCATGATCCCGCGGGTGACGCCGCGCCAGCCGACAGCCTACGACCTGCAGGACGCCGGTCGCGGCTTCCCGCCGAATTACCTGCATGAGAGCTGGCGCGACTACCTGTACTGGGACATCGAATTGGATCAGGACGACGATGCCATCCGCCCGGCGGTTGCAACGGTGCCGGCGTTCTAGGACGGTGACGCCACGCCAGCGGCGCCCAGCGTCAGCTCCATGTAGACAGCGTTCTCGCCGTACTCCCGTAGCTTGGCGGCAAGCCCTTTGGCTACGACCACCTGGAACCCAAGCTTCCGCCAAAATCCGATGGCGCCTGCGATCGCGACCAGCGCCACCACAGGGAGTCTCTCACGTTCAGCCGCCCGAATGATCCGGCCGACGATCTCGGTCGCCGCGCCGGTACCGCGCGCTCCCGCGCCCATTCCGAGATCGTGGATGTACCAGCAGTCCGCTTTGGCCGGCAGCTCGCCCAGAAGGCTGTCCAAAGCGGCCGGACTCTGGCGACGCCATCGATGGCTGAGGATATAGCCAACGATACGGTCGTCGGCCTCGAGCACCTGGCAGCCCTCCGGCGACAGGCGAACCTTCTCGGCGAACACCTCCTCGCGCTCGGGAAACAAGATGTGGATGGAGTTCGACAGGCGCGCGATCCGCGCTACGTCGTCCAGCCTCGCCATCCTCCACGCGTTGGTCACACCGGCTCCGGCTTCGCGCACCGACTGCTGCTGCCGTTCAGAATCGCTCGCTGAGCCAGATCGCAGCGCGCGAGCCGGCGCGGATCGCGGCGCGCATCATCGGGTAGCCGACCGCTTCCTCACCGCCGTGTTCCTTGCCGATGTCGCGGTGTTCCGCCTCTTCGGCGCGGAACTCCTCGATCGTCTCCTTCAGCGCCGCCTCGTCGTCACCAAGCGCCTCGGTCTGGCGGCGATAGTGGTCGTCGATCACTTCCTCGACCGCAATCGTACAGGCCATCGCTGCCTTCTCGCCGAGCAGGGCGGTACCGGCACCCAACGCGAAGCCGGCGATGTTCCACAGCGGGTGCAGGATGGTCGGCCGCACCCGACGGCTGCGGATCAGCCCTTCGAACGCCGCCAGGTGCCGTTCTTCCTGCTCCTTCATGTGGCGGATGGTCTTGGCGCACGGGCGGCGGCCGAGCACGGCAAGCTGGCCTTCGTAGATCCGCTGCGCCCCGAACTCGCCAGCATGGTCGACCCGCACGATCCGATCGATCAGCGCATCGTGGGACAGGTCACCCGGCAGCCGCCTCGGGTTGGGGGCAGATCCGGCCTTCGCGGTTCCGGCCTTGCTGGTCATGACCAGTCCTCCTTGCGGCGGTTGACGTTGCGGACCACGGCACCCAGGCCGAGCCCGGCCAGCGCAGCGGCCAGCACCACGTTCCATCCTGCCATCGAAACTCCCAGGATCGCGAACGCCACCTCGTCGCACCGAACGATCGGCTGGTTCATGATCTGCGCTTTCAGTGCGGCCAAGCTGTCGGCCCCGCTGGTCGACCCGCACCCGGCGGTGCCCTGCCACCAGCCCTGCTCGACCCCGACGTGGAACACCCCGATGCCGCCGGTGATCAATTCAGCCGTGATCGCCAGCCCGAGCAGGCTGAGCGAGACCGCCGGCCAATCCCGGAACGCCCAGACCGCGAGCCCCAGCGCCACTGCCACCCCGTGCGGCCAGCGCTGCCAGATGCACAGGACGCAGGGCTGCAGGTCGAAGCCATACTGCGCAACGAACACCGAGAGGAGCGCCAGAGTCGACGTCCACGCAATCAACAAACCGGCACGGGAAACGAAAGGATCCATGATCTACACGATGTAATTGAGGGCGACAAAGCCACCAACCAACAGCACGAAAAATATAACCGTTATTGGCCCCAGGTAACGCTCAAGCAACCGCCGGATCGACGGCCCGAACTGCCACAGCAAACCGGCCACCACGAAGAACCGCAACGCCCGAGCCAGCACCGAAGCGACGATGAACACCAGCAGGTCGAGGCGGGTCACTCCGCTGGCAATAGTAATGACTTTATAAGGGAAGGGTGTAATCCCGGCGCCAAAAACGATCCAGGCGCCCCAGTCGTTGTAGCGTGCGGCAAAGTCCGCAAACTTGTCGGCATAGCCATACAGGTCAAGGATCGGGCGGCCGATGGCATCGAAGAACAGGCTGCCGATGGCGTAACCAAGCATCCCGCCCGCGACCGAAGCGATGGTCGCGATCGTCGCGATCCGCCAGGCCCGGCGGCGATCCGCCAGCACCATCGGCACGATCATCACGTCCGGCGGAATCGGAAAAACCGAACTTTCCACGAAGGCGACCAACGCCAGCCACCAATCGGCACGCCGATCACCGGCGACCCGCAGGGTCCAGTCGTAGAAGGGCCGGAGCATCGAGGCGAACCCTACTGAGTGTCGGAGCCGCCTGCGATAGCAGTGCCGGCCGAAAGCCGCAAGGCGAGCCGCCGACGCCCGATCTTCGCCGGGCGCCGGCAGTCGGACTCAACGACAGACCTGCACGTAGTTCCGATGCCACTCGCTCCAGACAACCTGGCAGCGCTGGACGTAGGCGTGGGCATACGGCCCGTAGTAGAGCCGATGGCCGCGCGCCCACGGCGGCGGGCCGTGCCGACGGTGCCCCCGCCCGTGATCCCAGCGACGATCGTCGCCACGCCAGCCATGATCGCGGTGGCCGCGGTGGCGCGAGCCACGATGACCGCCACGATCGTCGTCGGTGGTGATCACAAACCCGAATGAATCGGCACGGACCGGCTCCGGCGCGGCAAGCGCTACGCCGGCGACCAAGGCCAGCGCAGCCAGCGAATGTGAAAGAACTGACATCGCGTCTCTCCTCATGTCGCCATCCCCATGGGTATCCAACGTCTGAGCCAATGACTTCCGTCGCTGCCGCTCTATTTCATCGCCACGCCATATCGGAGGCGGCCGCCAGACCGTTGTTCCCGGCGACAGACGCGTTGCCGGGACAGCCCGGTCCGGCCAAGATACGGCCATGCAGAAACCCGCCCTCCATCCCTGGTTCGATGTCGGCGACGTGGCACCGGTCGTCGAACTCCGCACCGCCGACGGCAAGACGCGGCCAATCACCCGAATGGCCGGACGGACGTGCGTCATGCATGTCGGTGTCGGATCCGGCGCCCCGTCGCCGGTGATCGCGGCACTGCAGGCTCGATCCGACGCCTTCGCAGCCCTTGGCGCCGATCTGTACGCGGTTCGCCAAGCTACGCCCGAGGCGATTACCGGCTCCACGCCGTCCGGCGTCACCCTGCTCGCCGACCCCGCCGGCGCGCTCGCCCGCAACCTCAACCTCACGACATCCGCGACCGTCGTGTTCGACCGGGCATCGCGTCTGGCGGGGATAATTCCGAGCGAAGGCGATCCGGCTGCCCACGCCGAGGCCTGCTGCGCCCTGGTGCACTCCCGGCTACCGGCAACTGCGTTCCGCGAAGGCCCTGCCGCGCAAGCGCCGGTGATGATGATCCCCGACGTGCTGTCCCCGGAGTGGTGCCGCTGGCTGATCCACGTGCACGACAGCCAGGGCAACGAGCCGTCGGGCTTCCTGCAACAGGTGAAAGGCGAGTCGGTCCTGCTGTCGGATGCCGAGGTCAAGGTACGGCGCGACCACGTGGTGCCGGAAGGCTCCCCGCTGGAGGCCGAGATCCGCCACATCTTCCAGCGCCGGCTGATCCCGGAGATCGCGCGGGCCACCCACTCGCCGATCCAGCGCCACGAGTTGTTCAAGATCGTGCGCTACGAGGCCGAGGAAGGCGGGCACTTCCGTCCGCACCGCGACAACACCTCGACCGCCGGCCGGACCCGGCGGTTCGCAGTGACCCTCAACCTCAACACTGGCGCATACGACGGCGGACATCTGGTGTTTCCGGAGTACGGCGATATCGGCTATCGCCCAGCCGCCGGCGAGGCAGTGGTGTTCTCCTGCTCGCTGCTGCACGAGGCCCGTCCGGTGACCCGCGGCACCCGCTACGTGCTGCTGGCGTTCCTGCATTGAACGTCGTCCAGAACCGATGTGAAAATTCTGGTCGAAAACCGCGCGATGCCGTAGTAGGACATCCGCGTCGCGGGCGTGGCGGAATTGGTAGACGCGCTGGACTCAAAATCCAGTTCTGGTGACAGAGTGTCGGTTCGACTCCGACCGCCCGCACCACCTTCCTTGAAGACGACTATCGGTCGGGCGCCCGGTAGCCCCCTCACCCCTTCGTCGGTGACGCCGGACGGATATGGGCGAAGCGCGGGTTGCGCTTGAACACTTCGGCGCGGGTACCGCCAGCGCGCAGGCCCTTGCCTATCTCCCGCTCGACCTCGGATAGTTTCTCGGTGTCCTCGATCACCGTGGCGGCGATCGCCGCCGGAATGACCACCAGGCCGTCGCCATCGGCCAGGATGTAGTCGCCTGGCGCGACCGGGACCGGTCGACCCTCCTGCCCCGGCAGGGCGATCGGCACGCCGACATCGGTCCACTGCCAGCGGCGCGAGCCGTTGACCGGCGTCACGGCAGCCGAGATCACCGGCAGTCCAAGACCGCGAATTTCGTCGGCGTCGCGTACCCCACCATCCGACACGATCGCCACGCAGCCCGCCCGCTGAAGGCTGTAGGCGACGAACCCGCCGAACAGGGCGCCGCGGGTGAACCCGCCGCTCTCGATCATCAGCACCGCATTCGGGTGCATCGCCTTCTCCAGGGCCTCACCCGGCATCGCCGGACGGGCATGCCGGCCCTGAACCGACGCCTCGCCGCGGGCGCATACCGCGACCCCGGCAAACCGAGTCCCAGCGGTCAGCGGAGTGAGCGGGGTCAACGCCGACGACAGCGCGTGGTTCGACACCCCGGCCTCGTCGAGCACATCGCTGATCTGCCCGGTCTCCAGTTTGGCAAGGCGGGCAAGCAGGTCGTCTGCGGTCTTGGTCACGGTGCGGATCCTTCGTAATCGGTGGTCGGTCAGGTTCGGGAGGTTTCGGGCGCGATACGGATGACTCCCATCATCCCGGCGGCCTGATGCTCCAGGATGTGGCAGTGGAACATCCAGTCGCCAGGATTGTCGGCGACGAAAGCGATGTCTACCCGCTCGCGCGGATCCATCAGCACCGTGTCCTGCCACTCCCGACGCCGAGTGGGGACACCGTTGCGGCTCAGCACGCGAAAGGAATGGCCGTGCAGGTGGATCGGATGGTGAAAGGCGGTGTCATTGGTGAGTGCCAGCAGGTAGGAACGCCCCTGGGCCAGGGTGAGCATCGGGTCCATGACGTGGCCGGTCGCCGACACCCCATTGATGTTCCAGATCCCGCCATGCTGCATCCCTGGCATCATGCGGCGCATCATCCCGCCCATACCACCGCCCATCATTCCACCCATCATGCCACCGCCGAAACTGACGGCATGGCGCTGCGCGTCGGCCACATCCGGTTCGGCCAACGGGTTGGCGGGCAGTTCGATCGCGGTGTCCGGCGGCGCTGCGCGAAGCGGGATGTCGGTATAAACCACGTCATGCAGACGGTATTCGCGACCGCGGTAGAAGCCGTCGATCACCCGGAACCGGGCGCCGGGCGCGCCCGTCATGTCGATGATCAGGTCGGCGCGCATCGCCGGTCCCAGCATGACGCGACCGCCGCTCGGCGCGTGCGGCGCAACCGGCTGACCATCCAGGGCGACGATCTGCGGCTGGTGCCCCTCGAACTCCAGCGCAAAGATCCGGGCGTTGGCGGCGTTGATCAGGCGCAGGCGGACACGCTCGCCGGCCTGGACGACGAAGCGATCCGGTACGCTGCCGTTGATCGTGACCGTGTTTCCGATCCGGCCGGCCATCGCCGAGTCGTGCATGTTCTCGAAATCGTCGCTGATCGAGGCGTCGTTACGCAGGCGCCAATCGTCCAGCACCCAGGTCACGTCGCGATCGACAACAATCGGCTCGGCCTCGTCGATGATCAGCGGACCGTATAGGCCGCGGTCGACCTGTTCGAAGCCGCGCTGGTGCGGGTGGTACCAGAACGTGCCGGCATCCAGCGCATCGAACTCGTAGGTGAAGGTCTCGCCCGGCGCGATCGGGCGCTGGGTCAGGTGCGGCACTCCGTCCATGGCGTTGGTGACCCGCAGGCCGTGCCAGTGCACCGTGGTTTCCTCGGCCAAAGCGTTCTTGACGAAGACACGCACCCGCTCGCCTTGTCGAACCCGGATCTCCGGGCCGGGCACGCTGCCGTTGAACGACCAGACGGTGGTGTCGGGATAGGGGGTCGGAACAATCCGGACCCTGGCCGGCCCAGCCCGCAGCTGGATTTCACGGGGCTCTGCCCGGGCGACGGACGGGAATGCAACGCCGCCCGTCAGCATCGCGGCGCTTCCGGCCAGGAAGCGGCGGCGTGTCGGCCCATCCATCTTGAAATTCGGCATCGCAACCATCCTGAAGACGATGCGTTGATATCGTCGAGGCAGCCTGACACGACTGGCGCCATCGCGACACCGGGAACCAACGCCTTGGACTGCCGCATTGCACCACGTGATGGTCAAAGCGGCGTCCCGATTTGTCAAAGCATGTCGAATTCAGATAACTATTGTCGCCGCAAGGCAACATTAAGGAACACCGAATGACGCTGCTGACCAAGGCCGAAGAAATTTCCGACGTCGCGTTCGGCTTCATGGGATCGAAGGCGCTGTTCGCTGCGCTGCACCACCAGGTCTTCACCCGATTGGCCGACGGCCCGCTGACCGCCGAGCAGGCCGCGGAAGCGACCGGCCTGCACCCGGAGCGCGTGCGCACCCTGCTGACCGCGCTCGCCGCCCTCGGCATACTGTCGGTCGAGGGCGGCCGGTTCGGCAACTCGCCGGCCGCTGACTCCTTCCTGGTCAAGGGCGCCAAGTACGATTTCGGCGACTATCTGCGCCTGCAGGTCGACCGGCAGATGTACACCTTGCTCGACCAGATCGAGCTCGCGCTGGCCAACAAGCTGCCGGACGATGCCACCGCGTCATATGCGGAGTGGTTCTCCGACCCTGAGGAAGCACGCCTATATTCGATGAGCCAGCACGCCGGCTCACTCGGCCCGGCGCTCGGGCTCGCCAAAAGCGTCGACCTGTCGGGCGCCCGCCGCCTGCTGGACGTCGGTGGCGGCACCGGCGCGTTCGCCATCACCCTGTGCGAGGCGTTTCCCGATCTGCGCCCGACCGTCGTCGATTTCCCGAACGTTGTGTCGCTTGGCGCAAAGTATGCCGAAGACGCCGGGCTCGCCGACCGGATCACCTATGTTCCGGGCGACGCCCTGAAGACCGAGTGGCCCGGCGACCAGGACGCGGTCTTGATGTCGTACCTGTTTTCCGGCGTTCCCGGGGAGGCCCATGACGGGTTGCTGGCGCGAGCGTTCGAGCGTCTGGCGCCCGGTGGCCGGATCCTGATCCACGACTTCGTGGTGTCGGCGGACCGGACCGGTCCGAAACTGGCCGCGCTCTGGCAGTTGCAGCACACCGCGTTCACGCCCAAGGCCCGCTCGCTGGACGACGCCTGGTTGGCACAGCAGTTAACCAAGGCCGGGTTCGCCGAGGTGTCGGTAACGCCAATGATCCCGGGCATGACCATGCTGGCCCAGGGTGTGCGGCCGGGGTGATCCCTTGCGGCGATGCTGACTCGGCTATCGACTTCCCCGCGCTCCGCGCTATGTATCGCACCGACGAACAATCCGAGTCAGCAACTCGCCCAAAAGGGAGGTATCCCCCATGTCCATGCAGTACCTGCACACCATGGTCCGGATCAGCAATGTCGACGACAGCTTGAAGTTTTACTGCAATCTGCTCGGCATGAAGGAAGTCCGGCGCTACGACAGCGAGAAGGGGCGGTTCACCAACATCTTCCTGGCAGCCCCGGCTGACGAGAAGGAGGCCGCGTCCGACAAGAAGGCGCCGCTGCTGGAGCTGACCTACAATTGGGATCCGGAGGACTACAAGACCGGCCGGGCCTGGGGCCATCTGGCGTTCCGGGTCGACGACATCTACGCGACCTGCCAGCACCTGATGGACAACGGCGTCACCATCAACCGCCCGCCGCGTGACGGCTACATGGCGTTCGTGAAGTCGCCCGACGGCATCTCCATCGAGCTGCTGCAGAACGGCAGCGCCAAAGAGGCCGCGGAGCCGTGGTCGTCGATGGCCAACACCGGCAACTGGTAACGTCTTCGCCCTTCGGGATCCCGGCAAACGGCCCCGAAGGGCGGAACCGCTCATCGGTCAACGCGTTCCGGAGCCGTTGCCTGCATTGACGCAGGCCGCCCGCACAGCATCACGGACGGATCATGCCTGCTTTCGATCGACGCTCGCTCCTGCAGCTCTTGCTCGCCGCCGGAACCGCCCGGATGGTCGGCGGCCCGGCATCCGCCATGGCCGCAAACGGCCTCAGATTCGGCGAGACCACGCCATTCTCCTACGAATGGCTGAAGCAACACGCCCGCGATCTGGCTGCGCAGCCCTATCAGGAACCGCCACGTCCCGACCCCGGCATCGTCGCGAAGATCGACTATGACGCCCACGGCAAGCTGCGGTACCGCAAAGAGTTCGCGCTGCACCGGGACGCTGCCTTTCCGATCTCGTTCCAACACGTCGGCATGTTCTTCCCAAAGACGGTTCGAATGCATGCCATCGACGGCACCAATGCCCGGGAGGTGTTGTACGACCCGACCTACTTCACCGTTGGCCAGGGGCACGTCGCCGAGGCATTGGGCGAACAGCCGTCGGCCTTTGCCGGTTTCTGGGTGCACGAACCGGCCCGCAAGGGCGACCTGGACAAGGTCGAGCCGTGGGCAACCTTCCTCGGCGCCTCGTACTTCCGCGGGGTCGGCGAACTCGGCCAGGTCGGACTGTCGGCGCGCGGCATCGCTTTGGCACCCGGCGCGCCGGGGCCGGAGGAGTTTCCGGATTTCGTGAGCTACTGGTTCGAGCCGGCCGGCAGCGAAAACCAGCCGGTGACCGTGTATGCGCTGCTGAGTGGTCCCTCGGTGGCTGGCGCCTATCAGTTCAAGATGCACCGCACCTCGGGCGTCGTTATGGACATCGAGGCGTCGATCCACCCTCGGAAGACCATCGAGCGCCTCGGGCTCGCGCCCCTGACCTCAATGTACTGGTTCTCCGAAACCGCCAAGCCCGCGATGGTCGACTGGCGGCCGGAAGTGCATGACTCCGACGGCCTGGCCCTGTGGACCGGGGCCGGCGAACGGATCTGGCGGCCGCTGAACAATCCGGGCCGAACCATGATCTCCAGTTTCCTGGACGAGCATCCGCGCGGCTTCGGCCTGTCGCAGCGCGACCGGAACTTCGATCACTACCTGGACGGCGTGAAGTACGACAAGCGGCCGTCAGCCTGGGTCGAGCCATTGGGCGACTGGGGCAAGGGTGTGGTGCAACTGGTCGAAATTCCGACCGACGACGAGATCCACGACAACATCTGCGCCATGTGGGTGCCGGACCAGCCGCATGGCGCCGGCAGCCACATCGAAATCGCTTACCGCCTGCATTGGCTGGCCGACGAGCCTTATCCAAGCGAACTCGGACGCTGCGTTGCCACCCGGATGGGCAATGGCGGGCAGCCCGGGCAGCCGCGCCCGAAGGCGGTGCGGAAATTCATGGTCGAGTTTCTAGGCGGACCGCTCAAGGACCTTCCCATGGGCGTGCTGCCGGAAGCGATCCTGACGACGTCTCGCGGCGAGTTTTCGTACATCTTTACCGAGGCGGTGCCGGACGACGTGCCGGGCCATTGGCGCGCCCAGTTCGACTTGGCCGTCAACGGCGACGAGCCGGTCAACCTGCGCTGCTATCTGCGCAGCGGCGACACCGTCCTGACCGAGACTTGGCTGTACCAGTACCACCCGTCGCCGACGGCCTGAGCCGGGATCACGCCGCGGCAGCCGGCGCCCACAGCCGCCGTATCGCCTCGGCATTGTCCCGGAAGGCTTCCAGGACGACCGGGTCGAAGTGACTTGGCGAACAGCGACCGTCGCCCTCCAGGATGATTCGGCAGACCTCGGCGTGATCGAGCGCCGGCTTGTACGGCCGCGCGGCACGAAGCGCGTCATAGACATCGGCCACCGCCACCAACCGGGCGACCAGCGGAATTGCCTCGCCGGAGATACCAGTCGGGTATCCGGTTCCATCATAACGCTCGTGATGGTGGAGCGCCGCCTGGACGGCCAGCCCATCGGGGTCAAATCCGGCCTTTTCGAGCAGCAAGGCGCCGTAGCCAGTATGGCGGCGGAGTTCGGCGATCTCGTCTTCGGTCAGCGCATCGCATTTGGCAAACGTCTCGTCGGACATGGAATGGCGTCCGACGTCGTGCACGGTCGCCGCATACGCCATCTCGGCCGCCGATCCGTTGTCGTGGCCGAGGGCGGTCGCCAGCAGATGGGTGATCAGACCGACCTTGGCTTCATGATGGAACAGCGGCTCGTCGGCGGTCTGACGCAGCGCCGTGAACAATCCCAGGCTCGGCATGTCACCGATATCGCCTGAAGCCAACTGTTGATCGATCATTCTCGGTCCCCCTTCATCCGTCCCCCGGACGGTGCACGGACCATCAGTACCGGTCAGGCGTCAACGAAAGGTAAACCCGAGCGAGATCGTGTCAGCCGGGTCGATTGACGCCGTCAGTCCGCACAGTCCTCGGAGAAATGCTGATCCATGGCGAGTGCAGGGCGCTCGCAGCCGGCCTCGCCCACCACCTTCGCCGGCACGCCGGCCACCGTGGTGTTCGGCGGAACGTCATGAAGCACCACGCTGCCGGCGCCGACCCGCGAGCACGACCCGATCTCGATGTTGCCGAGGATCGTGGCGTTCGCGCCGATCAGGGCGCCGCGCCGGACCTTCGGGTGACGGTCGCCGGTTTCCTTGCCGGTCCCCCCAAGCGTCACGCCGTGCAGCAGCGACACCTCGTCCTCGATGACCGCAGTCTCGCCGACCACCACGCTGGTGGCGTGGTCGATCAGGATGCCCCGGCCGATGCGGGCGGCGGGGTGGATGTCCACGCCATACACCTCGGACGTGCGGGATTGCAGATAGAGTGCCAGCGCCTTGCGGCCGTTCTCCCACAGCCAATGGGCAACCCGGTAAGCCTGCAGGGCCTGGAAGCCCTTGAAGTACAGGAACGGTTCCAGATAGCTGTTGCACGCCGGATCGCGGTCGAACACTGCCGAAAGATCCGCACGGACCAACTGGCCGATATCAGCCCCACCATGCACGGCCTGATCGATGGTCTGCCGCAGCGACAGCCCGGTGATCGATTCCGATCCGAGCTTTTGCGACAGGTGATAGGCCAGGGCGTGTTCGAGCGTATCGTGGGCCAGAACGGTTGCGTGCAGGAAACTCGCCAGCGCCGGCTCGTCGCGCGCGGTCGTCTCGGCGTCTGCGCGCAGCCCATCCCAGATTGGGTCGAGGTGCGCCGCAACCTTGCGGGGCCACTGGACTTCGGCCATTCGACAACCTCCACGCTGGCGCCCCGTCCGATGCTGTCGGGGTCTGCCTTCCTGAACTTGGTCGGCAGTCTATGCCTGTCAAGCAGGCCCGGTCATCATCTCCAAGGAACGGGTGCCGTTCCGGACGGTCATGCGAGCCATCGACCACAGCCGGATCCTTAACGGCTGATTAACGAGTCGAGTGCATGATGGCCACCCAGCCCAGCGACGCGAAGCGCGCCATGACGAACGAAGTTCCCACGGCTGTAAGGACTGAGTTCGGCGCCAAATCGTCGGATACGGCAGCAGCGTATGGCCGTTTGGAAGCTACTCCGGCAACAGACATCGCACTGGTGCGCCGGGCGCTTCGCCGCCTGACAATTGCGGTGACCGCAACCGTCCTGTTCTCCATTCCAGCCTTGTTTACGCTTGCCGGAATCCGCGCCCTCCACGAGCACGTCGGCCTGGAGGCCGCAGTGACCGCCGAACGCGTTTCGAACCAGGCTCAAGGTGCGGGGTCTGAATGGGCCAGCGACACTGGCGCCATCCGGGAGGTGATTGCCTCAATTCCATCGATGGGAATTCAGATCGAGCGGACCTTGCTTGGCCCGAAAGGCAAAGTTCTGTTGCCGTCGACAACCCGTGTTGATCGGCCGGTACTCACCGCCAGGGCGCCAATTCTCATCAACGGTAGACGTGTCGCCGAGCTTGCGACCAGCGCCAGTCTCTGGCCGACCTTCTTCGAGACCGCCCTGGTCACGATGTTCTCGGCATTGATCGCAGCCGGACTGTATCTGGGGATCGACCGGGTGGTCCTGCGGGCGCTGCGTCATGCCCTCGACCACCTCCAGACCGCGGTTCGGGAACGCGACAGCGCGCTTCAGGAAACCTCCGACGCGCTCGCCCTGCTCGCCCGACAGAACACCCGCCTGAAGGCCGCGTCGGAGGAGCTGTCGCGGACCCGTGACGCCGCGCTGACCGCCGACCGCTCCAAATCGATGTTCCTGGCCGCCATGAGCCACGAGCTTCGAACGCCACTGAACGCGATCATCGGATTCTCGGAGATCATGGCCAGACAGCTGTACGGACCGATCGGCCACGCGAAGTACCGCGACTACGCAAACGATATCCGCTCCAGCGGTGATCATCTGCTCGCCCTGATCGACGATGTCCTGGACCTGTCACGGGTCGAAGCCGGAAAGTTGGTTCTTCGGCGCGAGCCACTCGATGTGGTCGAACAGATCGAATCCTGCTGCCGGCTGGTGCAGGGGCGCGCCACCGATTCCGGCATCGATCTGCGGTTCGCTCCCGCCGCAAACCCATCAGCAACGATCCTTGGTGACCGGGTTCGGTTCCGGCAGATCCTGCTGAACGTGCTGACCAACGCCGTGAAATTCACCGACGCAGGCGGATCGGTTCAAGTCGACATTGGCGACGATACCGCCGGCACGGTCGTCATCCGTGTTGCCGACACCGGTATCGGCATGTCCGACGACGATCTTGAGCGCGTTTTCCGGCCCTTCGAGCAGGCCGGCGTCAGCGGAGCGCGAGCCGTCGAGGGTGTCGGGCTCGGGCTCGCCCTGAGCCGGGCGCTGGTTCGTGAACACGACGGCACGTTGAACATCGCCAGCGCACCCGGTCGCGGTACGACGGTGACGCTGAGTTTCCCGACATTGCTTGAACCAACTTCGGTCAGTCGACGCGAGCAGATGTCTCTTCAAGAGGTCTTGCGCACCGACGACGCGACCAGTGCAGCGTCGTCGGTGCCGTCTTCATCAACACAAGAGTCATGACCAGTCGACGGCATTCCACCTCGCTGTTGGCAACTATTGGCATGCCAACTATCATCGGGCCATGGAACGATCGGATTTACATCGAAACTTCGGCTTTCTGATCCACGACGTCGCACGGCTGATGCGTGTTGCGTTCGACCGTCGTGGACGCGAGCTCGGCCTTACCCGGTCGCAATGGTGGGTTCTGACGGCACTGTACGCCAAGGAAGCCGTGACCCAATCGGAACTGGCTGCGTTCATGGATCTGGAGAAGGCAACGCTCGGACGGCTGCTTGACCGCCTTGAAGAGAAGGAATGGATCGAACGGCGGCCGGACCGGCACGACCGACGGATCAAACGGGTTTACCTGACCGATCGGGTCCAGGGCCTGATGCGGTCCCTGCGCTCCATTGCGGCCGACATCCGGCGCGACGCGACGAAGGGCATCGAGGGCGAGCGGCACGAAGCCTTCGTGGACACCCTGCTGCAGATCAAGGCGAACCTGCACGACTTCGACGAACTGCGCAGCCCGCTGGCGGAGAATGGTCGCGAGGCTGCCGATGACTGACGGGGCCGAGGCGGCCCAGGACACCACGGCCCATGACGCGACGGCAGCACAGACACGGGCACGACGGGGCCGGGGTCGACGCATTCGCCGTCTGATCATGCTGGTCCTGGTACCGCTCGTCCTGATCGCGGGCGCGGCGTCCTGGTATGCCTTTACCGGGCGCTATGTAACCTCCGAGAATGCCTACGTGAAGGCGCATATCATTGCCATCTCGACCGACATCGACGGCCGGGTGGTCGAGGTCATGGTGCGCAACGATCAGCGGGTACAGGCGGGCGACGTGCTGTTCAGGCTCGATCCCGACCCGTACTGGCTGCAGTTGCAGATCACCGAGGCAAAGATTGTGACCGTGCGCAACGACATCGACGCGGTGCGCGCGGAGTTCCACCAGATTGAGGCCGAGATCGACGAAGGCAACGAAACGGTTCGGTACTACCAGCGCGAAGCGGAACGGCAACGGGCGCTCGCCAAGACCGGGGCCGGAACGTCTGCCAAACTCGACGAAGCCGAGTTCGAATTCGCGTCCGCCCGCCAACGCGTGCGGGCATTGCGCGAGAAGACTCGCAAGGTGCTGGCCGAACTGGGGGGCGATCCGGAACGCGCCGCCGAGTTGCATCCGAAGTACCTCGAAGCACTCGCCGAACGGAACCTGGCCGAATTGCACCTGGGGTACACCGAAGTGCGTGCGCCGACGGGCGGCATCGCCACGCAGGTTCACCTCGAGCCCGGCGAATGGCTGGAGGAAGGCAAACCGGCTTTCGGGCTGATCGAGGTCGACGACACCTGGGTCGTCGCGAACCTGAAGGAGACCGAGTTGACCCACGTCCGCGAAGGTCAACTGGTCGAAGTCTCGGTCGACGCCTACCCGGATGTAACCTGGTCTGCCCGTGTGACCTCCATCGCCCCCGCCACCGGTGCGGAATTCGCGGTGCTTCCGCCGCAGAACGCCTCCGGGAACTGGGTCAAGGTCGTGCAGCGCGTCCCGGTGCGCATCGACCTGGAAAAGGTTGACGGCCGGCCTCCGCTGCGTGCCGGTATGACAGCGTCGATCGCGATCGACACCAAACGAGAGCGGCGTCTGCTGACGGTCGCGCGCGAAGCGTTGGCCGCCTGGCGTGACGATCGCAGCCAGGCGAGCGCGAAATAGTCCCCGATCAAGGGGTCAGGTCGAACAGGGCCTTGCCGCTCTCCGGGTCGAACGGAGCTGAATAGTGTTCATGCGTCACCAGCCAGCGGCCCGCCACCTTGCGGCACCCGACCGTTGCCCGCATCCACCCCAAATGCTCCTTGCCGTCGGGCCCGATGCCGCCGCAGCGCGCCAGATAGTGGGCAAAGGCAACGTCGTCGGCCGCGGTGATGTCCAGGTCATGGATCTCAAAGGCCATCGACTCGCACATGGTGAAGCATATCTTCCAGTGTTCCCGGTAGGCGTCCCGCCCAGTGAACTGCAGTTGGGCAATGGCATCGAACGCCCGGACGTCGTCGACGTAGCACGCCATGATCCGGTCGAGGTCCTGGGCGGTGACCGCCTCGACCCAACCGTCGAGCAGGCTTCTGACCTCGGTCCGCACCGTGCTGCTGCGGGTCGCACCGTCCATGTTGGCCTCCATTGTGATCGCGCTCGATCGAGCGTCTCGGTTGCGAATACGTTTGACTTTTACGTTGATATCAACACTATTATCTGATGTCAAACCCCGACGATCTGCCATTTGATCTCACCATCCGGGTCCGCGATCTGTGCGTGTGCCTTCACGTGCAGCGGGCGGCGCGGGCAGTGGCACGACGGTACGACGACGCGCTGCGGCCGCTCGGCCTGACCAACGGTCAGTTCTCGCTGATGATGTCGCTCAACCGCCCCAACCCGCCGAGCATCCGGGCGGTCTCGACCCTCCTGGCCATGGACCGGACCACGCTGACCGCCAACCTCAAGCCGCTGGAGCGGCGTGGCTTGGTTACCGTCGCGGTCGACGAGTCCGATCGTCGCGGCCGCCTGCTGGCCCTGACGGACGCGGGCCGTGACTTGCTGATCGAGGCCATGCCGTTCTGGGAGAAAACCCATGCCGAACTCGAGGCGCTGATCACGGCATCCGACCCCGACACCCTGCGAGCGAATCTTCGCGCCCTGTCCTGAGAGACAATCGCGGCGTCATCCGAACGGACCCCGTTCCCAACGGCCCGCGCCTGCGCTAAGTCCGACCCATGGCGGCCCGCGCGATCATGTTCCAAGGCACCGGTTCCGACGTCGGCAAGTCGCTGATCGTCGCTGGACTATGCCGTCTGTTTGCCCGCCGCGGCCTCGCGGTCCGTCCGTTCAAGCCACAGAACATGTCGAACAACGCTGCGGTAACGGCGGACGGCGGCGAGATCGGCCGGGCCCAGGCGCTTCAGGCCCGGGCCGCCGGCATTGCCGCGACCGTCGACCTCAACCCGATCCTGCTGAAACCGGAAACCGACACCGGCGCCCAGATCGTCGTCCACGGCAAACGGATCGGGCACGCCCGCGCCCGGGAGTACCAGGCGCTGAAGCCGACCTTGCTGGCCGCCGTGCTGGAAAGCTTCACCCGCCTCGCCGCCGACGCCGACCTGCTGCTGGTGGAGGGTGCCGGCAGTCCCGCCGAGATCAACCTGCGCGCCGGCGACATCGCCAACATGGGCTTCGCCGACGCCGCCGGCGTGCCGGTGGTCCTGGTCGGTGACGTCGACCGCGGCGGGGTGATCGCGGCGCTCGTCGGGACCCACGCCGTGCTCGAACAATCCGACCGTGAACGGGTCGTCGGCTATTTGATCAACCGGTTCCGCGGCGACGCCTCGTTGTTCGACGACGGCTTGGCGGCAATCACGGACCGCACCGGTTGGCCGAGTTTCGGCGTGGTGCCGTGGTTCGCCGACGCAGCACTTCTGCCGGCCGAGGACGCGGTCGCACTGGATCGACCGACGCGGGCCGGCAAACCGGGTACGACCGTCACGGTCGCCGTACCGAAACTGTCGCGCATCGCCAACTTCGACGATCTCGACCCGTTGCGTATCGAGCCCTCGGTTGATCTGCGGATCATTCAACCGGGACAGCCGCTGCCCGGTGATGCCGACCTGATGCTGCTGCCGGGCTCGAAGTCGACGATCGGCGATCTGGCCTTCCTGCGTTCCCAGGGATGGGATGTCGATCTGTTCGCCCATGTGCGGCGCGGCGGTCGGGTACTGGGGCTGTGCGGCGGCTACCAGATGCTCGGGCGGGTGATCCGCGACCCAGAGGGCATCGAGGGTCCGGCCGGCGAGGCTGACGGCCTCGGCCTGCTGGACGTCACGACGGTTCTGACGCCCAGCAAGACCCTGGCCCGTACCAGGGCACGGCACCTCGCGACCGGCGAAATGGTCGAAGGTTACGAAATTCACATCGGCCGCACCGACGGCCCGGACCGCAGTCGTCCGGTCCTGAGCCTGGCCGACGGTATCGCGGAAGGTGCGACGTCCGCTGACGGCAGGGTTTCCGGCTGCTACCTACACGGGCTGTTCACCGCCGACGGATTCCGTCGGTCATACCTCCGCGCCCTGGGGGCCGAGGGGGATACGCAGCTGAATTTCGACGCAACAGTCGACGCCACGCTGGACCGGTTGGCCGACCATCTGGCGGCGCATCTCGACACCGACGCGCTGCTGGCAGCGGCACGACCGGTAAGCATCCGGTCCTCGACGAACATCACCGCGTGCGGGGTCGCGCTGTGATCGCCACCCTCGACGTCCCAACTTTGGCCGTCGTCACGGCTGCCGTGTTCACGTCAGTGAGCGCGATCCTCATCCTGGTCTACTTCACCCGCCAAGTGTACGCGGGTTTCGGCCACTGGGTGCTCTGGCAGTTGTGCCTGATCGCCGGAGCCCTGGTGTTCGCGGTCCGCGGGCCGGATCCGTCGGCCCTGGCGGTCATCCTGACCAACGCCCTGCTGCTGTCCTCCTCGGCCCTGCTGTTCAGCGGATTGACCCGCTTCCACTCCCTCTACACCAGCCGGGTACCGGACCTCGCGAACTACGCGCTGGTCGCCATCGCCGTAGCGGCTCAAGGGTTTTTCGCCAGCGCTGCGCCCGATCTCGACAGCCGTGTCGTGATCTACTCGCTCACCCAGGCGGTCCTTCTGGCCCGCTGCGCCCTGGAGCCGCTTCGATTGCCGGCAATCCGCCGCAGCCTATCCTTCCTGCTGCTGTCTGCGGTCCTGCTGGTGCTGGTTGCGAACAACCTGCACCACGCCTGGCTCAGCGCCCAGCCGGGGCCTGTCATGGAGCTCGAGAGCAACCCCAAGATCCGACTGGCACTGCTGCTCGTGGTCGTCTTCGACGTCGTCGGAGCCTATTGCCTGCTGCTGCAGACCGGGGAGCGGCTGGAGGCCGAGTTGCGACGAGCCCGACAGGACATCGAGACACTTGCCCGCACCGACAGCCTGACCGGGCTTTGGAACCGGCGCCATTTCGAAGACATGATCGAGGTCGAGATCGCCCGCTCACAGGACGAAGGGTCGCCGCTCTCGCTGCTGGCAATCGATGCCGACTATTTCAAACGGGTCAACGACCGGTTCGGCCACCACACCGGCGACGCGGTGCTGCGCGAATTGACCGACCTGCTCGGCCAACAGATTCGAGAACGCGACGTCCTCTGCCGGTGGGGCGGGGAGGAGTTCATCATCCTGTTGCCGGCGACCGACCGCGACGAGGCCGCCGCCTTGGCTGGAACCATCCGGAACGCCGTTGCCGGATACGGGTTCACCGCCATCGAGACCATGACAGTCAGCATCGGGGTCGGCTTGATCCTGGCCGACGAGACCGCCGAGGACTGGCTGCGACGCGTGGACTCCGCGCTCTACGACGCCAAACAGAACGGCCGCAATCAAGTCGCGGTCAGCGAAACGCCCAATCGGATGGCGTCCTGATCGCGCCCAAGGCCCTGCCGCATCGTATGCGCTTGGAACCCAGCGGTGAATCGTGTCAGCCTCTGCAAACACGGCCCAACCGGATCCCGTTCTGGGATTGAACCGGTACCTCACGACGACAGAACGCGGTCCAACGCGTCACAGCCACTGTCCGGGGAGGTCGGCGACACGTTTCCAACTGGGGGACTGACCATGAACAGATTGACTGCAACACTCGGCGCATTCCTGCTGACGGCTGGCGCAGCGCTGGCGCAGGAGCCGTTAAAGACCGGAGTCGACGGCACCTTCGCGCCGCACGCCATGCCGACGCTGAGCGGCGGCGTCGAGGGTTTCAACATCGACCTCGCCAACGAGATCGGCAAACGCAGCAAGCGCGGCGTGACGATTGAGGCGACCCAGTTCTCGGGGCTGCTCCCGGGCCTGCAGGCCGGCACCTACGACTTCGTCGCCGCACCAACCACGGTAACCAAGGAGCGCGCGGAGAACCTGCTGTTCACCGAAGGCTACCTGAACACCGATTTCCAGTTCGTGATCCTGGCTTCAACGCCGGATATCAAGGATCTCGCCGAACTGAAGGGCAAGGTGATCGCGGTCAACCGTGGATCCGCCTATGACAGCTGGGTGCGCGGTCTGACCGACAAGATTGGCTGGACGGTCGAGACTTTCGGCACCAACACCGATGCGGTGCAGGCGGTGCTGTCCGGCCGTGCCTACGCCAACGTAGCCGGCAACACGGTTTCGGCTTGGGCCGTCAAGAAGAACCCGCAGATCAAGCTGTCCTACCTGCATTCGACCGGCCTGGTGTGGGCCGCACCGATCCGCAAGGACAACGCCGAGATGCGCAAGCTGGTGGAGAATGCGATCGAGTGCATGAAGCTCGACGGCACCATGGCGGCGATGCATGAGAAGTGGTTCGGCATCAAGCCGGCCGCCGGTTCTGCCGCGGTCACTGTCTATCCAGGCTACGGCGTTCCCGGCACGACCGGGTACGATCCGACCGAACACACGCCGAACTGCGGCTGATCCGCGGTCTGACGGGCGGTGCCGGTCGGCATCGCCCCTCATTCCATCGGACCTGTGCATTCCGGCACCTGGAGGCCAAACGTGCCTGAATCCGTTGCAATTCTTGAAGTCACCGGGCTGCGCAAGAGCTTCGGCACCCTCGAAGTGCTGCGCGGCATCGACCTGACGGTTCGGGCGCAGGAGCTTGTCTTCGTCATTGGCCCATCCGGCTCCGGCAAGAGCACCTTGCTGCGCTGTTGCAATCGTCTGGAGGAGCCGAACGAAGGGTCGATTCGCGTCGACGGCGTGGAACTGCTCGACCCGAAGACCGACATCAACGCGATGCGCCAGCGCATCGGGATGGTGTTCCAGTCGTTCAACCTGTACCCGCACATGACGGTGCTGGCGAACGTCACCCTGGCGCTGCGAAAGGCCCTGGGAAAAGGCCGCGAGGAGGCTCGTGCAATCGGCGAAGCCGCGCTGGCGCGGGTCGATCTGGCCGACAAATCCTCCGCCTATCCGGCGCAGCTCTCCGGCGGCCAGCAGCAGCGGGTGGCAATCGCCCGCGCCATGGCGCTGGAACCGAAGATCATGCTGTTCGACGAGCCGACGTCGTCCCTCGATCCGGAACTGGTCGGCAGCGTGCTGGCGGTGATGCGCGAACTGCGCCAGGACGGCATGACCATGGTGGTGGTCAGCCATGAGATGCGGTTCGCCCGCGATGCCGCCGACCGGGTGGTGTTCATGGACGCCGGCCAGATCGTCGAACAAGGCCCACCCGACCGAATCTTCGGCGCGCCGCAGCACGCGCGGACCCAAAGCTTCCTCGCCGACTTCGCGGCCTGACGACGCGATGGACAGCACCACCGTCTTCCTGGACGCATTCCTCAACCGCGCCGTCATCGACAAATACCTGCCCGACATCCTATGGGGCATGATCATCACCGTCGAAGTGGCACTGGCCGTCGTCGCGACCGGCATCGCGCTGGGCCTGCTCCTGGCGGCGGTGCGCAGCTTCAGGGTGCGTCCGGTCAACGTCCTGATCGTGCTGTTCGTCGACGTACTGCGCGCCCTGCCGCCGCTGGTGCTGATCCTGATCATCTATTTCGGCCTGCCGAGCGTCGGGATCCGCCTGTCCGGCTTCGCCGTGCTGTGGCTGGTGCTGTCGCTGGTGCTGGCCGCCTTCGCCGAGGAGATCTTCTGGTCGGGCATCCTGTCGATCCGCAAGGGCCAGTGGGAGGCGGCGCGCTCCACCGGCCTGACATTCCTGCAGACCCTGACCCATGTGATCCTGCCGCAGGCCGTGCGGATGACGGTGCCGCCGCTGACCAACCGCACCATCGCGATCACCAAGAACACGGCACTCGGGGCGGTGATCGGCGTGCCGGAGATCCTGATGCAGGCGCAGACCGCCCAGAGCTTCTCGGGCAATGCGACCCCGCTGCTGCTCGGAGCACTTGCCTACATCGTGCTGTTCGTCCCGGTGGTCGTCCTCGGGCGCTGGCTGGAGACCCGGTTCGCCTGGGGCCGGGCGTAAGGGCGCGGTATGGACATGTTCCTCAGCCAGTTCCTGAACGTCGAGATCATCGGCCAGGCCCTACCGCTGTTGCTGCGCGGCCTCGGTGTGACCGCGCAATTGTGCCTCGCCGTGGTGCCGCTCGGCTTGATCGGTGGGTTGCTGATCGCGTTGGTCTGCCTCAGCAAGCACCGCGCCATCCGCTGGCCGGCCTTCGTGCTGGTCGATTTCTTCCGCGCCGTGCCGCCGCTGGTGCTGCTGATCTTCATCTACGCCGGGCTGCCGTTCATCGGCATCCGGCCGTCGCCGTTCATGGCGGTCTGCATTGCCTTCCTGTTGAACACCGGCTCGTACTACGGCGAGATCTACCGCGCCGGCATCGACAGCATCGGCAAGGGCCAGTGGGAAGCCGCCCGTTCCACCGGCCTCACCACCACGCAGACCCTGGTCTACGTCGTGATCCCGCAGGCGGTTCGGAACGTGCTGCCGGACCTGGTGTCGAACACGGTCGAGGTGGTCAAGCTGACGTCAATCGCCAGCGTGGTGGCCCTGCCGGAACTGCTTTACTCGGCCGACATGGCGCGGTCGCTGACCTACAACCCGTCGCCGATCGTGGCGGCGGCGGTCATCTACCTGATCCTGCTGTGGCCCTGCGTGCGGCTGCTGAGCCGCCTGGAGCACCGGGTCGCACGGTAGGCGTCTGCCCTGCAAAGATCAGGCGCTCAGCGCGAAACCCTCATACCCGTTCGCCGCAACGGCGTCACATCGGTCCACGTAAGCGGGAAAGCCGCCGATGTACGGCATGAACACCCGCGGCTTGCCGGGCACGTTGGCGCCGACGTACCAGGAACTGCAGGTCGACCGCAGCGAGAACCCGGCAACCTCGTTCACATGGGCCACCCAGTCGTCTTCCGCATCGGTCCGGGCCTCGACCCGCGCGATGCCATTCGCCCGCATGTGGGCAAGGCAGTCGGCGATCCAGTCCACGTGCTGCTCGATCGACGGCAGCATATTGGTCAGAACTGACGGGCTGCCCGGCCCGGTGACCATGAACAGATTCGGGAACCCGGCGGTGGCGAGGCCGAGATAGGTGCGCGGCCCGCTGTCCCACTTCTCGCGCAACGGCACGCCGCCGACGCCGCGGATGTCGATCTTCAGCAGCGCACCGGTCATGGCGTCGAAGCCCGTGGCGAACACGATCGCGTCGAAGCCGTGCTCCACACCACCAGCCCGCACGCCGTCGGGCGTGATCGCCTCGATCGGCGCCTTGTTGAGGTCGACCAGGGTGACGTTCCGCCGGTTGAAGGTCTTGTAGTAGTCGGTGTCGACGCACAACCGCTTGCAGCCGATCACATTGCTCGGCAACAGAGTCTCCGCGATCTCCGGATCCTGCACGATCTCACGGATCTTGCCGCGCACGAACTCCGCCGCCGTGGCGTTGGCTTCGGCGTTGAGGATCAGATCGCCGTAGGCGCCGAGAAACGTCAGTCCGCCTTCCCGCCAACGCGCTTCGTACTCGCGCCGGCGCTCCTCTGGTGTCGCCTCAAGTGCCGACTGAGTGTTGAGCCGGAAGGCGATGCCGTTCGGCATGCGCCTGGCGCGCGCCCGCATCTCCGGATAGTTGGCCTTAGCCTGCCGCAGAACCTCGGGATCCCAGGGCGCGTTGTGCGCGGGGATGGCGTAGTTCGGCGTGCGCTGGAAAACCGTCAGATGCTCGGCTTGCTCGGCGATGATCGGGATCGACTGGATCGCCGACGACCCGGTGCCGATGACACCGACCCGCTGGCCGGAAAAATCGACACCTTCATGCGGCCAGTGGCCGGTGTGGTAGGTCGCCCCGGTGAAGCTGTCGCGCCCTTCGAAGTTCGGGATGTTCGACGCCGACAGGCAGCCGGTCGCCATGATGCACCAGGTTGCGCGGAGCCGGTCGCCGACCTCGGTGTCGATGACCCAGCGGCGCGCCGAATCATCGAACGCTGCCAGCGTTACGCGGGTGTCGAAACGGATGTCGCGGTGCAGGTCGAAACGTTCCGCCACATGCTCGGCATAGCGCAGGATCTCCGGCTGTGCGGCGTAGCGCTCGCTCCACTCCCACTCCTGCTGCAACTCGTCCGAGAACTGGTAGGAGTACTGAATACTCTCCACATCGCAGCGCGCGCCAGGGTAACGGTTCCAGTACCAAGTGCCACCGACGCCGCCGCCAGCCTCCACGACCTGGGCCGAAAAACCAAGTCCCCGCAATCGGTGCAGCATGTACAGGCCGGCGAACCCGGCTCCGACGATCACCGCGTCGACATCAGAATCCGCCATGCCGATGAACCTCCGTTTCACGAGCCGCCGCAGAGCCTAGCGTATCCGGCCGCATCGGGTACAACCATTGCAGCACAGCTGTTCCCTGCGCGCAGTGGAACAAGCCTTGGCGAACGCGCTATCGTTCCGAAAACATCCTCCAGGGACGAAACGCCATGGCTCTCTCGATCCGACCGATCAATCCCAAACGCGACGACTTCGTCGCCGAAGTCACCGGCCTCGACATCGCCGCCGGTGTCTCCAAGGCGGTGGCCGAGGAGATCGAGGACGCGATCAACCGCTATGCCGTCCTGGTGTTCCCCGAGCAGCGGGTGAACGACGACCAGCAGTACGTCTTTTCCACCCATTTCGGGCCGATGGAGACCGCCACCGGCGATATCGCCGCGCAAGGCGACCGGCGGCTGTCGATGGACATCAACGACATCTCCAATCTCGACAAGAACGGACAGGTCCTGCAGCGCGACGACCGGCGCCGGCTGTTCGGCCTCGGCAACATGCTGTGGCACACCGACAGCTCGTTCAAAGCGACCCCGGCGAAGTTCTCGCTGCTGTCGGCCCGCACCATTCCGGGCGAGGGCGGCAACACAGAGTTCGCGGACATGCGCGCCGCCTGGGACGACCTGGACCCGAAGACCCAGGCCGACCTCATGCCACTGGTAGCCGAGCACAGCCAGTTGTATTCGCGTGGCTTGCTCGGCTTCGACCAGTTCACCGACGAGGAACGGGCCAAGTGGGCGCCGGTGCCGCAGCGCATGGTGCGCCGCCACCCAGGCAGCGGCCGGCTGTCTGTGTTCCTGGCCTCGCACGCCGGCACCATCCAGGGCTGGCCAATCCCGGAGGCCCGGATGTTCATCCGTGACCTGACCGAGCACGCCACCCAGCGCGAGTACACCTATGCTCACCGCTGGCGGCAGTACGATCTGGTGATGTGGGACAACCGCGCGGTCATGCACCGGGCCCGGCGCTACGACCACACCCAGCCCCGGGACATGCACCGCACCACCGTTGCCGACTGCGCCCCGACACTTGAACAGCCGCTCTGAAAAGCTCGCAAGCGACGACGCTCAGCGACCTTCGCCGGGCCCATTCCGTCCGGCGCTCGCTTGGACCGACGAAATGGGAATTCCGTCGGTTCCGAACAGGTCAGCCAAGGCGTTGACGATGCCGTCCAGCGGTCCCTCGCGCGGACCAGTGCGGCGCGGACGGGGCGAAGGCGCCGTCTTCAGGCTGCGCAGCAAGGCCGCGTCGATGACGCCGTCGGCTGTGACGCCGCGGTAGCGCTGGTAGGCCTGGACCGCCGCCACGGTCTGGGGTCCCTGAACACCGTCCACCGGCCCTGGGTCGAACCCCCGCTCGAGCAGGGCACTCTGGATGCGGCCAACCAGCGGTGACCTCTTCGGGACAGGCGGCACTTCGTGCGTGCGTGCTGCCGGCACCGGGTCGGAAGCGCGCGAGACCTCCCCAACTGGCACGGCCTCCGGCGCGACCGAGGCCAGCAGTCCCTCCGAATCGGCGTCGCGAGCGGTCACGTACTGGATCGACGGCCGCACGGCTTGTTCCGGTCCGGCCATCGCCACCTGCTCGACCACCGGTGTCCCGGTTCCAACTGGCGCCTGACCGATCAGGCGTTGCAGCGCAGCTTCAACCGCCGTCGGCGCTGCGGGCCGCAAGGTGACGTGTTCGACCGGGTTGAGGGGCTCCAGGCTTCCCGGAACGATGGGGGATGCAGAAGGCGCTGGAGCCATCGGCTCCAACGACGCAACCTGGACCGAAGCCGGTCTCAAGGGCGCGACCTCCGCACTGCTGGGCTTCAGCGCCAGAACCGGCGGGTGACTGGCCGTCTCGGGGCCGGAGAGCGCCAAAGCCTGATCGGCGGCCATTGACGAGGCAACACTCTCCGCCGCGATCGTTTCGGCCAGTGGTGCTCCCGGCAACCCCTCCGATGCCACCGGTACCGGTTTGCCTGCCGGGTTGGACATTGGAACGTCCACCACCTGAGGCGCCGGGACTTGTCCGGGTACGGTTACGCGCGGCATCGCGGGCTCAATCGAGACCACCTCAGGCGAGCGCGCCACGATCGTCTCCTCGGGCAACAGCCGGGGGACAGTTGATTGCCGCGGTGGGGCGATCTCCGGAACCGGCCCGGCGGTCGCCAACAGTGCCGCCGCTTGTCCAGGTGCCTTCGGTCCGACAGTCGGGTCGGCAATCGGAAATGTGCGCAACTCGACCGCCGGCACAGACCATTGGTCCGTTCCCACGTGTACCGGCGCCACGAAGTACGCCACTGCTACGCCGGCAATCGCCGCAACCGCCACCACAGGACGGATCGGGAACGGTTGCCTCGGTCGGCGCGGCGTGACCGGTCGACCCCGTCGCTCAACCGGCTTAACCGGAGTGCCCGCCGGACGGCGCGGGAAGTCCATGGCCTCGGCAGCCCGGTCAAACCCCTGGAATATCTGATCACTCGGCGCCGGACGGCGATCGGGGTTCGACGGTGTCCAATGGGCCGACCACTGCCTGGTCCACGGCGGATTACCGTCACCTTGACTGTCTTTCAGGTCCGGCGCTTGCAGGCTGTCCGGCCAGCCCGGCGCCGCGTCGGTCTGGGCCGTCGTTGGATGACGGTCGTCTGCCGGTGAACCGCCGACGATCGTCGCAAATCCGTTCTCCCATTCCTGGGGCGGTTTGGATGCGTTGATGTCCGTCCGTTTGACGCGACGCATAGTGCGCGCTCCGGGTCGATGGTGCTGATCCCCGGCAACGCCTTCCACCGACAAGCGGATGGCCCCTGACGTTCCGGGCCTCGCCCGTCCAACAGCGCCCGCGTCGGAAGGTTCCCGACCTTCCAGAATTATGTGTCGTCAGGCTACGACATCGGCGGGGCCTGGATCTCGCGCAGCAGCTTGCGACGGATCTGGCCGAGATAGTCCCGATAGTCGGTGGCGCGCATCGCGAATGCGGCAACGCCGCCGATCAGCTGTTGTTCGAAGTACTCGGTGAGCCCGAGCACTTGGTTCTCGATCGCCAGGGCGTTGATGGTGGTGCCGGTTGCCAATACGTCCGCTCGGGTTATGTCCAGCGGCTCGCCCTGGTTGTTGTATCCGTCACCGGACAGATCGATGACACGTCGTACCCCCTCGAAGCCGTTGCCGGCGAACAGTCCATTGGCGAACTCAATGGCCGACGATATCGACGTGGCACCGGTCTGCAACTGGCGCGGCGATCGGTCGATGGCATCGGCGAACGCGCTGGCGTCCGCCGTGGTGGCGATCCGCGTCCACGGCAGGGCCACCTCCTGGCGACCGATACTCGACCACTCCATCAGCGTGACCGCGATGACGCCGTGGATGCCGGCGCTGATGGTCGCCGCCAATTCGGGGTCCCGGAACGCCAGTGCCAACCCCTCCAACTGCAGACTGAACTCGCTGTAGTCGACGCTCGCCGAGGAGTCGACGGCCAGCACAAGCTCGAGGTCGACCGGCTCGGAGCGGGCATCGAGGCCCCATCCGGCCACGACGGCAACGATCGACGCAATCAGGCGCAAGCGCATGTTTCAGAGCCCTGGTGGCAAAGCGGCAACCAGTTGAACCCGGCTTTCGGGCGGCGGTGTGGCATCGCTGACCGTCAGGCTGCGGATTTCGCGGATCAGCTTGCGGCGGATCGCGCCGACATAGGCGCTGTAGTCCTCGGCAATCTCGACGAACGCGCCGGGGCCGCCGATGACGCGATCCTGGAAATAGTGGTTCAGCGTGGGATGCTCGTTCAGGATCGCCAGCCCGTTGATCGTCACCCCATGCGCCACCACCAACCGGCGTACGTCCTCGACGTTCTGGCCCTGGTTGTTGCGGCCGTCGCCGGATAGGTCGATGACCCGGCGGGTGGCATCAAATGGCGCGGTACGGAGCAAAGCGTTTCCGAAAATCAGCGCGCCGGCTATCGACGTGGCCCCGGTGGGTATCGCCCGGTCCAGGGCGTCGATTCGATCGGCCAGTTCCAATGCACCGGTCGAATCCGCGACCACCACCCACTCCACCGATACCACCTGCTGGACGGCGCCGGCCCATTCCATGACCGTCACGGCGATGCGCCGAAGCGGCCCGGCGGCGATCGCCTCGACAACCTCGCGGTCGCGGAACGCGGCAGCCAGTCCGCCGCGCTGCAGCGCGAACTCCTCGGCGTCAACGCTGGCGGACGAGTCCAGCGCGAGGACCAGGGCCAGATCGACCTCGACGTTTGTCGCCACGGCGGGCCCAGCCGCTGTACAGAACATCACAGCGACGACGACAATCGCCCCCGCCCCCCCGCGAGCGGTCATGGCAGCGCCGCACGATCGCTAGTCAGGGTCGGCAGCCACGCCTGCTGGTTCCGACCGTCATCCAGCACACTGACCGGCGTCTGACCGATCTCCCGCAAGAGCTTGCGCCGGATCGCCTCGGGATAGTCCGGGTAGTCGTTCGCCGCCATGACGAACGCGCCGAATCCGCCGATCACCCGCTCGCCGAAGTACTCCTCCAGATCCGGCATCTCGTTCAGGATCACCAGGGCGTTGATCGTGACGTCACGCGCCAGAGTGGCCTCCCGCGCCAGATCGATGCGCCGTCCCTGATTCTGGACACCGTCGGACGAGATGTCGATCACCCGGCGCGCCGCAACGAAGCCGTTGCCGTCGAACTGTCCCGATGCAAAATCCAGCGCGCCGGAGATCGAAGTCACCCCCTCGTCAAAGGCGCGCTGCAGATCGGCGATCTCGTCGGCGAACGCCAAGGCCGCCGCCGGGCCATCCAGCCGCGTCCACGGAATCTGCACGATCTGCTGGTACCGGCCCGACCATTCGATCACGGCGACGACGATCGACCCGAGCATTCCACCGCGGATCGCCCGATGCACCTCGGGGTCGCGAAACGCCTGGGCCAATCCGCCGACCTGCAACGCGTACTCGCCGCTGTCGACGCTGTCGGAGGAATCGATCGCCAGAATCAGTTCAAGGTCGACCGGAACATCGGCCGCTACGGAAGTCGCCATACCCCCGTTGCACAAGGCCAGTATCACGGCCCTGAGAAGCCAGGGGAAACTGGATCGACCCGCCATACCGACAGCCTTGCACCGGCCCGCGGGTAAATCCAGTGTGCCCGCTTGACCCCTCACGAGCGTGTGTTCACACTCGTATGCATACGAATGACTTGGCCGGGGACGATGGCCGTGGGTGCGTACACTCGACCGACCCGATTGCCCGATGCGCTGGCGGCGCTGCGCGACGGTCCATGCACGGTGCTGGCCGGCGGGACCGACCATTTTCCGGCCCGCGTCACCTCCACCCCGGACGAAGCAATCCTCGATATCACTGCCCTGCCGGAACTGCGCGGCATCCGCCGCCTGTCCGATGGCGGCCTCACGATCGGCGCCTGTGCCACCTGGAGTGCTGTAATCGCCGCCGACTTGCCGTCCGCCTGCGACGGGCTGAAGGCGGCCGCGCGCGAGGTTGGCGGCGTGCAGATCCAGAACCGCGGTACGGTCGGTGGCAATCTGTGCAACGCGTCGCCCGCCGCCGATGGGGTTCCGCCTCTGCTGTCGCTGGACGCCGAGGTCGAGTTGACGTCGCTCGACGGGGTCCGCCGGCTGCCACTCGATGGCTTCGTGCTCGGCAATCGCCGCACCACCCGGCGACCGGACGAACTGCTGACCGCGATCCGGATCCCACCGGCAGCGCTGGACGGCACCGGCCGGTTCCTGAAGCTCGGCGCCCGACGCTATCTGGTCATCTCGATCGTGATGGTCGCGGGCACCTTGGTCAGGGCTGCAGACGATACCATCGCCTCGGCCCGGCTGGCGGTCGGCGCCTGTTCGGCCGCGGCCCTTCGGCTTCGTGAGCTGGAAGCCGCGCTAGTCGGCCGGCCGCTCGCCGAGGCCGCTGCGACCGTCACCGCGCAGCATCTGGCAGGGCTGGCACCAATCGACGATGTGCGCGCCGACGGCGAGTACCGATGCGAAGCCGCAGCCGTCCTGGTCCGGCGCTGCCTTGCCGACCTCGCGGCGGCCTGAGGGAGGGACGCGATGACCGTGACCATCGCTCTGACCGTCAACGGAACCGAACGAACGGCAACGGTCGATCCCGGCCGCCGGCTGGCCCGCGTCCTGCGCGACGATCTCGGCCTGACCGGCACCAAGGTCGGCTGCGACGCCGGGGATTGCGGCGCCTGCACCGTGCTGCTCGATGGCGCGCAGGTGTGCGCGTGCCTGGTGTCGGCGGCCCAGGCTAACGGCGCGTCGATTGTCACCGTCGAAGGACTGGCCGATCCCGACGGCCGGCTGTCCGCGCTGCAGCGCGCGTTCCATCGGCACGGCGCCGCGCAGTGCGGGATCTGCACGCCTGGCATGCTGATGGCCGCCGCCGACCTGTTGTCCCGCGAGGCTCGACCGAGTCGAGTCCAGGCCATGGACGCGCTTGGCGGCGTGCTGTGCCGCTGCACCGGGTACCAGAAGATCGTCGAGGCGGTGCTGGACGTCGCCTCCAATGCGCCCGACCCGGCAATGCCCGCATCCGGAGTTGCGGTCGGCGCCCGGGTCGCCCGGCTCGACGGAACCGGCCGGCTCGATGGCAGCGAATTGTATGCCGATGACCAGCACCCGGACGGCACGCTCTGGCTGAAGGTCCTGCGCTCGCCGCACCCACTGGCCGACTTCACGCTGGGTAACATCGATCAGTGGATGGCCGCCACGCCGGACGTGATCGCGGTGCTGACCGCCAAAGACGTGCCGGGCAGCAACAGCTTCGGCATCTACCCGACCCTGAAGGACCAGCCGGTGTTCGCGGAACGCTTCGTGCGCTACCGCGGCGAGGCGGTAGCGGCGGTCGTGGTCGAGAACCGGGCCGCATTCGAGGGCATCGACCTCGTCGGATTTCCGATTACCTGGAACCCGCGCGACGCGGTGGTGGGCATCGAGGCCGCGCTGGCAGGTGGAGCGGCCCAACTGCACGACGCCTCGCCCGGCAACGTGCTGATCCGCGGTCGGGTCGCCACCGGCGACATCGACGCGGTGTTCGCCGGCGCCGACGCGGTGGTCGAAGACGATTTCGAAACCCCGTTCGTCGAGCATGCCTATATCGAGCCGGAAGCCGGCTGGGCTCGCCCAATCGACGGTCTCGACGGCAGCCGGCGGATCGAGCTGCGGGTCACCACCCAGACCCCGTACATGGACAGAGACGAGGTCGCCCATGTCCTGGGCATCGCGCCGGAGCGGGTGCGGATCATACCATCTGCGGTCGGCGGCGGGTTCGGAGGTAAGCTCGACCAGTCGGTCCAGTTACCGCTGGCGGTTGCCGCCTGGACGCTTGGCCGACCGGTTGCCGCGCTATGGACCCGGCCGGAGAGTCTGGCGTCGTCCACCAAGCGTCACCCGGCGCGGATGCAGGCCGGCCTGGCCGCCGACAAGTCTGGCCGCATCCTCGGTTACCGGTTCAACGGCGACTTCGACACCGGCGCCTATGCGTCGTGGGGACCGACCGTGGCCGGCCGGGTGCCGGTGCACGCGCCCGGCCCGTACCGGGTACCGGCGGTGCTGGCCACCAGCGCCGCGGTCTACACCGACGGCCCGCCAGCGGGCGCGTTCCGCGGCTTCGGCGTGCCGCAGGCGGCGATCGCCGGCGAGGCGCTGATGGACCGCATGGCCGACCGGCTCGGCATCGACCGCCTGGAATTCCGCCTGACCAACGCGCTACGGGCCGGCGACACCACCGCAACCGGCCAGCGCATCGAGGCATCGGTCGGCCTTGCCGCCTGCCTGGAAGCACTGCAGCCGCACTGGCGCGAATACCTGGACACCTGCTCCGCCGCCGACGCGTGCGGCGGCCCTCTCCGCCTCGGCGCCGGCATCGGCTGCATGTGGTATGGCTGCGGCAACACCTCGATGAGCAACCCGTCGATCATGCGGCTCGGTCTGAAGCCGAACGGCTCGCTGGTGCTGTACAACGGCGCCCTCGACATCGGCCAGGGCAGCCACACCATCATGGCGCAGATCGCCGCCGACGCGCTCGGCGCGCCGCTGTCCTTGATCGCCCAGGTGTGCGGCGACACCGACCGCACCGCCGACGCAGGCAAAACCTCGGCCTCGCGCCAGACCTTCGTGTCCGGCAAGGCGTCGGAACTCGCCGGCCGCGACCTTCGCGCCCAACTGCTGCGGTTGGCCAACGCCGGAGACGACGCGGTGCTCGACTTCGAGGATGGCCGGGTGGTCGTCCTGCACGACGGACAGACCAGGGCAATCGATCTCGAGGGTCTGCCCGTGGATAGCGAGGGCGACGCCTTGGTCGGCACCGGCACGTTCGACCCGCCGACCGAGCCGCTCAACGCCGACGGCCAGGGCACGCCCTATGCCACCTACGCCTTTGCCGCCCAGATCGCGCTGGTCGAGGTCGACCTCGAGCTCGGCACCACCAAGGTGCTCAAGATGGTTGCCGCCCACGATGTCGGGCGCGCCATCAACCCGACCCTGGTCGAAGGCCAGATTCATGGCGGCATTGCCCAGGGCCTGGGTCTCGCGCTGATGGAGGAATACCTGCCGGGTCGGACCGAGAACCTGCACGACTATCTGATCCCGACCTTCGGCGACATGCCGGAGATCACCTGCATCCTGGTCGAGGATCCCGAACCGCTCGGTCCGAACGGCGCCAAGGGCATCGGCGAGCCGGCCCTGGTGCCGACCGCACCCGCCATCCTGGGCGCAATCCGCCACGCCACCGGCGTGGAGATCACCCGCGTGCCGGCCCTGCCGCACCGGGTGCGGGCGGCGCTGCGCGCGCAAGCGAGGGCCGCTGAATGAGCGAGGCGGTAATCACCGAGCCGAATACCGGCGACATCGTGCGTTGCGACGCTTGCCCGGTGCTGTGCCGGATCCGCTGCGGTAAGGTCGGCGCCTGCGACCGCTACGCCAACCGCGACGGCGAGTTGATCCGCCTCGACCCGCTAGTGGTGACCGAACACGCGATCGAACGCGACGGTGAATTGGTGCCGTTCCTGGACGCCGCCGCCGACTGGGACGGCAAACTGGTGGCCGAGCCGCCGGTGTTCGTGACCGGCATCGGTTCCGGCACCACCTATCCCGACTACAAGCCAGCCCCCTTCATCGTTGCCACCGAGTGGCAGGGCGTCGACACCGTCACCGTCGTGACCGAGGGCATTTTCAGCTACTGCGGCGCCAAGGTGAAGATCGACACCGACCGCCATCTCGGCCCCGAGCAGGCGGCGATCCGGGTCGACGGCGAGCCGGTCGGCCACGTCACAACCGCCGAATACGGCTCGCAGATGCTGTCGCTCGGCGGGGTGCGGCACCTGACCGGCGGGTCCAAGCGCGAAGGCACGGTGACCTGCGCCACCCTTCTGGCGCTGTGCAACGGCGAGGCGGTCGACCTGACCATCGACGGCGGCTCCACCGTCACCGTTCAGGCCGGCAAGGCGCCGGTGGTCGATGGCGAGCGTGAGGAGCGCATGCGGGTCGGCTGCGGGTCGGCCACCATCGGTATCTTCGCCAAGCAGTGGATCGGCCATGCGGACGAGGTGATCGTGGTCGACGACCACATCACCGGGGTGCTGAGCGAGCACCAGGCCGGCCGGTTCCTCGACATGCGGCCCGCTGGCATCCGGGTACGCGGCCGCAAGTCCACCCCCGGCCGGTATTTCCAGGTGGCCGAGCCCGGCTCGGGCTGGGGCGGTACCGACGTCACCGACCCGCTGGCGATCATCGACCGGATCGATTCCAGGACCGCCTGGCCGGGCGAGCGGGTGCTGATGGTCTCCACCACCGGCGAGGACTCAGCGTACTTTGAGCTGGACGGGGACCTGCGCCCGGTCCCGATGCCGATGCCGGCGCCGTTGCAGGTGGTGGTCGACCGGATCGCCGAGAACTGCGAGCCGGCGCTGTGCACCGTGCTGTTCATGGGCGGGGCCGGCGGCAGCCTGCGCGCCGGCGTGACCGAAAACCCGGTACGCCTCACCCGTTCGGTGCAGGACATGATCACCCGCGTTACCTGTGGCGGCGCGCCCGCCTATGTCTGGCCCGGCGGCGGTATCACTCTGATGGCCGACGTCACCCGCCTGCCGGCGAACGCCTTTGGCTATGTACCGACCCCGGCGCTGGTGGCCCCGATCGAGTTCACCCTGCCACGCGCCGCCTACGAACAGCTCGGCGGCCACATGGCGTCGATCCGCGACCTCAACGCCGTGCTGGCGCAGCATCCCGAGTTGCGGCGCGAACCCGGCCGGCCCGGCAACCCCTGGCCCTACGACCCGCCGGGAGACCCGAAGCGCCGGCCGTGAGCGGGATCGCCGCTCGGCTGCCTGATGGGAGACTGCATCTGCAGGAAGGACCGATCGACCTGCTGATCGGCGCCGAGGGACCGGCAGACACGGTTCAGCGCGCCCATGCTGCCGCGATCCGCGCGTTCGACGGGCTGCTGGCCGGGTTGGTCGCTGAACTGCCCACTCTTCGGCGGCCAGCCGACCGAACGCCCGCCGCCGTCGATGGGCCGGTCGCCCGCCGCATGGTTGCCGCCGTTCGCCCGCACAGCGATGTGTTCGTCACCCCTATGGCGGCGGTTGCCGGTGCGGTCGCCGACCACATCCTGGCGGCGATGATCGAATCAGCCCCCGGCCTTGCCAAGGCGTGGGTCAATGACGGTGGCGACATCGCCTTCCATCTCACCCCCGACGCGACGTTCGAGCTTGGATTGGTTGCCGACCTCGGCGCGCCCGGCTTGTCGGGCAGGGCCACGATCCGCTTCGACGATCCGGTCCGTGGTGCCGCCACCAGCGGGCGCGGAGGACGGTCGTTTTCGCTCGGGATCGCCGACGCGGTGACGGTGCTGGCCGCCACCGCCGCCGCGGCCGACGTTGCCGCCACGCTGATCGCCAACGCGGTCGACCTGCCGGGCCACACGGCGATCCGGCGGGGTCCGGCCAGTGCCGAAGCCCCGGACAGCGATCTGGGCGACCGCCTGGTGGTGCTGGACGTCGGACCGTTGAGCGACGCAGACATCGCGGCGGCCCTCAAAGCCGGTGCGGCCACCGCCGAACGCATGCGCATCGGAGGCTTGATCCACGCCGCCGCCCTGACGTTGCACAGCGAATGGCGGGCCACCGAGAACGCCCTGAAAGACCCGCACCGCCTGACGCGCCGTCGACCGGCCTGACGCGTCGTCGCCACGCAAACGCTGCCAAATCGCCTGTTATGGCCCAAGCGAGGAACATTCCGGGTATCATCGCAATCCACTGAGGCTCCGACGGTGTGACAATGCCATGACGTCCATTCTGATCGTCACCGATGCCTGGCGGCCGCAGCTCAACGGTGTCGTCCGGTCGCTGGAATGCACCGCCCGGGAACTGCGGGCGATAGGGGTGCGGGTCGAAATCCTGTCGCCGCTCGAGTTTCCGACGATCCCCTGCCCGACCTATCCGGAGATCCGGCTGTCCCTGACATACCGCGGGGCCGTCCAGAGGCGGATGGCGGAACTCGAATGCGAGCACCTGCACATCGCCACCGAAGGGCCACTCGGACTGCTGGCTGCCGCTTCGGCACGTCGGCTCGGAATGCCGTACACCACCAGCTACCACACGCGATTCCCGGAGTATCTCGAAGCGCGCTGGCCGGTTCCGGTCGGCTGGTCGTATGCGTGGCTCCGTCGGTTCCACAACGCAGGCTCCGGATGCATGGTCGCAACCGGATCGCTCAAGCAGGACCTTGATGGTCGGGGCTTCCGGAACCTGATGCCGTGGTCACGCGGCGTGCAGGCAGATCTGTTCCGTCCGATGGAAGGATCGGTTCTTCCGGCGGACCTGCCGCGGCCGATATTCATCAACGTGGGGCGGGTATCGATCGAGAAGAACATCACGGCCTTCCTGGATCTGGACCTGCCCGGCTCGAAGGTCGTGATCGGAGACGGCCCGCAGCTGGCGAGCCTCCGGCGGAACTATCCGGAGGTCCACTTCACCGGCGAGAAATCGGGTGAAGACCTGGCGACGCACTGTGCCAGCGCCGACGTGTTCGTGTTTCCGTCGCTGACGGACACCTTCGGTCTGGTTCTTCTGGAAGCCCTGGCTTGCGGCGTTCCGGTCGCCGCGTTTCCGGTCATGGGACCCCGCGACGTGATCGGCGAGAGCGGTGCAGGCGTTCTCTCCGAAGATCTTCGCCAGGCAGCCCTGGACGCTCTTCTGATTCCGAAGGAGCGCTGCCGCGCGCGGGCCCTGGAGTTCAGTTGGGCATCATGCGCGCGGCAGTTCCTCGTGAACGCCCTGGCCGCCCAAGCCACGCACAAAGCCAGCCAGGCGCCCCTTGTTGCCTGACGCGGTGCATGGTCGTGTCACGAGCGGGTATAGACGATCTGACGAACGTCGATGCAGCCGCCCCGGAAGCCACCCTCGCAGTAGACCAGATAGTAGTCCCACATCCGGCGAAACCGCGTATCGAAGCCCTGGCGCTCGATCGCCGGCCAGTTTGCCAGGAACCGAGTGCGCCACGCCGCCAGCGTGCGCGCGTAGTCCGCTCCGAAGGCCTCCTCGGCGTCGACGCGAAGGCCATGCGCCTCGCCAAGCGCGAGCAGGTGGCGCCGTGTCGGCAGCATGCCGCCCGGGAAAATGTAGCGCTGGATGAAATCCGGGTTCGCCCGATAGTCCTCGAAGCCCTCTTCGCTGATGGTGATCACCTGCAACGCGGCGCGTCCGCCAGGCACCAGCCGGTCATGGAGTTGCGTGAAGAAGCTGGTCCAGTATGTCTCCCCGACCGCCTCGAACATCTCGATCGCCGTGATGGCGTCGAATTGGCCGGCGACATCGCGGTAGTCCCGGATCTCGAAGCGGACCCGTTCCGAGACCCCGGCACGCTGCGCCCGCTCCACCGCATAGGCGTGCTGCTCCCTCGACAGGGTGACGCCCACGACTTCGACGCCGAATTCCTGGGCCGCGTAAACAGCGAACCCGCCCCATCCGCAACCAATCTCCAACAGCCGCTGGCCGGGTCGCAGTCGAAGCTTCTCAGCCATCCGGCGGTTCTTGGCAGTCTGGGCGGCTTCAAGATCCTGCTGGCCGTCCTCGAATACGGCGCTCGAATAGGTCATGCCTGGATCGAGCCACCGGGCGTAGAAGGCATTGCCCAGATCGTAGTGATAGGTGGCGTTGCGCCGACTGCCGCGGCGGCTGTTGGCGTTGAGCCAATGCAGGATGCGGCGGACCAGGATCCGCACCAAACCGTCCGGGTTTCCTTGGTTGAACGCGTGTTTGTTGCGCTCGAACAGCTCGATGACCGCCACAGGGTCGGGGCTCTCTACGAGCCCGTCCATATACGCCTCGGCGAACGCCAGATGCCCGCCCAGGATGAAGCGCCGGGTCACCCCAAGGTCGTGCAGACGCAGGATCGCGTCGGGCCCGGACGCTGCACCACCGAACGATACTGTCCGACCATCGGGCAGGATCACCGTCAGTCGCCCGACAGCGAGCCCTTCCAGCAGGCCGAATGCCGCACGTGTCCATCGATCGAGCCCGGAGAGGCCGCTCTTGCTTGCCGTTCGGCGGGTGGACGACGCGCTGCACTTCGGTGAGTGGTCCTGGTTCATTGGATCAATCACCGATTTCCCGATGCCCCTGCCCGAATCTCCTGCGTCAGGCGACCCTCGCCATCCGTGACGTAGAGCGGCTCGAAGTCACGGGTGAACTTGTCGAGCAAGCGATGGGACGGACGGTAGCTGACACTGAGTGGGTCGGTCATGGCGCAGTAGGTCCGCCGGGGTTCCCGCCAGGTCTGCCGCATCTGGCGGACGCTGCCGATTTTCAGAGTGCCGCCATACCGAACCAGGGGACCGAGCAGGCTGATCATCGACTGCGAGACGTCGAACGACGATCTCCGGGACCAGACATGCCGCACCGCATGGCGCAGAAGGGCCGATTTGCGGCCGCGGAACCGCAACAGATCGGCCACGTAGGGGACGACTTGCTCAACCGGCTCTTTCGGCCACTCGACGACTTTCTGGCCATCGAGATCGCACAGCCGAAGGTTCGGCATAAGGCGGCCCATCTTGGCCGCTTCATCGAAATAGGGCGTGCCGAGGATCGGAATGGTCAGCGACAGCAGTGCCGGCAGGGGCGTGTCCGTGCTGGCGAGCAGCGCGTCGATCTGCCCATCGATTTCGGCGACGGTCTGTTGGGTGAAGTCCAGCATCATTCCGTAGTCGAACAGCACGCCATGCTCAGCGCAGAGCCGTGCCAGGGTGCGGGGGTCGGACGACAGGCTGTGGCGCTTGTTGAAACTCTTCAGCACCAACGGGTCGAATGATTCAACACCGGAGAACAAGGCCTTGCAGCCGTTTGCCGCGACGAATGCCAGATTGTCCGGGTTCTTGAAGAAATCGCCCGTGACCAGAGCCCCCCACCCCCGGAAGTCGCCGCGGCGCCAATGCGCGCCGAGCAGATCGACACGACGCTCGAAATCCGAGCGGTTGTTTCCGTAAAATTATTGTCCAGAACCATGAGCATCGTGACCCGTCCCAGGGCCTTGAACTGCCGGGAAATCTCGCCGGAGGAATACTGCTGATAGGCTCGATTCTCGCCGGTCAGCGAGCAGAATGCGCAGCTGAAATTGCAGTTCCTTGTCGTCTCGATGTAGCCGAGACCGTACGACCATCCGATCATATCGAATCGGGGGGCAGGGTCGTCGGCGCGATAGCCCTCCCCGAGCGCAGCGTCGATCAGTTCGTCCAGGGACTCGACGTCGCCCAGGCACACATAGTCGAAGACCGTCTCGCACAACCGGGGCAGCGCGCGGGCGATGGGGCCGCCTATGGCGATCGGAATACCGGGGCGCGCATTGCGAAAATAGGCCGAGAGCTGACGCGCTCGATCGAATGATAAGGTCAGGCCGGTGAGCACGACGAGATCCGGCCATTCGAAAAGGCGCGGGTCGAGCAGGGCACCGTGATGGACTTCATCGTGGACCCGAATCTCGGTGCGGTCAGGGCAGAAGCGCCCCGCAAGGTAATAGGGTGCCACTGCTCGCGGAATGAACAGGCGCGTGGGTGCCGCCGAGCGCCAGGGGTCGACATACGCGTTGACGACAAGAACTCTCGGCCGCCTGTTTCCGGTCATGCGGGTGCTTCGTTTTCGGTGAGCGGAGGCACGTTCAGACCTGATCCAATCCGGCGAACACCCCAAGGATGAAGATCGCGTACACGCCGATGATGGCATGGGAAACGATCGGCGTGACGATGCTGTCCGAACGCATAAACAGCCACCCCCAAAGCAACGACGGCAAGATCACGGCAAGCGAGACGACCGGGTTGAGGTGGGCATGCAGCACGGCGAACAGCAGCGTTGCCGTCAGGTTCGCGATCCAGCCGGCAGGTCCGACCACCCCTGTCAGAAAGCTCTGCAGCGGAGCCTGGATGGCGCAGCGGACGGCAAATTGTTGAAACGGCACCGATATCAGGTAGACCAACAACCCGATTGCGTAAAGTCCGACGCTGTCCACCTTGGTGCCGTCATCCAGGACGTAGAAGCTGAACAGCGGCGCGGGCGGATCACCCGGATTTTGGGCGAGGCCGAGCGACAGGTATTTCGCCAGGGTCATCGGGATGCAGGCTGCGATTGACCAGACCACAGCCTCGATCAGATAGCGGCGTTGCGGACGAAGATTGAGGCCGATGGTCGCGGAGGATGGCGAGAACCACCGATTGATCATGAAGGCGATCACGACCAGCGTCAGAAGCGCCATCACCGGGCCGAAATCGAAGAACCGGGCCTGTGCCAGCTTCTGGATTGGTTCCAGGAGCAGCGTGAACACGCTGAAGATCGTCAGGATGGCGACAATGAACCGGCCGGTCGCCGCGCGTTCCCGCTCTCGCTCCGCGCTCTTCGCCAGGAATTCGACCCGCTCGCTCTCGTCGGAGATCATGACGAGAACGCCGACCCGGTCGCCCGTGCCCTTGTGGCGCAGCAGGGCGGCTCGGACGCTGAGGTGAAGGACACGGTTCCCGCGGTTCAGGCTGATGTTGGCGGAGTGCTCCTGATCCGGGTTCCCTACCGCTTCCAGCACGCAGTCGGTAAAGACGTCGAGTTCTTCGATCGGAAGGAAGACCTCCGCGACGGTCCGTCCGACGGTCTCCGAGGCCCGCAGCCCGAAGATCGCCTCCGCTCCGGGATTGAATGAGGTCAACCGTCCTTTGGGATCGATGGTGATGATCGCATCGCGCGACGACGCCACGATGTCATCGGTCATCGCGACCGGCAGATTCGGCCGGGTGCTCGCGTCATCCATTCGTGCTGCTCCGATTGACGCCGCGTGTTCCGACGAGGCCCGCCGACAACCCCGATTGAGATCGGTCTCCCAAGAGGTCTTCGGAAGGGTGCCGCCGGGTCGAGGCCGGCATTATTGCCCATGGGGACGACCGTTTCCAAGGACGGGGCGGCACAAATTGCCAGCCCGAGATTCCACTGGATGGTACCCGGTCCCGCGACGCCATTGCGGCCACCCGTCACGGTCGGCGCCGGTCGTGACGCCTCCGGTCGGCTGCTGTATAACGCCGCCATGATCGCGACACCGAAGATTCCCCGCCCCGTCGTGCTGTGCATCATGGACGGCTGGGGCGAACGCAGCGACCCGGCCAACAACGCCGTGGCGCTCGCCGACACCCCGGTGTTCGACCTGCTGCGCCGGCGCTGGCCGAGCGGCCTGATGAACGCCTCGGAGGAGCATGTCGGCCTGCCAAAGGGCCAGATGGGCAACTCCGAAGTCGGCCACATGAACCTCGGCGCCGGTCGGGTGGTCTACCAGGACCTGCCGCGGATCGACGCCGCCATCGCCGACGGCAGCATGGCAAACCAGCCGGCAATTGCCGAAATCGTCGGTGCGCTGAAGGCCAGCGGTGGGACCTGCCATCTGATGGGGCTGGTGTCGACCGGTGGCGTGCACAGCCACCAGCGTCAGGTTGCCGCCCTCGCCCGCACTATTGCCGACAATGGCGTACCGGTTGTGATCCACGCTTTCACCGATGGCCGCGACTGCCCGCCGCAAAGCGCCGCCGGGCAACTCGCTGAGTTCGTCCGGGACCTCCAACGCGCCGCCACCGTGGTCAGCGTCACCGGCCGGTTCTTCGCCATGGACCGCGACAAGCGCTGGGAGCGGGTCGAAGCCGCCTGGCAGGCGATCACCTTGGCCGAGGCGTCGCATCAGGCCGACAACGCCGTTGCCGCGGTCGAAGCAGCCTATACCCGCAACGAAACCGACGAATTCATCACTCCGACCGTGATCGGCGCCGGCGCGCCAATTCGGGACGGAGACGGCATCGTGATGGCGAATTTCCGGGCAGACCGGGCCCGCGAGATCCTGACCGCCCTGCTTGACCCCGCCTTCGAGGGCTTCGTTCGGCCGCGGATACCGAAACTCGCCATCGCCGCCGGCATGGTGGAGTATTCGACGGCGCTCGCCGGGCGCATGGCAACAATCTTCCCACCCCAGGATCTGGTCGACACCCTGGGCGAGGTGGTCGCCAAGGCGGGCCGCACCCAGCTGCGGATCGCCGAGACCGAGAAGTATCCGCACGTCACGTTCTTCCTGAACGGCGGTCGCGAGGCGGTGTTCGAGGGCGAGGACCGGATCATGGTGCCGTCGCCGAAGGTCCGGACCTACGACTTGCAGCCAGAGATGTCCGCCCCGGAGGTCTGCGACAAGCTGGTGGCCGCCATCCGGTCCGGCACCTACGACCTGATCGTCGCTAACTTCGCCAACCCGGACATGGTCGGTCACACCGACAGCCTGCCGGCTGCGATCAAGGCGGTGGAGACGGTCGATGCCTGCGTCGGCCGGGTCGTCGAGGCGCTGGAGGAGGCGGGCGGAGTGATGTTCCTGACCGCCGACCATGGCAATTGCGAAGTCATGGTGGACCCCGGGACCGGCGGTCCGCACACCGCCCACACCGTCAACCTCGTGCCCACCGTGCTGGTCGGCGCGCCGTCGGACGTGATCGGCCTGCGGACCGGGAAGTTGGCGGACGTGGCGCCGACACTGCTGACGCTGATGGGCATCGCGCCGCCCGCGGCCATGACCGGTACGCCGATGCCGGTGACCGACGGCCGGGCCACCCGTGACGATCACGCTGCCCAGTAGCCGCAGCGACTTCGTCGCGCTGGCGCTGTCGGCGGCGCTTGCGGGCGGCGTCCTGTTCGCCCCGTACCCGTCAACGGCCCAGACCACGATCGATCCCGAGCGCGCCTCGCACGAACTGAAACGGATCGAGGCCGATCTTGCCGGCGGGCGTTCGACGAAGGCGCAGCTCGACCGGCTGGCCGCCGATCTCGACCGGGAGATCACACGGCTGCGCGCCGAGATGGCCGAAGCCACCTCGCGCCATCAACGGACCGAGGAAACCGTGACCGAAGTCGAGGCGACGCTGTCGGTGCTGCGCCACGAAGCGGGAGAAAAGCGCGCCGTGCTGGCCGGACGCGAGATCGAACTCGGACGGCTCGTCGGAGCATTGCAGCGACTGGCGCGACGGCCTCCCGAGACATTGCTGTTGATGCGGCGCTCGCCGTTGGAGACGGTACGCACCGGCATCCTCCTGGAGGCCGCCATTCCACAGATCAACGCCGAGGCTGAACGGCTGAAGGCGGAACTGGCATCGCTCGCGGCGGTCGAAGCGGACATCCGCGGGCAGCGGGCACGGCTCGATGGCGCAACCGTCGCGATGGACAACGAGCGAACGCGGCTGGCGGCACTGGCGCTCGAAAAGCAGCAACTGCTCGCCAGCACCGAGAACCGCGCCGCCAGCACGGCCGAGCGTCTGCAGTCGCTGGGCGACTCTGCCCGATCGCTGCGCGAACTGATGGAGCGGCTGGATGCCCAGCGGGTCCGCGAGCGTGCCGAGCAGCAGCGGCTCGCCGATCTGGTTCGGCCGACGCAACCGGCTGCCCCGGAAACCATGGTGGAGCTCCCGAAATCCGCCCTCGCTCCGCTGCCGGAGGCTCGCCCGGCCCCGCCGTCCGTTCCGCCGGCCGCCGACGCGGCTCGTCCGGCGCCCAGCCCAGGCAAGGCGGCACTCCTGGCCATGCTGCCGTCGGCCCCGCCGATCAGGACTGCCAAGGGACAGCTGATTCGCCCCGCGACCGGATCGATCGTCCGACGCTTCGGACAACGCGATCCCGAGGGTCTGCACAATCGCGGCCTCGTGATCGGAACCCGCAGCGCTGCGACCGTCGTGGCGCCGTACGACGGAACCGTGATCTACGCCGGGGCTTTCGAGGGCTTCGGACTTATTTTGATCATTGAACACGGCGAGGGATATCATACCCTGCTGGCTGGGCTCGGACGGATCGACCTGCAGGTCGGCCAACGCGTGCTTGCCGGCGAACCGGTGGGCGCGATGCGGTCGCAGCAAGCCGGGGGCGGCACCGGAAGTCCCGAGCTGTATGTGGAGCTTCGCCACAATGGTGACCCGATTGACCCGCTACCGTGGATCGCGGGACTGACCGGAAAGGCCAAAGGATGACCACGCTGATGACCCGCCTCCCCCTGGTGCGCCGGCCGTTTGTACGCCGCGCTGGAATTACCGCCGCCGTGGTCGTGTTGCTGGGCGGTCTGACCGTCGCCGGCTCCGGGCATCTGGACGCCCAGACCAACACATCGGAGACCTACCGGCAGATCAATCTGTTCGGCTCGGTGTTCGAGCGCGTTCGCGAAAGCTACGTCGAGGAGGTCAGCGAGGAGAAACTCTTCGAAGCGGCCATCAACGGCATGCTGGCATCGCTGGATCCGCACTCTTCATTCCTGAACGCCAAGAACTATCGCGACATGCAGGTTCAGACCCGCGGCGAGTTCGGCGGCCTCGGCATTGAGGTCACGATGGAGAACGGCCTGATCAAGGTGGTGTCGCCGATCGACGACACTCCGGCCGCCAAGGCCGGCCTGCAGCCCGGCGATCTGGTCAGCCATCTGAACGGCGAACCGGTGCTCGGCCTGTCGCTGTCCGAGGCGGTCGAAAAGATGCGCGGCAAAGTCGGCTCCGAGATCAAGCTGACGATCCGTCGCGGCACCCAGGAGGCTTTCGACGTCGTCATCGAGCGGGCGATCATCACCATTCGCTCGGTCCGCCACCGCCCGATCGGCGACATCGGCTACATCCGGATCACCACCTTCAACGAGCAGTCCACGTCCGGGTTGCAGAGAGCGGTCGCCGACATCAAGAGCAAGCTCGGCAACAAGCTGCACGGCTACGTCATCGACTTGCGCAACAACCCGGGCGGTCTGCTCGATCAGGCGATCTCGGTGTCCGATTCCTTCCTTGAGCGTGGTGAGATCGTATCGACGCGTGGCCGGATCGAGGAGAATTCCAGCCGTGCCAATGCCGAACCCGGTGATTTGACCGACGGGGCACCACTCGTGGTTCTGATCAACGGCGGCTCCGCCTCGGCCTCCGAGATTGTCGCCGGCGCCCTGCAGGACCATCGCCGGGCGATCATCCTCGGCACCCAGTCGTTCGGTAAGGGATCGGTGCAGACCATCATTCCGCTGCAAGGCCATGGTGCGATGCGGTTGACCACGGCGCGGTACTACACGCCGTCCGGTCGCTCCATCCAGGGCAAGGGCATCTCGCCCGACATCATCGTGGAACCGGCCAAGATCGAGAAACTGGCCCAGCAGCGTGGCCGGCGCGAAGCCGATCTGCGCGGCGCGTTGGCGAACCCCGACGCCGTGGCTCCGGTGGAGCCCGCAACTCCGAAGACCGAGGACGCGGCCAACAGCGATGCTGATCAGGCAAACGAGGTCGAGGATTACCAGTTGGCTCGGGCAATCGACCTCTTGCGCGGCATCTATCTCTATCAAGCGCGCGTGGTGAACTGAGGAAACGAAGCCGACCGTGAAACTGCCCTCGATCCGGCTTCCCTTCCTAAAGAGGCAACCGAAGGCGGCCGATCGGGAAGGCGGTGGCGACCCATTGGACGATGCTCCGGCGAAGCGGCCGGCGGCAGCTTCCGACGGGCGCATTGGCCGCCTGCTGATCGGCATTGCGACCGGCGTGCTTGCCGTTGCCGTCATCGGCGGGACCGGTGCCCTTGTCGGCTGGCTGCTGGTCAACGCCGAGACGACGGAATCGCGTCAAGTGCTGCGACGGCCGCAGTTGACCGTACCCGTCCTGGCCGAGGGCGAGACGCCGACGGCGAACAGTTCCGACGGCGGACAACCGGTCACGGCCGGGCCTCATACTGAAAAGGACGGCCATGCTGGTTCAGCAGCCACCAACTCGCCGGCACCGACCGGTGACACCGCGGCCCCGGCGCCGGTGCCGGAAGTGGTGTCGGTTGACGGCGTCCGTCTGGCGGCTGTCGATCCAACCCTGTTGGAGACCAAGGACAGCGCGAAGCTGCCGATCATCGGCCCCGACGGCCGGCAGCCATGGTCGACCTACGCCCGGCCATTCAATCTGGACGATTCGCGCCCGCGGGTTGCCATCGTGATGATCGGGGTGGGGTTCGGTAAGGATATCACCGAAAAAGCGACAACCCTGCTTCCCGGCGCCATCAGCCTGAGCTTCTCGCCCTACGTGCGGAACATCGAGGCATTGATGGCTCGAGCCCGTCAAGCCGGGCACGAGACCTTGATCGACCTGCCGATGGAACCGCTCGATTTCCCGCGCGACGACCCCGGTCCGTCCACGCTGCTCACCTCTCTGTCCCTGGTCGACAACCTGAACCGCCTGGAATGGGTTCTCGGGCGCGCACCCGGCTATGTCGGTGTCACGACCTGGATGGGGTCGCAGTTCACCACAGTGGAAGATGCGCTGATGCCGGTGCTGCAAGGCTTGCGGCAGCGCGGCCTGATGTTCGTCGACAGCCGGGCGTCGTCGCGGAGCATCGCAACTGAACTGGCGTCCTCGATCCAGTTGCCGCGCGCATTCAACAACACGTTCATCGACCAGACTCCGTCAGCTGGCACCATCGACCGTGCCCTTGCCAGTCTCGAGGCGACCGCTCGGCAGCAGCGCTATGCCGTCGGCATAGCCCGTCCGCTGCCGGTCACCATCGAGCGGCTCAGCCGCTGGGCCGGAACCTTGGAGGGCAAGGGAATCGCCCTGGCCCCGATATCCGCCATCGCCGATCGCCAGCGTCTGCGCTGAAGGAGTGCCCGTGGCCGACCGAGACTCGTTGCCGTACCGACCCTGCGTCGGCGTGCTGTTGTTCAATTCGTCCGGCCAGGTGTTTGTCGGCAGGCGGATCGACACGCCCGACGCCTGGCAGATGCCGCAGGGCGGGATTGACGAAGGCGAGACCCCGGAAGTGGCGGCGCTGCGTGAACTTGGCGAGGAGGTCGGCACCAGCAATGCCGTCATCGAGGCCGCCACTGCCGAGTGGCTGACCTACGACCTGCCGGACGAACTGATCGGAAAAGTGTGGCGCGGTCGCTGGCGTGGCCAACAGCAGAAATGGCTGGCTTGCCGGTTTCTCGGCGAGGACCGGGATATCCGGATCGAGACCGAGCATCCGGAGTTCGACGCGTGGCGTTGGACCGAACTCGACGAGCTTGTCTCGCTCATTGTTCCGTTCAAGCGCGCGATCTATGAAGCTGTGGTCCGGGAGCTTGGACCGGCCGTACGACGGTCGGTGCGCAGGACGACTGAAGCCGGACTTTTGTAATCCGCCCGCCCCGGCGTACACTCAGGCCAGTGCCAGTGGGGGATGAGTATGCGCGGGATTAACCTGCCGCAAACCTTCGAGAGGAGGGGGACCAGCGTTCCCCTTCATCACAAGGATTTCGCCCACACGCGGGTGCGTGAGTATTTTCACGGTGAAGACCGGTTATTGGAAGCGGTGATCCCCAACTACTCCGGCACCCGTCGTGGCGAATTGGTGGTCGTACCGTGGGATCAGCTCCCTCAGATGGGCAGCCTGGACATGCGCGACCAGCAGGTCCACGAGAAGGTCCAGGCGACAAGCAGCACCCGTGACCTCGATCCGATCAACATACGCGAGATCTGTCTTGCCGCGGATGCCGCGCTAAGCGGAGACCCGTCGATCATGGACGCCGCAAAGCGGGCGGTCGCGCGCGACGACGAGGATCGATCAATGGTGCGGCTGTCGCTGATCGCGCAGTTGACCCGGGAGTCCGGGATTGCGCGCGGCGACACCTTGATGGCCCGCACCAACACCCGCACGCTGATGGAACTGATGGGCAGCGGCTCCGGCCGGTCGCGGATTGATCTCGACCTGCTGATCGAGCGGGTGATGATCTTCGCCGCCGAGCGTGGGAACTGCACCGTCGTTGACGCCAAAAGTTACCTTGATCCGCTGGTCGGCATGATCACGCCTTTCGGCAACGTCACCGCCAAGGGCGAGGAAAAGAACAACGGCTTTCTTTATCTGCAGCATACCCGACTTCTGCAGTTCCGGTCCGAGCTCGCCGGTTACCGAAGCCAGATCCGCGAGGAACTCGACCATCAGATCGGGCTGATCCTGGAGGCGGCGGACGAGTGCATCGCCTACGTCAACGACCGGCTCAGCCTGCTGAACGAGTTGCTGGGCAAGCTCGCGGACATGTTCGACGGCAACATGAACGCCATCGACCGGCTCGACCGGCTGCGCCGCGACGTCGGCTACGGGTTGGACGGTTGGGAAGACATGATCACGATGTGGCGCGGCGCCTATGTCGCGCGCGACGCGATCGGAGGAGACCGTGCCATGGAGCGTGCCGTGCAGCGGATTGCCGGCTATGCGCCGAGAATTCCCGTTCGGGAAGTGCACCCCGACCATGAACTGGTCAAGCCCGGTTCACGCTATGAACAGGCCCGAGTGAAGATGGTCAGCGAGATGCACAGCTGGGAGAACGGCACTCTCGACGCCGAACTGCAGTCGCGCGTCACAAAAGGACGCGAAGCTAAGGCCGGTGGTCAGGCCGCGTCACGAACCGCCGCGCCGGCACGCGAACCAAAATCCGGCGAGTAGGCACGCCCGCCTACTTGCGGATCCAGCGCCCGGCCGCGTCCATGACGAAGGTTCCCGGCGCGGCCCGGCCGATCAGCTTCTGGCCCGCCAGCGCTTCAACCTGATCCCGCGGAACGCTGTTCTGCTCAGCAACGCTCTGGTACGCGGCGCGGCGTTCGGCGTTGACCGTATCGACCAGCGCCTGCGCCTCGGCCGGGGCGGACGCCGCCACCAATCCGATATAGCCGTCACGCCGCTCGCCGATCCATCCCTGACCCTTGGCCGCGTCGAGATCGAGCGCCAGCGCCGGTCGAACCGCGAACACGGCACCTACCGCAAGCCCACACAGCGCGGTCATCAGGGTTCGTCGTCCGAGCCGCATTGCCGCCTCCTCAGAAGATCTTCGAATCGCTCTTGAAGAGCTGCTCAAGGTCGCGCTCAACCTTGATGCGGACCTCCTGCTCGATCTTGATGTTCAGGTTGATGGTGATCGGCTCCGTCGGCGCCTCCAGCCGTACCCTCGGCTCACATGCCGCGACCACTAGCACGGCACCGGCAACCAGGAGCAGCCTGCCGAGGCGAGCGCGCTTACCCACCGCCGGACGCCTCAAGCTTGCGCCGAATGACGTCGGTAAGGCCCAGGCTGCGCCGCAGATTGCCGAACAATTGGTCGAGCGCCCCGGTAAGGGTGACGTTGAGCGCGATCGGGTATCCATCGTAGAGGTCGGGATTGGCACCACGCAGCCTCAATTTCACGTCGAACGGTTCTCCCGGGCGGCCATCGGCCTCGACCTCGAAGGACTCGTAGACGAAATTCCGAATCGCCTTGAGGAACAAGCTAACCTGCTCACCCTGATCCTGCAACGGAGCAGCATCCTTGTCGGGCGCGTAGCGCAATGAACCGCCCTCGGCGCCGGCGGTCAGCCGAGCCTGCTGGATGGCAATGCCGCTGGTCGGATCCCAAATCAACGGCAGCCAGCCCGACAGCGTGCCGGTGGCCGCCAGTCCGTCAAGATCGATCGCCTCGGCCAACTTTGCCGCGTCCACGCGCTCGACTGTCAGGACCACCGGTACCGGACGGCCGCCACCCAGCGGAACCGCCACATCCTCGGCGGTGACCTGGCCGCCCGCGAAACCGGATTCAATGCGCTCCAGGCGCAGGAGATTGTCGGCCTCCAGCCGGAACCGGACCCGCGGCGCCACCATCGGGATGCCGAGATCGATCGCCTTGGCCGACAACACCTGTCCAGCTGCGGTCATCGGCGGATCGATCCGGCTGAGCGCGATCGCGCCCTGCAGGCCGGTAACGGTGCCGAGCGAACCGGTGAATCCCAGATCCTTGAGGGTCAAGGTCAGCGGATCGTCCGGTGGAACCGCCTCACCCGGCCATCGCACGTTACCGGCCAGCGAGACCTCGCCGGAAGCGCCCCGGAACAGAGCTGCCGCGGCCGGCGACAGATCGGCCGGCTGCAGTCCGCCGGGAACGAACCGGATTGGAAACAGCGTCAGTTTCGCCGCTCCCCGCCCAGCGGCGGGAGCGTGATGACCATCAGCATCCAGCACGAAGGCTCCGTCCGCGCCGCGCATTGTCATGCGAAACGCCAGTCGGTCGGGCGTTGCCGCGGTCGCGGCGCCGCGCGCGAAGCCTTCAAGCGACAACGGCGTGAACCGCGCAAGCCTAGCCTGGTCGACCATTCGGTCCGCTCGGACGTCGGCCCGTTGCATCTGAGCCCCGTCCGGGGTCAGCGCCAGCCGCAGATCGGCCGCGAGACCCTCGAGCGTCACGCCGGCCGGGGCAACCGCCGCCGTCGCACCGGAGAGGCGGGCCCGCACACCCCCCCTGTCCTTCACGATCGATCGTGCCCTCGACGACGGCGCGCATCGGCTCGAAGATGATTCCCCAGGCATCGGGCTCGGCCGATTCAACGACCAGCTTCGGCAGGCTCAGCGGCACCCGAATGTCGACCGGTCCACCATCGGCCGGCAAGCTCAGGACCGGTCGATCCGCCGCCAGAATGCGGGCCGTCAGTTGCTTCATCGGCGCGATCGACGCTGCCGCCAATTGACCGACGGCCAACCGGCCCGGTTCGGACAGCGTGATCCGGACCCCTTCGGTGTCCGAGGCGATTCTTCCGCGAACGTTCACCGCCGCACCCGTTATCCCGCGTTGCCGGGCACTCGCCCGGACCGCAAGTTCGAACGCGCCGTCCGGACCGGCAGGCAGCAGGACCAGTCCGTCAACGCGACCGTCCAGCCGTTCGAGCGTGACGCCGTTCAGCTGGAACCTCTCGGCCTGCACGCTCGCCTCGGCAATCTCGTCGATCAGCCAACCGTCGCCGGTCTGATGGAAGGTGAGTCGAGTTTCCAACCCGGCAGTGCCGCCATGGGCGACCGACAGGTGCATCGGTCCGGCCAATTCACCACGGCCGGCCCCGAACGGCGTCTCGATCAGCATCCGAAACGGAACCGCCTGATCTCCGAAGACCAAGGCGACCGGACCGGCACCAAGGAGCTCACCAATCGGGCCGGCCGGCGCCGCCGACTGCGTGGCGTCGATGGTGATCGGCTCCACCGTCTCGATCGCCAACCGGCCAGCGGCGAGCGCAAGCGCGAGCCGAACCGTGGCCCGCCCGGTCCCGGCAAGCGGTGCCGGCAGGTTGCTGTGCGTGAGGTCGATTGTGATCCCGCCCGCCGCGACCGTTCCGGTCCAAAGTTCTGCCGGATCGACCAGATCCGCCGGCGTGCCGCCGGTGATCTCGAAATGCCCGCTGCCCTCCAGACCAAGCGGATCACTGTTTGCCCACGCTGCAGTCAAGGCATCGACCCGGGCCAGATCACCGCTACCGTCCAGCCGAAACGACCGTCGTCCGATGGTCGTAGTGGAATCGGCGACCGCCGCAACCGTGACTTCCGGAGCCTCCTCCGGCCCAAGCCGCGCCACCGCCGACACGTTCGACCGGTCGTAGCGAACGTGCAGATACGGTGACGGCAGCACGGCACTACCGGCGCTCGCCCGGTCTGCTGCCAGTTCCACTGTCACTTCCGATAGATCGCCAGCGGGCAACGCAGCCGCAACCGTGCCGCGGATTCCGTCGACAAAGAGGCCGCCGCGCTTCATCCCGCCGTCGGCGATCGTCAGCGCGACCCGCATGGCATCGGCCGATTGGTCTAGGGTAGCGGTGCCGTTGGCCGCCAGTTCGAGACGAACGCCGTCGGTGGACTGGACGTCGGCCCGCCAGTTCAAGGACGCGGCCGCACCAACCGACGCGAGCGCGACCGTTCCGTCGACATGCAGACGCCCGATTACCGCACCTCTCATGTCGATCCGGGCGTCCCGAAGCTCCAGACGGCGCAGGGCCGGCGGCCCCTTATTTGTCCCGCCGCCGGAAAACGCCGCTATTACTGGTTCCAGGCTACCGAACGCAAGCGATCCATCCGGGCCAATAGAGGCATCAAGCTTGGCGTCAGCCAGAACCACAGCCTGGAGTCTGCCACGCAGCAACTCTCCAGGTTGAAACTCCAGCCGGGCCTGTTCGGCTTGGAACGCGCCGTCGCGGTTCAGCTTTACGGCGTCGATGGTGAGGTGATGCAGCGACAATCCGCTGATACGGAACTCCACATCGTCCACCACCTCGGCACCGGCGATGTAGTTGACCGTCCAGCGGACCACCCGCGGCGGAACCACATCCCGGCCGATCCAGAGCGCCGGCGCCAACAAGGCGACGATTGCCAGCAGGATCAGGATCGCGCGGCCGAACCAACGCACGCTCAAGACTCCTCCATTGCCGCTGCGAATCGGCCTGGAGTATGGCAAGACGACGAACGGCCGTCCAACAGACGGCCGTTCAACGCGGTTCAGGGTTCAGACAGGAAACCGGGTCTCCCCGGGTCGGTCGTTACGCTGCGAGCCGCCGCTTGGCCGCCAGCATCGCTTCCCGGTTGCGGATCCGGTCCTCGAGCTTGCCGCGCGCCACCGCATCGGTGGTGTCCTTGAGAACATCACGATCGTCGGCGATCGACTTCTCGGTTGCTGCCACATCGACGTCGCCGAGCGGCATCGCCTCCTCGGCCAGCACCGTGCAGCGGGTCTCCGTCACCTCGGCAAATCCGCCAGCCACGAAGATGCGGTCTACGACGGCACCGCCCTCGTAGATGTCGATCACGCCAGCCGACAGGGTCGAGATCATCGGCGCGTGCCGCGGCAGCACGCCGAAGTAACCCTCGGTGCCGGGAACGACGACCATCTCAACATCGCGCGACAGCACGAGCCGTTCGGGCGACACGAGTTCAAACTTGGTGGTCTCCGCCATCGCTTCCTACCTCTGTACCGACCGCACCCGGGTCGCCGATCGCCCGCCGATCCGCTCAGGCCGCCTCGGCGGCCATCTTGCGGGCCTTCTCGACCGCCTCTTCGATGCCGCCGACCATGTAGAACGCCGACTCCGGCAGGTCGTCGTACTCACCTTCGACAATCGCCTTGAAGCCCTTAATGGTGTCTTCCAGCGACACCAACTTGCCCGGGCTGCCGGTGAAGATTTCCGCAACGTGGAACGGCTGCGACAGGAAGCGCTGGATCTTGCGGGCGCGGGCCACCGTCAGGCGATCCTCTTCCGACAGCTCGTCCATACCCAGAATGGCGATGATGTCCTGCAGCGAACGGTATTGCTGCAGCACTTCCTGGACACGGCGGGCGATGTTGTAGTGCTCGTCGCCGATGACCCGCGGGTCAAGCATGCGCGAGGTCGAGTCGAGCGGGTCGACCGCCGGGTAGATGCCGAGCTCGGCGATCTGCCGGGACAGCACCGTGGTGGCGTCCAAGTGCGCGAACGACGTGGCTGGCGCCGGGTCGGTCAAGTCATCGGCCGGCACGTAAATCGCCTGCACCGAGGTGATCGAGCCCTTCTTGGTGGTGGTAATCCGCTCCTGCAGGGCGCCCATGTCGGTCGCCAAGGTCGGCTGATAGCCCACCGCCGACGGCATGCGCCCGAGCAGTGCCGACACCTCGGAACCCGCCTGGGTGAAACGGAAGATGTTGTCGACGAAGAACAGCACGTCCTGGCCTTCCTCGTCGCGGAAGTACTCGGCGAGGGTCAGACCGGTCAGACCGACGCGGGCACGCGCGCCCGGCGGCTCGTTCATCTGGCCGTAAACCAGAGCGGCCTTGGAGCCCGGTCCGTCCGGCACGATAACGCCCGACTCGACCATCTCGTGGTACAGGTCGTTGCCTTCGCGGGTACGCTCGCCGACGCCGGCGAACACCGAGTAGCCGCCGTGGGCCTTCGCGACGTTGTTGATCAGTTCCATGATCAGCACGGTCTTGCCCACGCCGGCGCCGCCGAACAGACCGATCTTGCCGCCCTTGGCGTACGGCGCCAGCAGGTCGATGACCTTGATGCCGGTGATCAGGATCTCGGATTCCGTCGACTGGTCGATGTAGGCCGGGGCCGGCCGGTGGATCGGGAACCGCAGCTTGGTTTCGACCGGCGGGCGCTCGTCGACCGGGTCGCCAATCACGTTCAAGATGCGTCCCAGCGTCTCCGGGCCGACCGGCACGGTGATCGGGCCGCCGGTGTCGGAAACCGACTGGCCGCGAACCGCGCCTTCGGTGGAGTCCATGGCGATGGTGCGCACGGTGTTCTCACCAAGGTGCTGCGCGACCTCGAGGACCAGCAGGTTGTCGCCGATCTTGGTGTGCAGCGCGTTCAGGATCGCCGGCAACTCGCCGTCGAACTTAACGTCGATGACGGCGCCGATGACCTGGGTAATCTTGCCAGTAGCGTTGTTCGCCATGCTCTAGGCTCCTCGTTTGGGCGGGGCGGCGGAGGTGTGCGTCGCGCCTCAGAGCGCCTCGGCGCCCGAAATGATCTCGATAAGTTCCTTGGTGATCACGGCCTGGCGGGTCCGGTTATAGACCAGCGTCAGGCGATCGATCATGTCGCCGGCATTGCGGGTGGCACTGTCCATTGCGGTCATCCGCGCGCCGTGCTCGCTCGCCGCGTTCTCGAGAAGCGCGGTGTAGATCTGCGTGGCGACGTTGCGCGGCAGCAGGGCGGCCAGGATGCCCTCCTCGTCCGGCTCGTACTCGTAAAGGGCCTTCAGTTCGCCACCGGTCTCCTCCTCAGCATCCGGCAGCTTCGCCGGGATCAGCTGCTGAGAGGTGACGATCTGGGTCATCGCCGACTTGAAGCGGTTGAAGAAGATCGTGCAGACGTCGAACTCGCCGGATTCAAAGCCGTGGATCAGTTCGCGAGCAATGTTGTCGGCCTGCTCGAACCCGACCACCGTGCGCGCGATGTTCTCCAGCGACTTGACGATCTTGGTGCCATGGGTACGGCGCAGCTGGTCGCGGGCCTTACGGCCCACGGTCATGATCTTGACGGTCTTGCCGGCACTCTCCAGCTCGGTGATCCGCCGCCGGGCAGCGCGCACGATCGTGGAGTTGAAGCCACCGCACAGACCGCGGTCGGCAGTCGCCACCACGATCATGTGCACGTCGTCCTTGCCGGAACCGGCGATCAGCTTCGGCCCGCCGGCGGAGCCGACCTTGGCGCCGAGCGACGCGATCATCCGCTCCATCCGCAAGGCGTAGGGCCGAGCGGCTTCCGCCGCTTCCTGCGCCCGGCGCAGCTTGGCGGCCGCGACCATCTTCATGGCCGAGGTGATCTTCTGCGTCGACTTGACGCTTTTGATCCGGATCTTCAGGTCCTTGAGGTTGGCCATCGTACCGTCCGCTGCCTACCGTTCGCTGTTGGCCGTCGAGCGTCCCGTTCGGCGCGCCCGGTTCGAGCGCGCCGCAGGATCACGCAAAGGTCTTCGCAAAGGAGTCCATGAACTCCTTCAGCTTGCCTTCGGTCTCGTCCGACAGGGCTTTCTCGGCGCGGATCGCGTCGAGGATGCCCGGTGCCTTCGACTTGATGTCCGACAGCAGCTGCTGCTCGAACCGGCCGATATCGGCGACCGCGATCTTGTCGAGATAGCCACGCACGCCGGCGAAGATCGAGACCACCTGCTCTTCGACCGGCATCGGGCTAAACTGCGGCTGCTTCAGCAACTCGGTCAGACGCGAGCCACGGGCCAGCAGGCGCTGGGTCGAGGCGTCGAGATCCGAGGCGAACTGCGCAAACGCTGCCATCTCGCGGTACTGCGCCAGTTCCAGCTTGATCCGGCCGGCAACCTGCTTCATCGCCTTGATCTGGGCGGCGGAGCCGACGCGGCTGACCGACAGACCGACGTTCACCGCCGGGCGGATGCCGCGGTAGAACAGGTCGGTTTCCAGGAAGATCTGGCCGTCAGTGATCGAGATCACGTTGGTCGGAATGTAGGCCGACACGTCACCGGCTTGGGTCTCGATGACCGGCAGCGCGGTCAGCGAACCGGCGCCGTTGGCGTCGTTCATCTTCGCTGCACGCTCCAGAAGGCGCGAGTGCAGGTAGAACACGTCGCCCGGATACGCCTCGCGCCCCGGGGGACGGCGCAGCAGCAGCGACATCTGCCGGTAGGCCACCGCCTGCTTGGACAGATCGTCGTACACGATGACGGCGTGCATGCCGTTGTCGCGGAAGAACTCGCCCATCGCGCAGCCGGTGTATGGCGCCAGGAACTGCAGCGGCGCCGGGTCGGAAGCGGTGGCGGCGATCACGATCGAGTACTCGAGCGCGCCGTAATCCTCCAGCGTCTTCACGATCTGGGCGACTGTGGAGCGCTTCTGGCCGATCGCGACGTAGATGCAGAACAGCTTCTTGCTGTCGTCGTCACCGGCCGCGTCGTTCACCGACTTCTGGTTGATGAAGGCGTCGATCGCGATCGCGGTCTTGCCGGTCTGGCGATCACCAATGATCAGCTCGCGCTGGCCACGGCCGATCGGGATCAGGCTGTCGATCGCCTTCAGGCCGGTCTGCATCGGCTCGTGCACCGACTTGCGCGGCATGATGCCCGGCGCCTTGACCTCAACGCGCATGCGCTTGACGTCCTGAAGCGGCCCCTTGCCGTCGATCGGATTGCCGAGACCGTCGACCACGCGGCCAAGCAGGCCGCGGCCGACCGGCGCGTCGACGATGGCGCCCGTGCGCTTAACGGTGTCGCCTTCCTTGATGTAGCGGTCGTCGCCGAAGATCACGATACCGACGTTATCGGTCTCGAGGTTCAGCGCCATGCCGCGGACCCCACCAGGGAACTCAACCATTTCGCCGGCCTGGACCTGATCCAGCCCATAGACGCGTGCAATTCCGTCACCGACGGAGAGCACCTGTCCGACCTCGGCGACTTCCGCCTCGGCTCCGAAATTGGCGATTTGCTCCTTGAGGATGCCGGAAATTTCGGCGGCGCGGATGTCCATCAGCCAATCCCTTTCATGGCGAGCTGCAGACGCTGCAGCTTGGTACGGAGCGAACTGTCGATCATGCGCGAGCCGACGCGCACGATAAGGCCGCCGATCAACGACGGATCGACGGTGAGAGCAACGGAAACTTTCTGACCGACCACCTTGCGAAGCGCCTCGGTGACGGACTCGATTTCCGGATCGGAAAGCGACACTGCGGAGGTGACCTCGGCGGCGACTTCGCCGCGGCGACGCGCCAGTTCCGACAGGTAGGCCTCAATCATCTGCGGCAGGGCGAACAGCCGGCGGTTGGTGGCCAGCACGCCGAGGAACTTGGCGGTGAGCGCGTGCGCCCCGGCCTTGTTCATGACGGCGAGCACGCCCTTGCTCTGTTCGTCGCGGGTCAGAACCGGCGAACGAATCAAGCGCAGGAACTCCGGGCTGTCGCTCAGGAGCTGCCGCACCGCGGTCAGGTCCGAGGCGACGTCGTCCAGAGCTTTACCCTCGTCGGCCAACTCGTACAGAGCCAGCGCATACCGAGCGGCAAGTCCTTGGGTTTCCGATGCCACGAGGAAACGCCCCTTCGTTTCGATTGATGCCGACAGTTCCCGCCAGAAGCGGGACCACGCCAGCAGGCCGCGTGGTTGGTGAAGCCGCCGCGCAAAGACCTCCCGGAGGGGCCTCCCCCCGCGGCGCGGCGCCTAACTAGCACAGGGGTATGGGGGGTGCAAGCGGCCCACGACCCCAGCGTGCGCAGTCGTGCCATTGTGTCGCTAAACACCGATTTCGACCGGCTTTTCCATCATCGTCATCGGCAGTGACCGGTCGCCGACTACCAGACTACCGGCCCTGGTCACCCGGTATCCGAGTCGCTGATAGAACGGCACGGCGTTCAGGTTGGCCCGCACCATGAAGCCACGGCACCCCGCCGCGACGGCGCGCGCCTGCGCCGCCTCGACCAGGACACGGCCCAGGCCCTGCCCGGCCAACGCCGGTTCAACGAAAACCTTGCGGATTCGGCCTCGCGGCGCAGCGGACCCGGCCTCGGCCGCCATCGCGCCCCAGCCGGCGGACCCGACGATCGCGCCGGCCGGATCGACCGCCAGCCACAGATCGTTGCCGGACAGCGCCTCGGCGTAGTCAGGCTCGCGGGATGCCGCGATCAGCAGCGCGGTCTCATCGTCCGTATAATGGCTGCGTCCGAGCCGATCGACCGCCCGGCATTGCATGGCAATGGTGACCGCAAGATCGGCCTGTTCGAACGGTCGGAGAGTGGTCGCGGTCATGGCGAGCGCATCGTAGCGGAGAGAGTGGTAGGTCGAAACGTCACATGAAGCTGTACGGGTCGACGTCGATCGACAGACGAACGGCATTCTCCAGCCGGATCGGCGCCAGCCAGTCGCGCAGGACGCGCTGCAGGTTGATCTCCTTGCGGGCCTTGACCAACAGGCGCCGGCGATGCCGGCCGCGCAGCAGCGCAAGCGGCGCCGGTGCCGGGCCCAGCACCATCACCCCGTCGAGCCGCGGCGCGGCTCGGGCGATGGCGCGCGCGGCGGCGTCGGCGCGCTGTGGGTCGGGAGCGGAGACCACCAGCCCGGCCAGCCGACCGAACGGCGGCATGCCTGCCTCACGGCGCTGCTCAGTCTCGTAGTCCAGGAACCGGTCGCGGTCGCCGGCCGCCAGCGCCGCCATCACGGGGTTCTCCGGCACGTGGGTCTGCATCAGCACCCGCCCCGGCCGATCGGCCCGACCGGCCCGACCAGCGACCTGATGCAGCATCTGGTAGGTGCGCTCGCCGGCCCGCAGATCGCCACCGGCCAGGCCGAGGTCGGCGTCGACCACTCCGACCAGGGTCAGCCAGGGAAAGTGGTGGCCCTTGGCGACGATCTGGGTTCCCACGATGACATCGACCTCGCGGGCATTGACCGCCCGCACGAACTCGGCCGCCTGGTCCGGACCGACGATGGTGTCGGACGACGCGATTTGGAAGCGGGCGTCGGGAAACCGGCTCAGCACCTCCTCGGCCAGCCGTTCCACGCCGGGACCGCTGGCCACGAAGCTGTCCTCGGCTTCGCAGGACGGGCATTGCCGCGGCAACCGGCCTGAAAAGCCGCAGTGGTGGCATTGCAGCTTGCCGAGCAGCCGGTGCTCGACCAGCCAGGCCGTGCAGTTCGGGCATTCCAGGCGGTACCCGCAGCCCCGACAAAGGGTCAGTGGCGCGTAGCCCCGCCGGTTCAGGAACAGCAGCACCTGCTCGCCGTCGGCCAGGGTCTGCTCGACCGCCCTGACCAGGCCGGGTGCCAGGAAGCGGCCCCGGTCGGGCCGGTCGCGGCGCAGGTCGATCATCTCGACCGACGGCAAAGTGGCCGACCCCGGCCGGGCCGCCAAGTGCAGCCCTTGGTAACGGCCGCCTCGGACGTTCTCCAGGGTCTCCAGGCTGGGCGTCGCCGAGATCAGAGCGACCGGCACCTCTTCCAGCCGGGCGCGGACCACCGCCATGTCGCGGGCCTGGTAGGCCACACCGTCCTCCTGCTTGTAGGCCGGCTCGTGCTCCTCGTCGACCACGATCAGGCCCAACTCGTGGAACGGCAGGAACAGCGCGGAGCGCGCGCCGACCAGGACCCGTGCCGTCCCCTCGGCTACCGCCCGCCAAGTCTCGCGGCGGACCTTCGGCTTCAGATCGGAATGCCAGACCGCCGGCTGCACGCCGAACCGCGCCTCGAACCGTTCCAGCCACTGCGCCGACAGCGCGATCTCCGGCAACAGCACCAGCGCTTGCCGACCGGCGGTCAGCGCGGTGGCGATCGCCTCGAAATACACCTCGGTCTTGCCGGAACCGGTCACGCCGTCGAGGGCGGCAACGCTGAACGCGCCGGCCGTGACCGCCCGGCGCAGGGCGTCGGCGGCAATCTCCTGCTCGCCGGTCAGCGGATGGCCGGAGCGGTTCGGGTCCGGCGCCTTGAAGGGCGGAGGCGGAGCCAATTCGTGGCGGTCGAGCAGCCCGGCGTCGGCCATCGACTTGATCACCGACGGACCAACCGCCGCCTCGCGCGCCAGATCCTTCGGCTCCAGCGCCGGGCCGTCGCTCAGCACAGCGAGCACCCGGCGGCGCGCCGGGGTCATTCGGGTGTTGGGCGGCCAGGCAACCTCCGACACGGAGGTCAGCACCACGCTCGACGGCGGCGGCTCCAGCGCACCCGGCGAGCTGATCGCCATGCGCAGCACCGAGCCGCGCGGCGCCAGGGTCCAAGCCGCAACCCAGTCGACCAGGTCGAGCACGCTGTCGGGGATCGGCGGCACGTCGAACGACCGGATCACGCCGCGCAGCCGCTCCTCGGCCACATCGTCGCCACCGGGACCGAGAACCACGCCGGTCATCCGGCGCTTGCCCAACGGGACCTCGACCACCGCACCACGGCCGAGCCCCAGGGCCGGGTCGGCCTTGTAGTCGTACGGCCCGTCCAGCGGCAGGGGCAGCAGCACACTGACCCGGTCGTAGGGCGCATCCAGGGGCAGGAGGTCGTCCACTCGGGTCGGTCTCTCTCTCAAATCGTCGCAAACCGTGAATCGGCGGCGAGTGTGCCGGTCGAAAGGGCGAGCGACAATGCGGCAGTCGCTCCGTTGCATCCAAGGGCGGCCGCTGGCCGGTGCCTTGGGGATGGGGTAGACTCCCCCAATCGATTCGCGTAGGGCTCCGGCCTTCCACGAGTGGAGACGAAGCGGCCATGAAGTTCTTCATCGATACCGCCGATGTGGCGGAGATCCGCGATCTGGCAAGCACCGGCCTGGTCGACGGCGTGACCACCAACCCGTCGCTGATCGCCAAGTCCGGCCGGCCGATGGCCGAGGTTATCGCCGAGATCTGTGACGCAGTGCCCGGCCCGATCTCGGCCGAGGTCACGGCGACCGACTACGCCACCATGCTGCGCGAAGGCCGCTACCTCGCCTCGATCGCCAAGAATGTCGCGGTCAAGGTACCGCTGACGGTCGACGGCCTGAAGACCTGCAAGACGCTGTCCGACGCCGGCACCCCGGTGAACGTCACGCTGTGCTTCTCCGCCGCCCAGGCACTGCTGGCCGCCAAGGCAGGTGCAGCCTACATCTCGCCGTTCGTCGGCCGGCTCGACGACATCGGCGCGGTCGGCATGGATCTGATCGCCGACATCGTCGAGATCTACAGCGCCTATGACTTCAAGACCGCCGTTCTGGTCGCCTCGGTGCGTGGCCCGCAGCACGTGATCGACGCCGCCAAGTTGGGCGCCGACGTGGTCACCCTGCCGCCGGCAGTACTGCGCCTGATGTACAAGCACCCGCTGACCGACAAGGGCCTGGAGGCGTTCCTGGCCGATTGGGCCAAGACCGGCCAGTCGATCCTTGGGGCGGAGACCGACACCGCATGACCGACAAGGTTCCGGCCAAGAGTGCCAAGGGCAACGGCAAGGCGCCAGGCGACCTGAAGGAGCTGACGGCCGACCGGATCGTCGACTACCTGAAGAATCACCCGGACTTCCTGGTCGAGCATCCGGACCTGCTGCAGATCCTGACGCCGCCGCGCCGCGAGGCCGGCAACGTCATCGATTTCCAGCACGCCATGGTCCAGCGCCTCAAGTCGGAGAACGACAAGCTGCAGACCGCCCAGGATTACCTGGTGGTCACCGCGCGCTCCAACCAGTCGATCCAGTCGCGGGTCCATGACGCGGTGCTGGCGATCCTGCGCGCGCCATCGTTCGAAAGCATGATCCACACGGTCACCAGCGAGTTGGCGGTCCAACTCGACGTCGACGCGGTGACCATCGGGGTCGAGGCCGGCGACGTGCCGATCCCCAAGGCCTACGCCGCCGGCATCCGCGCCCTGCCGGAAGGGGCGGTCGACGGCATCCTGGGGCGCGGCCGCGACGTGGTGCTGACCAGCAACATCACCGGCGACCCACGGCTGTTCGGCGCCGCCGCCGGGCTGGTCCGCAGCCAGGCGCTGACCCGGTTGCGCGCTTCCACCCAGGCACCGGTTGGTTTGCTAGCCCTCGGCTCGCGCCGGCCGGACGGCTTCATCGCCGGCCAGGGCACCGAGCTGCTGGGCTTCCTGGCCCGGTCGCTTGAGATCATGATCCGGCAGTGGCTGCACCTGCCCGGCTAAGCGATCCGCTCGACCCGGCGACCACACCGGTCGATGCCGGTCTGGCCGGCGCTATCGCCGACTGGCGCGAATGGCTGAAATCCGAGAAACGGGTGTCGCCACACACCCTGGCCGCCTACGGCCGGGACCTTGGCGGCTTCGTGAATTTCCTGGCCGGTCACCTCGGTGACACCGTCAACCTGAGCGCTCTCGGCACGCTGCAGCCGGCCGATTTCCGGGCCTGGCTGGCCCGACGGGCCGGCGGGGGGCTGGAGAAGAGCTCGACCGCCCGGGCGCTGTCGACGATCCGCGGGTTCTTCCGGTTCCTGGAGCGCCGCGGTCTGGCCAGCAACGCCGCGGTCGGCGTGGTGCGCGGCCCCCGGGTCCCGCGGTCGATCCCGAAGGCGTTGACGGTCGACGAGGCTCGCGATGCCCTTGAGAGTGTGGGCGAGTTGACCGACGAGCCCTGGATCGCCGCCCGCGACTCCGCCGTCCTGACTCTGCTCTATGGCTGTGGGCTGCGGGTCGGTGAGGCGCTCGACCTGAACCGGCGCGTGGTCCCGCTAAGCGATACCCTGACCATCACCGGCAAGGGCGGCAAGGCGCGGATGGTGCCGGTGTTGCCCGTCGTGCGGCGGGCGGTCGCCGACTACCTGGAACGCTGTCCCTACCGCCTCGGCCCGGACGACCCGCTGTTCGTCGGGGTGCGCGGCGGCCGGCTCGGCGCCCGCCGGGTGCAGCAGTCGATCCAGACCCTGCGCTGCTGGCTGGGCCTGCCGGAAACCGCCACCCCGCATGCCCTGCGCCACTCCTTCGCCACCCACCTTCTGGCCGGCGGCGGCGATCTGCGGGCGATCCAGGAACTGCTGGGCCATGCCTCGCTGTCGACCACCCAGCGCTACACCGAAGTCGACGCCGCCCGCCTGCTCGACGTGCACCGCTCGGCGCACCCACGGGATCGGGGGCGATAAGCTTGGAAGCACGGGTCACGCGAGCCCGCGCAGCCCGGAGCGACGTAGCAGCTGAAGCAGTTCCGCAAGGCACCGGCGCCAGACGGACCGCAGGCCGGCTCCCGCCTCACATGTGGATCGGCCGTCCGTCGACCGCGAGGGCGGCTTCCTTGATGCCTTCGTTCAGGGTCGGGTGGCCGTGGCACATCCGGGCGACGTCCTCGGCCGAGCCGCCGAACGCCATCGCCATGCAGATCTCGTGGATCAGCGTGCCGGCATCCGGGCCCAGGATGTGGGCGCCGAGAATCTTGTCGGTCTTGGCGTCGGCCAGGATCTTGATCTGGCCCTCGGTGTCGAGCACCGTGCGGGCCCGGCTGTTGGCGGAGAACGGGAACACGCCCTTGCGGTACTCGATCCTGGCTTCCTTCAACTGCTCCTCGGTCTGGCCGACGGTCGCCAGTTCCGGCCATGTGTAGACGATGCCCGGAACCAGATTGTAGTCCACGTGGCCGGACTGGCCGGCCATGATCTCGGCGGCTGCCACGCCGTCCTCCTCGGCCTTGTGGGCCAGCATCGGCCCGGGGATCACGTCGCCGATCGCGAAGATGCCCTTCACGTTGGTCTCGAAATCCGCGTCGACCAGGACGGCGCCGCGCTTGTCCATCTCCACGCCCAGGGCTTCCAGGCCGAGACCGGCGGTCAGCGGCCGGCGGCCGATCGCCAGCAGCACCACGTCGGCCGTCATCTCCTCGGCGTCGCCACCCTTGACCGGCTCGACCGTCAGCTTGACCCCGGTCTTGCTGGCTTTCGCGCCGGTGACCTTGGACGACAGCTTGAATTCGATGCCCTGCTTCGCCAGCACTCGCTGAAACCGCTTGGCGGTATCGGCGTCGGTGCCCGGCACGATCCGGTCGAGGAACTCCACGACCGTAACTTTCGAGCCCAGCCGCTTCCACACCGAGCCCAGTTCGAGCCCGATCACGCCGCCGCCGATGACGATCAGATGCCCCGGGACCTTGGCCAGTTCCAACGCACCGGTCGACGTGACGATCTTCTTCTCGTCGACCTCGACACCGGGCAGCGGGGTCGACTCCGAACCGGTGGCGATCAGGATGCGCTCGCAGCTCAAGGTCTGGGCCTTGCCTTTGCCGTCCGGCGCCACCTCAACCTTGCCCGGCGCGGTGATCTTGGCGGTGCCCTGGACCCAGTCGATCTTGTGCTTCTTGAACAGGAACGCGATGCCGTCGGTCAGACCGGTGACGATCGCGGTCTTGCGGGCCATCAGCGCCTTGACGTCCAGCTTCGGCTTGCCGACCTGGATGCCGAAATCCGCCAGATGATGCTCGGCCTCGGAGAACTTCTCCGAGGCGTTCAGCAGCGCCTTCGACGGAATGCAGCCGACGTTCAGGCAGGTCCCGCCGAGGGCGGAGCGCTTCTCCACGCACGCCACCTTCAGGCCGAGTTGGGCGGCGCGGATGGCGGCAACGTAACCGCCGGGGCCTGCGCCGATGACCACGAGATCGTAGGTGTCCGACATCAGTTCCTCGGGTTTCGAAGTGGTTTGCGTTGCCGCGGTCAGAGATCCAGCAGCAGGCGCCGCGGATCCTCGATCGCATCCTTCAGGCGGACCAGGAAGGTGACCGCCTCGCGGCCGTCGACGATCCGGTGGTCGTAGCTGAGCGCCAGGTACATCATCGGCCGCACCTCGACCTTGTCGCCGATCGCCATCGGGCGCGGCTGGATCTTGTGCATGCCGAGGATGCCGGACTGCGGCGGGTTCAGGATCGGCGTCGACATCAGCGAGCCGTAGACGCCACCGTTCGAGATCGTGAAGGTGCCGCCCTGCATCTCGGCCAGGCTCAGCTTGCCGTCGCGGGCCTTCAGGCCGAGCGCGTTAATCGCCTTCTCGACCCCGGCGAACGACAGCTGGTCGGCGTCGCGCAGGATCGGCACCACAAGACCCTGCGGCGTGCCGACCGCAACCCCGATGTCGAAGTAGTTCTTGTAGACGATCTCGTCGCCATAGATCTCGGTGTTGACCGCTGGCAGCTCCTTCAGCGCGGCCAGCGCGCCCTTCACGAAGAAGCTCATGAAGCCGAGCTTCACGCCGTGCTTCTTCTCGAAGCTGTCCTTGTATTCGTTGCGCAGCGCCATCACTGCCGTCATGTCCACCTCGTTGAAGGTGGTCAGCATGGCGGCCGTGTTCTGGGCTTCCTTCAGGCGCCGGGCGATCGCCTGGCGCAGACGGGTCATCTTCACCCGCTCCTCGCGCGGATCGTCCGGGCGCGGCGGCAGCGGGCCGGCGGCGGGAGCCGAGCCGGCAGCCGGCGCCGCGGAATAGGTCCGCTTGGCGTTGCCGGCCTCGACCGCCTTTTGAACGTCTTCCTTCACCAGCCGGCCATCCTTGCCGGTCGGCTTGATCTTGGCGGGGTCGAGGTCGTTGTCCTCGACCAGCTTGCGCACCGCCGGGGACAGCGTCTTGACGTCGTACGAGCCCGAAGCTGCAGCCGCGACCGGAGCGGCCGCCGGCTTCGGTGCAGCTGGTACGTCAGCCTTCTTGGCTTCTGGAGCCGGCTTGGCGGCTTCCTTCGGCACCTCAGGCTTCTTCGCCGGAGCGGATGCCGTGGCGGTCTCGTCGATGGTGCCCAGCAGCGCACCGACCGCAACTTCGGCACCATCCTTGGCCGCGATTTCGGTCAGCACGCCGGACGCCGGAGCGTTGACCTCGAGAGTGACCTTGTCGGTCTCCAGCTCGACCAACGGCTCGTCCGCTTTGACGGCGTCGCCTACCGCCTTCATCCACTTCGCGACCGTCGCCTCGGACACGGATTCGCCGAGTGCCGGAACGGTGATCTGCGTCGCCATCGCCTATGCGCCTCTTGTCTGTCGTTCGGACGGCAACGAGCGGCCTCGGCCGCTAGCTCCCAAGGGGTTGCGTGTTACGGCCTACTCGGCGGCCAGGCGGCCCTTGCGGGCCGATGCGCTGACAGTGAGAGCTTCGTCGACCAATTTCTGCTGCTCGCGCACGTGCCGGCCATGGTTGCCGGTTGCCGGCGACGCGGCTTCCGCCCGTCCGACATAGCGCGGCCGGCGGCAGGCGCCGTCGAGTTCGATCAGAACATCTTCCAACCGGCGGTCCAGGAAGGTCCAGGACCCCATGTTCTGAGGCTCTTCCTGGCACCAGACCACGTCGGCTTGCGGAAAGCGCGACAACTCGTGCAGCAAGGCCTTATTCGGGAACGGATAGAGTTGCTCCAGGCGCAGGAAGAACACGTCCTTGATGCCGCGCTTGGCCCGCTCCTCGTACAGGTCGTAGTAGACCTTGCCCGAGCACAGCACGACCCGACGGACGTCCTTGTCGTCGCACAGCACTTCGTTGTCGTAGAGCACGCGGTGGAAGGTGGTGCCTTCGCCCATTTCCGCAAAGCTCGAAACGCACAGCTTGTGCCGCAGCAGCGACTTCGGCGTCATCACGATCAGTGGCTTGCGGAAGTCGCGGTTGAGCTGGCGGCGCAGCACATGGAAGTAGTTGGCGGGCGTGGTGCAGTTCACGACCTGCATGTTGTCTTCGCCGCACAGCTGGAGATAACGCTCCAGTCGGGCCGACGAATGCTCCGGGCCCTGGCCCTCGTAGCCGTGCGGCAACAGCATGACCAGCCCGGACAGGCGCAGCCACTTGGCCTCGCCCGACGAGATGAACTGGTCGACGATCACCTGGGCGCCGTTGGCGAAATCGCCGAACTGCGCTTCCCACATCACCAACGCGTTCGGTTCGGCCTGGCTGTACCCGTATTCAAAGCCGAGCACGCCGGCCTCCGACAACGGGCTGTCGATCACCTCGTACTGCGCCTGCCCCTCCTGAACGTGGTTCAGGGGGACGTAACGCTCCTCGGTCGTTTGGTCGATGTACACCGAATGGCGCTGCGAGAACGTACCGCGCCCGGAATCCTGGCCGGACAGGCGCACCGGGACGCCGCTGGCGAGAAGCGATCCGAAGGCCAGTGCCTCGCCGAACGACCAGTCGACACCCTCGCCGGTCTCCAGCGCCTTGCGCCGTCCCTCGATGAAACGGTTGAGCTTGCGGTTGATGTCGAGGGTTTCAGGAACCTCGCACAGCTTGTTGCCGATCCGCTTCAGCTCGTCGACCGGCAACGCGGTTTCGCCGCGCCGCGCGTCGCCCGACGCCACCTTGATGCCGGACCACTTGCCTTCCAGCCAGTCGGCCTTGTTGGCCTTGTAGGACAGGCCGGACTCGAACTCCTGCGCCAGATAGGCGTTCTGCTGCTCGACCAGCCGGTCGCCCTCGCCTTCGGCGATCACGCCCTCACGGGTCAACTGATCAGCGTACAGTTGGCGGGTGGTCGGCTGAGTACCGATCTTGGCGTACATCAGCGGCTGGGTGAACGTCGGCTCGTCACCTTCGTTGTGGCCGAACCGGCGGTAGCCAATCATGTCGACCACCACGTCGACCCCGAACTCCTGCCGGAACTCGGTGGCGATCCGCGTGACGTGGATGACCGCTTCCGGGTCGTCGGCGTTCACGTGGAAGATCGGCGCCATCACCATCTTGGCGATGTCGGTCGGGTACGGCGACGAGCGCGAATAGTGTGGGCTGGTCGTAAAGCCGATCTGGTTGTTCACGATGATGTGGATCGTGCCGCCGGTCTTGTAGCCGCGCAGGCTGGAGAAATCGAAGGTCTCCGCAACCACGCCCTGGCCGGCGAACGCAGCGTCGCCGTGCAGCAGGACGCCGATCACCTTCTTGCGGTCCTTGTCGCGACGCTGCACCTGCTTGGCGCGAACCCGGCCCAGCACCACCGGGTTGACGATCTCCAGGTGCGACGGGTTGGCGTTCAGGGTCAGGTGGACATTGACGCCATCGAACTCTCGGTCGGCCGAAACGCCCATGTGGTATTTCACGTCGCCCGAACCGCCGGCGTCTTCCGGATTCGCCGGGTTGCCCAGGAACTCCGAGATGATCGCTCGGAACGGCTTGTCCATGAAGTTGCACAGCACGTTCAGCCGACCGCGGTGCGACATGCCGAGCACGACTTCCTCGATGCCGATCTGGCTGCCGCGCTTGAGGATCTGCTCGAGCGCCGGGATCAGCGTTTCGCTGCCGTCGAGGCCGAACCGCTTGGTGCCGACGTACTTGACGGCCAGGAACTTCTCGAAGCATTCGGCCGCGATCAGGCGGTCGAGGATCGCCTGCTTGCCGCGCGCGGTGAAATCGGTCTGATTGCGGATCTGCTCGATCCGCTCCTGAATCCAGGCCTTCTGAGCCGGGTCCTGGATGTGCATGAACTCGACGCCAATCGACCCGCAATAGGTCGCCTCAAGCAGGTCCATGATCTCGCGCAGCGTCGCGGTCTCGAGGCCGAGCACATGATTGATGAAGATCGGTCGGTCCCAATCGGCGTCGGTGAAGCCGTAGGTTTCCGGGTCGAGTTCGGGATGCGGTGTCGGCTCGTCCAGCCCGAGCGGATCGAGCTTGGCGCGAAGATGCCCGCGCATGCGGTAGGCGCGGATCAGCATGATGGCCCGCAACGAGTCCAACGTTGCCGCCCGGACGTCGGCCGCCGCCGGCGCCTTCTTGTCGGATCTGGCGTTCTCGTTCGCCGGGTCGACGGCACCGATCACCTTGGTGCTGCGCGGTGCCCAACTCGGGCCATCGGCGTCGTGCGCGGCAGCCCCCACGTCGTCCTGCAACTGGTCAAAATAGCTGCGCCAGCTCTCGTCGACCGAGGTCGGCTTCGCAAGGTAGCGCGCGTAGAGTTCAGCCATGAACGGGGCGTTGGCACCGTTCAGGAAGGTCAGATCGAGATCATCCGTCGACATGATCGTTCACGCCTCTTGTCACCCCCGGCTCGACGCCATCCGGTAAACCCGACACGGGACCGGCTGTGCCAGCAATCCATCTCAGGTCCGATGTAAACATCGATTCCTTAACAAATGGTCGTCGCATCCGCCCCACAGATCAAGGGCGGGACCGAGTCCCGCCCCTGCCGCATCACCCGTTGATCGCCGCGAGCATCGTCTCGCCCAGCTTGGCCGGCGAGGCTGACACCTTGATCCCGGCTGCCCGCATCGCTTCCATCTTGTCGTCGGCGCCGCCCTTGCCGCCGGCGATGATTGCCCCGGCATGGCCCATGCGCCGGCCCGGAGGGGCCGTCACCCCGGCGATGAAACCGGCCACCGGCTTCTTCACCTTCGATGTCTTCAGGAACTCGGCGGCTTCTTCTTCGGCCGACCCGCCGATCTCGCCGATCATGATGATGCCCTGGGTCTCGTCGTCGGCCAGGAACATTTCCAGCACGTCGATGAAGCTGGTGCCGTTCACCGGATCGCCGCCGATGCCGACGCAGGTCGACTGGCCGAGCCCGGCTGCCGTGGTCTGCGCCACCGCCTCGTAGGTCAGCGTGCCCGACTTCGACACGATGCCGATCTTGCCGCGCTTGTGGATGTGGCCCGGCATGATGCCGATCTTGCAGGCGTCCGGCGTGATCACGCCCGGGCAGTTCGGCCCGATCAGACGCGTCTTCGTGCCACTCAGCGAACGCTTGACCTTCAGCATGTCGAGAACCGGAATGCCCTCGGTGATGCAAATCACCAGCGGCAACTCGGCGTCGATCGCCTCCAGGATCGAGTCGGCCGCAAACGGCGGCGGAACATAGATCACGCTGGCGTTCGCACCGGTCTTGGCAACCGCCTCGTGCACGGTGTCGAACACCGGCAGGCCGAGATGGCTCTGGCCACCCTTACCCGGGGTGACGCCACCGACTATCTTGGTGCCGTACTTGATGGCCTGCTCGGAATGGAAGGTACCCTGGCTGCCGGTGAAGCCCTGGCAGATGACCTTCGTGTTCTTGTCGACGAGAACCGACATCAGGCCGCCTCCTTCACCGCTTTGACGATTTTTTCTGCAGCGTCTCCGAGATTGTCCGCCGATACGATCGGCAGGCCGGAATCCGCCAGGATCTGCTTGCCCAGTTCGACGTTCGTGCCTTCCAGGCGCACCACCAGCGGAACGTGCAGGCTGACCTCGCGGGCCGCTGCCACCACGCCCTCGGCGATCACGTCGCAGCGCATGATACCGCCGAAGATGTTGACCAGAATGCCTTCGACGTTCTTGTCCGACAGGATGATCTTGAACGCCGCCGTCACCCGGTCCTTGGTGGCGCCACCGCCGACGTCGAGGAAGTTCGCCGGCTCGCCGCCGACCAGCTTGATGATGTCCATGGTCGCCATGGCGAGACCGGCGCCGTTGACCATGCAGCCGATGTTGCCGTCGAGCTTGACGTAGTTCAGCTCGTGCTTGCCGGCCTCGAGTTCCGCCGGGTCCTCCTCGTCCTCGTCGCGCAATTCCGCGATGTCGGGATGCCGGAACAGGGCGTTGTCGTCAAAATTCATCTTGGCGTCGAGCGCGATGATGTCACCTGCACCGGTGACGACCAGCGGGTTGATTTCCATCATCGAAGCGTCGAGATCGACGAATGACTTGTACAGCGAGATCATGAATTTGACCGCCGCCGACACCTGCTTGCCCTCGAGCCCGAGGCTGAAGGCGATGCGGCGGGCGTAGTGCGCGCTCATGCCGACGACCGGATCGATCGCCACGCTGAGGATCTTGTCCGGCGTGTGGGCCGCGACCTCCTCGATGTCCATGCCGCCTTCGGTCGATGCGATCACCGTCACCCGGCTGGTCGCGCGATCGACCAGCAGCGACAGATACAATTCGCGAGCAATGTCGCAGCCATCCTCGATGTAGAGGCGTTTTACCTCCTTGCCCTGCGGCCCGGTCTGGTGGGTCACCAGGGTCATGCCGAGCATGCGTTCGGCCTCGGCCTTCACCGCGTCGAGCGACTTGACGACCTTGACGCCGCCGCCCTTGCCGCGGCCGCCGGCGTGGATCTGCGACTTGACGACCCAGACCGGTCCGCCGAGCTTCTCCGCAGCCTTGACCGCTTCGTCCGGGGTGAAGGCCACCCCACCGCGCGGCACTGCCACGCCGAACTTGGCCAAGAGCGCCTTGGCCTGATACTCGTGGATGTTCATGGTTCCCCGCTCATCGTATTGCAGCCGCCAAGCGCTGCGTCCGTCTGGATGGCCGCGACACCGGCCGCCTCGCTGCACTCTGCATCGGACACGGGCGCGTCGGCCATCTCGGTTCCGGCTTGCGTGAAGGGCGCATCACTGTACGGGCCGGGCCGGGCCGGGGCAACCGGCCTGACCCGACCGTGCACAGATCAGTTCCCGAGCTTCACCACGACGTCGTTGAGCGCGCGGACGGCGCCGACCGAATGGTCGAACATCGCCTTTTCTTCCGCGTTCAACGTGATCTCGACAATCCGTTCCACGCCACCAGCGCCGATCACCACCGGCACGCCGACATATAGGCCGTCCAGACCATAGGCGCCCTTGACGTAGGCCGCGCACGGCAAGACCCGCTTCTTGTCGCGGATGTAGGCTTCGGCCATGGCAATTGCCGAACTGGCCGGGGCGTAGAACGCCGACCCGGTCTTCAGCAAACCGACGATCTCGGCACCGCCGTCGCGCGTGCGCTGGACGATCGCGTCGATCTTTTCCTGGGTGGTCCAACCCATCTTGATCAGGTCCGGGACCGGGATGCCGGCAACCGTCGAATAGCGGGTCAGCGGCACCATGGTATCGCCGTGGCCGCCGAGCACGAAGGCCGTCACGTCCTCGACCGAAACCTTGAACTCTTCGGCCAGGAAGTAGCGGAACCGCGCACCGTCCAGCACGCCGGCCATGCCGACCACCTTCTCGTACGGCAGGCCACAGGCATCGCGCAGCACGCCGACCATGACGTCCAGCGGGTTGGTGATGCAGATCACGAAGGCATCCGGACAGTTCTTCTTGATGCCCTCGCCGACGGCTTTCATCACCTTGGTGTTGGTGCCGATCAGGTCATCCCGGCTCATGCCGGGTTTGCGGGGAATGCCGGCGGTCACGATGACGACATCAGCCCCGGCGATCGCCGAGTAGTCGCTGGCGCCGGTGATCGAGGCGTCGAAGCCTTCGACCGGCGACGCCTCCGCTATGTCGAGAGCCTTGCCCTGCGGCACGCCGTCGACAATGTCGAACAGCACGATGTCGCCGAGCTCCTTGAGGCCAGCCAGCAGTGCCAGCGTGCCACCGATATTGCCGGCGCCCACGAGCGCAATCTTGTTGCGAGCCATGATCTCCCCTGTCGCAGCGATGAGGCGTTCAATACCCGCGGCGGCCGGCGGCGGAGAACGGCCGTCGGCGGCCAAGGGCGTGCGCGGCGGGACATACCCCGAATTGCCGGATGGGGCAAGCGCCCGGCGCCGGATGACGGGTTGATCGCCGGCCGTCCAGCCGTCAAAGTTCGGCGATGCAGGAGCCCACGGGCAAGATCAACGTCGTCTCGACCACCACCGAGACCGAGACCACCGCTCTGGCCGCCGACGCGGCCGACCCGGTCCTGCAGGTCGGGGCGCGGGAGACCGTCGTGGACCGCTCCGACCGGAGCTGGCGGCGCCAACTGGCCGGCCGCGACTTCACCGGACTCGACATCGCCAACGGCGACGGCGTCGATGTCGTCGCCGATCTGTGTTGGCCGTTCGAACGACTGGACGCCGCCCTCGGCGGCCGCCGCTTCGGGCTGATCCTGTGCCAGCATGTTCTGGAGCACGTAAAACGCCCATTCGCTGCCGCCGACAATCTGGCCGGCCTGCTGGCGCCCGGCGGTACGCTCTATGTGGCGACGCCTTGGGTCCAGGCGTTCCACGGCTATCCGGATGATTACTGGCGGTTCTCGTTCCGCGGACTGATGGAGCTGTTTCCGGGGCTGCAGCCGGTCGACATGTATTACAGCGCCACCGGTACAGGGCTGGACGCCGCCTACAAGATCACGGTCGACGGGGCCATCGACCTGGAGCGCACGCCGTTCGAGATCGAGAGCCGGCTGTTCGAGCTGAGCTTCCCGCCGGATCGGAACCTCGAGATCCTCCGCAATCAGGCCGAGCAGCCCAAGCTGCCGCTAGCGCGCCACTACCTGCCGGCGATCTTCGTCAATCTGGTGTTCAAGGCACCCTAGGGACCGCGTCGCGGCAGACCTTCACTTGGTCGGAGCCGGGGCGGGCTCCGCCGGCTGAACCGGCTTGGTTTCGCCCATCGCCGCTGGCTTTTCGGGAACCGCCGGCTTGCTCGAAGGCGCGGCTTTGGAATCGGTCAAAGCCTTCTGCGCCCGGTCGATCCGGTCGGCGTAGAGTTCGGTCGTGGTGTCGAAAGCCTCTGCGTAGCGGTATTTCTCGAGCGCGCTCTCGTACCAACCCAGCTTGAACAGCGTGTCGCCCCATCCCGCCATCAGGGTGTCCGACGTCAGGCCAAGCTCGGCGGCCGTCGCAAACCGGCGATCGGCCAGCCGGTGCTTGCCACTCTGTGCATAACCTGTGGCCAGGGCCAGAAACCGCTCGCCGATATCCCGATCAAGCGCCTGCGCCTTGGCGTATTCACGCTTGGCGGCATCCTCCTGTCCCAGCGCCGTGAACGCGTCGCCGTAGAACGCCACACCAAGAGCGGATTCGGCGCCGATCTTGTTGGCTGCGGCGAAGTCGTCAAACGCGCGGGTCAATCGGTCGGAGTACAGGTTCGCCATGCCACACAACAGATACGCGTTCTTGATGTTGGAGTCGGTGCACGCCCAGGAATAGATCTGCTTGCAGTCGACCAGCAATTCGGACGCGGCTTCGATGGTGGTTTCGTATTTGCCGGTGTCGGAATCCTGAATGAAGTGGAACGCCAGCGCCTCGAATGGAGAGACATAGCTGACCACCTGGAGACCGAGGTAGTCGATCAGGGCATCCGGGTCCTTCAGCGGTACATCGCCCTGCCGGATCGTGAATCCGTGGACAATGTGGTCGCCGCGGACGCGCCAATGCGCGGTGTCCTCGTTCTGAGTAATTTCAAGCGCTACCACGCGCGGATCCAGTCCCAGCAACCCCTCCGTCGCGCGCAGCAACTCGACGATGCCGAAGTACGAGGCCACATCACCGATCGGCTGGGCTTGCCCCTGGACCACGACCTTGGTTTCCCGCAACGACGACACTTCGAGTTGGATCCGCCGCATCGAGTCGACCACTTGGTTGGCCACGATCTTCGAGGTGTACCCCCGCTCCTCGAGATAGGGTGGAATCGTGTAGGTGTGCACCTCCGCGACCCCCCAATGGGAGTAGGTGCTGAGCGCCAACAGCGTGACGAACACGGACACGGTGTAGCCAACAAGCGTCAAGTCCATGCGCCACCCCCGAAATACAATGACACGTCGGCACACCGCGCCTGCGCCAACTGGGATCAGCGACGCGCATCACCATAGGTCAACGCCGTTGACCCGGAGTCGTTCCGACCTCGCCGAAAAGCGCTGCCGCCGACGCTCCCCCAACGATAGCAGAGGGCCTAAGGAAGATCGACGTTGACGTCAGACATTGCGTTCGATCGGGTCGGAGCCCGGTGGTCCATCAGGTACCGACGCGACCCGATTCATCGAACTTCGGCGCTCGGCGCTCGACGCCCCACAGGCCGTCCATGCCCGGCTTGAGGTCGGTCGACACGAACTCTGCCCGCTTGTCGGGGCTGCCGCCGCCTTGCGGGAAGCGCTGTTCCCATTCGTAGATCTTCACGGTCAGGCCGCAGATCACTTCCGCCAGAGACCGCTGGTGCTGGGAAATCAGGTCCCGCACGTGGCGGAAGGTGCCGACCGTCACCTTGTCCCAATTGATCTCGGTGTTGCGATCGAACCCGTCGAACCGGCGGGTCACCGACGCCGAGACATGGACCAGCACATCCTCAACCTCCTTGAAGGAACGGCGGGCGCTGGCGTTCTTCTGCAGATACGAGTTGTCCATCACCTCGTTCATCCAGACCTGGATGCGCTTCAATACCGGGAACGCGTACTGGAAGTAGCTCCGGTAGTAGGACAGCGCCAGATACGTGTCGCCATAGTCCTCGAGCATGTCCGGCAAGGCGTCCAAGCTGACCTGCAGTCCCGACGCCATCGATTGGATCCGGGCGCGCACTTTTGGAGTGTCCGGGTTGGCAATCAGGCGGATCAGCGCATTCAGGTCATCGGAATCCACCTGACCGTTGCCATACAGATGGGCGACCAACGGTCGGGTGATGTTCCGCATCAGCGGCAACAGTTCAGCGCGCTTGGCCGGCGACAGTTGCAGCGCATCGACGCTGAGCACATCGATACCGGCCTGGCGCAGCCCAATTCGCAAGCTGTAGGGGTTGAAGGCCGGCAACTGGCCGATCCGCATCAACAGCGAAAGGTCGTCCTGCAACGCGCCGGGTTCACCGGGAAAGAAGTCGGGAACTTCGTCGATCGCAATCTGGCCGGATCCCATTCCGGCCTCGCGGAACAGCTCGATCCGGGTTTCCAGGCGGTGGTTCTTGATCAGGCGCGCTTTGCTGAGTGCGGTATTGGATATCGGCAGAACCGATAGTGGCAAAGTGTGGATCGAATCACGATCGAAGTCGGCGATGACCGACCCGGGCCGCATAGCATCCGGCATCTTGTCCCCCACCATCCGGATCGCGATCTCCTCCGACCCGGCCCTCCGCTTGCGCGGTCTTTGGACGAACGTTTAGTAATATTTTAGCTAAAACGCAACCGAATGTGCCGTTCTAACCGATTTGTGATCGATTGCGGCATGACCTCCGCTTCAGGCACACGCTATCGTCACGCCCCGCCGAACAGCGATCGAGAACGACGATGCACAACCGCCGCCTCGATGCCTTCCGGCTGCTGCTGATCGCGCTCTTGCTCGCGGCTGTGTCTCCGGCAGCCGCTGGCTCCCGGCCCTGGGCAGAGCTGATCGATGCGGCCCGTGGCCAGACGGTGCACTTCAACGCCTGGGGTGGCTCCGCCCAGATCAACGGCTACATCGCCTGGGTCGGCGAACAGGTCGCCGAGCGTCACGGGATACGCCTCGTGCACGTGAAGTTGGCCGACACCACCGACGCGGTAGCCCGGGTCGTGGCCGAGAAGACCGCCGGACGGCACAAGGGCGGTTCGGTCGACCTGATCTGGATCAATGGCGAGAACTTCGCCGCGATGAAGCGCGCCGACCTGCTGCACGGTCCCTGGGTGGCACAGGCACCGAACTTTCGGCATGTCGACGTACAAGGCAAACCAACCACCACCGTCGATTTCACGGTACCGACCGACGGGCTGGAGGCACCGTGGGGCATGGCCCAGTTCGTGTTCTTCCATGATACTGCCTATCTCGCATCCCCGCCTCCGACGCTCGCCGCGTTGGCCGACTGGATCGGCCGGGAGCCCGGGCGCTTCACCTATCCGCAACCACCGGACTTCATCGGCACCACCTTCCTGAAACAGGCGTTGACCGGGCTGGCGGCGAATCGAGCGGTGCTGGCCGAGCCGGTCGAGAATGTCGACGCCGCCGAAGTGTCGGCGCCGTTGTGGGCCTGGCTCGACCGGATCCGGCCAGCGCTCTGGCAAGGTGGCCGTGCCTACCCGCAAAGCGGCCCAGCCTTGCAGCGTCTGCTGGCCGACGGCGAGGTATCCATGGCCATGGCATTCAACCCCGCCGAAGCCAGCGCTGCGATTGCGGCGGGAACACTGCCGGGCACCGTGCGCACCAGCACCTTGGACGGCGGAACCCTCGCCAACACGCATTTCGTGGCGATCCCGTTCAACGCGGCAGCCAAAGAGGCGGCGATGGTGGTCGCCGACTTCCTGATGTCGCCGGAAGCCCAGGCTCACAAGCAGGATCCGCGGGTATGGGGCGACTTCACGGTGCTGGACGTTGCTGCCCTGGCGCCGGCCGATCGTCGGCGCTTCGCCGAGTTACCGCTCGGCATCGCGACCCTATCGCCGGAGCAGCTAGGACCCGCTCTGGCGGAACCGCATCCGAGTTGGGCCGCTTGGCTGGAGGCTGAGTGGGAACGTCGCTACGCCGCCGGTCGGTGAACCACCGGGGCGGCACGACCGTCAGCGCTGCATGATCCGGGTGTTCCCTGCCTTGGCGTTGCTCGCGATGCTTGGACCAATCGCCGCCGGGCTGCTCGGGACCACGCTGCCGGCTTTCGGTTTGCTGCCGGTGGTCGGCCGAACATCGATCTCTCTCGGCCCGTGGCGCGAACTCCTGGACCAGCCCGGCCTGCTGCACTCGGTTGGTCTGTCCTTCGGTGTCGGGCTTGGCGCCAGTGCCGCCGCCTTCGTGATCGCGCTCGGTTTCGTGGCCGCCAGCTATGGCACGACGGCCTTCGCCTGGATCGGCCGGTTGCTGTCGCCGCTGCTGGCGGTGCCGCATGCGACGGTGGCGCTGGGCCTGGCCTTCCTGCTGGCGCCCAGCGGTTGGATCGTGCGCCTGCTGTCGCCCTGGGCCACGGGCTGGGACCGCCCGCCCGACCTTGTGACGCTGCACGATCCCTGGGGACTCGCCCTAGGACTCGGGCTGTTGCTGAAGGAAGTGCCGTTCCTGTTCCTGATGGTCCTGGCCGCGCTCGACCGGCTCGACGCTCCCCGCCTGCACGCCGCCGCCCGCAGTCTCGGCTGCCGGCCGATGACTGCCTGGATCGTCGTGGTCCTGCCGCGCGTCTATGTCCGGCTGCGCCTGCCCATGCTGGCGGTGATCGCGTTCTCGACCTCAGTGGTCGACATGGCGGTGCTACTCGGCCCCACGACGCCGGCACCGTTGGCGGTCAGGGTGGTTGGTTGGACCGGCGATGCCGATCTCGACCGCCGGTTGCTCGGGTCAGCCGCCGCATTGCTGCAGGTCGCGGTGACCGCCAGTGCCATCGCGGTCTGGCTAACAGTCGAGCGGCTGGCGACCTGGCTCGGCCGACGGTGGCTGGCGACCGGGGTCAGTGGACGGAACGAGAACTGGCTGCGCCTGCCGCTGGCCGCGCTCGCTCCTCTGTGCCTGGCGACGGCAGGTGCCGCCCTGCTCGGCCTTGCGGTGTGGTCGGTGGCCGGTCCGTGGCGGTTCCCGGAGGCGTTGCCGGCAACGATCGGGTTCGAAGCCTGGATCGGCGCAGCACCGATCCTGGCCGACACCCTGTCGGTCACGGTGCTGACGGCGGTTTTCAGCGCCGGCCTAGCCATCATCCTGGCGGTCGGCTGCCTGGAGAACGAGACCCGACGCGCAGTGACGCCCCCGCCATGGGTCGACTGGGTGCTCTACGTGCCGCTGCTGATGCCGCAGGTGGCCTTTCTGTTTGGCCTGCAGGTGCTGTTTGCCGCCACCGGTATCGACGGCAGTTGGGGCGCGTTGGTCTGGGCGCATCTGGTCGTCGTTCTGCCCTATGTGTTCCTGTCCCTGGCCGGGCCCTGGCGCCGGCTCGACCAGCGCTGGGCGCAGACCGCCCGCACCCTCGGCCACGGTCCGGGCCGGGTGCTGTGGCGGGTCACGTTGCCACTGCTGCTGCGCCCCGTGCTGACAGCGGCGGCAGTCGGCGTATCGGTCTCGGTCGCGCAGTACCTGCCGACACTGTTCGCCGGTGCCGGACGCCTCAATACGCTGACCACCGAGGCGGTGGCTCTGGCCGGCGGCGGTGACCGCCGGGTTATCGGGGCACTCGGGCTGCTGCAGATCGCGGTTCCGCTGGCGGCATTCGCAGCCGCGCAGTTTCTTCCGTCCCTGCTGCTCCGGCGGCGGCGCGCACCCGACGCAGCGCGGCGCCGGAACGAGCCCTACGGTGAGGGGTTCTCAAGGACAGGCCCAGCACGGCACACTGGGCCGAACGCATCGCCGAGGATTCCATGATTAAGGTCATCGCCCCGGTTGGGGCTCTGCTCATCAGTGTAGCACTCCTGCTGATGGGCAATGGCCTGCAGGGGACGCTGCTGCCGATCCGCGCCGAGATCGAAGCCTTTGGCCCGGTTGCGATCGGCATCATGGGTTCGTCGTATTTTCTCGGTTTCGCGCTGGGCTGCCTGTCCGGGCCGATCATCGTCGGCCGGGTCGGGCATATCCGGACCTTCACAGCAGCGACTGCCCTGGCCTCTACCGTCGCGCTCGCCCATGCGCTGATCACCGAGCCCTGGGCCTGGTGGCCGTTGCGCGCGCTGACCGGCTTTGCCTTCGCCATCCTGTACATGGTGATCGAAAGCTGGCTGAACGAGCGGGCCACCAACGAGACCCGCGGCACCGTGATGTCGATCTACACGGTCATCAATCTGACCGTGATCATGGCCGGCCAGATGCTGCTGACGCTCTACAACCCGGCGTCGTTCGCACCGTTCGCCCTGGCGTCCATCCTGGTGTCGCTGGCCGCCCTGCCGGTTGCGCTGACCACTTCGCTCGCTCCGGCACCGTTGCAGAGCACCAAGATCCGTATTCTGCGCCTGTACCGGATCTCGCCGGTCGGCTTCGTGGGGGCCTTTACGGTCGGGCTCGGCAATGGTGCGTTCTGGTCGCTGGCGCCGTTGTTTGCGACCGGCAGCGGCCTCGACATCAACGGCGTGGCCCTGTTCATGAGTCTGGTCGTTCTGGGCGGCGCGATCGGGCAGTACCCGCTCGGCAAGCTGTCCGATCGGACCGACCGCCGCCGGGTGATCCTCGCCGCCGCGGTCGGCGTCGTGCTGATGGGCGGACTCCTGCCGTTCGTGACGGTCATGTTCGTGCCAGGCCTCTATGTCGGCGCGTTCCTGTTCGGGCTGACCGCCATGCCGGTTTATGCCCTGTCGGTCGCCCACATGAACGACTTCGTGGAATCCGACGGTTTCGTCGAGGCCTCGTCAGGCATGCTGATGATCTACGCCGCCGGCGCAATCGTCGGGCCGATGGTCGCGTCCTGGGCGACGGGTCTGGCCGGAACCGATCTGCTGTTTCCCTATATTGCCGTTGTGTATGCCGGGTTCGCGGCCTTCGTGGTCATGCGGATGCGGGTCCGCTCGGCGCCGCATCCCGATGTTCGTCCGGATTTCGTGGCCACCGCCGGCACATCGCCGACGATCAACACACTCGACCCGCGATCCGACTCAGACGCTTCACCGGACCCGGCTTTGGCCGGCGGTCCGATCGAACCGTCGCCCACCGGTTCCGCACCGAATCACGACGACGGGCGCGGCATGGTGTCGCGGACGCCCCCGGAACAGGGTTGAAATCCAGCGCTCCAGGGGCTATGTGAGCGCCTTCGAGTTCCCATCATAAACGCGCCCCGCCGGTCGGATCCCGTCCGGCGCCCGCGTCGCTCGCGCCTTAGAGCCCGTTGAAGGTTCATTTTCGGCGCGATGCCAAAACATCTAGAGGAGGTTCTGTATGGTCGATAAGCCGCTTGCCGGACGCGTCATTGCTATCATGCTCGCCAATGGTTTCGACGAAATCGAATTCACCGAGCCGCAGAAGAAGCTGATCGAAGCCGGCGCCACCACCAAGGTGGTGTCGCGGGCCAATGGTCTGGTCAATGGCTGGTACGAAGGTTCCTGGGGCCACTTCTTCCCGGTCGACGTCGACCTGGCCGAGACCCTGGCTGTCGACTTCGACGGCCTGGTGGTGCCGGGCGGCATCCGGGCAGTTGAGAAGCTGGCCGAGGAAGCTCATTCCAAGCGCGTCCTGAAGGCGTTCATGCGGGCCGGCATGCCGGTGGCCGTGACGGGCGATGCCGGCAAGCTGCTGGTCGTCACCGAAGACGCCAAGGGCCGCACCGTGACCTCCAGTGAGGAAGCCCGGGCCGACCTGGAAGCTGCCGGCGCAAGCTGGGAAGCCGGCCCGGTCGTCGTCGAAGGCAATCTGGTGACCGCGAATGGCGTCGAGGGCGTTCGCGAAGCGATGGATCGCTTCGTCGAAGTCGTCGCCGCCTACCACAGCAAGGAAGACGCCCAGGCCGCCTGATCCGGCAGGGTCTCGCTGAGCGGGACCCATCCAGGCACAGCCGCGTCTTGGTCATCGCCGATCCCGTCGATCGGATGACAGCGAACGAACGACGCCGACAGACTGGTCGGCGTCGTTTTTCGTTGGGGCGCCCGATCGCGAATCCACTTAGTGTCAGGCCATGACAAAGTCCGCATCCGTTCCGTCCGTTGACGCGCCGCGTACGATCGCCAGCCCCTGCGTCGGGGTCTGCCAGATCGACCGCGACACCAAATTCTGCCTGGGTTGCTGGCGGACCATTGAGGAGATCGCGCACTGGTCGCGCTACCCCGACCCACAACGCCTCGAAGTGCTTGAGCGCCTGCGGGAGCGGCAGCGCGACGCCGGTCAGGACCGCCGCCGCGTGACCCGCCGGCGGCAAGCCCGGATGGATTCGACCAACACCCTTTGACGAGACGGGAGCCCGCCGTGGCCGATTGCCTGACCGACCTGCTCGCCGAACGCGGCCACCTGATCGCCGACGGCGCCATGGGCACCAACCTGTTCGCTCTGGGGCTGGAAACCGGCGACTCGCCCGAACTGTGGAACGTCGAGCATCCGGATCGGGTCGCCACGGTTCACCGCGACTTTTTGGAAGCCGGCTCCGACATCGTGCTGACCAACAGCTTCGGCGGCTCCAGCTTCCGCCTCAAGCTGCATCACGCCCAGGATCGGGTGCGCGAGCTCAACGCTGCCGCCGCCGGTATCGCCCGACGCGAGGTCGACGCACACGCCGCCTCGACCGGCCGTCGGACGCTGGTCGCTGGATCGATCGGGCCTACCGGCGAATTGTTCATCCCACTCGGCGCGCTGACCGCCGAGGCCGCCGCCGACGCGTTCGCCGAACAGGCCGCCGGTCTCGCCGAGGGCGGAGCCGACGTGCTGTGGATCGAGACCATGTCGGCACCGGAGGAGGTGCTGGCCGCGGTCGCCGGCGGCGCCCGCACCGGGCTGCCAATCGTGGTCACCATGACCTTCGATACCAACGCCCGCACCATGATGGGCGTCACCCCAGTGGAGTTCGCGAACTTCGCGCAGGCCCTTGAGCACACGCCAGTCGCAATCGGTGCCAACTGCGGGGTCGGACCGGCGGAACTGGTCGACACCATCCTCGGCATCACCGCCGCTGCCCCCGGCGCGGTGGTGATCGCCAAGGGAAATTGCGGCATCCCGCAATACGTCGAGGGCGCCATCGTCTACAACGGCTCGCCCGAAGCGATGGCCGCCTATGCCCAGCTGGTCCGTGACGCCGGCGCGCGCATCGTCGGCGGCTGCTGCGGGTCGACCGCCATCCATGTCAAGGCAATCGCCGAAGCCCTGGACGGCTATGTTCCCGGTTCCCGGCCGGATCTGGCGCGGGTGACCGAGGTGCTCGGCGCACCATGGGTCAAGCCGGGGCGTCTCGCCGATTCAGACCCGCGCGCGGACAGCGAACCGCGCCGCCCGCGCCGACGCCGAGCCTGACCCACAAAGCCGGAGCGACAAACCATGGCCGATCCGATCTTTCACCTGCTGGCCGGCGCTCCGGCCCCCGTCGCCCCGTACAGCCATGCGGTCGAGACCGACGGCTGGGTTCTGGTCACTGGCCAGCTGGCGACCGATCCGGACGACGACGACACCCCACTGCCGGACGGCGTTGAGGCCCAGACAGCCAAGACCATGGACAACCTGGGGCGGGTCCTTTCCGGCCTTGGGCTGGGATTCGAGCACGTGCTGCAGGCCCGGGTCTTCATCACCCATTTCGAGCGCGACTACGCGGCCATGAACGCGGTCTACGCCTCATACTTTCCCGACAACCGCCGCCCGGCACGGACATGTATCGGCGTCACCGGCCTCGCCCGCGGCGCGCTGGTGGAGATCGACTTCGTCGCCAAACGCCCCTGAAGACTCCGATTGATGCAGGGGCAGAAGCAGACCGGCGCCGATGCCGGCCGTTACCGCGCCTCTCCCGATGTCATTCTCTGAACGGAAGTCCAGAAACGGAGTGAATAATGAGCTTTCAAGACGAACTGGCCGGCATAAAACGCGCGGTGGTCGAGAAGCGCGGCGCCGCGATGATCGCGACCTACGAGCGTGGCATCGACGAACTGAGGGCCACGGGTATTGCGGACTGCGCGCTTGCCATCGGCGACGCCGTGCCGGGCTTCGAGTTGCCGAACGTCCGCGGCGACACGGTTCGATCGAAAGACCTGATCGGTCGCGGCCCACTGATCATCACATTCTACCGTGGCGGCTGGTGCCCGTACTGCAATCTGGAACTGCGCGCCTATCAGGCGCAACGGTGTTGTCACGTTAACGTGCCTGAGGTTGCGGGTTGGTGTTGTCACGTTAACTCGTCGAGTTAGCAAGTTGGCATGCCGGTCGTTGATCAAGCGGCATGTGCCGCGGATTTCCAAGCTTCGAACGCTTCGAGCCGATGGTAGCGAATGGTGAGGGCGGAACGACGGCGGGCTGGGACAGAGTAACGATTGCGGGTTGCGGATTGCATAGACACGAAGCGTTGTAATCCACCCGGTGATCGGAAGCCTTGCATCACCCGCTCTCGTTTTCGGAAGGGCAAGTGGCTGTTCTCGGCGCGGTTATTGAGCCCCTTGTGTGACCAATGATCAAGGCCAGGCGCGACCTCGCGCTTGGCGGCCCCATATGAGCGCAGTTTGTCCGTAATGATCCTTTTGGGCACGAAGCCCCAACGTTTCATCAGCTTGATCAAAAGCCGCTTTGCAGCGCGCTTGTCTCGCTTCGATTGTAAGATTTCCTCAAGAACGACACCGTGTTGGTCGACGGCGCGCCACAGCCAGTATGACCGGCCCGCGATCTTCACGACGACTTCGTCCAGATGCCAAACATCACCAGGGCGAGGCTGCCGTCGCCGCAGAACGTGGGCGATCCGGGGACCGAACTTGACGGTCCAGCGCCGGATCGTCTCATACGAAACGTCCACACCACGTTCCAGCATAAGCTCCTCGACCTCGCGCAGGCTCAAGTTGAACCGGGCGTAGAGCCAGACAACATGAGAAATGATCTGAGGCGGAAAGCGGTGGCGCTTGTAGCTGATTTTCTCTGTTTGCATCGACACCGCCTACGCCCGGATCATTGAACCCGCAACCTCAGGCACGTTAACGTGACAACACCCATCGGAGTGTTCGCCATCGGTCGCAGCGTCGGCTGGCTGGCCCACGCCGCCGAGCAATCGGTGTCCGGCTCCCTGATCCGGCCCAGAGCCCGCTACACCGGCCCGGACCCGCGCCCGGCTCACGACAATCGGGAGCGCGATTGATCGGCGATGGGTGTGGAACGATTGCGGCCCCCGTGCCCAACGGCTATAGCCGAGGCATGAGTTCCGGCGTGAAGCAGATGGAGCGGGAGTGTCTCGCCCTCCAGACCGCGATGACCGCCAGGGCGATCGCCCGGGTCTACGCGACAACGATGCGCCCGCTCGGCGTCGGGCCCACTCAGTTTCACCTGCTCGGGACACTGACCTTGTATCCGGATTTCGGGATGTCCGAGTTGTCCGAGATGCTGGTGATCGACCGATCCACGCTGGTGCGAAACCTCAAGCTGCTGGAGCGCGACGGGCTGATTGAGTCCAACCGCCCGGCTGGCAGTCGGACCAAGCGCTTCGCTGTCACCGATGCCGGGCATGCATTGATCGCGACCGCCGAACCGCTGTGGCAGGCGGCGCATCGCCAGTTGGTGGCCGCCCTTGGCCCCGACGGACTGGACGACGCCCGTGGGGCGCTCGAACGGCTGCGGATTGCCGCCCGCGAGGTAGCACCGGCCGACGGTTGATCTTTGAGCAATCGTCGGTACCGCTTGCATTTAATTGTGTATATACATATTTGTGCTCGATGCTGTTTGGCAACGAGGAGGCGGGCACGATGCGACGTGTGGTGGTTACCGGGCTCGGTGTAGTAGCGCCGCTGGGTGTCGGGGTTGGGCCGGTGTGGGATCGACTGACGCTCGGCCACTCCGGTCTGGCCCGTCTGCCCGAGGCGGTTGCAACCGATCTGCCGGCTCGGGTTGCGGGGCTGGTGCCCGGCATTGCCGACAGCCCCGCCGGATTCGATCCGACGGCCGCGATCGCGCCGAAGGACCTGAAGAAGATGGATCGGTTCATCCAGTTCGCCATGGTCGCCGCCAAGGAAGCGATCGAACAGGCCGGTTGGTATCCAGAGGGCCCAAACAGCCAGCATCGCACTGCGACGGTGATCGCCTCCGGCGTCGGCGGCTTCCCGGCCATGATGGAGGCAGCCCGCGTGGTCGCCGAACGCGGCACCAAGCGCCTGTCGCCGTTCATCGTGCCGTCGTTCCTGGCTAATCTGGCGGCCGGACAAGTCTCGATCGCCCACGGTTTCAAGGGGCCGCTCGGCACGCCGGTCACCGCCTGCGCGGCCAGCGCCCAGGCGATCGGCGACGGCGCACGGATGATCCGCACCGGCGAGGTCGACGTGGCGGTGTGCGGCGGGGCGGAAGCCTGCATCGACACGGTCAGCCTGGGTGGGTTCGCCGCCGCGCGAGCGTTGTCCACCGGCTTCAACGACCGGCCGGCCGAGGCGTCGCGCCCGTTCGATCGGCAGCGCGACGGCTTTGTCATGGGCGAAGGCGCCGGGGTCGTCGTGATTGAAACGCTGGAGCACGCGCTGGCGCGCGGCGCGACGCCGCTTGCCGAACTGGTCGGCTACGGCACCACGGCCGACGCCTATCACATGACCGCGGGTCCGGAGGATGGCGAGGGCGCGGCACGCGCGATGCGCACGGCGCTCGATGCCGCCGGTTTGAACCCATCCGCCATTGGCTACCTGAATGCCCATGCCACATCGACCCCGGTCGGCGATGCCGGGGAGCTCGCCGCCATCCGGACGGTGTTCGGCACCGGTTCGGCGGTCGCGATCTCGTCGACCAAGTCGGCAACCGGTCACTTGCTGGGTGCCGCCGGGGGGCTGGAGGCGGTGTTCTCGATCGAGGCGCTGCGCACCGGCCATCTGCCCCCAACCCTGAACCTGATCGAGCCGGACCCGCTGGCCGACGGGCTCGACCTGATCGGCCCGACTGGCCGGCACGCCGAGGTCGAGTATGCAATATCCAACGCCTTCGGCTTCGGCGGCGTCAACGCGACGCTGATCTTCCGGCGTTGGGCTGCCTGAAATTTGGAAAAACGGGTTCACTTGGCCCTCTGCCAAGGTGTGATGGGCCTTTCGAGGCTACTTTGGTATGGTGGCCTTGGCTTGGCGTGTTTTGAGAGAGCTCAGGGGCGCTGAACCGACCGACAATGTGGATCAGGCGAAGCGAGCGTTATGCCGCGACCGGCACTATCCGACTGGGACGTCAGACGACTTAACCTCACGGAAGCGCCGGATGGCTTTCCCGAAGTTGCGTCAATCTCGACAATCCGGGACCTCTGGAAGAGCCGATGCAGTACCGGACGACTCCCGTCCCGCGACGATTTCCCAATCGAGGATCTGAGGCCTTGGATCGGAAACGTCAATCTGGTTGACGCCGACCTTGAGCCCCGGCGCTTCAGGTGGCGGCTCATCGGATCGAACATTTCGGTCCGGATGGGGCGTGACGTCACCGGCCAGTGGTTTGACGAGTTGTACTCGGACCAGATCCTGGACGGTTATACCGTAGCGTATTCAGCAGCCGTCGATCGACGGACAGCAACGTTCTACCGCGGTGACCTGGAATTCGTCGGCAAGGGTTTCCTGAACTTCTGTTCCGTGCATCTGCCACTGTCCGACAACGGCACGGACGTGAACATGCTGATGCTCTGCCTGTCCTTCGACGAGACTTGACCAGGATTTTGGGTCAACCGTCCAGGTAACGCCGCTTGAGGTGCGCGAGGAACGCTTCGGTGCCCAGCGGGCTCCCGGTTGCCGCTTCCAAAATTGCATCGGTGGAGTCGGAACTGGCGCGCTGGTGGACGTTCGGGCGCAGCCACGCCAGCAGGCGGGTGAAGTCACCGCTGCCCAACGCTTCGGGAATGGCTGGGTCGGAGGCTACTGCCGCACCGAACAATTGGGCCGCCGCCAGGGCGCCGAGGGTGTAGGTCGGGAAGTAGCCGATCGCCCCATCATACCAGTGGATGTCCTGCAGGCAGCCACGCGCATCATCAGGGGGCGTCACACCCAGCAGCGTCCGCATGCCTTCGTTCCAGGCAGCGGGCAAATCGGCGACCGCCAGATCGCCCGACAGCAGCGCCCGTTCCAGTCGGGTGCGCAGGATGACGTGCAGCGGATAGGTGATCTCGTCGGCCTCGACCCGGATGAACCCGCGCTCGACCCGGGTGTAGATCCGCCGCAGGTTGTCCGGCTGCCACGCCGCACCGTCGCCGCCGAAGGCCACCTTCGCCTTGCCGGACAGATGCGCGAGGAACGCCGGCGACCGGCAGGCCTGCATCTCCATCAGCAGCGACTGGCTTTCGTGCAAAACCATGCCACGGGCGTCGCCGACCGGCTGGCCGCGCCATTCCACGGGCAAGCCGCGCTCGTACAGCGCGTGACCGGTCTCGTGGATTACGCCCATCACGCCGGAGACGAAGCCGTTCTCCGAGAACCGGGTGGTCACCCGCACGTCATCGGGGACGCCGCCGCAGAACGGGTGCAGGGTTTCGTCAAGGCGGCCATGGTCAAAATCGAAGCCTAGCGTCGTCATGATCTCGCGGGCGAGCGCGCGTTGCTGTGCCACCGGGAACGGTCCGGAGGGCATGACCGGATCGCCGTCGCGCGCTTGGCGCTCCAGCACGGCCTCGTGGATCGGTGGCAGTGCCGCTTCCAGTTCGGCGAACAGACGATCGATCCGCGGCACCGAACCGCCGGGCTCGTACTGGTCGAGTAGGGCCGCATAGGGGTCCAAGCCAAGCGCCGCAGCCTTGGCCGACGCAGTCTCCCGCGTCAGGCGTACGATCTCGGCAAGCGGCTCGCGGGCAAGCGAATAGTCGGACGCGGCCCGAGCGGCCCGCCACGCCGTCTCAGACTTCGCGCTGGCCCGCGACATGGCCTCGACCAGCGACGACGGCACGGCGGTGGCGTGGGCATGCCGTCGTCGCAGTTCGCGAAGATTAGCGGCCCGCCACCCGGTCAGGGGTTCCCCTTCGGCCGCGGTCAGCAGATCGTCGATCTTCGGGGCAGTCAGCAACTCGTGGGCAATCACCCCAAGAGTCGCTGCCTGTTCGGCGCGAGCATCACCGCCACCGGTCGGCATCATGACCATGCGGTCCCAGGACAACACGCCCATCGCGCCCTCGACCGCCGACAGTCGTCGCGAAAGTGCCTCGAGCGCATCGGTGGCGGGCGTCGGCATTGCACTCATGCTGCGTCCTCGGGTTCCTTGCGATCGATCTGCCGGTGCCACAGCACGTAGACCACGAGCAGGGTCCCAGCCAGCAGGAACCAGGTAATGGCGTACTGCAGATGTTCGTTGCGGACCTGGATCGAGGCCACCGCGCCGATCGGCAGCGACGTCGGACGGCCCGGCGGACGAAGCACATCGATGTAGTAGGACGCGACCGGACCGACACCCAAATGGGCGGCCATCTGCGCGGGTTCGACGGTGAACCAGACGTCCCGTCCCGGCTCGTTCTCCGGCACAAAATAACCTTTGCGGCCAGCCTCGAGGACGATGCCGTTGAGTGTAACCGTACCGCTGAGCAACGTCTCGGGCCGAGTCTCCGGACGACGGCGATCCATCGGCACCCAGCCGCGGTTCACCAGAACCGTCAGGCCATCGTCGGTGACGAACGGCGTGATGACATGGAACCCGGCGTTGCCCTCGTAGGGCCGGCCGGTAAGGTGGAGTTCCTTGTCATTCAAAAAATGCCCGGCCGCCTGGACGTGCCGGAAGCGCCACTCCTCCATATCCTCGACAACCGCCGGCGCCGGGACCGCTGGCGCCGAAACGCGGCTTTCGAAGCTGTCGATCAGGGCGGTCTTCCAGGCCAGCCGGTCGAGTTGCCAAGCCCCCAGGCCGAACATCATCAGCAGCGCCGGGATGGTGAAGAGGGTTGGCCAGAGTCGCGGGCGGAATGGCATGGTGCCTCGACTGGTAAGGGGACGAGCGCTCTCTAGATCGACTGTGCGGCGGCGTAAGGCAAGCACCGCGTCGTCGCAGCCCGCAGGAGATCGTCAGGAGCCCGGGCCGCGGTGGCGGTAATGCAGCGCCACCATCACGCCCTTGAGGCGTCGCAGCAGCGCGAGCGTCCCACCCAGGATCACCGCGCTCCACAGCACTGCGTGCAGCCACATCGGCGGACCGAACGCTGCCTCGACCGCCAGTGCCAATGGAACGACGGCAGCGCCCAAGATAAAGATCACGAACACCGCCGGGCCGTCGCCGGTATCGTGCTCAGACAGCGCCGCGCCACAGGACTCACAGATCTCGCGTACCGACAGGTAGCCGTCGAACAGACGCCCAACCCCGCACTGCGGGCAGCGGCCGCGAAGACCCGTGACGAAAGGTGACGGAGGCGGGCCGAAAGCGTCGCTCATCGGTCCGCCGCCGGTCGAACGATCCTAAGAGATCGTTCGATCAGGCTCCCCACCAGTAGATGCACACGAACAGGAACAGCCAGACCACGTCGACGAAGTGCCAGTACCAGGCGGCCGCCTCGAAACCGAAATGCTGCTCCGGCGTGAAGTGGCCGACATAGGCCCGGCACCAGCACACGATCAGGAAGATCGTGCCGACGATCACGTGGAAGCCGTGGAAGCCGGTCGCCATGTAGAAGGTCGACGGGTAGATGCCGTCCTTGAAGGAGAAGGCCGCGTGGCTGTACTCGATGGCCTGCAGCGCGGTGAAGCTGATGCCGAGCAGGATCGTGATGCCGAGGCCCAGCAGCAGGTTCTTACGATCATTTTCCAGCAGCGCTGCGTGCGCCCAGGTGACCGTCGTGCCGGACAGCAGCAGGATCAGGGTGTTCAACAGCGGCAGGTCGAAGGCGTCGAACGGTACGATCCCCTCCGGCGGCCATACCCCCATGCGCGGGTACAGCGCCATGTCGAAGAACGCCCAGAAGAACGCCAGGAAGAACATCACCTCCGAGGTGATGAACAACAGCATCCCGTAGCGTGTACCGATCTGCACCACCGGCGAGTGATGGCCCTGGTAGTGAGCCTCCCGGATCACGTCACGCCACCAGAAGAACATGGTCATCAGCATGAGCCCGAGGCCGACGATCAGCATCGCGCCGCCGAACGGCTTGCCGTGCATGTACAGCGCAGCACCCGCCGCCATCAGGAAACCGGCGCCGGCTCCGACGAACGGCCAGGGGCTCGCTTCGACCAGGTGGTAAGGATGCTTCTGTTCGTGTGCCATCGGTCCCCTCGTCTCACGCGCTGCCCAAGCGGCGGGCGGCTCCAGCCGCGTCGGCTTGGTGGTTCGTCATTGTTTCGTGCCGCCGGCACCCACGTTGTCCGCGGTCGCCGGCAACTCGGCAATCTGCCGCGCCTTGGACTGGTCCTGGGCGCGGAAAAAAGTATAGGACAGGGTGATGGTGGTCACTCCGTCCATTTTGCGATCATCGGCCAACGCCGGATCCAGATAGAATGACACCGGCATGTCCACCGTTTCACCGGGCCGCAACACCTGCTCGGTAAAGCAGAAGCAGTCGATCTTGTCGAAGTACAATCCGGCCTTGTCGGGCGTGACGTTGAATGCCGCCGTGCCCACCAGGGTCTTGTTGCTGTTGTTAGTCGCCTCGTAGAACGCCAGCTTGGTCTCGCCGACTTTCAGCCGCATCGTTTGCTGGACCGGCTTGAAGGTCCAGGGCAGCTCCGGATTGACGTTGGCGTCGAAACGCACCGTCACCATCCGATCGAGCACCCGATCCGACTCCCCGGTCGCGACCTGCGTCGTGCCGCCAAACCCGGTCACCCGGCAGAAGATCTCGTACAGCGGGACCGACGCGTAGGCCATCCCGACCATCCCGACGACGACGGTCGCCAGAACGCCGACCGTGCGCAGATTGCGGGTCCGTCGCACGCGGAGCTCAAGACCCTGATCGTGCGGACCCGTCATGATCCCATCCGCAGGATGGTGATCACGAAGAACAGTGCGGCCAGCGACAAGATCGCCACCAGCAAGGCGACATTCTTGCGGCGGCGTGATGCCCAGGGATCGTTGGCGTCGGGCTTCGGTGCGGGGTCAGTCATCCCGCTCCCCCCACCAGCCAGGAGTCGATCAGAAGCGCGCCGTACAGGGCGAACAGATACAGGATCGAATACCCGAACAGTTGCTTGGCCGGCCGATGATCAGCGTCGCTGCCGCGCCACACCCGCACCGCCGCCACCACGAACAGGGCGCCAAGCACGGTCGCGGCCATGCCATACCCAAGACCGGCAAACCCCAGGAACCACGGCGCGACACCCAACGGCGCCAGCAGCACGGCGTAGATCAGGATCTGGCGCCGGGTCTCGCGATCGCCGGCGACCACCGGCAGCATCGGAACCCCAGCCCGCGCGTAATCACCGCAGCGCCACAGCGCCAGCGCCCAGAAGTGCGGCGGCGTCCACATGAAGATGATGGCAAACAGCACGATGGACGCGACCGACACGTCACCGGTGACCGCCGCCCAGCCGATCATCGGCGGGAACGCGCCGGCGGCGCCGCCGATCACTATGTTCTGCGGCGTGCGGCGCTTCAGCCACATCGTGTAGATGAAGACGTAGAAGCCGATGGTGACGGCCAGCAGGACCGCGGCCGCCCAGTTGACCGCCAGCCCCATGACCAGAACCGAGAACCCTGCCAGCACGACGCCGAAGGCCAGGGCTTCGTCCGGGTTCATCCGGCCGGCCGGGATCGGCCGTGTCTTGGTCCGTTCCATCACCGCGTCGATGTCGCGGTCGTACCACATGTTGATCGCACCCGACGCGCCAGCGCCGATCGCAATGCACAGCACCGCGATGACCGCCAACACCGGGTTCAGATGCCCTGGCGCCACCGCCAGACCAACGGCACCGGTGAACACCACCAGCGACATCACCCGCGGCTTCAGAAGCGCGACGTAATCGACGACCGAAGCCGCCCCACCCGGGGCGGCCTCAGCGGTGTCGTCGATCCGCGCGATATCGGCGGAAGTATCGGTCACCTTAGCCTCTCGAGCACCGGATCACTTGACGCGGGGCAACTCGTCGAAGGTGTGGAACGGCGGCGGCGACGCAACCGACCACTCCATCGTGGTAGCTCCCTCGCCCCATGGGTTCATCGCGGCCTTGCGCTTCGCCATGAAGGCTTCGACCACCACCGCCAGGAAGATCAGGGTTCCGATCCCGCCGATATACGAACCGATCGAAGCCACGGCGTTCCAGCCAGCGAGCGCGTCGGGATAGTCGATGTAGCGTCGCGGCATGCCGGCCAGACCGAGGAAGTGCATCGGGAAGAACGTCAGGTTCACACCGACAAACGTCACCCAGAAGTGCAACTGGGCCAGACGGTTGTTGTACTCGTAGCCGGTCATCTTGGAGAACCAGTAGTAGATCCCGCAGAAGATGCCGAACACCGCGCCGAGCGACAGCACGTAGTGGAAGTGCGCGATCACGTAGTAGGTGTTGTGCAGCGCCAGATCGACGCCGGCATTGGCCAGCACCACACCGGTCACACCGCCAACCGTGAACAGGAAGATCAGGCCGATCGCCCACAGCATCGGCGGTCGGAACTCGATCGAGCCACCCCACATGGTGGCGATCCACGAGAAGATCTTGATGCCGGTCGGCACCGCGATGACCATCGTGGCCGCGGTGAAGTAGGCCCGCGTGTCGACGTCCATGCCGACAGTGTACATGTGGTGCGCCCAGACCACGAAGCCGACCACGCCGATCGCGACCATGGCGTAGGCCATTCCGAGATAGCCGAACACCGGCTTCTTCGAGAACGTGCTGACCACCTGGCTGACGATCCCGAACGCCGGCAGGATCATGATGTAAACCTCGGGATGCCCGAAGAACCAGAACAGGTGCAGGAACAGGATCGGATCGCCGCCGCCGGCCGGATCGAAGAACGCCGTGCCGAAGTTGCGGTCGGTGAGCAACATGGTGATCGCACCGGCCAGAACCGGCAGCGCCAGCAGCAGCAGGAACGCGGTCACCAGCATCGACCACACGAACAGCGGCATCTTGTGCAGGGTCATGCCCGGCGCACGCATGTTGAAGATCGTGGTGATGAAGTTCGCGGCACCCAGGATCGAGCCGGCACCGGCCAGGTGCAGCGAGAAGATCGCAAGATCCATCGCCATCCCCGGGGTGCCGAGCTTGCTCGACAGCGGCGGATAGATCGTCCAGCCCACACCGGCGCCGTTGGCGCCGCCGGTGCCCTCGACGAACATCGACAGCAGCAGGCACAGGAACGCCGGGACCAGCAGCCAGAACGAAATGTTGTTCATCCGCGGGAACGCCATGTCCGGCGCGCCGATCATGATCGGTACGAACCAGTTGCCGAACCCACCGATCAGCGCCGGCATCACGACGAAGAACACCATGATCAAGCCATGGGCCGTCACGTAGACGTTCCAAACGTTGCCGTCTTGCATGAACTGCAGGCCGGGGCTGTGCAGTTCCATGCGCATGAAGATGGAAATCGCACCGCCGATCAGGCCGGCAATCACCGCAAAGATCAGGTACAGCGTACCGATGTCCTTGTGGTTGGTGGAATAGAGCCAGCGGCGCACGAAGCTGGTCGGCGCGCCGTGATCGTTATGGCCGTAGGCGTGATCAGCGCTGCTCATCGTGTCAGTCTCCGCTCGAATTACCGGGACACCAGCGCGGCCAGCCGGGGGCTGGCAGCGCTGTCGTCCATCGCGAACTTGGTCTTGGCCTGGACCAGCCAGGCATCATAGGCGGCCGGCTCCATCGCCTCGACCACGATCGGCATGTAGGCGTGGTTGACTCCGCAGATCTGGTTGCACTGCCCGTAGTAGACACCGGCCTTGTCGACCTGGAACCAGGTCTCGTTGGTCCGGCCCGGAGTACTGTACAGCTGCACGCCGAACGACGGCATGAAGAAGGAGTGCATCACGTCGGATGAGGTGATCAGCACCTGCACCTTCTTGCCGACCGGAACGACCAGACGGTTGTCCACCTCCAGCAGACGCAGTTGGCCGGGCTTCAGGTCGGCCTCGGGAATCAGGTTGCTGTCGAACGCCACCTGCTGGTCCAGATACTCGTAGCTCCAGTACCACTGGTGCGCCTGGACCTTGATGGTCATGTCCGGATCGACCGCCCGGTCGGCGTAATACAACAGCTTGAACGACGGAATCGCGATCAGAACCAGGATCACCACCGGCAGGCCGGTCCAGGCTACTTCCAGCCAGGTGTGATGCGTGGTCTTCGACGGCACAGGGTTCCGGCTGGCCCGGAACCGCACGCACACGTAGACCAGCAACGCCAGCACGAACACCGTGATCAACGTAATGATCACCAGCAGCCAGTTGTGCAGTTCGTTCAGCTGGTGGAACGTCGGCGTGACCCCGTCCTGAAAACCGAGTTGCCACTCCCTGGGCCGATCCGCCCAAGCCACCGTCGTCGTCACGGCCAGCGTCGCTGCCGCCCACCCGATGCGCCGCGCCAAAGACACAGCAAATCCGAGGATCCGATCCATCAGTCGGTCGTTCCCGTTGTCGTTGCTCTCGCCGCGCCCCCGCGGCGGGCTTGGTTATGACACCAACGCACGCACTGTGCAACGCGAGGCGGCATGGGTCCGGGCAAGCTAGAACGCTGATCCAGCCTGGACAAGCAGCCTTCACGCGGCATTCGGTCGCGCCGCCTTCCACGGCAGCGGCGTCGGATTTCCCGCGAGATGGTCGACTTCCGGTATCGTCATGCCTATGTCACGCTGACACGGCGCTCATGCGCCCGCCGACACCAGGAGCCGCCCCGTGACCGACCGCGCCATCACCGACGAGCTGTTCTTCACCCGTGCCGGCCTTGATCCGACGCGCACACAGGCGATCGTCGACGACGCCCTTGCCGGTGCCGACGACGGCGAATTGTACCTGGAGTACCGGCAGAGCGAGAGCTTGGCATTCGACGACGGTCGGCTGCGGACCGCATCGTTCAACACCGCCCAGGGCTTTGGTTTACGCGCCATTTCCGGGGAGGCGCGGGGCTTTGCCCATGCGTCCGAACTGTCGGAAGACGCCATTTGCCGCGCCGCCGATACCGTGCGCGCGGTTCACGCCGGCCAGTCGGGGACCATGGCGGAGGGGCCGGTCGGCACCAACCGGCTGCTCTACTCCGACGCCAACCCGCTTCAGGGCATCACCACCGAGGCCAAGATCAAGGTCCTGACCGAGATCGACGCCTACGCCCGCGCCAAGGATCCGCGCGTGCGGCAGGTGTCGGCCTCGCTGTCGGGTTCCTGGCAGGCGGTGCAGATCCTGCGCGCCGGGGGTCAGCGGGTCGGCGATGTCCGGCCATTGGTGCGGCTGAATGTCTCGGTGGTGGTCGGTGACGGCGACCGCATGGAGTCCGGCTCCTACGGTTGCGGCGGGCGGCTGATGTTTGACCGCTTCATCGACCCGGAGATGTGGCAGCACGCCGCCGACGAGGCGATCCGCGTGGCCTTCGTCAATTTGGACGCGGTCCCGGCGCCGGCCGGCGAGATGGAAGTCGTGCTCGGTCCGGGCTGGCCCGGAGTAATGCTGCACGAGGCAGTCGGCCACGGCCTGGAAGGCGACTTCAACCGCAAGAAGACCTCGACCTTCAGCGACATGATCGGCCAGCGGGTGTCGGCGCCCGGTGTCACCGTCATCGACGACGGCACCCTGCCCGACCGCCGCGGCTCGCTGACGGTCGACGACGAAGGCACGCCGACGTCGCGCACCGTGCTGATCGAGGACGGCATCCTGGTCGGCTACATGCAGGACCGACAGAACGCCCGGCTGATGGACATGGCCCCGACGGGCAACGGCCGGCGGGAAAGCTACGCGCACCACCCGATGCCGCGCATGACCAACACCTTCATGGCATCGGGCTCGGCCGATCCGCAGGAGATCCTGCAGTCGGTCAAGAAGGGGCTGTACGCCGTCAACTTCGCCGGCGGCCAGGTCGATATCACCTCCGGCAAGTTCGTGTTCTCGATGAACGAGGCCTATCTGGTGGAGAACGGCAAGATCGGCCCGGCTGTGAAGGGTGCGACCCTGATCGGCAATGGCCCGGACGCCATGACCAAGATCACCATGATCGGCAACGACTCGAAGCTTGATGACGGCATCGGCACCTGCGGCAAGGACGGCCAAGGCGTTCCGGTCGGCGTCGGCCAGCCGACCTTGAAGATGGCCGGCATCACGGTGGGTGGTACCGCTGTCTGATCTTCCGCCCGGGCAGATACTCATTTAACCGGCTCTTAAGACTACCGGTGTATGAGTTCCATCCTGACTGATGTGGATGGAACAGGATGTCCAACGGTACCGGCCGTAGCCGAAGCGCGCTGTCGACCTACGGCTTGCCGTTGTTGATCACCGCGTCGACCCTGGTGGTCGCGGCGGCCGGCGTATTGGCGGCTCCTCTCAGCCCGGATTCCGCGGTAGCCGCGGTGTTTCCTCCCTGGTGGCAGCGCGAACAAGCAGCCGCGGCGGTTGCCGTTGCCGGCGGCCTGATCGTCCGCGAAGGCATCAACGGTACCATTGTGGTGGTTCGACCCACCGGCCCGCTTCTGGCCGAACGCCTACGTGAACAGGGCGCTCTGCTGATCGTCGATCCAATCGCCGCGAGCGGCTGTCTGACCCTGCTGGCTCCCGCTCAAAGCTCCTAGAGGCGCTCCAATGAACCAACTTCTCTCCCTGCGACGACGCGCGACTACCGCCCTTGCGTGGTTCCTGGCCGCCCAGATACCGGTGGTCATTGGTGTGGCCCTTCTGCTTGGCCGCGACATGCTGCTTCCAGTATCGACGGTGGCGATCGTCGCCCTCGGCGTCGGCGCGCTGGCGCTGTGGCGCCGCGACGACGAGGTGACCCGTCTTTCGATTGCCGCTGGCCTGATGGGTGCCGTGTCCGTGATCGTGTTCCAGTTCGCAGGGCATCCCTGGCAGATCGACATGCACATGTATTATTTCGCGTGCCTGGCGATTCTGGCCGGCCTGACCGATTGGCGTGCAATCGTTGTCGGTACCGTCGTGGTGGCGGTGCATCACCTGTCGCTGAACTTCCTGCTTCCGGCGGCGATATTCCCGGACGGCTCGGATCTGTTCCGGGTGATCCTGCACGCGGTGATCGTGGTCGTCGAAGCCGCAGTACTGATCTGGCTGACCTATCAGGTCGCCGCTGCCTTCGAACAGTCCGCAAAGGCCCGCATGGAGGCTGAAGCCGCCCAAGCCGAACGAACCGCCATCATGGCCCGCCAACAGGATCAGGAGCGCCGCAGTTCGGAAGAACGCGAGGCGACCTTGCGCGATACCGCGACCGCCCTCGAAACGTCGATCGGCAGCATCTCAGAGACGGTCGCAAGCGCAGCAGAAGAACTCAGCCGCACATCGGCCGACCTGACCGCCTCGACCGGGCGGGTCGGCGATCGTTCGGAAGCGGTGGCCGCCAGCACCCGCGAGTCGACCGAGCGAGCGCGCGGAACCCAGACCGCGGTCGAGAATCTGCGCACCGCCATCGAAGACATCAACCAGCAAGTGACCGCGTCCGGAGAGATCACCCGGGAGGCCGTCGATCGTGCCGAGAAGACCGATGCCACCGTCGCCGGCCTCGCCGAAGCGATTGACCGGATCGGCGATGTCCTGACGCTGATCAGCAACATTGCCGAGCAGACCAACCTGCTGGCGCTGAACGCCACCATCGAGGCGGCCCGTGCCGGCGACGCCGGCAAGGGCTTCGCGGTGGTGGCCTCCGAGGTCAAATCGCTGTCCACCCAGACCGCCAAGGCGACTCACCGGATCGCCGAAGAAATCGAGTCGATCCAAAACGAGTCGAAGGGTGCCGTCGCCGCCATCCGCGGCATCGCCCAATCGATCGGACAGATCGACGACGTGGCCCGCGCGATTGCGGAAGCGATCGAGCGGCAGACCGGCGTGACCCGGCAGATTGCCGATGAGGTCCGCCAGTTGGCCACCAGCAGCGGCGAAGCCGCCGAGGCGATCACCGAGGTGGCGTCGGACACTCGCCAGAGCGGCCACGCGGCCGACGACGTCCGGCGGGCCAGCGAAGACCTCACCCGGCACGCCGAACGGCTGCGGCAGGAGATGTCCGGCTTCCTGACCAAGGTGCGCGCAGCCTGACGCCACCCCTTGCCGACAATCAGGCAAGGCGCCTAAGAACGGCAACAGCAACCACCGCTTGCTCCGATTTGAGGAGGAAAGTGCATGCCTGTTGTCGCCGTCCTGACTCTGCCGGGCTTCAACGAACTCGACAGTTTCCTGGCCCTGCACCTGCTGAACCGTGCCGACGACGTGACCGCATTCCTGGCTGGACCCAGCCCGCAGGCTGTCTCCATGAACGGGGTCGTGACCGGGATTTCGGGCACACTGGCCGATGCGGCACGGGCCGACGCGGTTCTGGTCGGCAGTGGCCGGCAGACCCGGGAGTTCGCCTCCGATCCGGCGTTCCTGGCGAGCCTGTCTCTCGATCCGACGCGCCAGTTGGTCGCCTCGCAATGCTCGGGCGCACTGATCCTGGCAAAACTCGGCATTCTGACCGGCCTGCCGGTCTGCACCGATAACAAGACCCGGCCCTGGATCGAGGCGCTCGAGCTCAAGGTCGTCCAGGAAACCCTGTTGGTGACCGGCAACGTGGCGACGGCGGGCGGCTGCCTGTCGGCCCAGTATCTTGCCACTTGGCTGCTGCTGAGACTCGCCGGTGAAGCCGAAACAAGACGCGCCCTCGACTACGTTGTGCCGGTCGGCGAAGCCGCGGAGTACACCGAGACGCTAATCGCCCGGGCACGTGCCGCCGACCCGGCGTCGCTTGGGATCACGGCGGCGGCATAGACAGGAAAGCAGCCGCTTGAAGGCTCCCGCCAATTGCCCCGGGGGCTTGGCGGTGTACACTCACTGCGTCCTATCGACCGATCCCCGCAAGAACCCAGCAGAGCCGCCCGTGACCGACCTGATCGAGAAGCGCCCGAACTTCTACGGGTTCGGAGGGCTTGACCGCTCCGCCCATATCCGCGAGCGGGAGGGCTGGCTGGACGAACTGCTGGCGCGGCCCGATACCCGGCTGGTGTTGGTGTGGCGAACCCGTTCATTCGTGATCGAGGTCGCCGACGCCGCACCGCGCGCTGCGATCCTTCAGGCCGCGGAGCACCGGCATCTGGTCACGCACGCCGAATCGATCGCGTTTCTCGGTGAGATGGGTGGGATAGCGCATGTTGCGCTCGACCTGTCGCCGCTCGACGAGGTCGACATTCCAGGCATTCTTCAGACGCCCGGCGCGTTCACCGATCTGCGCCGCATCGGGCCACTGCTGGAGCGTTTCGAAGGCTCCTTGCTGGCCTATGCCCGTGGCCTGCTGTGGTGGCATCAGCGCCACCGGTTCTGTGGCGTGTGCGGGCATCCGACGAAGATCGTGAAAGGCGGCCACCAGCGCAGCTGCACCAGTGAGTCCTGCCGTGCGCCGCACTTCCCGCGCACCGACCCCGCCGTCATCATGCTGGTCCACGATGGCGAGCGTTGCCTGCTGGGTCGCCAGAGGATCTGGCCGGACGGCATGTACTCCACCCTCGCCGGGTTCGTGGAACCGGGTGAGACCCTGGAGGAAGCGGTCGCCCGCGAGGTCTGGGAGGAGAGCGGCATCCACGTCCGCAAGGTCCAATATCACTCCTCGCAACCCTGGCCGTTTCCGTCCTCGCTGATGCTCGGCTTCCACGCCGAGGCCAAGTCATTCGACATCGTGCGCAACGACGAGGAGCTCGGCGACGCCCAGTGGTACACCGCCGAGGATCTGGCGGCGTTCGAGAGCCGGGGCAACTTCCTGCCGCGCCGCGATTCGATCGCGCGTCGGCTGGTCCAGGACTGGGTTGAAAGCGTGCGGCCCGACCTGGCCGAAGCGGTCGACCGGGTCGCCAGCGCCTATCCGGTTCGCACCACCTGACCCGACCAACCGGGGGGCCGCCATGAACGAGCCCGCAATCGCCGAGTATCCGTCCGGAAGCACGGTCCTGGCGATCGGCGCCAGCGGCGTGATCGGCGGCGCCCTGGTCCGACATCTGGCCGGGCGTGACACTGTCACCGTCGTCGCTGCCGCACGTCGGCCGGAACCGACGGCGGCGCCGAACGTCACAACCGTCCCGCTGGACCTGAACGACCCATCCGCTTCGGACGCAGGTCAGGCGCTGACGGCGGTAACCCATCTGGTCTATTGCGCCTATGTCGACGCGCCCGGCTGGCAGGCCCAGAACGAACCGAACGCCCGGTTGTTCGAGGCTGCCCTGGACGTCGCCGAGCGACACTGCCCGTCGCTGCGCCATGTCACCCTGCTGCAGGGCATGAAGGCCTATGGCAGCCATCTCGGGCCGTTCAAGACACCCGCCCGGGAGAGCGATCCGAGAACCCCGCAGCGGCACTTCTACTACGATCAGGAAGACGCCCTGACCGCGCGGGCGGCGTCGCGCGGCTGGTCCTGGACTGCGCTGCGCCCGCATGTGGTGATCGGACCGGCACGGCGGTCGCCGCTCAACCTCGCGGCCGTGCTGGCGGTGCACGGCGCATTCTGCCGGGCGCGCGGCGCGCCATTGTTCTTTCCGGGATCGCCGGCCGCGTTCGACACGGTGTACCAGGCAACCGATGCCGGCCTGCTGGCCCAGGCGATCGAATGGGCAGGGTCGGACCCGCGCGCGGCGGGCGAGATCTTCAACATCACCAACGGCGATTTCTTCCGCTGGCGCCACCTATGGCCGGCGATAGCTTCAATCCTCGATCTCGAACCCGCCGATCCCCGGCCCACTCGTCTTACCGACACAATGGCCGATGCCGGTGCCGAGTGGGACCGCTTGGTGCGGCGGCACGGGTTAGAGCCGAACCGGCTCGAGACCCTGGTTTCCTGGCCGTTCGCCGACTACGTCTTCCACACCGGCCACGACGTCATGGCCGACACGTTGAAATGCCGCCGCGCCGGATTCCTAGCCTTCGCCGATTCGGAAGCGGTGATCGTCGACCGGTTGGCCGAACTGCGCAGCCTCAAGATCGTGCCGTAACGAGGAACTTTCCCATGACCGCCGACACCGTGATCCTGGCCAGCCATTTCCAGAACGAGAATTGTCACCCCGACGGCAAGATCAAGATCGGTATCGGCCCCGACAGCGCCTGGCGGTGGGAGCGGCTGGAAAACGCCAAACGGCTGTTCGCCGGTGCCCGGCCGGCCGGTATCCCGATCGTGCACATCCGCCTCGCCGTGCCGGCCGACATGGGCACGGTGATCCAGAACAACTTCATCTTCCGGCAATGGGTCGAACTCGGTGCCTGGGCGGAAGGCACCTGGGGCGTGGAGTTCATCGACGGCCTCGGCCCGATCGGTGCCGAAAAGGTCGTCACCCACACCCGCAACAACGGCTTCTACGGCTCGAACCTGGACGAGATTCTGTTCGCCTACCGGCCGCGTCGGTTGATCTGCTGCGGGGTGTCGACCGCCTACACAGTCGAGAGCACGGTCCGGCACGCCGCCGACGTCGGCTACGAGGTCACGGTGGCGTCCGACGCCTGCTCGACCGCCACCCGCGAGCAACACGAGGCGGCACTGAATGCCATGCGGCTGCTGGCCGACATCGCCACGGTCGACGAGATCCTGGCCGATCTCAGCGGCTGAGGTCCGGCCTAAACGCCCGTCTCGACACCACCCCGGCGAAACGGCGATGCTGGGTACGTACCAAGGATCCTGACGGCCCCCTCCGGACAGAAGAACCGCAGTTCGTCGAGCGCGTGCTGCATGCCGGTCTCGTCAATATGACCCTCGGCATCGATGTAGAACTGCGCCGCCGAGAACGAGCCGTCGATGATGTAGCTCTCCAGCTTGGTCAGGTTGATCCCGTTGGTCGCAAAGCCGCCCAGCGCCTTGTAGAGCGCCGCCGGCACGCTTCCCACCTGGAACACGATCGTGGTTACGCACGGTCCGTTGCCCGCCGCCGGCATTGCGCTATCGCGCGCCATGACCAGGAAGCGGGTGGTGTTGTGCCCGGCGTCCTCGACCGAATCCTCCAGCACCTCGAGCCCGTAGATTTCGCCCGCCAGCGACGAGGCGATCGCCGCCACCGATTTGTCGCCGAGTGCCGCCACTTCCTCGGCGGCGCCGGCGTTGTCGGCATGGTTCACCCGCTGCAGGCCGAGCCGCTTGATCAGCTTGCGGCATTGCGCCAGACCCTGCGGGTGGGCGCGGACTTCCTTCAGATCCTCCAGCCGGGTGCCCGGCAGGCCGAGCAGCATGTGGTTCACACGCTGGAAGTACTCGCCGACAATGAACAGACCCGATTCCGGCAACAGATGATGGATGTCCGCAACCCGGCCGGCTACCGAGTTCTCGACCGGCACCATGGCGCGATCCGCCTCGCCATCCTGCACCGCCGCCAGCATATCCTCGAAGCTCATGCACGGCAGCGGCTGGTGATCCGGTAGCGCGTTGGTGCAGGCGAGGTGCGAATAGGCGCCCGCGATGCCCTGGTAGGCGACGATCGGCTTGCGGCTCATGCGACGGGGTCTCCGGGCGGGTTCATTCTGGATGGACAGGGGCTAGCAGGCGGCGCGCCTGCTCAAGCTGGGCCGGAGTATCGACGCCGAGCGGCACGGTGTCGACACGTCCGATCTCGATACGCATGCCGGCTTCCAGCGCGCGCAGTTGCTCCAACCGCTCGCGCAGTTCCAGCGGCGACGGCGGCAGTGTCACGAACCGTTCCAGCGCGGCGCGGCGGTAGGTGTAGATGCCGATGTGATGGAACACCTCGCCCTCGCCCCACGGCACCGCCGTACGGCTAAAATACAGCGCCCGGCCAAACTGGCCGTCCGGCTCCCAGGCCGCAACGACCTTGTTGACGCCGCTGGTCGCCGGCAGGTCGTCGGGACTTTCGATCGGGCAGGTGACCGTCCCCATCGCTGCTTCTGGGATCCGCACCAGCGCCTCGATCGCCGCGCGCACGGTTTTCGGTTCCAGCACCGGCAGGTCGCCCTGCACGTTGACGATGATGTCGTGAGCGCCATCGGGGTCGACGGCCCCCAGAGCCTCATGGATCCGGTCGGTGCCCGATGGGTGCGCCGGAGCGGTCAGCACCGCCTCACCACCGGCCGCGTTCACCGCATCCACGATCTCCGCCTCTCCAGCAGCGACGACAACCCGGCCGACATCGGCCTCCACCGCGCGGCGCCAGACCTGGACGATCATCGGCTCGCCATGGATGTCGGCAAGCGGCTTGCCGGGCAGCCGGGACGATGCCATCCGCGCGGGAATCAACACGATCGGGTTCATGGGCAGCCCCATTTGCGGCGTTATGCCGCGTGAGGCGGCCCTCTTACGCCCTGCGCGCACGGTTGCGCAAGCGCACGACTACGGGCTATTTGCCGCATAACGTGGGTCGGCCGCGCGTGGACAGCACCGGAGGCCGTCGGTATGGTACCGGCGTCGCGCCTGGGGGGCACGGCCGTATCGGGACGAGAAGGGTTCGAGGCATGTCGACGTCGCTCGAGGGCAACAAGATCCTGGCCGGTATTCTGGCCGCCGGAATTTTCGCGATGGTGACCAGCAAGGTCGCCGACTTCGTGGTTCATCCGAAGCAGTTGCCGGAGAACGTCTACAAGATCGAGGTCCCGGAAGGCATGGCCAGCGCCAGCGCCAAGGACACCGGGCCGGAACCGGTCGAGCCGGTATTGGCGCTGCTGGCTAGCGCCGATGTCGCCGCCGGTGAGAAGGGCGCCAAGAAGTGCGCCGCCTGTCACACCTTCGACAAGAGCGGCGCCAACAAGGTCGGCCCGAACCTGTTCGGTGTCGTCAACCGCACCAAGGCTTCGCACGACGGCTTCAATTACTCCGACGCGATGAAGGCATTCGCCGAGCCGAAGGAGTGGACTTACACGTCGCTGAACAATTTCCTCCACAAGCCGACGGACTACATCAAGGGCACCAAGATGAACTTCGCCGGCGTCAAGAAAGCCAGCGACCGTGCCGACCTGATCGCCTATCTGCGCTCGATGGCGGACAGCCCTTCACCGCTGCCGTCGCCGGAAGAAGCCAAGGCTGCCCAGGATGCCTACGAGAAGGCCAAGGCCGGCGGCTGAAGTCGGCCCTGAAAGCCCAGCGTGACCACCGTTCGTCCTGACATCGAGGAACTTGCCGCGTTCGCCGCCGATCTGGCGGACGCCGCCGGGCCGATCATCCGACGCTATTTCCGCACCGGCCTGTCGGTCGATACCAAGGCCGACGAGAGCCCGGTTACCATCGCCGACCGCACCGTCGAGAAACGGCTGCGCGAGATGATCGAGGCCCGCTGGCCCGACCACGGGATCGCCGGCGAGGAGTTCGGCCTGAAGGCGCCAGACGCCGATTATGTCTGGTCGCTCGATCCGATCGACGGCACCAAGGCGTTCATCACCGGTCGGCCGACGTTCGGCCCGCTGATCGGCTTGCTCGAGCGTCGCGCGCCGCTGCTGGGCGTCATCGACTGTCCGATCCTCGGCGAACGCTGGATCGGCGGTCCGACCCGTCCGACCACGCTGAACGGCCAGCCTGTCACGCCGATGCCGCCGCGCACCCTGGCGCAGGCGACCATGGCGGTCACCTCGCCGCACATGTTCGACGGTTGGGAGATGACGGCGTACGAACGCCTGCGCGCCGAGGTCAACCTGACGGTCTATGGCGGCGACTGCCACAACTACGGGCTGGTGGCGCTCGGCACCATCGACCTCGTGGTCGAATCGAACCTGCAGGACTACGATTATCTGGCTCCGGCGGCGGTAATCGCCGGTGCCGGCGGGTTGGTCACCGACTGGGACGGCAACCCGGTGCTGCTCGGCTCGACCACCAAGGTGATCGCCGCCCGCACCCCGGAACTGCACGCCGAAGCGCTGAAGCAGCTGCAGGGCTGACGGATCCCGCTCAGTACCCCTTCGACGGATCGATCAGGCCGATCGGCGCCTCGCCGGCGCGGATCCGGCGGATGTTCTCCACGAAGACCTTGGTCGCAGTCACGGGACTGACCTCGCTGGCGATGTGCGGCGTCACGTAGATCCGGCGGTCCGACCAGAACGCATGACCGGCCGGCAGCGGCTCGATGCGGAACACGTCGAGGGCAGCGGCGGCCAGCCTTCCCGAGTCGAGCGCCACCGTCAGGTCCGCCTCCACCAGATGCCCGCCACGGCCGACATTCACCAGCAGCGAGCCCATCGGCATCCGCTCGAACAGGTCGGCGTTCAGGATACCGTCGGTCTCGGTCGTCAGCGGCAGCAGGCAGACCAGCACGCTCGACCATGCCGCCAGATCGCGCAGCCCGTCAGGGCCGTGATGGCACCGCAACCCCTCGATCGCTTTCGGCGACCGCGACCAGCCCGCCGCCTCGAAGCCGAGGCCCTGCATCGCCCGAGCCACCGCCTGACCGAGATTGCCGAGCCCCAGCACCCCGACCCGGACCGCGTCGGCGTCGAAAATCACGTCGTGCGGCCATGCAGCATCGGGGCGCAGGCTTTCCACCCAATCCATCCGCCGGTGCCAGCGCAGGACCGCCAGCGTGACCTGATGAACCATGGATCGCGCCATCCATAGGTCGACCACCCGCGCCACCGGCACATGCGGCGGTCGCTGCGGATCGGACAGGATATGATCGACGCCGGCGGCCACCGACTGGATCAGCGCCAGGTTCGGGTAGGTCCGGTACAGGCCGTGCGGAAGCTTCCAGGTGATCGCCACCTCGACCGAGCTGGGATCGTCGATTGCACCCAGACCACGGGCGTCGAGGTGCGGCGCCTGCCGCTTCATCTCGCCGATCCATGACGACGGGTCGGCGTTTCCCACATGAATCAGAATGACGCCCATCGATGCCGTCAGTACTGACGATCAGGGTCAACGGTGTTGATCGGCGGCTCGCCGGCGAACACCCGTCGGATGTTCTCGGCCACCTGGTCAGCGCCGCTATCCGCGTTGGTCTGGGCCGATACGTGCGGCCAGACCTGCACTTTCGGATGCCCCCAGAAGGCATGGTCCTTCGGCAGCGGCTCGGTGCGAAACACGTCGAGCGATGCCCCGGCAAGGTAACCGGAATCCAGCGCTGCCAGCAGATCCTCCTCGACCAACTGGGCACCGCGACCGGAGTTCACCACGAAGGCCCCCTTCGGCAGCTTGGCGAACAGCTTCGCGTCCATCAGGTCGGTGGTCTCCGGGGTCAAGGGCAGCAGCCCGCACAGGATGTCGGTGCGTGCCAGGAACGCATCCAACTCCTCCGGACCGGCGTAGCTGGTGACGTTCGGAATCGACTTGCGCGTGCGCGACCAACCGGCGACGTCGAACCCAAGGGCGGCAACGGTGGTGGCCGCCTCCGCGCCAAGCGCACCGAGGCCGAGGATACCGACCCGTCGCTTCGACGTTTCCGGCGCCGGCAGCTGCTGCCAGTCGCGGGCGCGCTGCAGCGCCTCGTACTCGATGCCCTGCCGGTGAAAGCGCAATACCTGCAACAGCACCCACTCGGCCATCGCCCGGCCCATCCACGGGTCGACCAGCCGGATGATGTGCGGGCCGCGCGGCAGTTCCGGGTCGGCGAAGATGTGGTCGACGCCCTGGCCGAGCGAGCAGATCGCCTTAAGGTTCGGGAACTGCTTCAGGAACAGCGGTGGCACCTTCCAGACCAGGGCAAAGCCGACCTCCGCAGGGTCGCCGACCTCCGGCCAGGCTCGGAAATCGACGCCGGGAATCCGTTCGGTCAGCGACTGGCGCCAAGCTTCGGCGGAATCGTTCGGGGATCGGAAAAGCACAGCCGGCATGGGACTCTCGGTGCGTGACACGGTGGCAAACGGTGGCTGACCATATGGCGGCGGTTCGCCAATGTCGACGCTTACGGTGCAGAGTATCATGACGGAGAGACGACCGCTTTTCGACCACACAGAACCGGCATAGCGTTCTCGCACCACCCACGTGAAAGCCCCCTCGCCATGCTCCGCATTCTCGGCAAAGCCTCCTCGATCAACGTCCGCAAGGTGCTGTGGACCTGCGCCGAGATCGGCGTCCACTACGAACGCGAGGACTGGGGCAGCGGCTTCGCTTCAACCCGGACGGCTGAGTTCCTGGCGCTGAATCCGAACGGACTGGTGCCGGTGATCGAGGACGAAGCCGGGGTGCTGTGGGAGTCCAACACCATCTGCCGTTATCTGGCGGGCAAGCACGGACGGGACGACTTGCTGCCGACAGCGCCACGCGAACGGGCGCTGGTCGAGCGCTGGATGGACTGGCAGGCAACCGACCTGAACGCCTCGTGGCGCTATGCCTTCGTCGCCCTGGTGCGCCAGGACCCGGTGTTCGCCGACCCCGCCCAGATTTCCGCCAGCGCGCGCGCCTGGAACGCCAACATGGGCATCCTCGAGCGGCAGTTGGCTGCAACCGGCGGGTACGCGGTCGGTGAGACCTTTACATTGGCCGACGTCGTGCTCGGTCTGTCGGTAAACCGATGGGTGATGACACCGATCGACCACGCCGACTGCCCGACGGTGACAGCCTACTACGAGCGGCTGTGCGAACGTCCTGGATTTCGCGAGCACGGCCGCAACGGCATTCCATAGAACAAACAGTGCCTTGCCACTAAAAGCTTTGTTTATTCTATCACTCTGCTACTTTCAGAGTAGTGCGTTGTGGTGGGAGGGCATTTCAATGTCAGACAATCCGAACCTCGACCTGCTCAAATCGGCTTTCGCAACCTGGGACGAGTCAAAGGGGGCAGTATCGCCCTGGCTTGATCTGTTCGACGATGAAGTCTGCATCTGCAGCATGGACGAAACCTCCGCCGGCCTGTCGTTTGCGGAGGACCGACGTTCCAAGGAACAGGCGGTAGGCTATTTCGACTCCCTGCTCCGCGACTGGCAGATGGTCCATTGGACACCGGAGACTTATGTCTGCGACGGCGACAAGATCGCCGTGTTCGGACGCTGCGGCTGGACCTACAAGGCGACCGGCAAGACAGCCGAGATACGCGCTGCCCATCTATGGCAGTTCCGCGACGGTAAAGTGATCCAGGTTACCGAGGTCTTTGACTCCGGTCGGGCGGCAGCCGCGGCGACGCCGTAGGACGCCCGCTCGAGCCGGCGACGCCTCTACCCTCTGACGGCACCGGTCTCGACCGCCTCCAGGTCGAACGCCGCCGCCATCAGGGCGCGGGTGTAGGCCTCGCGCGGGCTGTCCATGACCGTTTGGGTGTCCCCGGCTTCGACCACCTGACCGTCCTTCATGACGATCACCCGGTGGGCGATCGCCCGCACCACCTTCAGGTCGTGGCTGATAAACAGATAGGCGAGTTGATGGGCCGCCTGCAGGTCGCGCAGCAGGTCGACGATCTGGGCCTGCACGCTCATGTCGAGCGCCGAGGTCGGCTCGTCCAGCACCAGAAGCTTGGGGCGCAGAACCATGGCGCGTGCGATGGCGATGCGCTGGCGCTGGCCGCCGGAGAACTCGTGCGGGTAGCGGTCGCGCATGCTGGGGTCGAGCCCGACTTCGCGCAGCACCTCGTCGATCCGGCGTTCCTTGTCGGCCTCGGTCGGCAGGCCAAGCTCGGCCGGCTCGTGGACGTCCAGGCCCTCCCGCACGATCTGCGCGACTGACATGCGCGGGCTGAGGCTGCCGTAGGGATCCTGGAAGACGATCTGCATGTCGCGGCGCAAGTGGCGGATGTCCCGCCGGTTCACGCCCTGGATTTCCTGGCCGAGAAACGCCAGCCGTCCGGTCGATTTCTGCAGTCGCAGCAGCGCGAGCGCCAAGGTCGTCTTGCCGGAACCGGACTCGCCGACCACGCCAACCGTTTCGCCGGCTCGAACCTTCACATTGACGCCGTCGACCGCCTTGATGTGGCCGACCGTGCGTTTCAGGACACCGCGTTGGATCGGGAACCAGACCCGCACATCCGACGCCTGCAGGACCGTCGGCGCTCGGTCGGCGACCGGTTGCGAGATCCCTTTGGGCTCGGCGGCAAGCAGCATCTGCGTGTAGTCGTGCTCCGGTTCGGTGAACACCTGTTCGGTCGGGCCGGCCTCGACAATCTTGCCCTCGGTCATCACGCAGACCCCGTCGGCAATCTTACGCACGATGCCGAGGTCGTGGGTGATCAGGAGCATGGCCATGCCAAGCCGGCGCTGCAGGTCGCCGAGCAGGGTCAGGATCTGCGCCTGGATGGTGACGTCGAGGGCGGTGGTCGGCTCGTCGGCGATCAGCAGGCCCGGCTCATTGGCGAGCGCCATCGCGATCATCACCCGCTGGCGCTGACCGCCCGACAATTGGTGGGGATACGAGCCGAGCCGGGTTTCGGGATCGCGGATGCCGACCAGATCCAGAAGTTCCAGGGTGCGGGTGCGGGCGGCGGCACCATGCAGCCCCTTGTGCAGTGCCAGGATCTCGTTGATCTGCCGCTCCACCGTGTGCAGCGGGTTCAGCGAGGTCATCGGCTCCTGGAAGATCATAGCGATCTCGTTGCCGCGGATCCGGCGCAGCGCCGGCTCGCGGGCGCCCATCAATTCCTCGCCCTTCCAAAGCACACTCGACCCAGCGCCGTGGCGGGCCGCCGGGTAGGGCAGCAACTGCAGGACCGACAGGGCCGTCACCGACTTGCCCGACCCGGACTCGCCGACCAGCGCCAGGGTTTCTCCCGGCTCGATCGCGAACGACACGCCGCGGACCGCCTGGTTGTTCCCGAAGGCCACCGAAAGGTCACGGATCTCCAGCAGGGCGGCCATCAGCGGAAAGTCTTTCGCGGATCGAAGGCATCGCGCACCGCTTCGCCGACGAAGATCAGCAGGCTCAGCATGATCGCCAGGGTGAAGAACGCGGTCAGGCCGAGCCATGGCGCCTGCAAGTTATTCTTGCCCTGGCTCAGCAACTCGCCGAGCGACGGCGAGCCCGGCGGCAGGCCGAAACCGAGGAAGTCCAGACCGGTCAGGGCGGTGATCGACCCGTTCAGGATGAACGGCAGGAAGGTCAGGGTCGCGACCATGGCGTTCGGCAGCACGTGGCGCCAGATGATCACGCTGTCGGACACGCCGAGCGCCCGGGCGGCGCGCACATAGTCCAGGTTGCGGGCGCGCAGGAACTCGGCCCGCACCAAACCAACCAGAGCGGTCCAACTGAACAGCAGCAGCAGGCCGAGCAGGGTGAAGAAGCCCGGGATGATCACCGACGCCAGGATGATCAGAATGAAGAGGGACGGCATCCCGCCCCAGATCTCGATGAAGCGCTGGAACAGCAGGTCGACCAGTCCGCCATAAAACCCCTGCACCGCGCCGGCCGCGACCCCGACGACCGAAGACAGCACGGTCAGCAGGAGCCCGAACAGCACCGAAATCCGGAACCCGTAGATCACCCGGGCCAGCACGTCGCGGGCCTGGTCGTCGGTCCCCAGCCAGTGCCGGGCATCCGGCGGCGAAGGTGCCGGTCGGTCCAGCTCTGCATCGATGGTATCGTACGCGAACCGGATCACCGGCCAGACGACCCAGCCCTTCTTGCCGATGAGGTCCTGAACGAAGGGGTCGCGGTAGTCGGCCTCCGTCGGGAAGTCCCCGCCGAACGTGGTTTCCGGGTAACTGGCGACGATCGGAACGTACAGGCCGCCGTCGAAGCCGATAAGCAGCGGCTTGTCGTTCGCGATGAACTCCGCACCGAGCGTCAGCACGAACAGCGCCAGGAAGATCCAGGTCGACCAGAAGCCGCGTCGATTGCGGCGGAAATTGTCCCAGCGCCGCCGATTGATCGGCGTGACGCGCAGGCCGAGGACTCGGTCGCTCACGCTCAGCTCTCCCGCGTCTCGAAGTCGATCCGGGGATCGACCGCGACGTACATCAGGTCGCCGATCAGGTTGAGGAGCAGACCCAGCAGGGTGAAGAAGAACAACGTCCCGAACATCACCGGATAGTCGCGCTGCAGGGCGGCCTCGTAGCCGAGCAGGCCCAGGCCATCGATCGAGAAGATGATCTCGATGAACAACGATCCGGCGAACAGCACCGACACGAACGCCGACGGGAAGCCTGCGATCACCAGCAGCATGGCGTTGCGGAACACGTGGCCGTACAGCACGCCGCGTTCGGTGAGACCCTTGGCCTTGGCAGTCAGGACATACTGCTTGTTGATCTCGTCCAGGAACGAGTTCTTGGTCAACATGGTCAGGCTGGCGAAACCGCCGATCACCATGGCCGTGATCGGCAGCACCATGTGCCAGAGGTAGTCCAGGACCTTGTCGACAAGGCCAAGCTCGGACCAGTTGCTGGACACCAGACCGCGCAACGGGAAGATCTGCAGGTAGCTGCCCCCGGCAAACAGCACGACCAGCAGCACCGCGAACAGGAAGGACGGAATCGCGTTGCCGACGATGATGACCCCGCTCGTCCAGATGTCGAACCGCGAGCCGTCGCGCACCGCCTTGCGGATTCCGAGCGGGATCGAGATCAGATACACCAGCAAGGTGGTCCACACACCCAGCGAGATCGACACCGGCATTTTCTCCAGGACCAGGTCGGTCACCCGGCGGGCCTTGAAGAAGCTGTCACCGAAATCGAACATCACATAGCTGGCCATCATCGACACGAACCGCTCGGGCAACGGCTTGTCGAAGCCGAACTGCTTCTCCAACTGCTTGACGAACGCCGGGTCGAGGCCACGGGTACCGCGGCTCTGTCCAGGGCCGGACGACCGCGCCGCGGTATCGCCGCCACCGCCGGTGAGCCGGCTGGTGACGTCACCCTGGCCCCTGATCTGGGCAATGACCTGATCGATCGGTCCGCCGGGCGCCGCCTGCACGATCACGAAGTTAATCACCATGATCGCGACCAGGGTCGGCACGATCAACAGCAGGCGTCGCAGGATATAGGCGGTCACCCGACGTCTCCCCGGCCCACGCGCATTCTAGTTCCGGTTCCGGCGCCACGCCTCGACGGCGGCCACCTTCTCCGGGTCCACCCACCAGGTGTCCGGATAACCCGGTGAGGTGTCGGGGCTGATCGCCGGCTTGCCGAACTTATTCCAGTACACCAGCCGGTAGGACTCGCTGTGGAACTGCGGCACGACGTAGAACCCCCACAGCAACACCCGGTCGAGCGCCCGGGTCGCCGCCACCAACGCCGCCCGATCCGGCGCCTGGATAACCTTCTCGACCAGCGCGTCCACCACTGGGTCCTTGATCCCGATGGTGTTCCGCGAGCCAGGCTCGTCCGCCACCGACGACGACCAGAAATCACGCTGCTCGTTGCCCGGCGACGGTGACTGTGGGAACGACCCGATGATCATGTCGAAATCGAAGCTGCGCACCCGGTTCTGGTACTGCGCCGGATCGACGGTGCGCACTGACGCCTTGATGCCGAGCTTCTGCAGATTGGCGGCGAACGGCAGGACGAGGCGCTCGCTGTCCGGCGATACCAGCAGGATCTCGAAGGCCAGTTCGCGCCCATCCGGATCCTTCAGCGCACCGCCGTCGACCTTCCATCCGGCGTCGCGCAGCAGCGCGAGCGCCGCCCGCAGATTCTGGCGCGGATTGCCGGAACCGTCAGTCACCGGCACCTTGAACTCCTGGGTGAACACCTCCGGCGGCAAGCGGTCGCGATGCGGCTCAAGCAGGGCCAGTTCGGCACCCTCAGGCAGTCCCGTCGATCCAAGTTCCGAGTTGTCAAAATAGCTGTCGGTACGGATATAGGCGCCATACATCAGCGCCTTGTTGGTCCATTCGAAATCGAACGCATAGCCGATGGCCTCGCGCACCTTGCGGTCCTGAAACACCGGCCTCCGGGTGTTGAAGACGAAGGCCTGCATCGACGCGATGCTGCGGTCGGGGATCTCCTCCTTGATCGCCATTCCGGCCGACAGCGCCGGGAAGTCGAAGGCGGTCGCCCAGCGCTTGGAGGAGTTCTCGGCCCGCAGGTCGAAGGTCCCGGCCTTCAACGCCTCGGTCGCGATGTCGCGATCCCGGAAATACTCGTAGATCATGACATCGGCGTTCCAGCGTCCGCGCATGACCGGCACGTTCTTGCCCCAGTACTCGTCGATCCGCTGGTAGGTGATCGATCGGCCGGCCTCAAACCCCTTGACCCGGTAAGGGCCGGAGCCAAGAGGCGGTTCGAACGGCGGGTTTGCGAAGTCCTTGTCCTGCCACCAGTGCTTCGGGAGCACCGGCAGTTGCCCCACGATCAAGGGCAGTTCGCGATTCACGCCTTCCTTGAACACGAACAGCACCCGCCGGTCCGTCGTCGCCTTCACCGAGGACACGTCGGCATAGTAGTACCGGTAGAATGGCGCCCCCTTCTCGATCAGGGTGTTGAAAGTCCAGACCACGTCCTCGGCGGTTACCGGCTTGCCGTCATGCCAGCGCGCCTCAGGCCGCAGGTTAAAGGCGACCCACGACCGGTCCTCCGGCATCTCGATCGTCTCGGCCAGCAGCCCGTACTCGGTGAACGGTTCGTCCAACGCCTGCTCAGTCAAGGTTTCGTACAGCAGGGTGATGCCGGCCGCCGGCTGGCCCCGCAACACGAAGGGGTTGAAACTGTCGAAGCTGCCGGTCGCCTCGCTGGTGATGGTTCCGCCCTTAGGCGCGTCGGGGTAAGCGTAGTCGAAATGCGTGAACCCGGGCCCGTACTTCATGTCGCCGTGCATGGCAATGCCGTGGGCTGGGGGTGCCGTGTAGTCGGCAGCGGCAGCCGGACAGGCGCCAGCGAGGCCCAGGGCTAGGACGGCGACGCAGAGGCGAGCTGACAGCATCGAGATCCTCATCTCACAGGGGGATGGCTCTGGCGGCTGGGCTGATCTTACACCGGTCATCTGTGGCGGGAAGATGGCGCCCGGTTCACGTCCCGTGGTTCAGAGCAGCTCGGCGGGGTCGGCGCCATCCAGTACCCGCTCGGCGCCGTGAACCAGTTCGGCGAACTCCGACAGGAAGACCGAGCCCTTGACGGTCCGCTGCACCAGCACGCTGCGCCGGTCGGCTTCATCGACCTTGCGGCGCAAGAAGCCAAGCTCGCCGAGACGGTCGAGCGCCCGGGTCACCGCCGGTTTGGAGATGTTCATGCTCTCGGCCAGCCCACGCACCGTGTGCGGTGGCGGGGTCAGATAGGCCGTCAGGAGAATCGCCATCTGCCGGGCGGTCAGATCGGGACCATCACGCCGCACGCCCGCCACGGTCGCCAGACGCCACAGATTCAACGCCCGGTGCTGCTCCGCCGCCTGCATGCCGCCCCTTCTTGCCCGCCGTTTGCATCAACACGGTCGTTACGACAACGAACCGACAGTAGCGGTACCCTGATCGCAGGGAATCCGCAAGCGGTCAGCGTCCGAAACGATGCTCGATCATACGATAGGCGCTGCGCATCGCCATGGCCTCGCCGCCTTCCGGACGGCCGGGCCGGTCTTTCAGGTTCCACGCCATCAGATCGATGTGCGCCCAGCGCGTCGTCGGCGAAACGAAATGTTCCAGGAACAACGCCGCGGTGATCGCCCCGCCATACGGCGCGCTTCCGGTGTTCGACAGGTCGGCGATCTTGGTTTTCAGCATCGACCGGTACGGCGCGTGCAGCGGCAGCCGCCACACAGGATCCTCTTCGTCGATGCCGCAACGAAGCCAGTCGTCGGCCACCTGCTGGTCGTTGCTGAACAGGGCCGGCAGGTCGGTGCCGAGCGCCACCCGGGCGGCACCGGTCAGCGTGGCGTAGTCGAGCAGCAACTCGGGTTTCTCCGAATCGGCCTCGGCCAGCGCATCACACAGCACCAGGCGACCCTCGGCGTCGGTATTGCCGATCTCCACCGTGGTGCCCTTGCGGGTGCGGATCACGTCCATCGGCAGGAAGGCATCGCCGGAGATCATGTTTTTGACGGCCGGGACCAGCACCCGCAGCCGTACCTTGAGGCCGGCATCCATGATCATTCGCGCCAGACCAAGCACCTGGGCCGAGCCGCCCATGTCCTTCTTCATGGTCAGCATGCCGTTCGACGGCTTGATGTCGTAACCGCCGGTATCGAAGCACACGCCCTTGCCGACCAGCGTCACCTTCGGATGGGTCGGATCGCCCCACTGCAGATCGATCAGCCGGGGGGCGTCGGTGGCGCCCCGACCGACCGCGTGAATCGTGGGATAGTTCTTCTTGAGCAGCTGATCGCCGACCAGCACCGAGAATTTCGCCTTGTAGGCCTTGGCAAGCGCCTTGGCCTCTTCGGCGAGCCGGGTCGGGCCAAGATCATTGGCCGGGGTGTTGACCAAGTCGCGAGCCAGCGCCGTGCCGGCAGCGGCGCGTTCCACATAGTCGCGGTCGGCTGCCTTCGGCCAGACCAGTTCGGCTTCGGCGGCCGGCATGGTCGTGTACCGGTCGAACCGGTAGGTCGCCAGCGCCCAGCCAAGGGCGGCGCGAGTGGCGTCTGCCGGCTCGATGGCAGCGTCGATCGCGTAGCGGCCGGCCGGCAGCGCGCCCGGCAGCCCGGCATAGTCCCACAGCCCGGTGCGCCCACCTGCCTCGACGCCCAGGAGAATTCGAGCCAATCCACCCTTGTCGTCAGGTATCAACGCCACGTCGCCGGCCTTGGCCTTGAAGCCGGTTGCCCGCACCCAGGCGGCGGTCCGATTGTCCGTCCCGCCGAGCCACGCCTCGAGACTGGAACCCTCGATGGGCGTGATGGGAATGGTTCCGGCGGTCGCTCGTCCAACAAGGTTGTAGGGCACGGGATTCTCTCCGTCTTCGCGGCTGTTGCGGATCCGGTATACCGTCCAGGGCTTCACGGCGACAAGCAAGGCGCTTAAATGACATCCAACGAGAGTAAGGGAGAGCGCACCGTGGCAGAGCTGACACTGGTTATCGGCAACAAGAACTACTCGTCATGGTCGCTCAGACCGTGGCTGGCCTTACGCCATGCGGGTTTCGATTTCGACGAGATACTGATTGCGCTGTCGACCAACGGCACCAAGGCTGAGATCCTGAAGCACTCAGCATCCGGCCGCCTACCGGCGCTCAGGCACGGCGAACTGACGGTCTGGGACAGTCTGGCGATCTGCGAATACGCCGCCGAGTTGAAACCGGACGCCGGGCTGTGGCCCCAGGATCAGGCGGCCCGGGCGCTGGCCCGGTCGGTTTCGGCGGAGATGCATACCGGCTTCACGGCCCTGCGTCAGCACATGCCGATGAACATCCGCTCCAGCTTCCCCGATGAAGGACGCAAGCCGGGGGTCAAGGAAGATATCGACCGAATCACTTCGCTGTGGCGGCAGTGCCGGTCCCGGCATGGGGCGGACGGTCCATTCCTGTTCGGCAGCTTCACGATCGCCGACGCCATGTACGCGCCGGTGGTAACGCGCTTCCGAACCTACGGTGTAGCCCTGGGTGAGGTCGAGCAGGCCTATGCTGATGCAATTTGGAACCTGCCGATGATGAAGGAATGGGCCAAGTCGGCATCCGACGAGCCGATGATCATCGACTCGGCCGAATTCTAAGCGCCGCCCACGCGATGACAGCGGGACAGAAGTCCGGCGCGCTCGCCATTGCCGTCGGTTGTTTCTAGAATGCCGTTCGTTCCAGGCATGCTGGAGACGCCATGATGTCGAGCGAGTCGGATCCGCTCATTGCCGCCCGCCGGGCGATTGACCGCCGGCGGCGACGGGAACGTCGCCAGCGGCGACGGGCTCTTCGCATGCGGGTCCGGGTGACCTGGGCGGGTGTCTATGTAGCCGTTCTGAACGCCGCCGCGTGGTTCAGCCTGGAGACGCCATCCGAATTGCTGACCCTTGAGTATTTGGTGAAAGCCGACAAGGTTGAGCACCTCCTGGTGTTCTTCGTCGCGGCTGTGGTCGCAATCCCGGTGCTGGGGCGGTGGATCAGCGGCGGCATCCTCGCCGTGCTGCTGATGAACGCAGGATTGGTGATCGAAATGATCCAGGCGTTCGATCCGAACCGCTCTGCCGACATCGCCGATTTCGCGTTCGATCAGATCGGCGTGGCGCTCGGCTGGCTGGTGTCGATCCCGATTCAGCGGCGGCTGCGACGCGAACAGCAAGACGGCTCGGTGCCGGCCCGTAGCGCGTAGCTGACGCGGATGGCGTGTCAGCCCAGGGCTGCAATCACCGCTGCCAGCACCGCAAGCGCACCGCAGGACCGCATGAACAGCGCAAGTCCCCGCCGGATATCCTCCGGTGTTGCATCGGCACGTCCATCCCCCATCCAGGCATCTTCGACCAGTGCACCGTGGTACTGGCGCGGCCCGGCCAGCCGCAGTCCAAGCGCCCCCGCGAACGCCGCTTCCGGCCAGCCGGCGTTGACTGAGCGGTGCTGGTCGGCATCGCGTCGAACCGATCGCCAGGCCGCTCCCGGTTCGCCGTCGGCCAGGGTCCAGGCAGCGGCAATCGTCAGGAGCGCAGCAACGCGGGCGGGGACCCAATTGGCAAGGTCGTCCAACCGAGCCGTTGCCCATCCGAAGTGCCGGTGCCTGTCGGTGCGGTGCCCGATCATGCTATCGGCGGTGTTCAGCACCTTGTAGGCGAACAGCCCCGGCAGGCCGCCGACCAGAAACCACAGGGCCGGTGCCACCACGCCGTCGGAAAAGTTCTCAGCCGTGCTTTCGATCGCTGCCCGGCACACGCTTTCCTCGTTCAAGGCACCCGGATCGCGACCGACAATCGCCGCCACTGCACGGCGCGCACCGGTCAACCCGTCCGCCAGAAAGGCATCGGCAACGGCCGTCACGTGGTCGTGGAGCGAGCGCTGTGCCAACAGCACTCCCACAATCGCCGCCTCCAGAAAGGCCCCCAGCAACCCCAGGCGATCGAGCACTCCGACGACAAGAGCCCCGACACCGACGGCTGCCACCAGCAGCACGACTACCGCGGCGATGCCCATGTCGCGTCGACGTGACGGCGTGTCGTTCTCTCGGTTCCAACGACGGTCCAGCCACCCGATCATCCGGCCGACCAAGGCCACCGGATGCGGCAGACGTCGCCACAGCGCTGGTGGATCGCCGACGACCGCATCGAACACCTGTGCGATCAGCAGAATAACGGCACGATCCACGCAGGCCTCGTCCGGCTGGTTCCCTGGACGGATCGGTACTACGCTCGCGGCACCCCTGTCCACGGCATCCATGTCCCCCGCACCCATTTCCTCCGCACCCATCGTCCAGGCTTCCGCCACGCGCCCAGTCCATCGGCACGATCCGCTCGGCCGGTTCCCCGGCCCGCTTCGGGTTGCGGTATGGATGACGCTGGCCGGTGCCGCCTTCGCAACGATGGGTGGCCTGATCAAGTTCGCGGCGCGCGACCTGCACCCGTTCGAGGTCGCGTTCTTCCGTTGCTTCTTCGGTCTGGTCTGGATGGCGCCCTGGCTGCTTCGGCACGGCACGGGCGCCCTGCGCACTCAACGGCTGCCGCTCTACGCCATCCGCGCCACGGTCGGCTTGATCGGGATGCTCGCCGGGTTCTACGCGCTGCGCTACATCGCGCTGGCCGACGCAACCGCGCTCAGTTTCACCGCACCTCTGTTCGCCACCATCGGAGCGGCGTTGTTTCTCGGTGAAACCGTACGGCGTCGTCGGTGGACCGCCACCCTGCTCGGATTCGTCGGCGTACTCATTATCCTGCGCCCAGGCGTCACGGCGGTTGAGCCGGCCGCTCTGTGGACCTTGCTGGCGGCCGCCACCACCGCGATCAACGTGCTGATCGTCAAGCGCCTGACCGACACCGAACCGATCGAAGCGGTGGTGACCTGGATGGTGGTGATGATGACTCCCATGACGTTTGTCGCGGCCTTGCTGTTCTGGGAATGGCCGACGCTGATGCAGTGGGGCGTGCTGGCGACGATCGGGTTGTGCGGCACCCTGGGCCACCTTGCTGTCACGCGCGGCTTCGCGGCCGGCGAGGCCAGCCTGGTCATGAGCTTCGAGTATGTGCGGATGCCGTTCGCCGCGTTCATCGGCTGGCTGGTGTTCAGCGAAGTCCCTACGCTGTGGACGTTCCTGGGTGCGGCCGTGATCGCTGGGTCGGCGGCCTACATCGCGCACCGCGAGGCGACCCTCGCTCGGGTTGCGGCACGCAACGACGGAAAGCCGTAGCGGAACGATCCCTGCGGGATCTATTTGCCAATCCAATCAATCAGTAACTGAAATTCGGCTTTTAAAACGAGTGAGGCCCGGAAGGCGAACCTTCCGGGCCTGCTGTCCTCGCATCTCGGCCTGGGCGTCAGGTGGGGAGAGGGGGACGTGCCCCAGTCCGAAAGCACTTTTACTATAGACCCCTTTGTTGTAAGGTCCAATAGAAAATTTTGTTTCTGTTTGGAAGGCGCAGCGATGAAACGAAGGGTCTTCACCCGACGTCGCCAAGCCCAGAACAAAGCCCGCTTTTGGCTGCGTCTCTGCGCCTGGATCGGCGCTCCGGCAACGTTAACCATGATTGCATTGGAAATAACCGCGCAGAGCGGCATGCCCGTGACCAGTGCCTCGGCCTTCGCGGTGGTGGCGTTCGCCTACTCGACGGCGGTGTTCCGATTGCACGAACTGACCGGGGACTGGCGGTTCTTCTGAACTGCCACCCGCGGATCGGTTCTACCGAGTGCGCCGCTTGTTGCGCCGGGCCACTTGGTTGAGCGCCTCGACCGCCACCGAAAACCCGATTGCCGCATAGAGATACCCGCGCGGAATGTGGAACTGCAGCGCGTCGGCGACCAGTGCCACGCCGATCAGCAGCAGGAACGACAACGCCAGCATCTTCGCGGTCGGATGATTCTGGATGAAGTCGGCGATCGGCTTGGATGCCAGCATCATTGCGCCGATCGAGACGACCACCGCGGCAATCATCACGCCGACGTCGTCCACCATCCCGATGGCAGTCAGGATCGAGTCCACGCTGAACACCAGGTCCAGCGCCATGATCTGGGCGATCACAACGCCAAACCCGGCCACCGCCGCTCCCGCGGAGCCATCGGGCCCGTGGTCTTCGCCCTCGACCGTGTTGTGGATTTCCAGCGTCGCCTTGACCAGCAGGAACACGCCGCCAGCCATGAGGATGATGTCGCGCCACGATACTGCATGGCCGAGCACTTCAAACGCCACCGCCGTCAGACCGATCAACCAAGTCAGAGCGAACAGCAGTGCCACCCGCATGACCAGGGCACCCGACAATCCGATCGTCCGACCCATCGCCCGGCGCTCGGGTGGCAGGCGGTTGGCCACGATCGACACGAAGATCACGTTGTCGATGCCGAGAACGATCTCCATCAGCGTCAGCGTCAGGAAGCTGGCCCAGATGTGCGGGTCGAGGAGAAAGTCCATGAACAGCCTATCTCGGGTTACGTGGCAGCGTCAGGCACTCGGCGCGCGCCAGCGTCGGGATGCGCGGTCTGACGTCTCGAACGAAGAGATCGCGTCGGCGTGTGCCAGCGTCAGATCGATATCGTCCCGCCCTTCCAGAAGACAAGCCCGCTGGAACGCATCGATCTCAAACCGGACCGGTTCGGCGTTTGCGAGCCGGACGGTCTGAGCGGCGAGGTCGATCGTCAGCGGCGCCGACGGATCGGCTTCGGCGATCGCCCAGATCCGCTCCACGATGTCGATCGGCAGCCGGATCGGCAGCAGACCGTTCTTGGTGGCGTTGGAGTAGAAGATATCGCCGAAGCTCGGTGCGATGACCGCGCGAATGCCGCGATCGACCAGGGCGTAAACCGCGCCTTCCCGAGACGACCCGCCGCCGAAATTGCGGTCGGCCACCAGAATTGGCGCGTCGGCATAGCACGGATCGTTCAACGGAAAGTCGGCTCGAAGCGTACCGTCGCGACCGCGACGGATGTCATGAAACAGGTAATTGTCGTAGCCGTCGCTGCGCGGCTTGCGCAGGAAGCGGCCGGGCAGAAGTTGGTCGGTGTCGACATTGGCAAGCCGCAGCGGGATCGCCGGTGCCGTCAAGGTGGTGAACGGGGTCATGCGGTCTCCCCAAGCAACCGAACATCGGTGATCCGTCCCGTCACAGCCGCCGCCGCCGCCATCGCCGGACTCATCAGGTGAGTACGGGCGCCCGGTCCCTGGCGGCCTCGGAAGTTTCGATTTGTGGTCGAGGCGCACCGCTGACCAGGTGCCACCATGTCGCCATTGGTCGCCGCACACATCGAGCAGCCGGACTCCAGCCACTCTGCCCCGGCGTCGATGAACACCCGGTCCAACCCCTCGGTCTCGGCTTGGCGCTTCACCGCCGACGATCCCGGTACCACCATGGTCGGCACCGTCGCGCGGCGGCCCTTCAGAACGCCGGCCGCGATCCGCAGATCCTCGATCCGGGCGTTGGTGCAGGACCCGATGAACACCCGGTCGACCGTGATGTCGGTGATCGGCATGCCCGGTATCAATCCCATGTAGTCGACAGCCGCCGCCAGCGTCGCGCGTCGGCCGGGATCCCCCTCGGCCTCCGGGTCCGGCACCCGGTCGGTCACCGGCACCGCATTTTCCGGGCTGGTGCCCCAGGTTACCGTCGGCGCGATCGACGCACCATCAAGCCGCACCTCGCGATCGAATGACGCCCCGGTGTCGCTGACCAGCCCGCGCCAGTCGGCAACGGCGGCGTCCCAATCCGCCCCCTTGGGTGCGTAGCGCCGACCGTGCAGCCAGTCGAAGGTCGTGTCGTCCGGCGCGATCAGTCCGGCCCGGCCGCCGGCCTCGATCGTCATGTTGCACACCGTCATGCGCGCCTCCATGGGCAGCGCCCGGATCGCCTCGCCGGCATACTCCACGACATGCCCAGCCGCACCATCGGCGCCGATCCGGGCGATCACCGCCAGGATCAGATCCTTGGCCGACACATGGGGACCCAGTCGGCCATCAACGGTCACTCGCAGGGTCCGCGGGCGCTTCTGCCAAAGGCTCTGGGTCGCCAGCACATGGCTGACCTCCGACGCCCCGATCCCGAAGGCGAGCGCCCCGAAGGCACCGTGCGTCGAGGTGTGGCTGTCGCCGCAGACCAGGGTAAGGCCGGGCTGGGTCAGGCCGAGTTCCGGCGCTACCACGTGCACGATGCCCTGATCCGGATCGCCAAGCCCGAACAGCCGCACGCCGTGCCGGGCGGTGTTCTCGCCAAGCAGCCGGATCATCGTGGCAATCTCCGGATCGCGCGCACCGGCGCTGCGATCGCGGGTCGGGACGTAGTGGTCGGCGAAGGCAAATGTCAGATCCGGCCGCCGGACCGGACGGCCGGAACGTGCCAGCTTGTCGAAGGCGTGAAACGAACCCTCGTGGCAGAGATGCCGGTCGATCCAAAGCAGCGTCTGGCCGTCGTCGCGCTCGACAATCCGATGCTGCCGCCAGATTTTCTCGAACAGGGTCGTGGGTGTGATCATGGTTGGACAGTAGCCGCAGCGCAGTGGCGTCTCTACCCCCGACCGGCGCGATTGATCCATTTCACTGGAATCCCATCGGGCCCCATGTCGTAGAGCAAATCGGTTTCATCGTTCGTCACCGTGCCGTCGGCGACGATCCCCTGAAGCTCCGGTTCGACCACTTGGCCAAGCGGCGCTTCCCCCGAGGGATCAATCACCACATAGGTCTGCAGCCCGTCGTACTCACGATCCTCAGTATCGACGAACACGACGTCGCCGTCGCGCGCCGGGATGCCGAGCCCCAGCAGGTAGTGGCCGCCTTTTTCCGCAAGAATCAGGCGTGTTTCAGGGGAGAGGGTGCGCAGAATTGTCGCGATCGTCACCGCCTTCGCATCAGCGGGACCGCTCTGGCCTATCAGCACCGCGCAGGACTTAGGAAGGGGGTATGCCTCGCAAAACCCGCTAATACGGTTGGTATGGTGGCGATTCGTTGGACCAGCCCCGCCGCGACTTCCATTCGGACCGCAGATCTCGGTGGCTGAATTTGCTTTGGACGAACTGCGACACTGGCTGCAGAACCGCTGCGCTGTCATCCACCGCGCCCGCATAGAACGGACGCATCACCCAGACCTTCTCATCCCAAACCGACTTTTGCCGGAGGATCAGGACCGAGATACCCACCTGACGCTCCGCCTCGTGCGCCATCCGGACCGGCGCCAGCATCATCGCTCCGCCCAGTTTGAACATCGCTGCCAGTTCCGGGGCCCCTTGCGGGACGAGAACACAATGTTTCTTGCTGGGATCCGCGAATCCCTCTTCGTCAATATCGCTGAACGTGATCTCGCCAAGCCCGCGCTTGGCCTCGGCCGAAGCTCCCTCGCAAGGCGCATATTTCTCAATCAACACCTCGTTGAGACGCTGCTGGCGCTTGATCAACGGCTGCAGGCCCTTCGACACGGCGGATTCCATCAGGTGCCGCGTGTTGTCGACCTCGTCCGGGGATATGGCTTCCGCCAGATTCCGCCGAAGCGCATCGTCCGGTATTTTGGTCGTGCGGGTCGCGGCGCTTCCGCCCGAAACGAGATCCAGGCGGAGTCGATAGCCGGCACCATCCGCCTCGGGGGTGGCTTGCAACCGTGTTTGATCAATGGCGAACGCGCCGGTCGGCCATAGCAACCCGACCAATACCGCAAAGACTCCGATTCGGACCCCAAACGCCCCAAAACAGCCAAACATTGATCCGCTCTTCCGTTTCCCGCCAAACCGACGCACCGCAACCCGATACACGAGGCGCCGCCAGGCGACCAGATCGCGACGCTGCTCGCCGCTCTTAACGGAAACTTTGGACATTTCCGTCACAAGACCGTCAACACTGCGCTCAGAGAACCTAGCCATGATTGCCGACTGCGACACGAACGACATTCAACTCGATACAGCCGATGCCTCGCGGGGTGTGTTCGAGTGCCAACTCTATGAGTACTGGCAGGGCATCCATCCGGGCGACGGACGGCTTCCCGGCCGCCAGCATTTCGACCCGATCGACCTCGGCACGCAGCATGTGCACCTGCTTCCGCACCTCTGGCTGGTCGACGTCGAGCGGCAGCCCCTGCGATTCCGGCTGCGACTGGTTGGTGGCAACGTCCACATGACCTCGCCGTTTGCCCGGGCCGGGCATTACATCGACGAGTTCATTGACACCGCGGTCCGCACCGAGACGCTGCACACCTCGTTCGCCCGGTTGGTTGAGACCCGTCAACCGGAGTTCCGACGTGGCCACCCTCGCGTCCCCTCGAATCGTCGAGTCCGGGAGTTGTCGCGCCTCAGCCTGCCGCTGGCATCCGACGGCAGCAGGGTCGACATGATCCTGAACATCACGACGTATGCCTGGAAGTCGGCCAATGAGGTCGCCTTGAAGGAAGCCTGCTGAACGGTCGCTACGCCTTCACGACCATCGGCAATCCAGCGATCACCAGTTCAACCCGGCCGGCGCGTGCCGCCAGTTCCTGGTGCAGCCGTCCGGCGTGATCGCGGAACGCCCGCGCCATCCGGTTCTCGGGAACGATGCCGAGCCCGACCTCGTTGCCGACCAGAACCAGGTCACCGAGTTGTCGGCCATCAAGCCACGCCAACATCCGATCGATCTCCAACTCGACCGGCCGTTCATGAACCATCAGATTGCCGAGCCAGGTGGTCAGGCATTCGACCAGAACCGTCCGGCCGACCGTCGCTTCACGCACCAGGGCCGCGGTCAGTTCCAGTGGCTCCTCGACGGTGATCCAGCCCCTCCCATCACGGTCGGCGCGATGCTGGACAACCCGGGCGCGCATCTCGTCGTCGAACGGCTCGGCCGTGGCGAGGTAGACCGGCTCGCCACCCCAGTCCAATACCAGCGCCTCGGCCCGGCGCGACTTGCCGGACCGGGCGCCGCCGAGGATCAGCGCCAGCCGCCCAGCCATCAAATCGCCGCCGCTGTCCCGAGCAACGCGGTCGATTCGTGGGCAAACATGCCGCCATTGCCGTGCGCAAGACCGACCGTGGCGCCGTCGACCTGACGTTCGCCGCACTCGCCGCGCAATTGGCGGACCGCCTCGATCGTAGTGAAGATCCCGAGCATGCCGGGATGGGTGCACGAAAGGCCGCCGCCGTAGGTGTTGAACGCCAATCCGCCGCCCGGCCGCAGCTTGCCATCACCAACGTAGCGTCCGCCCTCGCCCTTCGGGCAGAAACCGAGATCTTCCAGCAGCATAACTGCGTTGATCGTGAAGGCGTCGTAGACCTGAACGACGTCGACGTCGGCTGGGGTCAGCCCGGCCATCGTGAATGCCTCGCGCCCGCTCTGCACCGCCGCCGTGGTGGTCAGGGTCGGCATCATCGAGTACTGGCGGTGGGTGTGGCCGCCGGCGCAACCCAGCAGGTAAACCGGGTCCTTCTTCAGGTCCTTGGCCCTATCAGCGCGGGTCATCACCACCGCCCCGCCGCCATCGGTAACCAGGCAGCAGTCACGCACCGTCAATGGGTCGCACACCATGCGGGAGCCGAGCACGTTGTCGACCGACAGCGGGTCGCGCATGAACGCGTCGGGATTCATGGCGGCCCACATCCGAGCCGCCACCGCCACCTCGGCCAGCTGCTCGCGAGTGGTTCCGTAGTCGTGCATGTGCCGGGCCGCCGACATGGCGTAGCCGGCGATCGGCGCGCGCAGCTTGTAGGGTTTCTCGTAGGGCAGGTTCTCGGCGCCCGAAGGGGAATGCAGCTTGCCGGACGCTGAGCGCTGGTTGGAGCCGTAGACGATCAGCGCTACGTCGCACAGCCCGTGCTCGAGGGCGAGGGCCGCCTGCAGCATCTGAATCACCGCCGACGAACCGCCAACGATCGTCGCCTCGGAGAAGCGCGGCTGAATGCCGAGATACTCGGCATAGCTCAGGGCCGGAAACACCGAATGCATCGACACCGCGAACAGCCCGTCGACGTCGGCCAGGGTCAGGCCGGCGTCAGCCAGTGCACCGCGCGCCGCGTCAGCCGCGATCTCCAGATGCGACCACCCGGGCGCCTCACCCAGATGCGCCGTCGCAACACCGACAACCGCAGCCTTGCCTCTCATATACCAACTCATTGGGTACCCTTCCCCGCCGGATCGAAAACCACGATGGTTTCGCCGTCCTGCTCGGCAAGGCGTGCGGTCACCGCCATGCCGATCGTCACGTCCGATGGATCAACGCCCTCAACCCGGCTCATTATCCGCACGCCTTCGGCAAGATCGATCAGTGCCACGTTGTAGTCGCCGCCCTGCTCGGCCCGCCGCCGGACCACGGTGGTCGAATGCACTTCGGCCTTCCCCGACGGCGCCACCCAATCGAATGCCTCCGCCCCGCAGGACGGGCACATCACCCGGGGCTGAAACACGTGCTCGCCGCACCCGCGGCATTTCTGGATCCGCCAGTCGCCCTTCGCGAGGTGGGCGAAGTAGGTGGCGTCAGGGCCTTGTGCGGTCATGTGGGAGTCTCGCTCCTTGTTCGACAGTCGACCAAAGGATTGCGCGGATGGTCTACCGAGGAAAGCCCGACTGGTGCGGGAACCGAGTCGGGTGATATTGTCTTACCTAAGCTATATCGATCGGACAATCGTAATGACAAGAAAGACCACGACCCGCCTGTCGGCGAAGTTCCAGATCTCCATTCCCAAGGACGTTCGAACGGCCCAGCATTGGCGGGCAGGCCAGGAGTTCGCCTTCATTCCCAAAGGTGAAGGCGTGCTGATCGTACCGGTGCCGGAGCCGAAGGATCTAGCCGGCCTGGCGCGCGGCGCCACGGTCGAACCGTATCGCGACCGTTCCGATCGGGTGTGATGCGGCTTGTCGACACTTCCGCCTGGATCGAGTGGCTGATCGGATCACGGGTCGGCACCGAGCTTGCCCCGGAACTGCCTGAGCGAGACCGCTGGCTGGTACCGACGATCGTTCAGCTCGAACTCGCAAAATGGCTCACGCGCGAAGTGGGCGAAGACAAGGCTGATCAGGTGATTGCCTTCACCCAGGTCTGCGTTATCGCCGAACTCAATACGCCGATTGCGCTGGCAGCTGCCGAGCTGAGCGCCAAGCACAAACTGGCGACTGCGGACGCCGTCGTCTATGCGACCGCCCTCGCTCGCGGCGCCGATCTACTCACCTGCGATCGGCACTTCGCCAACCTCGACGGCGTGCTCCTGATTCCCAGGCCTCTACCCTGATCCCGTTAATACCGGATCAAACCACCCGTCCCTGTGCCCGCGCCCGAGGGTCGCCGACCGCCGTCGCCGTGCCGTCCGCCTCGACCGCGATCGTCTGGCACGAGGCCATCATCGGATCCCGCCCCGGCGACAGGATCAGGTGCAGGCCGAGCTTGGCGGCCAGTGGTTCGACGACCACCTGGAAGTCGGCATCGGCCATCAGGGTGTCCTCCTCGGCGTGCAGCCGGGGTTCGCGCACCGCCTGCTCCAGCGGGACGCCGCGGCCGAGATGGTGAAACAGGATCTGCATCAGCGCGGTGACGATTCGGGTCGCACCGGACGCGCCGATCGCCATAGCCGCGCGCGCACCGTCGAACACCAGCGACGGCATCATCGAGCTGGCCGGACGTTTGCCGGGCGCCACTGAGTTCGGGCTGCCGTCCCAGGCGTGGAACAGCCGCATCTGGTTATTCAGCAGGATGCCGGTGCCCGGCACCACCACGCCCGAATGGTTGTTGTTGGAGAAGGTGATGCAGGCGGCGTTGCCGGCGACATCCATGGCGCACAGGCTGGTGGTCTCGGACGATTCGCCGGCCACCGGCACGAACGCCGGGTCGCCAAGCCCGGTGCGCCGCGCCTCGAACGCCGCCAGCATGGCGCGCGCCAGCGCCTCGGCCCGGCCTTCGACGGTGTCGGCCATACCCTGACGCTCCAAGGCCGCGAGGCCGGCTGCCACCAATCCGCCGGAGGATGGCGGGCTCATGGTGGCGATCCGCCGGCCTCGGTACTGCCCGGTCGCCGGCGCACGCTCGATCACCTGGTAGTCGGCAAGGTCCCGCGCCGTCAGGAAGCCGTTGTGCGCCGCCATGTCGGCGACAATTGCCGCTGCCAGGTCACCGGTGTGGAACGCGGCCGGCCCCTGCTCGGCGATCGCGACGAGGCTGCGGCCGTAATCCGGCATCGCCATCCGGTCGCCGGCAACATACAGGCTGCCGTCGGGCTTCTTCAGCACCCTGCGGCATTCGTCGGTCAGGTCGAGCATCGACTCGGTGCGCTTCATCCGCAGCGCCGCCTTGGACGCCACGGTGAATCCATCGGCGGCGAGCTGGATCGACGGTGCCAGCACGGTTGCGCGGTCAAGGGTGCCGAAGCGCTCCAGCGCCGTGCATAGCCCGATGGCCGCCCCCGGCACCGCAACCGAGCGGTGACCGTGTTCGTTGGCCCGGTCCTTCACCTTGATCGTGTAGTCGCCGAGCGGCTCGACCGATTGGTACAGCTCGTACCGAGTCGCCGCCGGAGTGACGCCCATGAAGTCGAGGCACGTGGTGGTGCCGCTCGGCACGTGGTGCACGGTCATGAACCCGCCCGCCCCCAGGCCGCTGTCCAACGGCTCGACCACACCCATCGCGAAGGCCGCTGCCACCACCGCGTCAATGGCGTTGCCGCCCGCCTCCAGAATGTCGACGCCAGCCTGAGCTGCATCGGGATTGCCACAGGCGACCGCGCCGCGGGTCATCGTCGCACGCTCATAGCCGAGCCAGCCGCCGTAGGCGTCACCCCCTTCGGGCATCGATCTTCTCCTGTCGCAAAAGTCCCCCGAGGCTAGACAAACCGCCGCGTCGGACACAAGGTCTGGGCGTCGCCGGCTCCGGCGACTTTCTTGATGCTACACCGACGAGGCGAACCTGTGAGCGAAAAGCCGACCGCCCTGCTGGCCGGAAAGAATTCGATCCGCCGCGCCGACTTCCTGGCCGCGACGACCGAGACCGACTGGCACTTCATTTCCTGCGATGCCACGGAGGAGGCCGAGCGGTTTCCGGAGGCCGTCGCACAAGCGGACGTCGTCATCGGCGGCGGCCGGTTCAATGTTCCGCCGACCAATCGGCTGAAGCTCTACCAGATCCCGTTCACCGGCTACGACTGGATCACCGCCGCCGATCTGCCGAAAGGCGTGGTGTTCTGCAACACCCACGAGCATGAGACCACGATCGCCGAGCACATCATGCTGGGCATGCTGGAGTTTCAGGTCGGCCTGATGCGCGACACCGACCCGATGATGCGAGCCCAATCCTACAACGGCCGCTCGATCTCGGCCGGCCCGATGCACCGGGAACTGCGCGGCCAAACTGTCGGCATTGTCGGCTATGGCCATATCGGTCGGGAAATCGCCCGCCGCTGCAAGGCGTTCGGGATGAGCGTCATGGCGGTCAGCCGCACCGTGCGCGACGAGGGCGATCTGGTCGACTGGTACGGCACCGTCGCCGAACTGGACAAGCTGGTGTCGGAAAGCGACTTCATCGTGGTGTGCGCCCCGCTCGACGACACCACCCGCGGCATGATCGGGACCGAGCAGTTCGCCAAGATGAAAGCTGACGCCATCATCTGCAATGTAGCGCGCGGCGAGGTGATCGACGAGGCCGCCCTGTACGCGGCGCTGGCCGGCAACCGGATCCGCGGCGGCATCCTCGACGTCTGGTACACCTACCCGTCCAAGAAAGATCCGAACCCCTGGCCGTCGCGCTTTCCATTCCAGAAACTGCAGAACGTCATCCTGTCGCCGCACAACTCGGCCTGGACCGAAGAGATGACGACACGGCGATGGACCTTCGTCGCCAAGCAACTCGACCGGTTCGTCAGGGGCGAGCCGTTGCAGAACATCTGCTTCGAAGGCGAGGCCTGATCAGCCCATCACCGCCCGGCGCAGCAGGTTCGCGCCCATCAGGGCCATGATGACGAACACCGCCTGACGGAACCGCGCCTGCGGCAGGCGGTGGCGCACCCGGGTGCCCACCGCCATCGCCGCCAGTGCGACCGCCAGCGCGAGAAGTGACAACGGCAGCGTCTCCAGGGTGATCCCGCCGTTCGCAGCGATCGCCACGACCCAGATGATGCCGGTCAGGAAGAACGACAGCCCAACGCCCTGGACGTATTCGTCGCGGGTCAGGTTCAGGCTGGCGAGATAGACCGCGATCACGATCCCCTGGCTGCCGGTCATGCCGCCGATGATCCCGGAGACCAGCCCGACCGGCACCGACAGAGCGGCTTCCCGTGCACGCGGGATCACCGGTATGCCGCCGGTGACCTGCAGGATGGCGTTCAGGATCAGCAGAACGCCCAGCCCCATCTGCATCCAGCGCGGATCGATGGCGAACAGGATCTCGGTCCCGATCCACAGGCCGGCGCCCGCCGCCATGTTCAGCACCCCGAACCGCCGCACCAGCGTGCCGACCGCGCCGACCTGAACGACCTGCCACAGATTGGTGACCAGCAGCGGGATGATCAGGATGCCGACCGCGACCCGCAGGTCGATCACGCTGGCCATGATCGCCGCCGAGATCGTCGGCAATCCAAGCCCGACGACCCCCTTGATCCCGCCGGCAACGGCGAATGCAACAGCGACGAGGACGATCAGGTCCAGTTCGGGGAGGGCAAACGCGGTCATGCCCGGCTGCTATAGCGCGACCCGGAACGCGCCGCCAGATCGCCTTAGATCAACCGACGCTGTTCCGCCGGGATCATCGCCGGTATCAGGTTCTGGCGCAGTTCGAACTCGATCAGCGAGATGATCTGGTCGGGTTCGTCCCCGGTGCGGAACGGCACCGCGATCTGCCGCACCGACGAACAGATCGAACTGGTCCCGACATATGGGAGCGTCATGCCGATCGGCCGGGCCGCTGCCAACGTGGCCATGTACAGGGCATGGATGCGGTTGCCATATCCATGACCCGCAATCTCGGACGTTCGGCGGCCGGTGTAGCGAGCCTTGGTAAAGTGATCCACTTCGGTGCCGAGCAGGCGGTACCGAAAATCATGATCGCCCAGATGCTCGACCACAATCAGACGCGGCAGCAATCTGCGAACCCGGCCGGGATCGAAGGCCGAGCGCAGGGGCACCCCGCCGGCCGCGTCGGCGAGTTCCTGCCAATAGCGGGCCAACTGTCCAATGGCATCGTCGCCCAGCGCGTCCGGATCGACCGGTGCCGGCCCTCGTGAAGATACCGGAGTCAGCATCGCCTATCATTACGAGAACGTCACATTCCCGGCAAGCCGACACTGTCATAGACCACCACGGCCGGCGGTTGGACCACCGTCCGGAACACCTCCAGCAACGCCGCGGTCGTCGGATTGGCCTCAGCACCGGCCGGTCGTTCGCGTTCCAGCAGGCCGACCCGGCGCAGCACCGGAGGATCGCCGAACGGCAGGGCGTGTACGGTTTCGGCAACCGCCCCGACGACCGACCCGGCCGGCGCGACGGCAACTCCGAGGCCGCGTCCGACCATCGCCAGGATCGCCTCGATCGAATCCAGTTCCATGATCTCGGTAACCACCACGCGGTCGCGCCGCAGGGCGGCGTCGATCACTCGGCCGACACCCGTGCGCCGGTTGAATCGCACGAACGGCAGGCGCCGCAACAGCGTCCGGGCCGGCGGCCCGGCGGCGGAGCGCGGGGCAACCACCAGCAGCGGCTCCTCCAGGATCGGCCGGACCACCAACCCACGCTCCAACCTGGGCGTCTCCGTCACCAGGGCCGCGTCCAGCGCCCCCTGGGATACCCGTCGGGCCAGGTCGGCCGACAGGCCGGACTCGATGCGGATCTGCAGGTCCGGGGCACGCGCCGCCAACAACGCCAGCGCATCCGGCACCAAGCCGGTCGCCGAGGTGGGAATGACCCCCAACCGGAGGCGGCCCAGCAGCACCGTTCCGGATGCCGCCGCCGACAGATCGTCCGCCGCTCGCACCACGGCACGGGCATGCACCAGCAGGGTCAGACCGATCTCGCTCAACACCGGTGGCCGCCGGGCACGGTCGAACAGTTCTGTCCCCAACGCGGCTTCCAGCGCCTGCATCTGCATGGACACCGCCGATTGAGTGACCCCCACCCGCTCCGCGGCGGCGGCGAAGCTCCCCGACTCGGCGATGGCCAGCAGGGTCTCAAGGTGGCGTAAATTCATTGCATATCATCAGATATTCTGAAGATCTGTATCAACTTAATTCGCTTGTCTTGAGTGACCCTGGTTGTCACCCTGACTTCACGGTCCCGTGAGTGGCCGACCCATTGCCCGATCCCGGCGGCGGAGAGGATGACATCATGACCTTCGGCCTGACCCCCGAACAGGAAGCTCTGCGCGAGAAAGCCCGCGATCTGGCCGAGCGGGTAGTTGCCCCGCGCGCCGCTGAGGTCGACCGCACCGAGAGCTATCCGTGGGATAATGTGCAGGCCCTGACCGACGCCGGATTCATGGGCATGACCGTTCCGAAGGCCTATGGCGGCCCCGGCCGGTCGTACATGGACGTTACCCTGGTGATCGAGGAGATGGCGGCGCAGTGCGGCGTCACCGGTCGGGTCGTGGTCGAGGGCAACATGGGGGCGATCTCGGCCGTCATGCAGTACGGCACCGAGCCCCAGAAGAAGCGCGCCGCCGAATTCGTGCTGTCGGGTGACAAGCCGGCGATCTGCATCACCGAGCCGGATGCCGGATCCGCTGCCACCGAGATGACCACCCGCGCCGACAAGCGCGGCAACACCTACGTGTTGAACGGCAAGAAGCACTGGATCACCGGCGGCGGCGTCTCCCGCCTGCACTTGATCTTCGCCCGAGTGTTCGACGAGTCCGGCGCCGAGCAGGGCATTGGTGGCTTCCTGGCGTTCCGCGGCGAGGACGACGGTCTGGTGATCGGCGCGCGCGAGCCGACCATGGGGCTGCGCGGCATTCCCGAGACCGAAGTGCTGTTCCAGGACCTGGCGCTACCGGCCGATCGGTTGGTGATGCCGCCGAGCGGTCTGAAGCGCGGCTTCGCCGACCTGATGAACGCCTACAACGCCCAGCGCGTCGGTGCCGGGACCGTGGCCCTCGGACTCGCCGAAGGCGCCTACCGCCGGGCGCTGGCGTTCTCCAAGGAGCGCGAGCAGTTCGGCCGGCCGATCGCCGAGTTCCAGGGACTGCAGTGGATGCTGGCCGACATGAGCGTGCAGCTCGAAGCGGCGCGCGCGCTGATCTGGCGGGCGGCGTCGACCGCCGGGCAGAACGGCAACCCGTTTCCCGACAGCCTGGCGGCTGCCCAGTCGAAGATTTTCGCCTCTGAGATGGCCATCAAGGTTGCCAGCGACGCTCTGCAGGTCCATGGCGCCCGCGGCTATTCCCGCAACTGGCCGATGGAGCGCATCCTGCGCGACGCTCGGATGTTCACAATCGGCGGCGGCACCGCGCAGATCCTGCGCACTGTCGTCGCCTCCCGCCTGCTCGACCGCAAGCTGCCGCAGACCCGCGACGGCCATGCCAAGCTCGCCGCCGCCGACGCGCTGCGGATTCAGGCTGCCGAATGACCGAGACGATCCGCGTCGCCGACGCTCTCGCGCGACGCCTGTACGACGCCGGCTGCCGCTGGGCCTTCGGCATTCCCGGCGGTGAGGTCCTGACCTTCATCGACGCGCTGGAACGGGCCGGCATCCGCTTCGTCCTGGCCAAGCACGAGAACGCGGCCGGCTTCATGGCCGAGGGCGTCTACCACATGACCGGCGCGCCCGGCATCCTGGTCGCCACCGTCGGCCCGGGTGTCGCCAACGCGCTGAACGTCGCCGCCAACGCCGAGCAGGACCGGGTCCCGTTGATCGTGGTCAGTGGCTGCGTCGACGAGGATGAGGCGGTCACCTACAACCACCAGGTCTTCGACCACCAGCAGGTGTTCCGCCCGGTGGTCAAGGCCAGCTTCCGGATCGCCGTCGGCGCCATCGAGGCGCAGGCCGACAAGGCGGTGGCGATCGCACTGGACCCCCGCCCTGGCCCGGTGCATCTCGACCTGCCGATCTCGGTCGCGGCGGCCGAGATCACACCATCCGACCTGCCGGTGCGCCGCTCGCCCGGTCTGGCCGGCGTTCCCGCTTCCGGCGCAGCGTTGGACACCGCTCGCGACTGGCTGGCCGGGGCGGAGAAGCCGATCATGGTGGTTGGCCTGGACGTGCTGAGCCAGGGCGGCGAGGCCAAGGTCCGGGCGTTCGCCGAACGCTTCGGCATCCCGACAGTCGCTACCTACAAGGCCAAGGGCGTGGTTCCAGACGACTCGCCGCTGTCGCTGGGCGGCGCCGGACTGTCGCCGGTCGCCGACCGCCAGATTCTGCCGCTCCTGAAGGATGCCGACCTGATCGTGCTGGCCGGCTACGACCCAATCGAGATGCGGGTCGGCTGGCGCAACGTCTGGAATCCCGGCACCCAGCGGGTGATCGAGATCGCCGCGGCGCCGAACACCCACTACATGCACCACGCCTCGGTCAGCTTCGTCGGCGACGTCGGCGCCACCCTGGGTGTGATCGGCGACGGCGTGGAGCCCAAAGCTACGCGCTGGCCCGGCGGCGAGCCGGCGAAGGCCCGGCAGGCACTGGCCGGCGCCTATGGCCAGAACGAGGCCTGGGGCCCGGCGGCCATCGTCACCACGGTGCGCCAGGCGGCCCCGCGCGACGCGGTGATCACCATCGACAGCGGCGCCCACCGAATCCTGACCAGCCAGGTGTGGGACAGCTTCGTGCCACACGCCGTGCTACAGTCGACCGGGCTGTGCACCATGGGCTGTGCCCTGCCGCTGGCCACCGGCGCCAAGATTGCGTCGCCGGAACGTGCCGTGATCGCCTTCACCGGCGACGCCGGGCTGGAGATGATCCTGGGTGAGTTGGTCACCCTGCGCGACACGAGGCTGCCGGTGATCGTGGTGGTGTTCGTCGATACCTCGCTGGCGCTGATCGAGTTGAAGCAGCGGGCCATGACCTACGCCAACGCCGGCGTCGACTTCCCGGAAACCGACTTCGCCGGCATCGCCGAGAAGCTCGGCGGCCGCGGCGTGGTCTGTGAGGACCGCGCCACCCTGGACGCCGCGATCCGCGAAGGGCTGACCGCCGACACCTTCACGGTCTGCGCCTGCCGGATCGACCGCAAGAGCTACGACGGCCGGATCTGAAGATGTTTCGCGGCTGGCCATCGGCCGGCACCTCAGCACGATGAGAACCGGCGCCTGGCGGTCACTCGTCCTACCGGTGATCGCCGTGACCGGCCGCGTCCATCCAAAGTCGATCAACTGAACGATTCTCAACCCTCCTGAGCCTCCGACCCCCAGGGACATCAGGAGGGCCGCGTTGACGGGCTCATTTGTCTGGTGCTTTAATATATTAGTGTGCAAGACAAACCGGATTCAAACCGGCCGGCACACGACCGACAAGCCCGTCCGTCACCCAGGGAGGAAGCCATGAAGTTCCGCACGTCGCTGGCGCTAGGCGCCGCGCTGCTTGCCGCCATTCCATTCGTCGCCGGCTCGTCGGCGACCGCATTCGGCGCCGACTACACCCTCAAGCTCGGCTCCGTGCTCGCCCCGACCGACCCGCTGCAGGTCGCGGCGGAGGGCTTCAGGAAGTCGGTCGCCGAGCGCACTGGTGGTAAGGTCGAAGTCCAGCTTTTCCCGAGCTCGCAGCTCGGCGACACCCAGGACATGATGGACCAGGCCGCCGCCGGGGCGAATGTCGGCACCTTCGTCGAAGCCTCACGGGTCTCGGTGTTCGTGCCTGAGTTCAACGTGCTGATCGCCCCGTACGCTTTCGAATCGGTCGATGAACTCGCAAGGTTCGTCGAATCCGATACCTTCGCCGGCTGGAACGAACAGCTGAAGAAGAAGAGCGGCCTGACCCTACTATCCTTCAACTGGTATCAGGGCGCCCGCCACATGCTGACCAAAAAGCCGATCAGCACGCCGGCCGACCTGAAGGGCGTGCGGGTGCGGACCATCGGGCAGCCGCTCTGGGTCGAGACCATCGGCGCCATGGGTGCTGTCGCCACCCCGCTGCCCTGGGCCGAAGTCTATCCGTCGCTGCAAACCGGCGTGATCGACGGGGCCGAGGCTCAGCCTGCGGCGATCTGGGGCGCCAAGCTCTATGAGGTGATCAGCGACGTCACGCTGACCGGCCACATCTACCTGATGAGCGGGCTGCTGGTTTCCGACGCCTGGTTGCAGTCGCTGCCAGCCGACCTGCGCCAGATCCTGACCGAGGAGGCGAAGCGCTGGGGTGCGTCTGCCCTCAAGGCCAATGACGACGGAGCTGCGAAGATCTTCGCCGACGTCAAGGCAACCGGCGTGCGTGTCAGCGCCGTCGACGTCACGCCGTTTCGCGAGGCGGTCAAGCCGGTCTGGGAGAAGATGAAGCTGACCCAACTCGTCGGCACCGTCCGCGAAACCCTGAAGAAGTAACCGGCGGATCCGTTCTCCGCTTATCCTGGAAATGATCCGACCTCCGACCGTGCCCCGGACCGCGAAGCGCCGGGGCACGGTCGAGGCATGACCCTGGGGGTTGTCTTGGTATCCGGACTGCTGACACGCGCCCTCGTCCTGCTCAGACGCGCCGAGATGATCGCCGCCATCGCCCTGCTGGGAATCGTCGTAGCCGTTGTCCTGGCCGGCACAGTCGGCCGCTACACCGGCAACCCGGTGATCTGGTCGGACGAAGTCGCCCAGGCGCTGTTCGTCTGGCTGGCGATGCTGGCGGCCGACCTGACCCTGCAGCGCGCCGGGCATTTCAGGATCGACGTGCTGGTCAGGCTGCTGCCGCCGACGGCGCGGTTCCTGCTGGATCTCACGATCAAGCTCACCATAGCGGTTTTGCTGGTGGCGCTCGTTTACTACGGCTCGCTGCTGACGCGGCTGTCGGACTTCCGGCCGCTGCCGATGACCGGCGTGCCGTCGTCCTGGGCCGCCGCTGCCCTGCCGGTCGCCTACGCCCTGATGATCATCACCGTGGTCGAGCAGATCGTCCGCCATCTGCGCGGCCTGCCCGACAGCAGTGCCGACGGCCGGGACGTCATGTGATGCTGACCGTCGTCGCGACCCTGTTCTTCGTGTTCCTGGCAATCGGGGTGCCGGTCGCCTTCGCCCTCGGCCTTTCGACGGTGCCGGTGTTCCTAGTCGGCGATTACATGCCGCTCACTGTCGCAATGCAGCGCATGTACGGCGCCACCCAGTCCTTCCCGCTGCTGGCGGTACCGTTCTTCATCCTGGCCGGCAACCTGATGAACGCCACCGGCATCACCGACCGGCTGCTGGTGTTCGCGCGGCTGCTGACCGGATGGATGACCGGCGGCCTTGCTCAGGTCTCGATCATGCTGAGCGCGCTGATGGGCGGCATCTCCGGCTCGGCGGTCGCCGACGCGGCGATGGAGTCCCGACTGCTTGGCCCCGCCATGGAGCGGCAAGGCTACGCCCGCGGCTTCACCGCCTCGGTAATCGCCTTCTCGTCGGTGATCACCGCCACCATCCCGCCCAGCATCGGTCTGATCCTGTTCGGCTTCATCAGCGAAGTCTCGATCGGCCGGCTGCTGCTTGGCGGTGTCGTCCCCGGCCTGCTGATGACCGCGGTGCTGATGGCCGTGACGTCTTTGATCGCACGACGCATGGGATACCAACCCGAGTTGGCCGAGAAACCGCGGTTGCGGGAATTGGCAGCCAGCTTCGTCGATTGCATCTGGGCACTGATGTTCCCAGTCCTGCTGCTGATCGGGTTCCGCTTCGGCCTGTTCACCGCCACCGAAGCCGGCGCGGTGGTGGTGTTATACGCACTCGCCGTTGGAGTGCTGATCTACCGGGAACTGACCTGGGCGAAGCTGATCGACGCGATGCGCGACTCGATCTTCGACATCGGCATGGTGATGCTGATCATCGTCATGGCCGCCGTCCTCGGCCATGCGCTCACCGTCGAGCAGGCGCCGAGCGCCATCACCGGCTTCCTCGCCGGCCTGCCGGGCGACCGGTACGTCACCCTGTTCGTGGTGCTGGCGATCGTGTTCGTTGCCGGTACGGTGATGGAGGCGACCGTCAACGTGCTGCTGGTCACGCCGCTGGTGCTGCCGGCCCTGGTGCATGTCGGCTTCGACCCGGTGCACATGGGCGTGGTGCTGATCATCCTGGTGTCGGTCGGCGGCAACACGCCGCCGGTCGGCGTCATCATGTACACGGTCTGCGGCATCCTGCGCTGCGACTTCGCCGAGTTCGTGCGCTGGTCCTGGCCCTACGTCGTCACAATGGCGGCGTTGATCGCGGCGATGGCACTGGTGCCGGACATCGTGCTGTTCCTGCCGAACCTGCTGATGTAGCCGACCGCAAACGAGGCGATTCAGGCGAAGCAGCCGGGGAAACGTTCGCGCAGTTTATCCAGCCGGCTCAAGGTCCCCGACAGGTGCACGCGCATGGCCGCACGGGCGTTCTCGACGTCGGAAGTCCGGATCGCGCTCACGATCCGGGCATGGTCGGCCACCACCTCGGCCGACTTGCTCTCTTCGCGCATCTGCAGGTGCAACCGGCGAATCCGGTCAAGCTGGCCGCTGCGCGACTCCACCACCTCGTACAGGCCGAGTTTGTCGGCAGCCGCATAGAGGTTGCGGTGGAACTCCTTGTCGAGCCGGTTGAACTCGTCGAAACCGGGGTCGCGTTGAAGCGTCCATCGCATGCGCTCGACCGACTCTTCGGCCGGTGCGATCTTCGACTTGCCCGGATCCGCCGCCAACATGCCGACGATCTCGACCTCGAAGGCGGTGCGCATGAACTGGGTCTCGCGCACCAGTCCCACGTCGATCCGCGTCACGACGGTCTTGGACTGTGGGTAGATTTCGACTAGCCCGTCTCGCTCAAGCTTTCCGATCGCGTCGCGCAGTGGCGTCTGGCTTACGCCATAGTGCTCGGACAGATCCTGCCGAGACAGGCTGGCGTCGGGTGCCAGCTCGAATGCCAGTATCCGCTGGCGCAGATCGTCGTATACTTGATCCACCAACGGTCGCTTGCGGTCAAACGACCAGCGCTTCAGTGGCTCGGTCTTCGCGTTGTCCTCCGGCATTCCCGCCCGTGCTTTCCTTATGCGCGCGTCCGGCCCAATCGGCAGGCCACAATAGCAATCTAATATATTAATCTATCAATTCAGAAGCAACCGGCCTTTCCGCGTTCCTGTCGCCCGGAGAGGCGGCGCATCGCGCGGCCCCGAAGGGCCGCAGCGGGATGACGGCGGCGGGGCGAAAGCGATAGGCTTGCCCCATGAGCGACCCTGACCACGCCTGGACCGAGGCCGAAAGCACCGTCTACCGCGACCTGTCGCGCTACGCGGTGCCGCAACGCGAGACGCAGATCGCGTTGATCGTCGACCGGGTGGCCCGCTCGGCCGCCATTGGCGACGTGCTGGAGATCTGCTGCGGCGAAGGCCTGCTGACCGCCGCCCTGCTGGACCGGCTGCCGGACACCCGCGTCCACGCCTATGACGGCTCCGACAGCATGCTTGCCGCCACTAGACAGCGCGTCGGCGACACCGACCGGCTGGTGACTCGCCAAATCGACCTCGCTGCCACCGATTGGCGACGATTCGATACCCCGCTGCGCGCCGCCGTCTCCTCGCTGGCGGTCCACCACCTGGACGGCTGCGGCAAACGCGCTCTGTTCGCCGACCTGTTCTGCGCCCTCGCCCACGGCGGGGTGTTCGTGCTGGCCGACGTGATCCGCCCGGCAACCGACGCCGGTGCCGCGATCGCTGGCGATCTGTGGGACGACGCGGTAGAACAGCGCTCCCTGGAGCTCGACGGGAACCGCACGGGCTTCGACCTCTTCCGACGCGCCGACTGGAACCATTTCCGCCACGCCGCCCTCGACCCGATGGACCAGCCGTCGACCGTGGTCGAACACCTGGACTGGCTGCGCGAGGCGGGCTTCACCGGCGTCGACCTGCACTGGATGACCGCCGGGCAGATAATCCTGAGCGCGGTCCGACCGTAACCGGAGCAAGCCCCATGCAACTCTACTACACCCCCAATTCGCCCTACGCGCGGATCTGCCGGATCGTCGCGATCGAAGGCGGGATCATGGACGGCATCGAGCTCGTTCAGGTGCCGCTGCGCACCCCGGACAGTGCCGCCCTGCGGCATGGCCCGCTCGGCAAGATCCCGCTGCTGGTCGACGGCGACCTGGCGCTTGGCGAATCCCGGCTGATCTGCGGCTATCTCGACCAGCGCAGCTCCCGACCGCCGTCGCTGCCCGGCGCCAACGACTGGCAGGCCCAGGCCCATGAGAGCCTGATGAGTGGCTTCCTGGAGGGTGTCACCAACTGGTCGCGCGAGACCCGGCGCGCAAAGTCGGAACAGTCCGCCTTCATCCTGCAGGTCGAGCAGCAGCGCGCCATCCGCGCCCTCGACCACCTGGACCGCACTGTCGCTGCGCCCGCGACCGAACCGGCCATTACCTACGGCGACCTTGCCCTGGTGGCCGCACTCGGCATGGTCGACTTCTACGAACTGGTCCCGGACTGGCGCGCCGACCGCCCGGCCCTGACCGCTTGGCTGGAGCCGTATGCGGCGCTGTCCTCGGTGCGCGAGTCCGTGCCCACGCAAGCCGCCATGAACCCGCTGACACCCCGCTGAGGACGCTTCCATGACCACCCCGCTGCCGCTCGACGGTGTCCGCATCTTCGACCTGACCCGCATCCTGGCCGGGCCGACCTGCACCCAGCTGCTGGGCGATCTCGGCGCCGACGTGATCAAGATCGAGCGGCCCGGCGAGGGCGACGATACCCGCCGCTGGGGGCCGCCCTACGTCAAGGGTGCCGACGGCGAGGACACCACCGAGAGCGCGTACTACCTGTGCGCCAACCGCTCCAAGCGCTCGATCACCCTCGATCTCGCCAAGCCCGAGGGCATCGCGCTGGCCAAACGGCTGCTGGCCGAGTGCGACGTGCTGGTAGAGAACTTCAAGGTCGGCTCGCTGGCGAAGCTCGGCCTCGGCTACGAGCAGCTCAAGGAGGAATTCCCGAAGCTGGTGTACTGCTCGGTTACCGGATTCGGGCAGACCGGCCCGTACGCCAAGCGCGCCGGCTACGACTTCCTGGCCCAGGGCATGGGCGGGATCATGAGCATCACCGGCACCCCCGGCGTGGAGCCGGTGAAGGTCGGCGTCGGCATCACCGACGTGATGACCGGCATGTACGCCTCGACCGCGATCCTGGCCGCCCTGCGCCACCGCGACCGCACCGGTGAGGGACAGCACGTCGACTGTTGCCTGCTGGACACCCAGGTCGCCTGGCTGATCAACGAGGGCACCAACTACCTGGTGTCCGGAAACGTGCCGAAGCCGCTCGGCAACGCTCACCCCAACATCGTGCCCTACGAGGTGTTCGCCACATCCGACGGCCACGTCATCCTGGCCTGCGGCAATGACGGGCAGTTCCAGCGCTGGTGCGACATCGCCGGGGCCGCCGATCTGAAGGCCGACCCGCGCTTCGCCACCAACCCGCTGCGCATCCGCAACCGCGCCGACCTGACGCCGCGCATCGCCGAGCACATCGCGACCCGCAGCACCGACGAGTGGGTGGCGGTGCTGGAAGCCGGCAACGTGCCGTGCGGCCCGGTCAACACCATCGACCGGGTGTTCGAGGACCCGCAGGTCAAGGCGCGCGGCATGAAGGTCGACCTGCCGCATCCGCTGGCCGGAGAGGGCACGGTGCCGCTGATCGCCAACCCGGTGAAGCTGTCGGGCACGCCGATCCATTACCGCCACGCCCCGCCGACCCTGGGCCAGCACACCGACGAGGTGCTCGCCGAGGTCCTGGGGATGAGCGAGGCGGAGATCGCCGCGGAGCGCGCGAAAGGTGGCATCTGAGCCCGCACCGTCGGCACCTCAACGCAGCTCGCCCCTGGTCGCCGTCGGGTTGATGCTGGCGGCGTGCGCATGCATCGCCGCTACCACCCTGATGGGCAAGGCGCTCGGCCGGGGTATCGGCGGCGAGGCGCTGCACCCCCTGCAGATCAGCGCCGGACGGTTCGCCTTCGCACTGCTGACCCTGACCCCGATCCTGCTCTGGTTCCGACCGAGCCTGAAGGGAGCCGCCTGGCCGGTGCACGTCGGCCGCACGATCTGCGGCTGGGGTGCCGTCACCACCATGTTCGCCGCCGCTGCCGCCATGCGGCTGGCCGATGCGACGGCGATCAGCTTTCTCAGCCCGATGGTGGCGATGGTGCTGGCAATCCCGTTGCTGGGGGAGAAGGTCGGGCCGTGGCGCTGGGGTGCCGCGGCGATCGCGCTGGTCGGCGCCCTGGTGCTGATCCGGCCCGGCGCCGAGGCGTTCCAGCCGATCGCGCTGGTCGCCCTGGCGTCGGCCTGCTTCATGGGGGTGGAGACCATCCTGGTGAAACGCCTGACCGGCGGCGAGAACCGGACCGGCGAGCCGATGCTGCGCATCCTCGCGATCAACAACGCCCTGGGTGCAGCGATCGCGATCACCGCCGCGTCGTTCGTGTGGATCTGGCCAAGCCCGGCGCAGTGGGCGCTGCTGGCCGCCATCGGCACGGTGATGGTCACCGCCCAGTCGATGTTCATCCTGGCGCTGCGCCGCGGCGACGCCAGTTTCGTGGTGCCGCTGTTCTACGCCACCCTGGTGTTCGCGGCCCTGTATGACTTTGCGGTGTTCGGAGAGGTCCCGACCGTCGCTTCGGCCAGCGGCGCGGCGTTGATCATCGCCGGCGCGGTGGTGCTGGCGTGGCGGGAGCGGGTTCGCGGACGATCCACACCGTAAGCGGTTGAGTGCCCGCCCCGGCCGGTCCATTATCCCGTCAACCACATGGGAGGGGATCGATGATCTCGATGCGACGTACTGTGAGTGTTCTTGGCGCGCTGGCGCTGTTCGCGCTGGCCGGCTGCGTCGGCGCCGCCACCGAAGGTGCCAACATCGCCAAGGACAAGGTCGTGGTGTCGAACAACATCGCCGCCGCGCAGACCGGCAACGCCGAGGCACAGTACAAGGTCGGCAAGGCGATGTGCTGCTCGCTGGATGAAGGCGGCCAGGGTTTCTACAACACACCGCAATCGGTGGCGTGGCTGTGCAAGGCTGCGTCCCAGAACCACGGTCCGGCCGCTTTCAAGCTGGGCGAGATCTACTCCGGCGACGTGGTCTCGGGCGTGCGGGTGTTGCGCCGGGTCGCCCAGAAGGTTGCCGGCTCCAGCACCGAGCCGGCCGTCGCCTACGCTTGGTTGCGCCGCGCCGAGGCCCTGGGTGTCGCCGACGCGCGCAAGCCGGCCGCCGCTCTTTGGGCCGGCCTGACGCCTGACGATCGGACCGAAGCGACGGCGCTGGTCACCGGAACCAAGCCGCTGCCCTGCGAATGGAGCAAGGTGACCGGGCAGTCCTGATAGGTTGAACGCGATGCCGGGGTGCCCGCCCCGGCGTCTCGCCTACCCCGCCGCCCGTTCGTCGTGCAGCAGCCACAGGCCCGGGCCGCGGACCGGCACCACCGGTGCAGCTGTCGGGGTCGGGGTGTCCAGTTGGCGGCGGACCGCCATCAGTCGCAGTTCGCGCTCCTCCAACAGGCGCAAACCCTCGCGGATCACCTCGCTGGACGACTTGAAGCGGCCGCCGGCAACGACCTCCTCGACGAAACGTTCGAAATGCGGATTCAGGGACACGTTCATCTCGTTCTCCATCGGCGCGGGCCGCTGGCGGCGCCGGGTTGAAAACGAGGCTCTGGATCAGGTCGTCGGACGGAGGCGGATCGGTCGAACGCCGAACCTCCGGCCCACTCGCTTTAGCGGATACTTGTGCGGCGCCCCCGCAAGCTGAGCCTCAAATCGGCGCCTGCGCGGGACGCTAGTGACGCGGCCTCATGCCGTCAAGCGGGGCGCTGCGCCGTCGAGCGAGCCGTCGGAAGCATCCGCCGGAGCTTGCTCATGATCGAGATCAAGGCTGCCAAGCTGCGTCGTGTCAGGATGCTTCACATCGCTGGAGATGAGAATGTTCACCAAATCATCGCTCACAACCCGGATCGGGATCGGCAAGCTGGTCGGATTGGTCGTCGGCCTGATCGGATTCTTCGTGCTGTTGCAGATCTACCCGGATGCCGACTGGCACCTTCGTTGGGGCATCCTGCTCTGGTACGTCACGATGGGCGCGGTTATCGGAATGTTCGGCGTCGTCACCTGGCACCCGGTGTTGAGGCTGCCGATGCCCTGGTGGGTGCGATCCCCGATCATCGGGGCGTGGTTGAACTTCGTCCTCACGTTCTTCGCCTACCGCGATATGCAGGCCATCATGGCAGCGGTGTTCGGGCCGGACGGAGCGCTGTCCTCGCCATTCTGGTTCGTGCTGGAAGGCGCGATCGTGGCAGCGGTCATGGGCTACTGCGCCACCAAGCTGGGCGGGGAAGGCCGCGCAACCATCGACACTTGATCCGGGTCGGCGGTGGAAGGTTATTTCTTCTTCCGCGCGTGGGCTTCCATCGCCTCTTCGAGTTCCGAGCGGGCCTCGCAGCCGTCGGGGCAGAGTTTCACCAACTTGGCCAACAGTCCTTGAGCTTCGTCGGGCCGGTTGGTCTCCAGATACAACTCGCCCAGATACTCAAGCGCTTCCTGGTGGTTCGGATCGAGTGCCAAGGCCTTGGCGTAGTAACCCTCGCCGGCCTTCCAATTGCCGGTCTTGCGCGATGCGAATCCAAGCTGGCTCCAGGCGTCCGGGCTCTTGGGGTTCTTCTTCACCGCCGATTCCAGCAACGGGATCGCCTCGGCGTAGCGCTCGTTGTCGATCAGCGCCACCGCCTTGTCGTAGTCGGAGCCGCCGGAGGCCGGCGAGGCCTCCGTCGACGGTGCCGGCGCCATGGCGACGGCCGGTCCCGCAAGCAGCAGCAGGGCCGCAAGCGCGGCGGTCAGTGGACGGATCATTTCGGCAATACCTTCTCCACAGCGGCAATCACGGGTTCCGACGTCGGCTCGACCCGGGTCGGGATCGAGGCCACCAGTTGGCCGTCCGGCCCGATCAGGTATTTGTGAAAGTTCCAGCTCGGCGCCTTGTCCGGGCCGAGGCCGACGGCCGCCCAGCGGTAGAACGGATGGGCCTGCGCGCCGACCACCTGATTCTTGTCGGTCATCGGGAAGTCGACCGCGAAGTTCGTTTCGCAGAAGCTCTTGATCTGGGTAGCGCTGCCCGGCTCCTGGCCGCCGAAGTCGTTCGACGGCACGCCGATCACCACCAGGCCGCGCTCACGATAGCGTTCCCACAGCGCCTGCAGCCCCTCGTATTGCGGGGTGAAGCCGCAGCGCGAAGCGGTGTTGACCACCAGCAGCGCCTTGCCGCGATAGGCCGACAGCGGCATCGCTTCGCCGTCGATCGAGGTGAAGGTGAAATCCCAGGCCGTTTCCGCCGTCTTGGCGCCCGCCGTCATGGTCCAGCCTCCAAGCACCATCAGCGCGGCCACCGCGACCGCGCGCACCATCCTACCCATAGCGCTGTTCCTTCCAAGGGTCACCGACGCCGTGATAGCCGCGCGCCTCCCAGAAACCTTTTACGTCGCGGGCGACGAAGCGGATGGATCGTACCCATTTCGCGCTCTTCCAGAAATACAAAGCCGGGATCACCAGCCGTGCCGGCCCGCCGTGCTCTCGGGTCAGCGGCTTGCCCTCCCAATGGGTCGCGATCAGGCTGTCGGTCTCGTACAGCCAGTCGATCGACAGGTTGGTGGTGTAGCCGTCGTAGCTCTTCACGATGACGAATTTCGCGTCGTCGTGCGGTCGGACCTCGGCGATCAGGTCGCGGGTCGCCACCCCGCGCCAGCGGTTGTCCAGCCGCGACCAGGCGGTGACGCAATGGATGTCGGCGGTCACGTCGAACGGCGGGATCGCCTCGATGTCGGCCAGCGAGAACACAGTCGGTGTCGACACCAGCCCCTCGACCGACAGCCGCCAGTCCCTGGGGTTCAGGTTCGGATGGGTGCCGAGATCCAGGACCGGGAAGTCGCGGACCCGTTGCTGGCCGGGCGGCAGGCGGCGCGCCTCGGGATCGCCCGCCCGACCGGTCGGTGCGCGGCGCTCGCGGGCCCAAGCGGTCTTGCGCTCCACCAGCTTGGCTCGGTCGGCTGGAATCATCGGGCCGTCGTTCATGGCTGCGCTCCCGGCAACGAGGTTGGATATGGGATCCACCCAATGCCGCCGCCAGGGCAACGGCTACGCGGCGGAGTTCACGCCTGCGTGCGGGCCGCTACCGCCAGCGCAGCAGCACCCACTCGGCCCAGGACAGCAGGGCCGCCACCAGCAGGCCCAGGACCGACAGCACCACGACCCCGGCCAGCAGTTGGTCTGTGCGCATCAGGTTTCCCGCCTGCAGGATGAAGGCGCCGATGCCGAACTCGGCGCCGATCATCTCGGCCGCCACCACCAGGATCAGCGCGATCGAGGCGGTGATGCGGAACCCGGCGAGAATGCCGGGCAGCGCGCCCGGCAACACGATCGACCACACGATGCGCGGCGCCGGCACCCCGAACGACTGGGCCATGCGGATCAGCGAGCGCGGCACGCCGTCGACCGCGCTGAAGGTGGCGATGGCGGTCGGGAAGAACGTGCCGAGCGCGATGGTCGCGACCTTCGACGGCTCGCCGATGCCGAACCACAGGATCAGCAGCGGCAACAGGGCGATCTTCGGAATCGGGAACAGCGCCGACACCACCGGCAGCCCGGCGGCGCGGGCCAGCGAGAACATGCCCATGGCCAGGCCGGCCGCCAACCCGGTAGCGGTCCCGAGCGCCCAGCCCGAACCGATCCGGCCGAGCGACGCACCCAGATGGACGGCCAGGGTGCCGTCGGCGGCGATCACGCCGAGGGCGGCCAGTACCTCGCTCGGCGCCGGCGCCATCAGCGCGCTGATCCAGCCGCGGGTCGAGCCGATCTGCCACAGCGCGATCAGCGCCAGCAGGCCGGCGGCGCCGGCGATCCGGTGCGGCCGCAGCACGAAGCCGCCGCCGCGGAACGGCACCGGCCTGCGCTCGCCTCCCAACCCCGAGGCGCCGGTCTCAGACATGCGCCATCTCCCGGTCGGCGGCACTGGCTTCGTCGCGGATCAGCGACCACAGGGCGTCCTGGATCTTCGCCAGTTCGAGACGCGCGGCGGGTTGGTTCCGCTCGGCCTGGGGAATCGGCACCGCCACCACCTCACGCAACCGTCCTGGCCGACGCGAGAACACCGCCACCCGGTCGGCCAGCCGCAGCGCCTCGGCCAGGTTGTGGGTGACGTACAGCGCGGTGGTCTTCTGCTGCAGCCAGACCCCGAGGAAATCGTCGATCAGCAACTCGCGGGTCTGGGCGTCGAGCGCCGACATCGGTTCGTCCAGCAGCAGCACCGCCGGGTTGACCACCAGGGCGCGGGCGATCCCGACCCGCTGGCGCATCCCGCCGGACAACTGGCGCGGCAGGGCGTCGGCGAACTCCGACAGGCCGAGCCGGGACAGCGCGTCGGCAACCCGGTCGCGCAGTTCGGTGCGCGCCAGCGGGTGATGCTCCAGCGCCAGCGCCACGTTGCCGGCGACGGTGCGCCAAGGCAGCAGTGCGAAATCCTGGAACACATAGGTGATCGGGTTCAGGCAGTCCGGCGGCACCGCGCCGGCCATGGTCACCGTCCCGCCGCTCGGCTGGATCAGTCCGCCGGCAAGTTGCAACAGGGTCGACTTGCCGCAACCCGACGGCCCGATGATTGCCAGGATCTCGCCGTCGCACGCCGCCAGGTCCACGTCTTCCAGCACCGGCAGTGCATCGTAGCGGTGGCTGACACCCTCTAGGCGTAAATCCATCGGGCCCTCCCTGGCGCTCCCCGATAGGCTGCGGCGCTGGCGCCGTCAACACGGCCATGCCCCTTATTCCTTGAAGTTTTGCCCCTCCCGGCGGTATCAGGGGCGCCGACGCGTCATCGCGGAGCCAATACCCGTGCCGGATCGCCCAGTGTCCCCGGCCGCGACCCCGAACGACCCGCTGGTGTCGGTCGTCGTCCCGGTCCTGAACGAGCAAGACAACGTCGCCCCGCTGATCGCCGAGATCCGCGCGGCGATGGAGCCGGTGTGCGCCTACGAGATCGTCTATGTCGACGATGGCTCAACCGATCGCACAGCCACGGTGCTGTCCGAACTGCGCGCCAGCACGCCGGAGCTTCGGATCGTGCGGCACAGCCGACGCGCCGGGCAGAGCGCGGCGTTGCGCAGCGGGGTCTCGGCGGCGCGCGGCCGGCTGATCGCCACCCTCGACGGCGACCGGCAGAACGACCCGGCCGACATCCCCAAGCTGCTGGCGGTCTGGCAGGAGTCGGAACGGGCCGGCCGGCCGTGGATCATGGTCACCGGCCACCGGGTCAACCGGCGCGACACCTGGGCCAAGCGCCAGGCGTCGGGCGTCGCCAATGCGATCCGCCGCACCCTGCTGCGCGACGACAACCCGGACACCGGCTGCTCGCTGAAGCTGTACGAGCGGGCGCTGTACCTGCGGATGCCGTATTTCGATCACATGCACCGTTATTTGCCGGCGCTGGCCCAACGCGAGGGCGCCAGCGTGGCGATCGTGCCGGTCAACCACCGGGCCCGCGAGAGCGGTGCGTCAAAGTACAACAACCTGGGCCGCGCCCTGGTCGGTATCCCCGACCTGGTCGGCGTGATATGGCTCATCCGCCGCGCCCCGCGCGGCCTGGACTCCCGCGAGGTTGACTGAGTGTCTTTGGATTTCTTCAAGAATCTGTCGCCCGAAGAAGCGATCATGCTGGTGATCGGCTTCGCCGGACAGGCCATGTTCACCATGCGGTTCCTGGTCCAGTGGTTGAAGAGCGAGATCAGCCGCAAGAGCGTGATTCCGATCGCGTTCTGGTACTTCTCGCTGGCCGGCGGCGCGACGCTGTTCGTCTACGCGCTGTGGCGCCAAGACCCGGTGTTCATCCTCGGCCAGGGCACCGGGCTGTTCATCTACGCCCGGAACCTCTGGCTGATTCACCGCGAACGACGCGAGCAGGCCGGCCAACAGGCACAACCGTCGTGATGGCAACCGCCGCCTCGGCCGGGGGTTGTTCATGGGCATGAGCAAACCCCGCATCGTTTCTCTCCTCCCCAGCGCGACCGAGATCGTCTGCGCCCTTGGCCTGGGCGCGCATCTGGTCGGTCGCAGCCACGCCTGCGATTTCCCGCTCGAGGTTCGGCAGATTCCGTCGATGACCCGCCCGCGGGTGAACGCCCTCAAGCCGTCGCGTACCCTGCACCGCAGCGTCACCAAGTTGATCGAAAAGGTCCTGTCGGTGTTCGAGGTCGATGCCGAGCGGCTGCGCGCGGCCAAGCCCGACTTCATCATCACCCAGCACCAGTGCGAAGCCTGCGCCGTCACCGAGAAAGACCTCACCGACGCGCTTGCCAAATGGACCGGGTCCAAGCCGACCGTCATCTCGCTCGCGCCGACCAAATTGTCGGAAGTCTGGGCGAGCTTCGGAACGGTCGGCGAGATACTGGACCTCGGCTGGTCCGGACGCGAACTGGCCGAACAGGCCCGCGAACGGGTCGAGGTGATCGCCGAACGGGCGCCGCCGTTGAAGGACCGCCCGACCGTTGCCTGCGTCGAGTGGCTGGATCCGCCGATGATCGCCGGCAACTGGATCCCCGACCTCGTGGTCGCCGCCGGGGGACGGCCGGTGATGGCGAAGAGCGGCCAGCATGCGGAGTCGACGACCCTGGGCAAGATCGCCGAGGCCAGTGTCGACGCGATGGTTTTGATGCCTTGCGGCTTCGACCTGGAGCGTACCATGACCGAAGGCCGGGAGTTCCTGGCCCGCCCGTCGATGGCGAAGACCCGATCGGTCCGCGATGGCCGGGTCTGGGCGGTCGACGGCAACGCCTATTTCAACCGGCCGGGTCCCCGGCTGATGACCTCGGTCGAGATCCTTACCGAGATCCTGAACCCCGGCCTGTTCAATGTCGGCTACCAGGGCATCGGCTGGGAGTCGCTGGCCGACCGTTGATCGGCATTGCGCCGGCGCGTCGAACGCGGCGATGATCCGGCCATGACAACCACCACCCCCTTTCGACTGCTCGTCACCGGTGCCGCCAGCGGGATCGGTGCCGCCTTGGTGCGGCGCCTCGCCGGTCCCGGCCTGCATGTGCTGCTGCACACCCGGCGTAACATCGACGGGCTGGCCGCCGTGGCCGACACCGCGCGGGCGGCCGGCGGAACGACGGAGATCCTGACCGGCGATCTGGCCGACCCGGAACTGCCGGCGGCCCTGGTCGGCGGGGCGGTGGCGGCGTTCGGCGGTCTTGACGCCGTGGTCGCCAACGCCGGATGGGCCGACCGCACGCCGCTTCTTGACGCAGATCTGGCCAAGGTCGACGACGCCCACACCGGCATCGCCCGCAGCTTCGTCGCCTTGGCCCAGGCCGCGGCACCGCATCTGCGGGAATCGCCGGCCGGGCGCATGGTCGCGGTCTCGGCCTTCGGCCCGCACGTGTTCCGACCGGGCGTGATGACGTTTCCGACGACCGCTGCCGCCAAGGCAGCGCTGGAGACCCATGTCCGGGCCCTGGCATTCGAGTTGGCGGCCGACGGCGTGACCGTCAACGCGGTGGCCCCCGGCTTCATCCAGAAGGATCCCGGCACCCACGCGGCGGTGACGCCGGAGCTGCGATCCAAGGTGACCGCCGGCATTCCGATGGGCCGGATGGGCACGTCCGACGAGGTCGCGGCGGTCATCGCGTTCCTGCTGTCGCGCGACGCGGGATATGTCAGCGGCCAGGTCATCCATGTGAACGGCGGGCTGGTGTAGTCAACGGCCTCCAAGCCGTCCCGCGTCTAAGTAGTAGTTCGAATTGTGACCGGCGTCCGCTAGATCTAACTTAATAAGATCGAGCTACTGAATCGGTGTTGCGGTCCAATAGTAAAGTTCGGGCTGCTCAGTTGGAACAGACCGGTTCTCACACCGGGAACAAATTCGTTCAATGATCCGTCGCGGATACAACTTTCAACAATCAGCAGATCTCTCGGTGAAAGAGGCTCGGGACCAAGCGACCCGGCTTTTCCTCGATCTGTGGAAGCAGAAGTCCGGTGATCGGTTCGCCCCAAGCCGAGACGAGTTCGACTGGCTGGAAATGCCGATGGCCGTCGTGCCGCGCATCATGATCGTCGACGTTCTGACGTCGCCGCTGGACTTCCAGTACCGCTACTTCGGAACCTAGCATGTCGAGTGTCACGACAGGGACCTTACCGGCATTCGGGTGAGCGAGTACGAAGAAGCGGACTATCGAGACTTCGTGCACGCCGACTACGCCAAGGTCATCGACGCTCGGCGACCGACTCTGTCGGTCGTTTCGATGGTCCTGAACGATCTCCCTTACCAATGCGAGATCTTGCGGCTGCCGCTGTCGAGCGATAGCCGGAACATTGACATGATCATGGTCGTCGAAAGCTTGCTCGAGTAGCGCCGGAAGATTGCCGATTCGGATCGCGTGTTCAACGCGGAGATGTCACCGGTGCTACCGGCGGCTGAACAGCGCGCGGTAAAAATCGTAAGCGGCCATCCATATTTTCTATGGCGCAGTCACAACGATACGGGCGAACCGTCCCCCATGGTGCCCGACGCGCAGGCTGAAGTATACGAAGTCCTACACCCTCCAGCTTGACACAATTGAGTAGTCGGCTCCACATCACCCTTGCGGCACCGACGGAACCATCGATAGCAAATCACGATCCTATCGGTCGACGGTAAGCGCCAGAACCCGGCTGATCTGGGTCAGGCCGCGACCGCTTTCGGCCATCCACGCGTTGAACGCACTCTGGATCGCCTGCAAGGCGCGACGCGATGTTCCCGGCCCGTCGATCACACCCTCGCGCTTCAGCGCCGCCACCACGTCAGTCGACAGCAGGAACGAGTCCTTTCCCATGGTCCGCAGTGCCAGACTTCCGGCAAGCCCACCGAGCCGGGCGCCGCGCGCCTTCAGCAACTCCAGCAGCCCCGAATAGGTTTCCGCCGGCCAGTCGGCGAACAACCGGGCGGCGGATCCATGCTCGGCCGCCAGATCCAGCAGGAAGGCCGCGTTCTCTCGGACTGACCGGATCTTGGCGCCGTTGCGCACCACCCGGGTGTCCGACAACAGGCGGTCCAGATCGTCGTCGCTGGCCATCGCGCACTTGCGGACGTCGAAGCCGTCAAACGCCACCTCGAAGCCCGGCCACTTTGTCTCGACGACGCTCCAGTTGAAGCCGGCCTGGAACACCCGCTTGGTCATCTCCGCCAGCCATCGGGCATCCGGAATTGCCACCAGATCATCGCGGGATTTCGGAACCGGCAGGGCATGCTCAAGCGCTTGGGTGCCGCCTTTACGCTCCGCGGCGCGGGCGTAAAGCTCGGCGAACGAGACCGGCATGACGTTCCTCCCTTACAGGATGCTGGTGGAAGCGATGCGGATCGAACGCCGTAGTGCACCACACCTGAGCACCCTTCGTGTGCTTCCAAATCGCCATCGGTGCGCGGAGGAACGGGCACCGATTCCGCCGAGACGCTCGGGTCTTGCGTTTGCCCTGTTCCTTGGTGTCACGTCCGTGCGTATGTTCGTCAAACTCTTGGGTTGAACACAGCCGGGTCGGAGAACAGGTCATGACCACCGCTACTACCACCGTCGGAGTCATCGGCCTCGGCTCGATGGGCCTTGGGGTCGCCAAGACCCTGTGCCGCGCCGGCTTCGAGACATGGGGTTTCGACGTTCGCGACGCCTCGGTCTTGGAACTGGAACAGGCGGGAGGCCACGGCGCGTCCAGCCCGGCCGATCTCGGCCGCAAAGTCGACGTCGCCATCGTGTTGGTGGCGACTGCCGACCAGGTCCGCACCGTGCTGTTCGGCGAAGCCGGTGCCGCCGGCACGATGCACGAAGGCGCGGTGGTCATCGCCAGCGCCACCGTCCCGGCCAGTGCCGCGATCGAGACCGGCTTTCAGTTGTCGGAACATCGCATCCTGATGATCGACGGTCCGGTGTCCGGTGGAGTGGTCGGCGCTGAATCCGGCAACCTGTCGCTGATGGCCTCCGGCCCCGACGAGGCGTTCGTCGCCGCCCAGAGCGTGCTCGACGCCATCGCCTCCAAGGTTTACCGGCTCGGCACTGCTCACGGCGTCGGTTCGACCGTGAAGACCATCAATCAGTTGCTGGCCGGCGTGCACATTGCGGCCTCGGCCGAGGCGATGGCGCTGGGCATCCGCGCCGGGGTCGACCCCAAGACCCTGTTCGAGGTGATCTCGAACTCCGCCGGGTCATCGTGGATGTTCAACAACCGGGTGCCGCACATCCTGGACGGTGATTATGCCCCGAAAAGTGCCGTCGACATCTTCGTGAAGGACCTCGGCATCGTGCTGGAAACCGGCAAGGGCCTGACCTTCCCGCTGCCGCTGACCGCCACCGCCCACCAGCAGTTTCTGGCGGCCTCAGCCGGCGGACTCGGCCGGCAGGACGATTCCGCGGTGATCAAGGTATTCCAGAAGCTGACCGGGATCGAGCTGCCGCCGGAGAAGGACGCGTCGTAGCCCCGCCGCAGCCTCACGCCTCCGCGTACGGATCGTAGGTTCCGAAGCTCCACAACCGGCCTTCCAGATCACGCACCGAGTAGTCACGCGCGCCGTAGTCGGTGCGTACAGCGGCTAGACCTGGCAGGCGATCAGCGGATACCTACCGGGCGACGAGATCACCCCGGTTCTGCGCGCCGACACGGAACGGGCCGGCCTGCTGTTCACCGGCACCGAAACCGGGGTGTTCTTCAGCCTGGACGACGGCGCCCGCTGGACCCGCATGGGCGGCGGCTTCCCGGTGGTGCCGGTTTATG
>ABHC01000002.1 GCA_000171835.1 alpha proteobacterium BAL199 | reverse complement strand
GTCACGGCAATCAGCATGTCTGCGTCGCGAGCGCCGGCCAATTCGAGCGTTCCAGGATGGGACGCGAAGCCATTGATGGCGCGCACGTCCAGGGTGTCGCTAATCTTTTGGATCAGCGCCGGCTCCTGATCGATCACCGTCACGTCATTGTTCTCGCCCGCCAAGTGACGGGCGATGCTGGTGCCGACTTGGCCGGCGCCGCAGATGATGACTTTCATGGGTTGTCCTCAACCGGCCGGGCGGACCAGCTTCTCCCCCTGGAACACCCCAAGTGACTTCATTTTGCGATGAAGCGCGGAGCGTTCCATACCAATGAAGGTCGCGGTCCGGGAGATGTTGCCGCCGAACCGATTGACCTGGGAGATCAGATACTCCCGCTCGAACGTCTCGCGGGCTTCGCGCAATGCCATGCCCATGATCTCGCTCCCCTTGTCCCACTTCAGGGTGGCGGGAGTGGTCGATCCGATCTCCGGCGGCAGTTGGTCGGCGCGGATCGCTTCGCGCGGATCGCCGGACGCCATGATGAGCACCCAGTCGATCACGTTGCGCAGTTGCCGCACATTGCCCGGCCAGTCATAGGCCTGCAGAGCGGCGACCGAGTCTTCCCCGAGGGTGCGAACGACCATGCCGCCGTTCTCGGCGGTCTGGCGAATGAAATGCCGCGCCAGAATTGGAACATCCTCGCGGCGTTCCCGCAGTGGCGGCACGCGGATCGGCACCACGTTGAGGCGGTAGAACAGATCCTCGCGAAACCGTCCGGCCCCCATTTCCAGCTGCAGGTCCCGGTTGGTTGCAGCCACGACGCGAACGTCAACCTCAACCTCGGTCTCGCCGCCGATCCGACGGAACGCCTGCTCCTGCAGGACCCGCAGGATCTTGCCCTGGGTTTCGATCGGCATGTCGGCGACTTCGTCGAGCAGCAAGGTGCCCTTGTGCGCCAGTTCCAACGTGCCAACGGTGCGCGCTTCTCGCCCGCCCGGTTCAGTGCCGAATAGTTCCGACTCCAAACGATCCGGCGTCAGCGTCGCGCAGTTCAACACCACGAAAGGGCCGTCGGCGCGACGGGAGCGCTCATGGATGCGGCGTGCGACGACTTCCTTGCCGGCGCCCGCCGGCCCGGTGATCAGGACGCGGCTGCCGGTCGGCGCCACCTTTTCGATGGCGCTGCGTACCGCGTTGAGACCGGTGGATAGGCCGATCAATTCGGTCGCCGATCCGGCACGACGACGCAGCTCGTGCACTTCTCGACGGAGCTTCGCCGACTCGACTGCACGCTCGATCATGAACAACAGGCGATCGGCCTTGAACGGCTTTTCGATGAAGTCGTAGGCACCCTTCTTGATGGCGGCCACGGCCGTTTCGATCGTGCCATGCCCGGAGATCATGATGACCGGAAGATCCGGATGATCGCGCTGGATTTCATCAAGAATGCCGATGCCATCAAGGTGGCTGTTCTGCAGCCAGATATCGAGAACGACCAGCGACGGCATCCGACGGCGTATCTCGTCCAGGGCTTCGCGGGCGTTCGCGGCCGACCGGGTGTCATAGCCTTCGTCTTCGAGAATGCCGGCAATCAACATCCGAATATCGGCTTCGTCGTCGACGATCAGAATATCATTCGCCATGGGACTCGAATGCCGGGTCGGTTTCGGTCTGCGTCGGTGCGTCTGTTTCAAACATCAAGCTGACGATAGCACCGCCGCCAGGGCGATCTCTTAGCTCGACGGATCCACCGTGATCTTCCATGATTTTCTTCACTATTGCCAGTCCGAGCCCGGTTCCTTTCTCTCGCGTCGTTACGTACGGCTCGGTCAGGCGGTCTCTATCGGCTTCGGGAAGCCCCCTCCCATTGTCCGATATCACCACGCAGAGTCGGGAGTCGCGGTGCACCACTGACACTTCGATCTCGTCGCGCGCGGGACCATCGGTAATGTCGTCAAGCTCATGGCGCCGCCCTTCGATGGCGTCCACGGCATTCTGCAAAAGATTGGTCATAGCCTGACGGATCTGCCGCGAATCGCACACGACGGTGATCGGATCTGGAGAAAGATTGGTGGTGAAGACGATGTCCGCTCGGCCGGCACGTTGCAGATCCACCGCGCTGGCAACGAGATCGCCGATGATCTCCGGTCGCATGACCGGCGTCGGCATTCGAGCGAACGCCGAGAACTCGTCAACCATGCGGCCAATGTCTCCGACCTGACGAATGATGGTTTCGGTCATTCGTTCAAAGGTTTCGGGATCAGAGACGATCTCGGCGAGGAACTTGCGCTTCAGACGCTCCGCCGAGAGTTGGATCGGAGTAAGTGGGTTCTTGATTTCGTGAGCAATGCGGCGAGCAATATCAGCCCAAGCCGCTTTGCGTTGCGCCGCCAGAAGCTCGGTCACATCGTCGAAGGTCGCGACGAATCCGGATATCTGACCGTTGGCGCTATCGGCCGCGATCCGCGCGAGCAGCGTCTTGCGTTGATCGTCGGCGCCGTGGACAACGACCTGGTCTTCCGCATCGCGCCAAGGGCGGCGGCGTGCCTCGGCGATCAAGGGGGCAAACTCTGGCAACAGATCCTGGAGTGGTTGTCCGATCGCGGCGTCGAGGTCGAGTCCAAGCAGGCGGCTCGCCGACCGATTAGGCAGGTTGACGTTGCCGGTCGGATCAAGGCCGATGACGCCAGCCGACACGCCGCCGAGCACGGCCTCTGAGAATCGCCGCCGCTCATCGAGCTGTTGATTCGTATCGATCAGTTCCGCGCGTTGGGATTCAAGCTGCGCTGTCATCCGGTTGAACGCTCGGCTCAACGTGGCCAACTCGTCCACGGCATCCGAAGGAGACACTCTAATCGACAGGTCGCCGGCACGAACTCGTTCGGCCACACGGATCAGCGCGCTGACCGGTCGGGCGATCCGGTCTGCCAGCAGCAGGCCGACCCAGCTTGCCGCGAGCAGCAACAGGAGCGCCACCAGCGCAAACACGATCGCAAATGTCAGTTGGAAGTCGAACCGCTTGCCCTCGAGCGCCCGGTACTGCGACACGGCCTCCTGGGTACGCTCGACATGCGCAAGAAGTGCCGGGTCGACGAAACGCCCTACGAAAAGAAACGCGTCGACGAATTGGTTCAGCGCCACCAGAGCCCGAATTCGGTCGTCGTTCTCGCTCGTCAAGATAACCACCTCTCCTTCCCTTGCCTGCGCCATTGCCCTTTCGGGAAGCGGCTCGAAGTCAAACGAGAATGAGAGGCTGGATCGGGCGAGTGCACGACCTGAGCCATCGAAAACCACGGCTTCCGTTAGATTGCGAACCGCGGCCTGGGCCGACATGATCTGATTGAAGCGTCGGGTGTCCGACAACAGGAACGGCGCTTCCCGGTTCAGGTCGTTGGCCATGGCCAACGCGTCACCGCGGATCGTTTGCCGATGCTCGTCCAGATAGGCTTCAGCAACGGCGGTGGAACTCTTCACCGCGGTCGCGACCCGCTCGCTGAACCAGCTGCGCAGTCCAAAGTCGAAGAACACTGCCGAGAATATCGACACGATGAGCGTCGGGGTGACAGCAACGGCGGCAAACATGACCGCCAAGCGAACGTGCAGCCGGGACCCGGCTTGGCCGCGTCGCCGCTCAAGCCAGATCCGGACAAGCTGGCGGGTGACGAGCGCGCCAAGCGCAAGCAGGAACGCGATGTTCAGGTACACAGCCGCCAGCACCATGTCCGGCTCGGGTCCAAGCGGTCCAGAGCCTGTCAGGATCACCGCCGTGCCCACGCCAGAGGTGATAGCCAAGGCGGCCAGGGCAAGCGCCATGCGGCGCTCAAGATCGACCCGTCGCGCCCAGCGCAGGAAGGCGTTGAGCCTTGGTGTACCAATGGCACTCGGCGTCACCGGGGGCGAAGCCGGTGCTTCCGTGTATTCTGCCTGTAGTGGTGGTGTCGTGGGGTCGGTCATCGAGCCCGAGGCTTGTGTGCGGTCGCGACCATGGAGTGGCATGCAATCATCGGCGCATCATAGGTCGGACCGTACGCCACGGATCACCGGGATGTCCAATTCGCGGATCTTCTTGCGCAGGGTGTTCCGATTCAGGCCAAGCACCTCGGCTGCCTTGATTTGGTTGCCGCGCGTCGCGTTGAGGCACAACGTGACCAACGGGCGCTCGACCTCCCGCAGGATCCGATCATACAGGCCCGGTGCTGGCAGGCCATCCTGGTGCGCGCTGAAATACAGGGTCAAATGATGTTCGACGGCGCTCGACAGATTGTCGGGGCTGCTGTCGTTGGACAATGCCTCGCGCTCGACGGTCTCGGCAAGTTCGGCATCGATCGCTTCTTCGCCGATAGTTTCTTCGGCATACAGGGCTGACAGCCGTCGGCACAAATTCTCCAGTTCCCGCACATTGCCTGGCCATGCGTAGCGCTGGAGACGGGCCAGGGCCCCCTGGTCCAAATGTTTGACCGGCAGACCCTCCTGAGGAAGTTGCAGGAAGAAATGCCGTGCGAGATCTGGGACATCCTCAACCCGCTCCCGCAACGCCGGCAATCGGATCGGTACCACGTTCAGCCGATAGAACAGGTCCTCCCGGAACAGTCCTTGTCGGATCAGTTGCCTGAGATCCCGGTGCGTCGCCGCGACAATCCGTACATCGGCGCGGATCGGCAGCCGACCCCCAACTGTGGTGTACTCGCCTTCCTGCAGAACACGCAGCAAACGGGTCTGCGCCTCCAATGGCATGTCGCCGATTTCGTCCAGAAACAAGGTCCCGCCTTGGGCCTGCTCGAAGCGTCCGGTCGCTCGCACGGTCGCGCCGGTGAACGCCCCTTTCTCGTGCCCGAACAGTTCCGACTCGATCAGTTCGCGCGGGATCGCTGCCATGTTGATGGCAACGAACGGGCCGTCGCGACGCTTGCCGTAGTCGTGCAGCGCACGCGCCACCAGTTCCTTGCCGGTCCCGGACTCGCCGGTGATCATCACGGTCAGGTCGGTACCCATCAGCCGGGCCAACACCCGGTAGATGTCCTGCATCGCGGGCGACCGGCCGATCAGCGGCAGCGCCTCCTCCGCCGGAAACGCCGGTTCCTTCTGATCGAGCGTGGCGACAGGCGCGGCTGTCGGCGCCGACAGAGCTTTTCGTACCGTGGCGATCAGTTCGTTCAGGTCGAACGGTTTCGGCAGGTAGTCGAAGGCCCCCCGCTCGCTCGCCTTGACCGCGGTAAGCAGCGTGTTCTGGGCGCTCATCACGATGACGCGCAGATCAGGCCGCGCCTTTCGGATTCGGGGCAGCATGTCGAGGCCGTTCTCGTCCGGCATCACCACGTCGGTGATCACCAGATCGCCCTCGCCATCCTCGACCCATTGCCATAGGCCAGCCGCCGTGCCGGTGCTTTTGACGTCATACCCAAGCCGGGCCAGTGCCTGATTCAGCACGGTCCGGATCGCTCGATCGTCATCGGCAATGAGTATGGATGCGCGCTGACCGGTCATGGCACGCTCTCTTCCTCGGCTCCGGCTCGTCTCCGGACTCGCCGCGGTTTCGGCTCTTCGGTAATCGGAAAGGTCAGGCGGAACGTTGTGCGGCGCGCGGCCGAATCCACCTCGATGACGCCACCGTGATCGGCAACGGTCTTGGCCACGAACGCGAGGCCAAGACCGGATCCGTTGATCTTGGTGGTCACGAACGGCTCGAACAGGTTGGCCCGCAGGTCTTCGGAGATGCCCGGTCCATTGTCCTGGACGGCTACCTGCAGCGGTAGGTGAAGACGCTCGCGCGAGCCAGGAACGGCTACCCGCATGCCGTGACGATAGCTGGTCGTCAGGGTGATTTCGCCGCCGTCCTTGGGAACCGCTTCGCAGGCATTCTTGATCAGATTCAGAAATACCTGCACCAGCAGATCTCGGTTGCCAAGCACCGGCGGCAGCGACGGGTCGTAGCGTTCCACGAAGGTGACGTGCCGACCGAAGCCGTTCTGCGCGACCCGCCGGCAGCGTTCCAGCACCTCATGGATGTTGACTGGCCCGCGCTGAATCGGACGCTCGTCGGAGAACACCTCCATGCGATCCACCAGCGCGCAGATTCGGTCGGTTTCATCGCAAATCAGTTGGGTCAGCGTGGCGTCCTCGGCCGAGACCGATTGTTCGAGAAGCTGAGCGGCGCCGCGAATGCCCGACAGCGGGTTCTTGACCTCATGGGCCAGCATGGATGCCATGGCGGTCACCGACCGGGCCGCCCCGCGGTACGAGAGCTGCCGGTGCATCTTGAAAGCGATCGAGCGTTCCTGGAGGCTGATCGCCACGCAACCTTCCGTTTCCGGTATCGGCGAGATCTGCAGGTTCACGGTTCGCTGGCCAAGCTTCGGCGACTCGAGCACCAAGTCGTAGTCCGACAGGCTGGATTGGCTGACCCGCGCCTGCTCGACCATGCTGGTCAGTGGGCTGTCGTCGGGAATCCAATCCGACAAGGGCCGGCCGGCCGCGTGTGCTGCGCTGGCCCCGAGCAGATCTTCAGCGGCCATGTTCAGCGAGAGCAGCCGGTTTTCGCTGTCGACCACAACCACGGCCGACGACAGCGCGTTCAGGACCAAGCTTCCATCAATTGTCGGGCTGCCGCGACGTCGTCGCGCGGTCCTAACCGTTCCAACGCTCACGCCGCTCTCCGCTCAATCAGGGGGTCGAAGTACCGGTCGATCGCGGCGAAAACCCGCATCGGCTCGACGGTGTTGTTCACCGCCTGGCGAAACTCGGCGGAATCAGGCAGGCCCTGGCTGTACCAGCCGATGTGCTTGCGGGCGTTGCGCAGCCCGGAGTGAATGCCGTAGTGCGACAGCATCGCCTCCAGGTGCTGGACGATGATCGCTTTGATCTCGCCGACCGAAGGCGCGGGAACCACTGCCTGCCCGGCGATCCGGGCGGCAATTTGCTTCAGAATCCAGGGACGGCCATAGGCGCCCCGGCCGATCATCACGCCATCCGCATCCGACTGCTGCAGGCAGGCCATCGCGTCTTCCGGCGAGGTGATGTCGCCGTTGGCCACCACCGGCACGGACACCACCTCCTTGACCCGGCGAATGAACTCCCAGTCAGCCTGACCGGTGTACATCTGGCAGCGCGTACGACCGTGGACCGTGATCATGCGTACGCCAGCATCCTCGGCGATCCTGGCCAGCCGCGGCGCGTTGCGGTCGTTCTCGTCCCAGCCGGTGCGCATCTTCAAGGTCACCGGCACAGGGACCGCATTGACTACCGCAGCGATGATCTGGCCGGCCAGGGCCTCGTCGCGCATCAGCGCCGAGCCGGCCAATCGATTGACCACCTTCTTGGCTGGACAACCCATGTTGATATCGATGACGGCGGCACCACCTGCGACCGCAAGCCGCGCCGCCTCCGCCATCGTGGCTGGATCCCAACCGGCGAGCTGAACCACGGCCGGGGCATCGTCGGTATCGATCTCGGCCTTCAGGAGCTCTTCGCGAACCTCCCGCAACATGGCGTCGCTGGCGATCATCTCGGAAATCACCAAGCCGACCCCAAAGCTCCGCACGATCCGACGGTACGGCCGGTCGGTCACGCCGGACATCGGCGCAAGCAACACTGGGTCCTGCAGGGAGATCGGTCCGATCGATATGCTCATAATTTGGGCATGACAATTCGTTGATGAATTCTTGGGCAATGGTAACGTTGTCGACGGGAATGGCAAGCGCGGCGTTACGGCCCGAGCAGGAGCGCGTGGACCGCCTTCACGCCAGGATAGGCCAGCGTCAACAGCAGGTAGACCACCAGCACCGCGCGCGCAGCCCGACGTCCGCGCAACCCGTACCGGGCGTGCAAGACGAGAACGGTCGCGACGAGCACGAACGCGACTACCGACAGCACCGTCTTATGATCCAGGATCAGTGGGCGGCCGGTCTCCGAAAGCTCCAGTACCGCGCCACTGGCAATGCCGAAGCCGAGCACCACCAACGCCAGCAGCAGCAACTGGAACTGCAGCCGGTCCGAGTCGGCGACGGCGGGCAGACCCGCACGCCAACCGTCCTCGTTCTTGGCCTTGAGCGCGGCCTCCTTCAGCGTCACGGACAAGCCCGCCACCGCCGCCAGCGTGGCCAGGGCATAAGTCGCCAGCGAAACCAGGATATGGATGACCACCCAGGCGCTCGGCAACGTCCCGACGATCCCTGCCGGTGCCGGGCGCGTGGTCGCCGTAGCAAGCACCGCGACAAGCAGCAGGTAGGGTCCCAACAGACAGATCAAACGACCGGCCCAGGGTCGAACTAGGACGGTGACGGCATAAACCACCAGCGTCGCCGCCACGCTGATCCACAGCGCCGTGCCGAGGCCGGGATCCCAGTGCCCCAGCAACCGGTTGACGCTCCAACCGATGGTCCCGGCGCCGGCGATGAGCACGGCAGCCCAAAGCCGTGGGCCGGTGCTTGAATCCGGTCGCAGCGCCAGAAGGGCGGCCGGAACGAGAGAGGCAAGCGCCGACAGGTTCAGGGCAAGAGACATGAGCCGATGCCTACACTAAGATCGCTCACCGCTCCAGGGGCGCCAGAAGCCACGGCCTGCCCGGCCACGGACCGACGACGAGGATATTCCGACCGTGACGACCATCGCGCTGATCGTGGCCGCCGGAAGCGGCGAGCGAGCCGGCGGCGGCTTGCCCAAGCAGTACCGACCGCTCGGCGGTGTGCCGGTGCTTCGGCACTGCTTGAAACCGTTTCTGGATCATCCACGGATCGACTCGGTCGGGGTGGTGATAGCAGATGGCCATCAGGACCTCTACGCTTCCGCTACCGCGGGGCTGAGCCTGCTTGACCCGGTAATCGGCGGTGCAGAGCGTCAGGAGTCGGTGCGGCACGGACTGGAGGCACTTGCCAGCCACGCACCGGGTACCGTGCTGATCCACGATGCCGCGCGGCCGTTCGTGCCGGCGGCGGTGATCGATCGGGTATTGGACGCGCTCGCCACCTCGCCGGCGGCCGTGCCTGTCCTGCCGGTGGTCGATACGCTGAAGCGCGGCCACGGTGGCGTGGTATCGGAGACCGTGTCGCGCGATGGGCTGTGGCGGGCCCAGACGCCGCAGGGGTTCCGGTATGCCGAGGCGTTGGCTGTCCATCGCGCTGCCGTCGATGCACCGCCGGCAACCGACGATGCGGCTCTGGCCGAACGGGCCGGTCTGCCGGTGGCACTGGTCGAGGGCTCGGAGGATGCCATGAAGCTGACAACCGGTGATGACCTTGCGCGCGCCGAGGCGCGGCTGAGTGGTCCACTGGAGACGCGGGTCGGCACCGGGTTCGACGTGCACCGGATCGGCCCCGGGACATCGATGATTCTCGGTGGGGTCTCGATTCCGCATGACGGGGCTCTGGTCGGTCATTCCGATGCCGACGTCGCCCTACATGCCCTGACCGACGCGATCCTGGGCGCAATGGCCGACGGTGATATCGGCGCGCACTTCCCGCCCAATGACCCGCAGTGGCGTGGCGCGTCGTCGGATCGGTTCCTGGCCGATGCCGTGCGCCGTGTCGCGGCGCGCGGCGGCCGTATCAATCATCTGGATCTGACGATCATCTGCGAGCGTCCGAAAATCGGACCGAACCGCGAGGCTATCCGGGCGCGTATCGCCGAGATCTGCGGGGTTCACCTGGAGCGCGTGTCGGTGAAGGCGACGACGACCGAGCGGCTCGGCTTCACCGGACGCCAGGAGGGAGTGGCCGCCCAGGCGGTAGCGACGCTGCTGCTGCCGGCTCCGGGGACCGCGGATGTCTGACCGCCCTTCCCTGGCCGACCCGCGCATTCTGATCGCGACCGGGTTCGGCAGCGGCTACCTGCCGGGAATGCCCGGAACCTGGGGGTCGGCCGTTGCGGTCGCTCTGGCATGGCCGATCGCCGAGTTTGGCGGATCCCTCGCTCTGCTGGCCGCAGCGCTGTTGGCCGCCGTCGCCGGAATTCCGGCGATCCGTGCTTATCAGAGCCAGAGCGGCCGGATCGATCCCGGCGCCATCGTGATCGACGAGGTCGCCGGTCAGTGGCTGGCCCTGGCCGCCTGCCCGCTCGATCCGCTGTGGTGGCTGGCCGCCTTCCTGGCGTTTCGAGCGCTCGATATCCTGAAACCGCCGCCGGCAAACTGGATCGACCAACGGATAAAGACTGCCGAAGGCGTCATGCTCGACGATCTGGTGGCCGGGTTCTACGCTTTCGCCGTCATCCTGCTCGCCCGCTGGGCGATCGCCCCGACCGCCTGAGATTGCCGGAGATTCCCATGCTGCCCGTGGCTTTGACCGATGCCGCCTCCGCCCTGATCGACGCCTGCCGGGAGGCCGGGCTGACGATCGCCACCGCGGAATCCTGCACCGGCGGCCTGGTGGCCGGCTGCCTGACCGAAGTGCCCGGATCGTCCGACGTGCTAGAGCGAGGGTTCGTGACCTACTCGAACGACGCCAAGACCGAGCAGTTGGGCGTTCCAGCGCCAATGATCAGTCGCCACGGCGCCGTTTCGGAGGAAGTTGCAAAGGCAATGGCGATCGGCGCCCTGGCCCGCTCGCGCGCGCTGCTGACGATCTCGATCACCGGGGTGGCCGGTCCGGGCGGCGGCACGGCCAGCAAGCCGGTCGGACTGTTGCATTTCGCATCGGCCATGACCGGTGGCGTCACGATGACCGAGCGGCACGAGTTCGAGGGCAACCGTTCCGACATCCGGCGCGAGGCGGTGCGCACCGCGTTGCGGATGCTGGCCGACCGAATCCCGCGCGAGGTCTACCGCACTCAGGACTGAGCCGGGCCTGTGGTTCCGTACAGCACGTCGGCACGGGTCTCGAACGCCTGGACCATGCGCCGGACCGCCTCGTTGAAAAACAGGCCAATCACGCTCTGCAGCATCCGGTTCTTGAACTCGAAATCCACGTAGAAATCGATCAGGCATCCCTCTGGATGCTCGGTGAAGACCCAGTGGTTGTTCAGGTATCGGAACGGGCCTTCCGTATAGATCACGTCGATCCGCAGATTGTCGGGCTGCGGCTCCACCCGGGAGGTGAAGCGCTCGCGGATCATCTTGTAGCCGATCACCAGATCGGCGAAGAGCACCTGACCGTCCCGCCGCTTGATTCGCGCACCGATGCACCACGGCAGGAACTCCGGGTAGCGCTCGACGTCGGCGACCAGGTCAAACAGCTGTTCGGGCCGGTGGCGCACCACCCGCTTCTCGGCGTGTGTCGGCATACCGTGTGCGGGTTCCGTCCAGCTATTCGGCAGCCGGGACGGCCAATGCGTCGGCCTCCGACACTTGCTCGCCGTTCAGGCGCCGGTCACGGGCGGCGCGCAGCCGGGCGAAATCGTCGCCGGCAAAATACGACGAGCGGGTCAACGGCGACGACGACACCATCAGGAATCCCTTGGCGTAGGCAAAACGGGCGTAGGCGTCGAATTCCGTCGGCTCCACGAACCGGTCGACGACATGGTGCTTCGGCGTCGGTTGCAGGTATTGGCCGATGGTCATGAAGTCGACATCGGCGGCCCGGAGATCGTCCATCAATTGCAGGACCTCCTCGCGACCCTCACCCAGGCCGACCATGATGCCGGACTTGGTGAACATCGACGGATCCAGCTCTTTGACCTGCTGCAGCAGGCGCAGGGACGCGAAGTACCGGGCACCGGGCCGCACCTCGCCGTACAGGCGCGGCACGGTTTCCAGGTTGTGGTTGAACACGTCGGGCCTGGCGCCGACCACCATGGCCAGCGCGTCTTTCTTGCGCAGGAAGTCGGGTGTCAGAACCTCGATGGTGGTCCGTGGCGAGGCCCGGCGGATGCGCAGGATGGTCTCCGCGAAATGCCCGGCCCCACCGTCATCCAGATCGTCGCGGTCGACCGACGTGATCACGACGTGGCTGAGGCCAAGCTTGGCAACCGACTGCGCCACGTTCTCCGGCTCGTGCGGGTCGAGTTGGTCGGGCCGGCCGGTCGCGATGTTGCAGAACGAGCAGGCCCGCGTGCACACCGCGCCCAGGATCATCATGGTGGCGTGCTTCTTCGACCAGCACTCGCCGATGTTTGGGCAGGCGGCTTCTTCGCACACGGTGTGCAGGTTGTGCTCGCGCATGATGCGCCGGGTCTCGTGATAGGTCGCCGATGTCGGCGCCTTGACCCGGATCCAGGCCGGCTTGCGCTTCTGCACCGGGTTGTCCGGACGATGCGCCTTCTCGGGATGGCGCACGCGCTCGGGCTGAGCGCCGGCACCTTCCGGTGCCGTCGTCGCCACGGGGCTCGTCTCGCTCATCGACAATCCTTTCGCGGTCGCGGAGTGGACCGCCTCAGAAGTGGATGGCCCGGCCGTACGCGTCAAGCACCGACTCGTGCATCATTTCCGACAGGGTCGGGTGCGGGAATACCGCGTGCATGAGTTCGACCTCGGTGGTCTCCAGAGTCATGGCCACGCCGTAGCCCTGGATCAGTTCGGTCACCTCGGTGCCGATCATGTGGGCGCCCAGCAGCTCGCCGGTCTTCTTGTCGAACACGGTTTTGACCATGCCGTCGGGTTCGCCGAGCGCAATCGCCTTGCCGTTGCCGACGAACGGGAACCGGCCGACCCGAATGTCATAGCCGGCAGCCTTGGCCCTGGCCTCGCTCAACCCGACGCTGGCGATCTGCGGGCGGCAGTAGGTGCAGCCCGGGATCTTGCGGACGTCCAGCGGGTGCAGGCCCTTCACGCCGGCGATCTTCTCGACGCAGATCACGCCCTCATGGCTGGCCTTGTGGGCGAGCCATGGCGGGCCGGCGATGTCACCGATGGCGTAAACCCCGGGTTCGCCGGTCTCCATCCACTCGTTGATCACCACGTGGGTCTTCTCGACCTTCACCTTGGTGCCTTCCAGGCCGATATTCTCGACATTGCCGACGATACCGACCGCCAGGATGACCTTCTCGACCTCGACGGTCTCGGACTTGCCGCCGACCTCGATTGTGGCCTTCGCACCCTTGCCGGCCTTCTCGAGCTTGTTGATCTTGACGCCGGTCTTGATCGTCATGCCCTGCTTGGCGAACTGCTTCAGCGCGAAGGCCGAGATCTCCTCGTCCTCGGCCGGCAGGATGCGGTCGACGACTTCGAGCACGGTGACGGCGCAGCCCATGTCGTGATGGAAGCTGGCGAACTCCATGCCGATCGCACCGGAACCGATGACCAGAAGGGTCTTCGGCATGCTCTCCGGCACCATCGCTTCCTTGTAGGTGACGATGGCCTTGCCGTCCGGCTCCATGCCCGGCAGCGTGCGCGCCCGGGCCCCGGTCGCCAGGATCACGTTCTTGGCGGTGTAGGTGCCGACCGCCTTGCCGTCCTTGCTGACGTCGATCTTGCGCAGACCGCCCTGGGTCCCGGCGAGCTTGCCGTGGCCGTCGACGACCGTGACCTTGTTCTTCTTCAGCAGGTGCGCGACGCCGCCCGACAGCTGCTTGGCGACCTTCCGCGACCGCTGAACCACTTTGTTAAGATCGTACGATATGTCCTTGGCAGAAAAACCATACGCGTCGAGATTGTGCAGGATGTGCGACACCTCTGACGAGCGCAGCAGCGCCTTTGTCGGGATGCACCCCCAGTTCAGGCAGATGCCGCCCAGGTGCTCGCGTTCGACCAGCGCGACCTTCATGCCGAGTTGGGCGCCCCGAATCGCGGCGACGTACCCGCCCGGGCCGCCTCCGACGACGATGACGTCGAATTGGGTTTCGGCCATTGCGGTCCCTCCCCGATCTCAGAGCAGCATGGTGAGCGGGTCTTCGACCAGCTTCTTGAAGGCGGCCAGGAACTGCGCGCCGATGGCGCCGTCCACCACCCGATGGTCGACCGACAGCGTGCAGCTCATCACCGTGGCGATGGCGAGAGCGCCGTCCTTGACCACTGCCCGCTGCTCACCGGCACCGACCGCCAGGATGGCACCCTGTGGCGGGTTGATGACGGCGGCGAAGTCCTTGATGCCGAACATGCCGAGGTTCGAGATCGAGAACGTCCCACCCTGGAACTCCTCGGGCTTCAGCTTGCGATCGCGGGCCCGGGTCGCCAGGTCCTTCATCTCCGCGGAGATCTGTTTCAACCCCTTGGAGCCGGCGTCCTTGATCACCGGGGTAATCAGGCCGTCATCGATCGCCACCGCCACCGAGATGTCGACCTGCTTGTAGATACGGATCGCCTTTTCGGTCCACGATGCGTTGGCCGCCGGAACCTTCTTCAGAGCCAGCGCCGCGGCACGGATCACCAGGTCGTTGACCGACAGCTTGAAGTCGTCGCCCTTGGTGTTCAGATCCTTGCGGACCTTCAGCAACTCGTCGATCTCGCAGTCGATGGTCAGATAGAAGTGCGGCGCGAACTGCTTGGACTCGGTCAAACGCTTGGCGATGACCTTGCGCATGCCGGAGTTTGGGACCTCGTCGTATTCCGGCATGCCCGGCACGTCGGCGGACGGGGCCTGACCGAGCGACGGCGCTGCCGCCGCAGGGGTCGGAGCCGCTGCCGCAACTGCCTTCTTCGGAGCACCACCGGAGACCGCGGCTTCGATGTCGGCCTTCACGATCCGGCCGTTCGGCCCGGAGCCCTTGACGGCCCCGAGATCGATCCCGGCCTGCTCGGCCATGCGCTTGGCCAGAGGGCTGGCGAACACCCGGCCTTCCGAAGCCTTGGGCGCCGATGCGGCAGGAGCGTCGGTCTTCGCCGGTTCGGCCTTGGCGGCAGGTTGCGGAGTCGCTGCCTCGGCGGCAGGCGCGGGTGCATGACCCCCATCGGAGGGAATGTCGCCGGCGCTCTCGCCCTCTTCCAACAGCCAGGCAATGACCGCGTTAACCGCCACGCCCTCGGTTCCCTCGGCCACAACGATCTTGCCGATCTTGCCTTCTTCGACCGCCTCGACCTCCATGGTCGCCTTGTCGGTCTCGATTTCGGCAATCACGTCACCGGCGCTGATCGTGTCGCCTTCCTTGACGTGCCACTTGGCGAGGTTGCCCTCGCTCATGGTGGGCGACAAAGCCGGCATCAGGATGGAAATCGGCATGGTTCCGGCTCTCCCTTACGAGCGGTAGCAGACCGCCTTGACCGCCTGGACGATGTTGTCCACCTGCGGCAGGGCCAGCTTCTCAAGATTGGCGGCGTATGGCATCGGCACGTCGGCGCCCGCGACCCGGACAACCGGCGCGTCCAGATAGTCGAACGCGTGTTCCATCATCAGCGCCGAAATCTCCGACCCGATGCCCGAGAACGCCCAGCCCTCTTCAGTCGTGACCAGTCGGTTGGTCTTCTTGACCGAAGTCACGATGGTCTCGATGTCGAGCGGGCGAATGGTGCGCAGGTCGATGACCTCGGCCTCGATCCCTTCCTCGGCCAGCTTCTCGGCAGCTTCAAGAGCTTTGCCGACCATGATCGAGAACGCCGTGATGGTAACGTCTTTGCCGGCGCGTACGATCTTCGCCTTGCCGATCGGCAACACGAAGTCGGGGTCGGTCGGAACGTCGAACGACTGCCCGTACAGAACCTCGTTCTCCAGGAAGATGATCGGATTCGGGTCGCGGATCGCGGCCTTCAGCAGGCCCTTCGCATCGGCAGCCGACCAGGGCGCGATCACCTTCAAGCCCGGGCAATGGGCGTACCAGCTCGCGTAACACTGTGAGTGCTGGGCGGCCACGCGGGAGGCGGCGCCGTTCGGTCCGCGGAACACGATCGGGCACCCCATCTGGCCGCCCGACATGTACAGCGTCTTGGCCGCCGAATTGATGATCTGGTCGATGGCCTGCATGGCGAAGTTGAAGGTCATGAACTCGACCACCGGCTTCAGCTTGCCGAATGCCGCGCCGACCGCCATTCCGGCGAAACCGTGCTCGGTGATCGGCGTGTCGATCACCCGCTTGGCGCCGAATTCGGCCAACAGGCCCTGGGTCACCTTGTAGGCGCCCTGGTACTCGGCCACTTCCTCGCCCATGACGAAGACGTCGCCGTCGCTCCGCATCTCCTCGGCCATGGCGTCACGCAGCGCTTCGCGCACGGTCTGCCGCTGTGTGTCCTTGAAGAACTTGTCTTCGTCGATGCTGGGAACCGAAACTGGCACGGACGTGTGGGCGGGTGCACCAGGCGAGGACGGCGCCTCCGGCGCGCCCTCGGGACCTACGCCGCCGCTGGCCTTCTGCGCGCTTGACGTCGGAGAGGATGACGCTGGCACCGAAGCAGAAGCCTCGTCGGGAATGTCCCCTGCGCTCTCGCCCTCGTCCAGCAGGTAGGCGATCACGGCATTGACCGCCACGCCATCGGTGCCTTCGGAGACCACGATCTTACCGATCGTCCCTTCGTCGACCGCCTCGACCTCCATGGTCGCCTTGTCGGTCTCAATCTCGGCGATCACGTCACCGGCTTTGACCGCGTCGCCCTGCTTGACGTGCCATTTGGCGAGGTTTCCCTCGGTCATCGTCGGCGACAAGGCCGGCATCAGTACGGGTGTCGGCATGCGTTTTCCCCTCGTGCGGGCGCCGCGGGCCGCGGCCGCTCCGGCGTCAGGCCTCTACGAGAATATCCGTCCAGAGCTCGGCGACATCCGGCTCGGGGCTCTGCTGGGCAAAATCGGCGGCGTCGGTCACCAGATCCTTCACCTCGCGGTCGACCTTCTTCAAGGTCTCCTCGTCGACCTTGCGCTCGATCAGCACACGTCGCAGAGAGTCGATCGGATCGTGCTCCTGCCGCATCTTGTTGACCTCCTCCTTGCTCCGGTATTTGGCCGGATCGGACATGGAGTGGCCGCGGTAGCGGTAGGTCTTCATTTCCAGAATGTACGGCCCCTTGCCGGCGCGGCAGTAGGCCACCGCTTTGTCGCCGGCCGCCTTGACAGCCGTCACGCTCATCCCGTCGATCTCTTCGCCGGGAATGCCGTAGGCGTGGCCACGCTCGGCCAGTGACGGACCAGCGGCGGCGCGGGTCACCGAGGTGCCCATGCCGTACTTGTTGTTCTCGATGATGAAGATCACAGGCAGTTTCCAGAGAGCCGCCATATTGAAGCTCTCGTACACCTGCCCCTGATTGACCGCGCCATCACCCATATAAGTCAGCGACACCCGGTCGCTACCGCGGTAGCGGTGGTTGAAGGCTAGCCCGGTTCCGATGGGAACCTGTGCGCCGACGATGCCGTGCCCGCCGAAGAAGTTCTTTTCGCGGCTGAACATGTGCATCGAGCCGCCCTTGCCGCGGGAGTATCCCCCGATCCGGCCGGTCAACTCGGCCATCACGCCGCGCGCTTCCATGCCGGTCGCCAGCATATGGCCGTGATCCCGATACGAGGTCACCACCGTATCGCCTTCGCCGATCGCGGCTTGCATGCCGACGACCACGGCTTCCTGGCCGATGTAGAGATGACAGAATCCGCCGATCAGGCCCATGCCATAGAGTTGGCCAGCTTTCTCCTCGAAACGGCGGATGACCAGCATGTCACGGTAGTAGTCGACCAACTGTTCGACCGATGGCTCGGACGACGTCGATTTTTTGGTGGAGCGGGTCGAGCGTGCCGCGGTGGATTTGCCGCGGCTGGACGTCGACTTCTGGGTTGCCGCACCTGCCATGAGAGTCCCCCTGCGCATCGTCTGCGGACAGCACGACGCATTCGCACCGTACCTACCCGCAAACAATTAGGGGAAGACCTCGGTTATTGCAAGTGCGCTAAGGGTTTGTGCTGCAACACAAAAATGTCAATTAACTGAAATTGAGTTAATTGGCTGAAATCGTTCGGCGAACGCTTGTAAGGCCGGCCAATCGAGCCGTTGGAACGACGGCTGATCCCATGATTAGGCCGTCCGACGGAACGAAACCCAACACCAGACGCGCACGCTCTTCCAAAAGATCGGGGTCAAGGCCATCAGGTCGCAGCATGGAAACACGCTTCTCGAAAGCGGCCTGCTCGCCGGACAACCGATCGCGTACGGCCCGCGCTTCGGCGACTTCGCCATCAAGGCGCTGCCATGCGCGAATGCCGCGATCACCCTCGACCGCATGATACGCAAAGTACGCCACCAGCAGGGACCCGATCAACGGCCCGACGACGTGTCGAGCACGGCGCTTGAGCTCAGGGATCAGGGTCATGGCGTCCTCCTCGTCGGCGACACCTGAATTGAATCACGCCGTCACAGGTCGAACAACGTGAACGAATCGCGAATCTTTCCTAATAATTCACCAATAAACTCAGCCTGTTGCCAAAAGAACTCAACCGTCTCCGGCATTCGCCTTGTCAATGGCACGTTCTCGCCAGGCGTTTAACGTCAGCGCGACTGTCACCGCATTCCCCGGCATGTGGGCCGGCTCCAGACCGATCGGTAGCGACCGGCCTCGGCCACTCAGGAACCGGTTCAGGCGAATCAAGATGCCGCGGTCGCCTTCAGCGTCATAGACCACATAGGTCTGACGCATGCCGCGGCCGGGCAGCATCGTTGCCAGCACGAAGTCCGAGACTTCGGTCCAGCGATGCTGCCTGGTGTGGAACATGCTACGGACCACAAAGCCTTCCTCGAACAGCTCGACCCGACGCCGTCCTCCGAACGTCGCCAAGCCGGGAAGGACGACACCGGCGACGGCGCCCAACAGGGCGATCGACCAGCCCAGCTCAGGCTTAGGCGGCTGGCCCAGCGCCATCGACACCCCCAGCCCGGCAACCGTGAAGAACAGCCCTGCCTGAACCACGGCCCGCCAGATCGGCTGCCCGAAGCTGTTGATGCCAAGCAGGGTCCGTGGATCGATCGGTTGCGGCTCGGCGGAATCGTTCTGTGCGCTGCTCACTCGGCTAACGGCGCCAGCGATGCCCGACCGGCGTAACGCCCGGCCGCACCCAGTGCCTCCTCAATGCGGAGCAACTGGTTGTACTTGGCGGTGCGGTCGGATCGGGACAGCGAGCCAGTCTTGATCTGACCGGCGTTCGTCGCTACCGCGAGATCGGCGATCGTCGCGTCCTCGGTTTCGCCGGAACGGTGCGACATCACCGTGCCGAAGCGAGCGCGCTGCGCCATGGAGACCGTTTCGAGTGTTTCAGAGAGCGTGCCGATCTGGTTCACCTTCACCAGGATGGCGTTGCCCGATTTCTCGGCAATACCGCGCTTCAACCGCTTGGAGTTGGTCACGAACAGATCGTCGCCGACGATCTGCACCTTGGAGCCAAGCTCGGCGGTCAGGGCCTTGAATCCATCCCAGTCGTCTTCGCTCAACGCGTCCTCGATCGACACGATCGGGTAACGTGCCGCCAGATCAGCGTAGAGCTTGATCATGCCAGCGGCGTCCAGCGTCTTGCCCTCGCCTTCCAGAACGTACTTGCCGTCCTTGAAGAACTCGGTAGAGGCCGGATCGAGAGCGATCATGACGTCTTCGCCCGGCCGGTAGCCAGCCGCCTCGATCGCCTTCATCACCGCGGCCAACGCCTCGTCGGCGCTCTTCATGTCCGGGGCAAACCCGCCCTCGTCACCGACATTGGTGTTATGGCCGGCGGCCGACAGGTGCTTGCGCAGGGCGTGGAAGATCTCCGATCCGGCCCGCAGCGCTTCCCGGAACGTCGGGAACGCCACCGGCATGATCATGAACTCCTGAAAGTCGATCGGGTTGTCCGCATGGGCGCCGCCGTTGATGATGTTCATCATCGGGGTCGGCAGCACATGGGCATACGCCCCGCCCACATAGCGCCACAACGGCAGCCCCATTTCGTCGGCCTGGGCCTTGGCAACGGCCATGGACACGCCGAGCAGCGCGTTGGCGCCGAGCCGGCTCTTGTTTTCGGTTCCGTCCAGTTCGATGAGCGCCCGGTCGATCAGGAGTTGCTCGGCGGCTTCACGCCCGGACAGCGCATCGAAGATCTCGCCGTTCACGGCGTCGACCGCCTGCTGGACCCCCTTGCCGCCGTAGCGCTTGGCGTCACCGTCGCGCTTCTCAACTGCCTCATACGCACCTGTGGATGCCCCGGACGGCACCCCTGCCCGGCCGAGGGCGCCGGTCTCGAGGGTGACGTCGACCTCCACCGTCGGATTGCCGCGACTGTCCAGTATCTCGCGGGCGGTGATGTCGATGATCGCGCTCATGGGCGGGCTCCTGAGGACCGGAAACGGTGCGGGAGAAATAGCGCCCGACCGCTGGAGGTTCAATTGATTTGCCGTCTAAACTGCACAGACAACGTTTGTGACCGCGAGTAGCTCCATGCCCGAGAAGCCAAAACCGCCGGCGTTCGATCCGATGACCGTCGCCACCCATGTCGGTAGCAGCTATCCGGCGGCCTTCGCCGGGCCATCGGCGGAACGGGTCAAGCGTCGCCTCGGCGATCACGGCGGGTTGAAGAATTTCGGCGTGAACCACGTCACTCTGCCGCCGCGCAGCGAGTCGTCGGTGCGGCACTGGCACACCCGCGAGGACGAGTTCGTGATGGTCCTGACTGGTACCGTCACGCTGGTCACCGATGCCGGTGAGCAGGTCCTCAGCCCAGGAATGTGCGCAGCGTTTCCGGCTGGGCGGTCCGATGGTCACGCGCTGCTGAACCGGACGGACACCGAAGCGACATATCTGGAGGTAGGCGACCGCATCGACGGCGACGAGGTCGACTACCCGGATGTCGATATGCAGGTCCGGTGGATCGACGGCGATTACGTGTTCGTGCGCCGTAGCGACGGCACGCCTTACTGAGCCGTCAGGCCGCTGACAGGATCGCGTCCGCTTGGCGTTCCGCGGCAACGGCAGCCTCCGGCGCACCGTCGGTCCGCAGCGCAGTCGCGTAGTTGCGCCAGCTCCAGGCGCTGTGCGGCTTCAGCGCGGTGCGCTCAGCCAACAACCGCCGGGCAATCAGGGGCCTTGCCTGTACGGCTGCGGCGACCAGAACTTCCTCGAACAGGTCGCGCTGAGCGTGGCTGCCGCCCATGCAGTACAGGTCGTAGCGGATCGGCAACAGCGCATCGACAGCCGACCCGGCGTCTCCCTTCGCAAATGCCGCCAGGGCGGTCGCTGTCCCCACCCCGACCCGCGCGGACACCCGGCCCTGGGTTGCCGCTGAGTTCGCGTATCCTTCAATCTGCGCGGCCATGCGGGCCGCCGCCTCAACCTCGCCGCTCTTGATCAGCGCGATGAGGTAATGCAGCGACACGAAGATCAATTCGCGGTCGTCAACGTGACGCAGCGAGATCTCAGCCAGCCCCTTCCACCGGTCGCCGACGTCAACCCCGTACATCTCGAGCCGCCACAGCAGCGACGCGGCGTTGCAGACGTCCAGGTACATGTCGCTGGCGATGTCCGACGCAACATAATCGTCGTAGATCGACAGGACCTGATCGAACTCGTGGCGCTCCAGATGATACAGCGCACGGTGCCAGTACAGGTGGAAGCGGAAGTTGTTGGTGGTCGACCAGTCCGCTTCGTGCCGGTTTACCCAGGCAATACCCTCGGCATGCCGACCTTGCATCTCCATGACATGGGCGACCGCGTGCACCGACCAGGCGTCCTTCGGGTTTCGCTCGACCGCCATGCGACCGAACCGTTCGCCGCGGGCGTAGTCGCCGGATTCCTCAAGGGCAAAGCCGTACATGCCGTGGACGTAGCCGATGTCAGGATCCGCGTCGGTCCACTGCGGCAGAACGCGCGCGACACTGTCGCGCATCTTGCGCGCCTCGCCGGCGTAGAAGTGATTGAAGTGCGCCAGGCGCAGCGCGAACACATCCTTGGGATGATCCAGCAGAATGGCTTCCCAGACATCCGTCGTCCGGTCGAGGTCGGCTGCGCACCAGGCACGCAACGCTTCCAGGTGCAGCCGCTCACGGTCGGTCGTGTCGGCTGACTCGAACAATCGCTCGGCGTCGGCAAGGCTCTTGCGGGCGCGCTCGGCCATCGCGGCACTGCCGAATAGCATGAAGAAGTAGCCCTTGGCGACGTGGGCCAGTGGCATGTCGCGGTCGTCGGCCAGCAGCGCCTTCAGATGGTCGCCGATGTCGCGGCCGAAGCCGAGATAGGCGCTGACTAGGTTGTCGAACCGGGCGGCCGAGTCGGGGTGATTGGTGGTGTAGGCGAGGCCGTATCGGCCGTCGGTGCGCGCCATGCGGCACCCTCCCGTGGATCGCTTCGCGAGGCCCGATCAGCCGATCGCGACCGGATGGGCCTTGGCGATCCTATCGAAGGCGACGAAGGTGTCCAGGAGGGCTGGCAAATCGGCAAGCCGGACCATGTTCGGGCCGTCGGACGGCGCGTTGTCCGGATCGGGATGGCATTCCATGAAGACCGCGGCCGCGCCCACCGCCAACGCGGCACGGGCCAGGACCGGCGCAAATTCGCGCTGGCCACCGCTCGACGTTCCCTTACCACCGGGCTGGGCAACGGAATGGGTGGCATCAAACACCACCGGGTACCCGGTCTTGGCCATCTCCGGCAGGCTGCGCATGTCCGACACCAGGGTGTTGTAGCCGAAGCTGACGCCGCGCTCTGTCAACAGGATACGCTGGTTGCCGGTCGACGCGACCTTGTCAGCAACGTTCTTCATCTCCCAAGGCGCCAGGAACTGACCCTTCTTGACGTTGACCACCTTTCCCGTCGCACCAGCCGCCAGCAGCAGATCGGTCTGGCGACACAGGAAGGCCGGAATCTGCAGCACGTCGACGTATTCGGCAGCAGCCGCGCACTGCGGTGGTTCATGCACGTCGGTCAGCACCGGGCAGCCGAACCGTTCGCGCACATCGGCCAGGATCTGCAGCCCGGCCGTCATGCCGATTCCGCGCTGCCCCGCCACGCTGGTCCGGTTCGCCTTGTCGTAGGACGACTTGTAGATCAGCGGCACGCCGGCCTTGCCACAGATCGCAGCCAAGACTTCCGCGACTTCCATTGCGTGATCGCGGCTCTCGATCTGGCACGGCCCGGCAATCAGCGTGAACGGCCGGTCGTTGGCGATCGTGATGCTACCGACGGTGACGGGTTTGCTCGTGGTCATCGCGTCACACCAGACGGGACTGTTCGACCGCCGCCTCAACGAAGCTGGTGAACAGCGGGTGCGGATCGAACGGTTTCGACTTCAATTCAGGGTGGAACTGCACACCGACGAACCAGGGATGATTCGGCAATTCCACGATCTCCGGCAGCACGCCGTCCGGCGACATGCCCGAGAACACCAAGCCGGTGCCTTGCAGGGCGTCGCGGTAATTGATGTTCACCTCGTAGCGATGCCGATGCCGTTCGAAGATACGATCCGACGCATATGCCTGATGAACCTTTGAGCCAGGCGTCAGCTGGCACTCATAGGCACCCAGCCGCATGGTGCCGCCGAGGTCGCTGTCCGTGGAGCGGGTCTCGCGGGTGTTGCCTCGGCTCCACTCCGTCAGCAGGCCGACAATCGGTTCGGCGCAGGGACCAAACTCGGTCGACCCGGCGCCTTTGATGTCTGCCATATTCCGAGCCACTTCGATGCAGGCCATCTGCATGCCGAAGCAGATTCCGAAATACGGAATGCGATGCTCACGCGCGAAGGTGACCGCGGCGATCTTGCCTTCCGAGCCACGTTCGCCAAAGCCGCCTGGTACCAGGATGCCGTGCACATCCTCAAGCCGCAGCAGGGCCTCGGTCTCGGTCTCGAAGATCTCGGAATCGATCCATTCGAGCTCGACCTTGACGTTGTTGGCAATACCGCCGTGGGTCAGCGCCTCGGCCAGGGATTTGTAGCTGTCGAGCAGGCTGGTGTACTTGCCGACTACGGCGATCCGAACCTTGCCTTCCGGATTCTCGACGCGATACAGGATATCGGTCCAGCGCGTCAGGGTCGGCTCCGCGTCGCTCGCCAGCAGGCCGAAATGCCTCAGCACTTCGACGTCGAGCCCCTCCTGATGGTAGCTCAGCGGCACCTTGTAGATCGACGAGACGTCGAGCGCCGGAATCACCGCTTCGGGGCGGATGTTGCAGAACAGGCCGATCTTGCGGCGCTGCTCGACCGGAATCTCACGGTCCGACCGGCACAACAGGATGTCCGGCTGGATGCCGACGCTCTGCAGTTCCTTGACCGAATGCTGAGTCGGCTTGGTCTTCAACTCGCCGGCTGCCGGAATGTAGGGCACCAGCGTCAGGTGCATGAACAGCGACCGCTCGCGGCCCAGCTCGTTGCCGAGCTGGCGAATCGCCTCCAGGAACGGCAGGCCCTCGATGTCGCCGACCGTGCCGCCGATCTCGCACAGCACGAAGTCCTCGTCCTCGAGGTCACCGCGGGCGAACTCTTTGATGGCGTCGGTTACGTGGGGAATCACCTGGATGGTGGCGCCCAGATAGTCGCCGCGCCGCTCCCGGGTGATCACGTCCATGTAGATCTGGCCGGTGGTCACGTTGTCGCTGCGTTTCGCAGCCACGCCGGTGAACCGTTCGTAGTGGCCCAGGTCGAGGTCAGTCTCGGCGCCGTCGTCGGTCACGTAGACTTCGCCATGCTGATACGGGCTCATCGTGCCCGGATCGACATTGAGGTAGGGATCAAGCTTGCGAAGGCGGACCTTGTACCCGCGCGCTTGGAGAAGCGCGCCGAGGGCTGCGGAAGCCAGCCCCTTGCCAAGGGAGGAGACCACGCCGCCGGTGATGAAGATGAACCGCGTCATGGACCCCCCTTATACCGGAACGACCGAAGTCGAGGCATTCTTTGTCACACTGTTCCTCGCTCCGACAGACGCCTGTCTGTCGGGTTCAAAAATATCTATTGAAGTCAGTTAGTTACTGCGAGACTGGTGCGGCCGGCCCGGTCTTGGCAGGAGCGGTATCGACCGCTGCCGGACGGTCCACGATGGATTGAGTGCCGGTATTTCCGGCGAGAATCGCCAGCAGGATGCTAGTGCTCATGAAGCACGCCGCCAGAATCGCGGTGGTCCGGGTCAACAAATTCGCCGTACCGCGCGCCGACATGAACGATCCCATGCCGCCACCGCCGCCACCGCCGATACCCAGCCCGCCGCCTTCGCTACGCTGCAGCAACACTACGATGACCAGGGCCAGCGCGATCATCAGATGAATGGTCAAAACGATCGCCGTCATGTCGATCCTTGCAATGGTCTCTGTCCGCACTCGGACGGCGCGGGTTTTAACGCCAACCGGCCGACTTGGCCAGTCTTGAGGTCAATCGCTCAAACCGACCGGGCGATTGCCAGGAAATCCGCGGTCTTCAGGCTGGCACCACCAACCAACGCGCCGTCGACATTTGCCACGGCCAGCAACTCAACGGCGTTCGACGACTTCACCGAACCGCCATACAGGATCCGCACTGCCGCCGCGTCGGCGGTTTTTGCCGACAGCACACCTCGGATATGGGCATGAACGGCCGCGACGTCATCCACCGTTGGCGTACGACCGGTCCCGATGGCCCACACCGGCTCGTAGGCCACGACAAGGGTCGCACCATCCAAACCGTCAGGCACCGAATCGACAACCTGTCGGCCCACGATGTCCAACGTCGTTCCGGCGTCGCGCTGGGCTTCGGTCTCGCCGACGCAGACAATTGGGACCAGCCCGGCGGCCCGCGCCGCCTCGGCCTTGGCCCGGACAACGGCATCGGTTTCGCCGTGATCGGCGCGGCGCTCCGAATGGCCAACGATCACATAGGTGCAGCCGAGGTCGCTCAGCATCGGTGCCGAGACGTCGCCGGTATGGGCGCCGCTGGCAGCGGTATGGCAATCCTGGCCGCCGAGTGCCACCGGACTGCCGGCCAGTTCCTCGGCAACCGCCAGCAGGTATGGCGCCGGCGGGCACACGACCATCTCGAAGGCTGATGCGCTGGCGACCGCACCTGCCAACTCGCGGGCCAGTGTGGTACCCGCGGCCCGGTCGAGGTTCATTTTCCAGTTACCGGCGATCAAGGGTCGCATCGTCATGTTACATCTCCTGGTACGCAGGCCGACCGGCTCTACCACGACGGCGGATCGACGCCAACACGCTCGGCCTGAGACCCTCGGAATCCTTTGTCTTTCGGGGGATTCTGCGGTTGCCGCGCCGGGACGCTCTCCCTATGATGCCGCGCCTCGATGCCGGCGGCGGCACCGATAGCGTTTCATCGATACAAGGCCTTTTTACGCGATGCTCCAGTTCATTCGTTCCAAGGTAACATCGATCTTCGTCAAAATTCTTTTCGTGATGCTGATTGTCAGCTTCGCGATCTGGGGCATCGGCGATGTGTTCTTCGGCAATCCCGCGGGCAAGGTAGCCATCTCGGTTGGTGATGAGACCCGGTTCACCACCCAGGAGGTCGCCGGCGAGTTCGAGACCGCGCGGCGCAGAATCGGCGTGCCGTTGACGGTCGAACAGGCCATTCAGCTCGGAATGCTCGACCAGGTCATGAACAACATGGTGACCGAAGGGCTGATGATCGCGGCGACCCGGTCACTGGATCTGTCGGTCGGAACCGATCGTGTCGCCGAATTCGTTCGGTCTCGCTTCACCGATCAGACCGGGCAGTTCGACCGTGCGCGCTATCAGACCACTTTGGCCAATAACGGATGGTCGGAAGAAGAGTTCATCCTCCGGCTTCGTCAGGATTTCGCGCGCCGGCAACTCATCGACGCTCTGACCGCCGCAGACGCCGCTCCCGAAGCCGCCGTCGACCGTGTGTTTGCATACCGCCAGGAACGTCGCATCGCCGAAGTGGTAACAATTCCGGCTGCCGCTGTCCCGGAACCGACGGCACCGGACGATGCCGCGCTCAACTCTTATTTCGAGGCCAGCAAGTCCGGCTACGAGGAACCAGAGTACCGATCGATCGCCTGGGCCCAGGTGTCGCCGGCCGCAGTCGCCAAGACGCTCGACATCCCTGAAGGCGATGTTCGTGCGGCCTACGACGAACGGGCCGATCAACTGGCGAAGCCGGAACGGCGCGAGGTTCAACAGATCCTCTTCGAGACTGAGGATGCCTCCAAAGCGGCGCACGCCCGCATTGCGGGCGGCGAAGACTTCGTCGCTGTCGCCAAGGACACGACCGGGGCCGACGAGGCTGCACTCGATCTCGGCGCGCTGGCCCGCGATGGCCTGCCGACCGGGACAGCCGATGCCGTGTTCGCTCTTGCGCAGAACGCGGTCAGCGAGCCGGTGAAGAGCGGCTTTGGCTGGCACCTGTTCAGGGTTCGATCAATCCAGCCGGGAACCACGGTCACCTACGAGGAGGCCAAGGGACGGATCCGTGACGAGTTGGCGCACGACCGAGCCCTGGACGTGGTCTACGAGACCGCGAACAAACTCGAGGACGCGTTGGCCGGTGGCGCTACTCTGGAAGAAGCCGCGAAGTCGCTGGAACTCCCGGTGCTCCGCATCACCGGGTTGTCAAAGACCGGAGCCCTGAAATCCGGCGAGAAGGCCGTGGATTTGCCCGGCGGGCGTTTCCTCGAACTTGCCTTCGATACGCCGAAAGACCAGCAGAGTGGGCTTGGCGAAGGGCTAGACGGCCAGTTCTTCGTACTTCGAGTCGATGAGATCACCGCCCCTCGCGTACCGTCGCTGGATGAAGTGCGCGACCGGGTGCTGGCTGACTGGAAGTCGGAGCGGCGGATGGAGATCGCCGAAGAGCGCGCGGACTCCCTCGCGGAAAAGGTACGCGGTGGCGGTTCGCTCGCCGACTTGGCCGCTGCCGACGGAATGCCGACGGCCGAACTGCCGGCGCTCACACGGTCCACACGCAATGCGCCGCAGGGCTTCCCGAACACCCTGCCCGCCACCCTGTTCGGCATCAAGGATGTCGGCGGTGTGGCCGTAACGGCCGACGACACCCAGGCGGCGGTGGTTCGGCTGGTGCGGATCGAGCCCGCCGATGCAACGGCACAGGCCAACGTGCGCAAAGCCATCGCGACCCAGATGCAGCAGGCGGCAGAGTCCGATCTAATTGAGCTGCTGTTGGCCGATCTGCGGAACCGGTTCAAGGTTGTGGAGAACAAATCCAGCGTTCTGCGCTTGTACGAGACCGCGCAATGACACCGCAGCCCGGTTTCGACCGTTTCGTCGAACGCTACGAGGCCGGGCAGCCCCAAGTTGTCTGGACCACCCTGGTAGCGGATCTCGAAACGCCGGTCTCCGCCATGCTGAAACTGGCCGATGGCCGTGCCAACGCATTCCTCCTGGAATCGGTCGAAGGCGGTGCGGTACGAGGTCGCTATTCGGTCATCGGCATGAAGCCGGACCTGATCTGGCGCTTCTACAAGCAGAAGGCCGAGATCAACCGCAACGCTCGCGTTGAACCGGAGGCTTTCGAGCCGGTCGATGTCGAACCGCTGGTGTCGCTGCGGGCGTTGATCGCCGAGAGCCGGATCGAGCTTCCCGAAGGCCTGCCGCCGATGGCCGCAGGGTTGTTCGGCTACATGGGCTATGACGCCATACGCCTGTTCGAGAACATTCCGGACAACAACCCGGACACGCTGAACATCTGGGACGGCCTGTTCCTGCGACCGACATTGGTGTGCATCTTCGATCGGCTCGAGGACGTCATGACCGCAGTGACGCCGGTCCGACCGCAGCCGGGTGTCTCGGCGGCGGCTGCCTGGGGAGATGCCCGGGTTCGCCTGGCGGATCTGGTTGCCGACTTCGAGCGCTCCCTGCCCTACCGCCGGGAAGGTGGTTCGGCCGTCGACCCGCTGCCGGCCCCGGTTTCGAACACCGGTCGCGACGCGTATCACGCGATGGTCCGCAAAGCGGTTGAGTACATCCACGCCGGCGACGCGTTCCAGGTCGTGCCCTCGCACCGCCTCGCCGTACCGTTCCAGCTTCCGCCTTTCGCATTGTATCGGTCGCTGCGCCGGCTGAACCCGTCGCCGTTCCTGTTCTACTTCGACTTCGGCGGCTACGCGGTGGTTGGCTCAAGCCCGGAGATCCTGGTTCGGCTGCGCGACGACGTCGTCACGATCCGACCACTCGCCGGTACGCGGCGCCGCGGTGCCAATCCCGACGAGGACCGCGCCCTGGCCGCCGAGTTGCTGGCGGATCCCAAGGAGCGGGCCGAGCATCTGATGCTGCTGGACCTGGGCCGCAACGATGTCGGTCGGGTCAGCGCCATCGGGTCGGTCTCGGTCAAGGAACAGTTCACGATCGAGCAGTACAGCCACGTGATGCACATCGCCAGCCATGTCGAAGGCAAGCTTGCCGAGGGCTACGACGCGATCGACGCGCTGTTCGCAGGCTTCCCGGCCGGCACCGTCTCGGGTGCGCCGAAGGTCCGGGCGATGGAGATCATCGACGAGCTCGAGGTATCCCGCCGCGGTGTCTATGCCGGTGCGGTAGGCTATTTCGCGGCCGATGGCGGCATGGACACCTGCATCGCCCTGCGCACCGCCCTGGTCAAGGACGGCACCATGTACGTCCAGGCCGGCGGCGGTGTGGTTGCCGACAGCGATCCCGAGTCCGAGTGGCAGGAGACCTTGAACAAGGCCCGTGCCCTGGTGCGTGCCGCCGAAGAGGCCGTGCGCTTCGCGTCTTCGGCCGAGCGGAGTCAGTAGAGCCGGTTCGAGACCTCGATCAGGTTGCCATCCGGATCCCGCGCGTAGACCGAGTTGATCGCCCCGACTGCACCGGTCCGCCGGTCAGGCCCCTCGATGATCGCAATACCAAGCTCCTCTGCCCGGGCCACGACGTCAGCCAGCGAGGCAGAGGTCAGAAAACACAGATCACCTGAACCCGGGACCGGCCGTTCCGCCTTGATTACAGGCGGAACGAACTCCTTGTCCGCTTCGTGCAGGTTGATCTTCTGTTGCCCGAAGGCGAGAGCTTTTCGGCCGCCTCCGAACGTCACGACCTCCATGCCGAGCCAATCCCGGTAGAAGACGATGGTCGCGTCTATGTCGCGCACGGTCAGGACGAGGTGATCCAGCGAATCAATCAAGACAGGCGAAGTTCGGACCATGGTCTTACTCTGCCGGTTGGGCGGACGGCGCGTGCCGGGTCGCCGGCAGCAACAGGGCCACGACGGCGCCTACCGCGGCCGCGACTGCCAGCGTCACCAGCAGCGGCCCGAACTCGTGGAACGCCCGATACATCTCGCCGACCAGCGGCACGCTGACGGCCGCGACGCCGAGAGACACCAGAAACTTCACGCCGAACGCCGTGCCGCGCCAAGCCGGCGGCGTGTAGCGGGCAAACAGGCTGTTCTCCGCCGGGACCGCGGTCGTGTTGATCAGCACCATCAGGGTAGCAACCGGGATCAGCACCGGCCCGGCCAGGGTGACCGCCAGCCCGAGGATCGGGATCTGCAGCAGCCAGCACCCGAAATAGACACGTCGCAGATCGTAGCGATCGGCCAGCCAGCCGCCGAGGATCTGCGCGCCTGCCGAGATGAAGTACACGGTGGAGACCATCGCTCCGACGCCGACGGCGGTATCGACTAGGCCGCCCAGGCGCTGCTCGAACAGCTTCGGCATGGCGAACGAGGTTGTCTGGTAGATCAGCCCCGAGCAGGCGATGGTGATCAGCAGGATCAGGCCGCCCCGCATCATGTCGCCACGAGACGACTCCGACGGTGCCGAGCGTCCGCGATCCTTGGTGTCACCGACGCGCCCGCCGACCAACAGCGCCAGCAGCACCAAGCCGGCGCCGACACACAGCGCGCCGGGGACAAAGAATGCCCACTGCCAGCCATAGGCAGTCGCGAGGCCACCGGCGACCACGGCGCCACCCGCGGTGCCGGCCGATCCGAAGATTCCGTTGATGCCAAGCGCTCGTCCGCGGTTCACCGGATTGCGGGTCACCCAGGCAATCCCCACTGGATGATAAATCGAGGCGAACAATCCGATCGCCGCCAGTCCCAGGGCAATCTCGAACGGTCCATCGGCAAAGCCGGTGGCGATCGCGGCTGTTCCGGTTCCAAGGAAGAACACCGTCATCATCCCCGGCGCGCTCCAGCGATCGCCGAGCCAACCGGCCGGAACCGCACCGACGCCGAACAGCACCTGTCCGACCAGCATGAGGGCGATCAGTTCCTCGAACGGCCGAATCCACGCTACCTCCAGCGAGAGGACGACGGTCGGATAGAGCAGCATCAGAAGGTGCGCGAAACTGTGACCGACGCAGGAAAACCCGAGCGCCAGCCGCGCCGATGTCGAGGGTGTCATTGGTTGCCTCCGATGGGACCAGGATCATCCCACGGCGCCGACGCGATCGACAACCCACATGCGGTGGAAGCGTTGAAGGCGCTTGCCTAGAGTGCAAACGGGGAGGATGGCATGGGCACGTCGACACGACAGCGAAAGAGTTCGAGTTCCACGACAGTCGGCGGTTCACGGGCGACAGAACCGCAAAAGGACTGGTTGCGACGCGGACTCGATCAACCGGGTGGCAAGCTGCCGTTGTTCGATCGGGACGGGCAGCGCATCCATCCTCGGACCATTCAGTCCTGCGTCGAGCGCGGGTGGGCCGAACCATGGTTCGACAATCCACTCAAGCCGGACTGGCTGGTTTGCAAGCTGACCAGTGACGGCCGTCAGATCGTTTCCAATACCTAATCGTACCGAACCCTGGTGGGGCGAACTGGACACTTCAGCCTTTGCCCGTCCATGATCCTGCAGTGAGTCGAGAGGCTGCCGGATGACACTTGAAGACTTTCTGACCGTGATTGCGTCCAGCAAGCCGACGGATTGGCACGCGACCCTGCTGCCCACCTTCATGTATCGCATAGTGCCAATACGATCAGCCGGCGGCGGCACCGCCGACCTGGAGATGCAGGAGCACACCAGCACGCTGACATTCATCCGTGACATTCGCTTCGGAATGGCCTGGGGCCTGATCTCCGACAAGAACTACAACGAGGATTGGGTCCAGAAGCTGCCGAACAAACGGGCTCAGGCCGTCATTCTGGATTTTCTGTACAACGGTGCACTGGTGTTTCGCGACCAGTTGGTGGCCGTCGACGGGTGGCGCTGCATTCTGCCGCAGCCGATCAATGAGGACGGCCCACCCTACAACGTTCCCGAACGGCGTGTCCGGATCGCCAAGCTCGTCCATCAACTGGTCGGGCCAGAGACCAATTTCGACGCTTACTTCAAGCGCGTTGGCATGCAGCCGGTGAACCGGCCCTGGCCGACCTGACGATCGGTCGGATCGTCAATCCTGGTAGTCAGGCTCATCGCGCTCGAGCAGACGCTTCAGCGCATTGAAATGCCGCACGGACTGGGCCCGCTCGGAAGCACTGACCATCTGGTCGGCCGTCATCCGCGCGATATCCTGCGGCACACGTCGCATTGGTCGGCCGGTCGACATGGCAATGACCTGGGCCTGACACGCCCGCTCCAGATAATAGAGGTCGTCGAACGCGTGGGCGATCGTCTCGCCGGTGACCACCACGCCGTGGTTGGCCAGAAAGGCGATTCGCTTGCCGCTTTGCAGCGACGCCGCAATCCGCTCTCCCTCGGAATCGTCAAGCGCCAACCCGTTGTATTCATCGTCATAGGCGATGGAATCGTAGAATTTCAGGGAGGTCTGCAGTGTCGGCTCAAGCCTGCCGTCTTCCAACATGGTCAGCGCGGTTGCGTACGGCATGTGGGTGTGCAGCACCACCTTCGCCGCCGGCACCAGCCGGTGGATGTGATAGTGGATAAAGAATGCCGTTGGCTCGGGCGGCTCATGCCCATCGACGGCATTGCCCTCAGCGTCGACCTCGACTAGGTCACTCGCGCGGATCTCAGACCAGTGAAAGCCATGCGGGTTGATCAGGAACCGGTCGTCCTCCCCCGGGATCACCGCCGAGAAGTGGTTGCAGATTCCCTCGTGATAGCCGAGGCGAACTGCCCAGCGCAGCGCAGCGGCAAGATCAACGCGCGAGCGACGGCGGGCATCTTCAATCGGAGCCGGGGAGAGATTGGCAAGCGCCACGGGAAACCTCCTCTGGTGCATACCGGCGCGAAGGGGGCAGCGGGCCGGAGAATCCCCCGCAGCCGATCGGCCGCGGTTGAAAAATGGTCGGAGCGGCGGGATTCGAACCCACGACCCCCACACCCCCAGTGTGGTGCGCTACCAGACTGCGCTACGCTCCGACGCGGCGGACTATAGGCGATCACTTCTCCTGGAACAACGCCGACAGGCGCCTTCCCGAGCCCCAATTACCGTATAATTCTCAGCATGATCACGGATCAGCCGGCGAGCATGCGACGCGTCTGGCTTTCGACCCGCCGCCGTTGACGAATATCCAGCAACGAGGACGTCAGTGGAGCACCTGGGCCAACTGATGCCTGAGGGCCTTCAACTCCTCGATGACCCTCCGCAGCTCGGCCTTCTCACCACCGTCGCCGTTGGACGGAGCCGTCTCGGCGGCCGGCTTGCCGTTGCCCCCCTTAACGGGGTTCGTTGCCTGTGCGGCCCGCGCGGTCTCTCCTGCTGTCGGCATCCGGACGGCGCCGTCCCGCAGCAGCTTCTGGACGCCCTTGATCGTGTAGCCTTCGCGGTAGAGCAACTCCCGGATCCGCTGAAGCAGCGCCACGTCTTCCGGTCGATAGTACCGACGGCCACCGCCCCGCTTCAGCGGACGGACCTGATTGAACTTGGTTTCCCAGAACCGCAGAACGTGCGGCGGAACTTCAAGATCATCAGCTACTTCGCTGATTGTACGAAAGGCCGCGGCGGATTTTCCGTTACGACGGTGCGCTGTCGAGGATTGAATCTCTGCCATTTCGCCCTCCAGCCGCCGTTATGCGTCGTCGGAGAGTGTCGCGTTTATCTGATTCTTCAGCACATGGGACGGACGAAACACCAGAACCTTGCGCGGGAGGATCGGGACCTCGTCGCCGGTCTTCGGATTCCGGCCGACACGTCGACCCTTCTGGCGGACCGAGAAGCTGCCGAACGACGAGATCTTGACCATCTCGCCTCGCGCCAAGGCAGCAATCATCTCATCCAGGACCGACTCGACCAGTTCAGCCGATTCGTTGCGGGACAGGCCTACCTCTTCATAGACCGATTCGCTCAATTGGGCGCGGGTAACGGTATGTCCGGCCATGTTCACCCCCATTATGAACCGCCAAGGTACCGCGAACCTCTACACCGGTCAATTAATTCGGTGTTTTCAGGCGATTGGAACAACTTCCTCGCGTGCTGTCTCGGCGGTGCCCGATTTGATCATCACCGGTGCGCCATAGCGGATCAGACCAGCCCCCCAGGCCAGGCCCCCTCCAATCGCTTCGACGAGCACCACATCACCTGGCTTGATTCGACCGTCACGCACCGCCTCGTCGAACGCGAGCGGCACTGAGGCCGCCGAGGTGTTCGCGTGCCGTTCGATCGAGCAGATGACCTTACTCATCGGCATTTCCAGTCGATTGGCCATGCTTTCGATGATCCGGCGGTTGGCCTGGTGCGGAACGAGCCAGTCAACTTGCGACGCACTCAGTCCATTGGCGGCCAGCGTTTCGTCGATCACCGCGGCGAGCTTCGAGACAGCATGCCGGTAGACTTCCTTGCCGTTCATCCGAACATGGCCGACGGTTCCGGTCGACGATGGGCCGCCATCAACGTACAGGGCGTCTCGGGCGGTGCCGTCCGTATGCAGGTGCGTCGACAATACCCCCCATGACTGGGCGTCAGGCCCGCTCAAATCGGCGGCCCGCAGCACAACTGCACCAGCGCCATCACCGAAGAGCACGCAGGTCGAGCGGTCCTCCCAATCGAGGATACGAGAGAATGTTTCCGCCCCGATGACCAACGCCGTCCGGGCCTGACCCAGCTTCAGGAAGTTGTCTGCGACCGCCAGAGCGTAAACGAAGCCGGCGCACACCGCCTGGACATCGAATGCGAAAGCCTGAGTTGCTCCAATGTTGGCCTGCACCTTCGTGGCGGTTGCCGGAAAGGTCGAGTCAGGTGTCGTGGTCGCCATGACGATCACGTCCACATCCTCGGCCGTCAGACCGGCGTGCAGGAGCGCGCGTTCCGCCGCCTTGGTCGCAAGGTCACTGGTCAACTCGCCGTCGGCGGCGATGTGGCGCTGGCCGATTCCGGTGCGTTGCCGGATCCATTCGTCGGAGGTGTTGACGCGTACAGCCAGTTCCTCGTTGGTAACGATCCGTTCCGGCAGGTAGCTGCCTGAACCAATCAGAAGCGTGCGTCTCATCATGCCGTCGCTACCACCTTCCGCTCGTCGTTGGTCTTATTGAGACCGGCAGCCGCCAGTTCTCGCGTTACCGTCTCCAGAAACCCGTGCCTGGACATGTCGGCGGCGACCCCAATGGCATTTGCAAACCCAAGCGCGTCGGTGCCGCCATGGCTCTTCACGGCGATACCGTTGAGGCCCAGGAACACCGCTCCATTGTATCGCCGAGGATCCATGCGTTGGCGCATCTGCCCGACCGCGGGCCGCGCCAGAAGATAGCCGATCCGTGACAACAGGGAACTCCGGAATGCGTCTCGCAGGGACTGACTGATCAGGCGCGACGTGCCTTCCGCGGTCTTCAAGGCGACGTTTCCGGTGAAACCGTCGGTAACGATCACATCGACCGTGCCGGAAGGAATGTCGTCGCCCTCGACAAAGCCATGGAACGTGAAGGGCATATCCACGATATCGCGCAGCAGCGTGGCAGCCTCGCGGATGGCTTCGTGACCCTTCTGCTCCTCGCTGCCGACATTCAGCAACCCGACCACGGGTCGCTCCACACCAAGCACCGTTCTTGCGAAGATCTGTCCCATGATCGCAAACTGGACCAGATTCGTCGCATCGCAGTCGATATTCGCCCCCAGATCCAGCATGGCGCTCTCGCCGCGCAGGGTCGGGAAAATTCCGGCAATCGCCGGTCGATCGATTCCCGGTACCATTCGCAGAACGAATTTCGACATCGCCATCAGAGCGCCCGTATTGCCTGCGGACACCAGACAATCGGCTTTCTTGTCGCCGACCAGATCGATTGCCAGCCGCATGCTCGAACCGCGGCCGGCGCGAAGGGCAATGGATGGCTTGTCCGAAGCGCCGACCGACTTGTCGGTATGAACGATCGTCGGATTCTTCAGCTTCAACCGGCGGGTCTTTGCCAACAGCGGCTGGATTCGCGCCTCGTCGCCCACCAGGATGAAATCCAGTTGTGGGTCACGTTCAAGCGCGACTTCGGCTCCCTGGATCACCATATCCGGGGCCCGGTCGCCACCCATCGCGTCTACCGCGATTGTCAATGTGCGTGACACTGCCAGATCCTCATCCCAACCCGATCAGCGTACCGCAAATGCCTTCCTCGCGCCGAATCGACGCACCGGTCGACGAAGTTTTGCGGAAGCCGACGCCGTCTCGGCACCAGGACTTTACCCGTCCGGACGACTGACGTCGACGCATGGGTCCCCGAAGCTTCATACGGCATATTTCGAGGGTGCGACAAGAACGTTACCTTTTTTTGACATTGAGGTCCTTCAGCGCGGCCAGTTTTGCGAAGGGCGATGCGCGCTCGCTTTCCTCCGCCTGGGTTGCGCTGCTGACCGTCTCGGAGGTCGCTCCGTCTGCCCGCGGGTAGGGATCAAGCGCCAGTCCGAATGCCTGCGCTGCAATCTCCCCAACATCAAGGGTTTCGCCCGCAATCGGCTCGGGCGTGTCCGCCAACGGATCCAGGTCGACTTCATCTGAACTGGCTTCTCCGGAATCGTCGAACAGTTCCAGAACGTCGGCTACGACCGAAGCAGACACAGGATCATTCGTCACAATACAGTTCTGCACAACACTCCCGGAAACCGTCCCTGACACCTCGATCCAACCAGTCGCTCGTTGCCGACGAACGATCAACTCGACCGTCAGTGCGTCGATCGCCTGCAGGTCGAATCGCTCTGCGAGGGCTGAGCGGACATCGGAGTCCGACGTCAGCGAGACTTTGATCGAAGCGGCGCCAATGCGGTCCAGTTGAATCGGATGGGACAGTTCGGAGGCCGGATGCGTCATGCCGTGGTCTCCGGACTCGGAAATCGAACGCCACCGGCGAAGACCTCCTCCACCGACTGAGTTGCTAACCCGGCGACCGCAGCGCGGACGTATCGGGCGAGACGTCGGCTCCGGTCAGTCGTCGCGGCATCGCCGAAAACATTACGCGCCAAGGCTTCAGCCAAAGCGTCAGCCGACGTATCAGCTAGCGCCGACTCGTACGCCGTTGTGCGGCCATAGTACGCCCTGGTCATGTCTTTGATTCGTTTTCCGACACTCATGTCACCGACGCCCATGAGACGAAGCGTACGGTCCATGTCCAGAAACAGCGTGTCGAAAAGCTCCTGTGCCTGGGTCGCACGCCCGTCGGCGGCCAGACGACGAATCACAAGGTGCGCGTGCAACACGAGCAATTCAAAGCGCTCCTCGAACCCATCGGCCACCCCGTAATCAGTATAGAAAAACGGGTGCCGTGCCTGTTCAACGATCGCGTCGTAAACCGCCTCTACGGCGCGCCGATGACGACGCCCCTTGAAAAACCGCTCGAAAACCATTTCTCTCCTGCGCTACCGGGGCGCCTTATGATCGCGTGACCCGATCCTTATCACGACGACCGGCCCGATGCTGCTCATGCGATCTCGTTTTGCCTTCGCCGTCATCACGATGCTCGGCTTTGCCGCCTGCTCCCCGCAGATCGCCACGCATGGGAACTTGGTGGACCCGGACGCTCTTGCCAAGGTCGAACCAGGCAAGAGCGATCAAGCGGTGGTTCTGAGCCTCCTTGGATCGCCATCAACCCTTGGCAATTTCAACGAACCTACCTGGTACTACATCGGCCAGCGGACTGAACGTCAGGCATTCTATCGCCCCGAGACGATCGAGCGCCGGGTGATCTACATCGATTTCGAGCAGGGCGGCACCGTCAAGTCGATTGGTTCGCTGAACCTTGAGGATGGCAAGAAGATCGCGTTCGTCACTCGAGAGACACCGACCGCCGGGCAGCGCGTAACACTGATCAAGCAGTTGATCGGCAACATCGGGCGTTTCAACACCGACAAAAACTGACACCTTCCGACAGTCTAAGCCGTTCAATGATGAAGGCCCCGAGGATGTCCCCGGGGCCTTCACCGTATTGATCTTCAGCCGATGTGCTAGTTAGTGGGCAAGCCCGGCCAGCAGCAGCAACGCCACGATGTTGATGATCTTGATCATCGGGTTGATGGCCGGACCGGCAGTGTCCTTGTAGGGATCACCCACCGTGTCGCCGGTCACCGCAGCCTTATGGGCTTCCGAGCCCTTGCCGCCGTGATGACCATCTTCGATGTACTTCTTGGCGTTATCCCAAGCACCACCGCCGGCAGTCATCGAGATCGCGACGAAGATGCCGGTCACGATCGTGCCGAGCAGCATCGCGCCCACCGTGGTGAACGCCGCCGACTGCCCCGCGATCCAAAGAATCACGAAGTACACGACGGGCGGTGCCAGAACCGGCAGAAGCGACGGAACGATCATTTCCTTGATCGCCGCCTTGGTCAGCATGTCCACGCAACGACCATATTCCGGCCGTTCCGTGCCCTTCATGATGCCCGGCTTCTCGCGGAACTGACGACGGACTTCCTCGACCACCGCACCGCCGGCACGGCCGACGGCCTGCATGCCGAGTGCGCCGAACAGGTACGGCAGCATGCCGCCGATGAACAGGCCGACCACGACGAACGGATCCTGCAGGCGGAACGTCACCGACAGGTCCGGGAAGTAGTAGCGCAGGTCTTCGGTGTAGGCCGCGAACAGCACCAGGGCAGCAAGGCCCGCCGAACCAATGGCGTAGCCCTTGGTCACGGCCTTGGTGGTGTTGCCAACCGCGTCCAGCGCGTCGGTGATCTTGCGAACTTCCGGCGGCAGGTCCGCCATTTCCGCAATGCCACCGGCGTTGTCGGTCACGGGCCCGTAGGCATCGAGCGCCACGACCATGCCAGCCAGAGCCAGCATCGTGGTCGCCGCGACACCGATTCCGAACACGCCGGCGCACAGGTACGGAACAATGATCCCGAAGGCGATGATCAGTGCCGGAAGCGCACAGGCCTCCATCGACACTGCAAGGCCCTGGATCACGTTGGTTCCGTGCCCAGTTTCGGACGATTTCGCAATCGAGCGGACCGGACGGAACTCGGTCGAGGTGTAGTATTCCGTTACCCAGACCAGCAGCCCGGTGACCACCAGGCCAACCAGCGCGCAGTAGAACAGCAACCGGCCGTTGATAACGCGGTCACCCATCTGGATCGGATCGCTGATCCCGAAGGTGGTGAACGTGACCACGGCGATCAGAATGGCCGACAACACCGCGCTGCCGATCAGGCCCTTGTATAGCGCCGCCATGACTTTCTGGCTGGCACCGAGCTTGACCATGAACGTCCCGGCGATCGACGCCAGGATGCAGACTGCACCGATAACCAACGGATAGGTCATCAGCATCGGCACAGCGGCGCCGGTGAAGAAGATGGCCGCCAGCAGCATCGTGGCGACGACCGTCACCGCGTAGGTCTCGAACAAATCGGCCGCCATGCCGGCACAGTCGCCGACATTGTCGCCGACGTTGTCCGCGATCACCGCCGGGTTCCGGGGATCATCCTCGGGAATACCGGCCTCGACCTTGCCGACCAGGTCGGCGCCGACGTCGGCGCCCTTGGTGAAGATGCCACCGCCAAGCCGCGCAAAGATCGAGATCAGCGACGCGCCGAAGCTGAGGGCAACCAGCGCCTCAAGAATCTTGCGCAGGCCGACCGGATCGTTGGCGTCATAGATGCCCGACAGCACGATGTAGTACACGGTCACACCGAGCAGCCCGAGGCCGACAACCAGCATACCGGTCACGGCGCCGGACTTGAACGCAACGTCAAGCGCCTGGACCATGCCCTGGGTAGCCGCCTGAGTCGTGCGGACGTTCGCCCGTACCGAGACGTTCATGCCGATGTAGCCGGCGATTCCCGACAGCACCGCGCCGATCACGAATCCGAGGGCCACGGTCAGGCCGAGTGTCAACGCGAGAATGATCGTCACGACCACCCCGACGACACCGATCGTGGTGTACTGACGGTTGAGATAAGCGCTCGCACCCTCCTGAATCGCGGCGGCGATCTCCTGCATACGTTCCGTTCCGGCGGAGGCCGCCAGGATCGATCGGCTGGCCCACCAGCCATAGGCCAGCGCTGCTAGTCCGCAGGCGATGACAAACAACATCAGTCCACTCATGGATGGAAACCCTTCCTCCCTATCGGTGCCCGGTCTGCGAGGTCGGATCGACCCGCGGTGAGGCGTTCACGCCCGTCACCGAATGCGGCGCACGACGATGCTCCGCCCCACCCGGCCCCGAGGCGCGCGGAAGATACCAAAAAGCGCAGTTTCTGCAAACGCAAGGCACGGCAGGGCGCCAAAAGGTCACGCTGTGGCGGAGTGCCGGCTCAACCGGTACCAAAGCAGCGCACCGGTGACGATCGCAACCAACGGAATGACTCCGAAGTTCAGGGTTTGCCATCCGAACGCGTGATTCAGTGCGCCGGACGAGAACGCCGCGACGGTCGAACTGCTGAACACCAGGAAGTCCCCGAAGCCCTGCACCTTGGCCCGTTCCTCTGGCCGGTACGCCCTGGTCAGCAGGGTGGTGCCGCCGATGAACAGGAAATTCCAACCGATCCCGAGCAGAACCAGAGCGGAGAAGAACTGCAGCAACTCGATTCCCGAAACGTTGATCACAATGCAGGCCACGTAGGCCAAAGCACCGGTCATCATGATTCGAGTGACCCCGAACCGCTGTATGAGCGAACCGGTGAAGAACGACGGCAGAAACATGCCGACCGCATGCCATTGGATTACGAACGCCGCATCGGCGAAGGCGAAGCCGCAGGCCACCATCGCCAATGGGGTGGCCGTCATCAGGAAGGTCATGCTGCCGTACCCGATCATCGCACCGAGAATCGCGACGATGAACACCGGTTGACGAACGATCTCCAGCAGCGGTCGCCCGCTGTCGGCACGCTCCGCGGGGGTTGGGGTCGGAATCTTCACGAAGGTCAGGAATATCAACGAGATCGACTGAACACCCGCGATCACCAGGAATGTTCCTGCGAACGTGATTGGTGCCAGAAGATCGTGTGACCATTTCGCGAGTTCGGGTCCGGCGAGCGCCGCAACGACTCCGCCGGCCAGAACCAGTGAAATTGCCCGCGGACGAAAGGATTCGCTCGCGGTGTCGGCAGCCGCGTACCGATACAGGATCGCGAAGCCCTGAAACGATCCGATCAACATCGATCCGAGGCAGAACAGCGCGAACTGATGATTGAGAATCGACAGTGCCGCGACGATTGCGCCGGACACACCGATCAGCACGCCCGTTGCGAAGCCGAACCGCCGTCCTACCCGCCGCATGTACAGCGACGCCGGCATGGTGGTCAGCATGGTCGCCAGGAACTGCAACGACAGCGGCAAGGTGGCCCAGGCAGGATCCGGCGCCAGATCGTGACCGGTGAGCGCCGTCACCGTCATGTTCATCGTCATCCCGGTCATCGCCAGCGCTTGGCAGATGGCGAGCAAGACAACGTTCCGCACCGCCGGGTCACGAACCGACATGGACTACTCCTGGAGAGACAAGGTGCCTCGGACCTTCCACCCGGAGAAGGTCTCAGCCGAGCGGACGCTCGAACAGGTCCGAGAACAGGAGGTTGATCACATACCCCTTCCCGATCGTCTCATCGATCTTGGCGAGCAGCCTTTCCTTCAGAAACTGCCGGTCCGAGATACCCGGCGCCACCCCCAGCGAGGCCAGCGCGTGCGTATAGGTGATGAGCATATCGATCAGCCTCGGAAGCATCGCCGTAACATAGGCTTGCTTCTCGCCCGGCTCGACCTCTAGTGGATAAAATCCGACATTAGAATCCCGCTCAGGATTCCCGCGGGTTCGGTGGCGTGCGAGTCTGGGGCATGCGCACCGGGATCAGCTTCACCGTCAGTACCGCCGATCGCGCCCGCCTGGAGGCGATCGTGGCGGACCGCAACAGCCCGCAAAAGCACGTCTGGCGCTGCCGGATCGTGCTGCTCACCGCCGCGGGCCTGGGCACCAACGCGATCATGCGCGAGGCCGGGGTCGCCAAGACGGCGGTCTGGCGCTGGCAGGAGCGCTTCGCCGCCGAAGGCGTGGACGGGCTGCTGCGGGACAAGACGCGCCCGTCGCGGATCCCGCCGCTGGACCCCTCGGTGGCCGAGCGCGTCGTCGCCCTGACCCTGACCGATCCGCCCGGCGAGACGACCCACTGGACCGCCGCAACGATGGCGGCACAGACCGGCATCTCGGTTAGTTCGGTGCAGCGGATCTGGCGTGCTCACGGTTTGGCCCCGCATCGGATCCGGCAGTTCAAGCTCTCGAACGACCCGGAGTTCGTGACCAAGCTGCGCGACGTGGTCGGGCTCTATGTCGACCCGCCGGCCCACGCCATCGTGCTCAGCGTCGACGAGAAGAGCCAGATCCAGGCGCTCGACCGCACCCAGCCCGGCCTGCCGCTGAAGAAGGGCCGCGCCGGCACCATGACCCACGACTACAAGCGCCATGGCACCACCACCTTGTTCGCTGCCCTCAACGTGCTCGACGGCACCGTCATCGGCCGCAACATGCAGCGTCACCGCCACCAGGAGTTCATCCGCTTCCTCAACCACATCGAGGCCCAGGTTCCGGCCGGCAAGGTGATCCACGCCGTCCTCGACAACTACGCCGCCCACAAGCACCCCAAGGTCCGCGCCTGGCTGCACCGCCATCCCCGCTGGACCTTCCACTTCGTGCCGACCTCATGTTCCTGGCTCAACGCCGTCGAAGGCTTCTTCGCCAGGCTCGCCAAGCGCCGCCTCAAGCGCGGCGTCTTCCGCTCTGTCGCCGACCTCCAGGCCGCCATCAACCGCTTCCTCGACGAGCACAACGCCTCAGATCCGAAGCCCTTCAACTGGACAGCCGATCCCGACAAAATCATCGCCGCCGTCAGGCGTGGGCACCAAGTGTTGGATTCTATCCACTAGAAGCACATGCATCACCAGGAACCGGTCGACTTCGCCATTCTCGAACATCGGGATGGTCAGCGGCTCGATGTCGATCAGCGTCGTGTTCTTCGGTCGATCGGCTTCAATCTGCTCGGCCTCGGTTACTTCGACGCCAAGGAGGTTGCGGATCGGAATCGGCACCATGGACGGTGCGAACGTGATCGCGGCGAAACCGCCTCCGCCGACCAGCGCAAGCAAGGCCACAATGATGACAATGAGCTTCATCCGACCCGCGCGCTGTCCAACATCTCAAAAATGGCTCCATCCGCCACGCTTGAGGCCGCTCAGGACCTGACCATCCGGGCCGACGACCCGAACGCCCTGCCCTGCTTCCACCGAGCCAATCCGGGTAACCATAACATCAACGGCTGCCGCTGCCTCAACCACGCCCTTTCGGGCGCTAAGGGGCGCCGTGAACAGCAGTTCGTAATCGTCACCGCCCGTCAGCGCATCGTGCAACAGGGCCGGCTGGCTGTCGACGCGCCGGTGCGCGGCCGGAGACAGCGGCACGGCACCCGCCTCGATCCGAACCGCTGCTCCCGATCGGTGGGCGAGATGCCCGCTGTCTTGCACCAGCCCGTCGGACACATCCAGCGCGGCCGTCGCGAGTCCCACTAAACCGGGCCCCAGCCGGATACGCGGTTGCGGCAGGCGGTATCGGTCGATCAGCTGCGGATCCCCGGATTCGTCCGGATCGATGACGCTGGTCAGTACCTTCAGACCGAGAGCGGAGTCGCCTACGGTCCCGCTGACCCAAAGATCGTCGCCGACACGGGCACCTGATCGCCGGATCTCCCGGCCACGCGCAACCGAACCGAAGGCCGTCACTGACAGAGTCACCGGGCCAGGAGTCGATACGCTGTCGCCACCGAGAAGATGAACACCGAACTCGTCCTGATCGTGCCGCAGACCCTCGGCGAACCGGCTCAACCAGCCTTCCGGGTCAGGCAGGTCCCTGGGCAGGGCAAGGGCCAGCGTGTAGCCGTAGGGCACTGCTCCCATAGCCGCCAAGTCCGACAGGTTTACGCGAAGCGCCTTGCGCGCAATCAGGTCCGGTGCATCGTCGGGCAGGAAGTGCACACCGGAGACCAGAGCGTCGACGGTAACAACCCAGGCGCTGCCCTGCGGGGCGTCAGGCAGCAGTGCCGCATCGTCGGTCAGCCCGAACGCGCCTTCAGCGCCGCGCGCAAGCGGCACAAAGAACCGGTCGATCCGTTCGAACTCACCCAGCGCCATGGCGTTCCGGCGGCGTTACGACGCCCCGCCGCTCCCGGATCCCGAAATCTCGTCCTCGCGCACCACGCGCGCGATCTTGTCGAGCACGCCGTTCACAAGACCCGGCTCACGGCCGGCGAAAAAAGCATGCGTGAGATCCACATACTCGCTGATGACCACCCGGACCGGCACATCGTCGACGGACAGCAGCTCGTAGGTTCCCAACCGGAAAATCGCTCGCAGCACCACTTCGAGACGTTCCAGATGGCCTTCCGGCTGCAAGCAATCGGCCAGCATACCGTCGAGCGTCGGCATTTCACCGGCGACGCCCAACACCAGCCGCTCGAAGAACTTCGGGTCGGCGGGCGCCATGTCGCCACCCTCAATCAGGCCCGCGAACCGTCGGCCGACGAACTCCGGAACCACCTCGTGCCCACTCTTACCGGACACTTCCATTTCATAAAGCGCTTGAACCGCTGCTAGTCGGGCGGTCGTCCGCGGTGCCGACCGCGCGCGCTTCGGTGCAGACCGGGGCTTTGGCGTCGATTGTGGGGTGGTTGCGGTCATGCGAGTCCGAAACGTTTCTGGATGGCGATCATGGCGAGACAGGCTTCCGCCGCATCCCGCCCCTTGTTCTTCTTGTCGACAGACGCGCGCGCCCACGCTTGATCGTCGTTCTCAACGGTCAGGATACCGTAGCCGATCGCCAAGCCGTCGCGAACGGCGAGGTCCTGCAGGCCACGCGCGCTTTCCCCGCAGACGTAGTCGTAGTGGGTGGTTTCCCCGCGAATGACGCAGCCGAGGGCGATGTAGCCGGCATAGGCCGGGCCGCCGGTCCCGGACGCTCGCTGGGCGAAGGCGATCGCCGCCGGTATCTCGAACGCACCGGGTACCGACAACCGGTCGTACTCCACCTTTGCCGCATCCAGATGCGCGGTCGCACCCTTCACCAGTTCGTCGGCCAGATCCTCGTAGAACCGGGCCTCGACAATCAGGACTTTGCTCATCGCTCGGCCTCCTCAGTCGACGCGCGGCAGCGCGCGCTGATCGACGACCGACAGGCCGTAGCCCTCCAGGCCGATGATCGTCCGCTTGGTGTTGCTCAGCAGGATCATGTGGTGAATTCCCAAGTCGAGCAGGATCTGTGCACCCACGCCATAGTCTCGCAACTCGTTTTCAGGAGCGCGGCCTTCCGCTTCGGCGCGCAGTTTGGCTTTGACGCGATCGGACAGTGCCGTGGCAGTCGGCTCGCGGATCAGGACCACGACACCCCTGCCCGCCTCGCCGATGACCTGCATGGCGGCCTGCAACTCACCGCCGCCGCGCTTGCTGGACCGGTCTCCGAGGACATCCTCCAGCACGTTGAGCGCGTGCATCCGGACCAACACCGGATCCGGCGTGGTGATGTCGCCCTTCACCAGCACCACATGTTCGGCGTAGGTGATCTTGTTGGTATAGACGATCATCCGCCAGTCGCCGCCGAATCGGCTGTTCAGTGCCGTCTCGGCCGCGCGCTGCACGATGCTCTCGGTGCGGCGGCGGTGCGCGATCAGGTCGGCGATCGTGGCGATCTTAAAGCCGTGATACTGCGCGAAGGTAACCAGATCCGGCAGCCGCGCCATGGTGCCGTCATCGTTCATGATCTCGCAGATCACGCCCGAGGGGTTCAGTCCGGCCATCCGGGCGATGTCGACCACGGCTTCGGTATGCCCTGCCCGCACCAGTGTTCCCCCGTCGCGCGACAGCAGCGGGAAGACGTGGCCCGGCGTCACGATGTCATCACGGCTGCGCGCCGGATCGATCGCAACCTGAATGGTGTGGGCGCGATCATGCGCCGAGATCCCGGTGGTAACTCCCTCGCGCGCCTCGATCGACACCGTGAACGCAGTCTCGTGCCGGGTCTCGTTCTTCGCCGACATCAACGGCAAGCCGAGTCGCTCGATCCGGTCCCGGGTCATCGCGAGGCAGATCAGTCCGCGACAATGCTTGGCCATGAAGTTGATGACCTCGGGCGTCACCATCTGCGCCGGAATACACAGGTCGCCTTCGTTTTCGCGATTCTCGTCATCAACCAGGATGAACATCCGGCCGGAGCGCGCTTCTTCCACCACCTCGTCGATCGAGGAAAGCGCGCCCTTGTAGACGTCCGAAAGAGTGTCAGCCATGTCTGCGGTCACCTGCCGCCGGCGGCGGGGTTGGTGGAGAGAAGGCCGCGCAACGTACCGTGCAAGGGGGTCCACTTCCATATTCAATACGTCTCCGGGGCGGCGATTCCAGAATGTCGTATGTGCCCAGGTGTGGGAATCAAATGATCCAGAACGGCGGTCTGAACGCCGTTGACGTCAGCGAGACCCCGTCGAGAGCAATCGACCCCTTTTCAGCCACGAGCTTCCAGCCTTTCGTGCGAGATCTGAAGCCGGTGGCTGTCGCCGATCGGGTCGACGCTTTCTAGCGCAGCCAAGCCGTCTACGTGCCCAGTCACGACATGCCCACCCATCTCGTCGCCAAGCTTGAGCGATCGTTCCAGGTTGACCTCGGTTCCGACAACCCAGGTGCCGATCGAGGTTCGCGACAGACTCTCGTCGGACACATCGACCGCGAAGACGCCGTCGGCCTTGTCCACAACCGTCATGCAGGCCCCGCCACAGGCGATGGACGCGCCGATAGCAACGCCGGCCATCTCGTAGACGGTGCCGATCTCGATGCGGATGTCGCCACGGCGCTCGATCGAGCGAACATGGCCGACGTCGGTGATGATGCCTGTGAACATGCGCCGGAACTTAGGGCCGACGGCGATAGGTTTCCAGCATATCTGCGTCGAGGCTGATGCAATCGGTTCGATCGAACCGAGGAGCGCCATCCGGCGTCGCAACATCCAGGGCATCAACCGCCGGCCGACCATCCCCGCCGATCAGGATCGGCGCGCGGTACCACTGAATTTCGTCGACCGCATCGGCGGCCACAAACGACCGGGCAACCGTTGCCCCGCCCTCGACCAGCACTCGGCCGATACCGCGCCCGGCCAGTGTTGCCAACACTGCCGGGACATCCGGCCGGCCGCCGGCATCCCGCGCAACGCCAAAGACCTCAACCCCAAGGTCCGTCAAGGCGCGCGCATGGCCAGAGCCGGCACCAACCGAAGTAATGACCCAGGTCGGCACCCACCGGGCGGTCCGCGCCAGATCACTGTCGACCGGCAGCCGAAGACCGCTGTCCAGCACGACACGTACCGGCGATCGTTCTTCCAGTCCCGGTGTCCGGCAGGTCAGCGCCGGGTCGTCGGCCAGTGCAGTCCCGATGCCGACCAGGATTGCGTCCTGGCGTGCCCGGACTACGTGCGCGTGCCGGCGGGCCGCTGTTCCGGTGATCCAGCGACTGGCACCGGAGGCAGTAGCGATCCGACCGTCGAGCGAGGTGGCAATCTTAAGGGTGACGAACGGACGGGCATCCTGAACCCGAGACAGAAATCCGGTAGTCGCCGTCGCAGCCTGTTGCGCCGCAACCCCGACCGAAACCGAAACGCCCGCTCGCCGCAACGTCGCGAAACCGCCGCCATCCACCCGGGGGTCAGGGTCGCCGATTGCGGCCACGACACGAACGACGCCGGCAGCGACCAGGGCATCGGCACAAGGCGGCGTGCGACCATGATGCGCACAAGGCTCCAGTGTGACGAACGCCGTTGCTCCGCGCGCGGCATTGCCGGCCTGTGCCAACGCTACCGCCTCGGCGTGCGGCCGTCCCCCCGATCCGGTTCGGCCGCGACCGACTATCCGACCGTCCCGGACCAGAACACACCCAACCGGCGGATTCTCGGCGGTATCGCCGACCGCCGAATGGGCAAGCCGCAATGCAAGCGCCATCCACCGGTCGTCATCGGCTTCGTCCGCCAAAAGCGATCCCTCCGGACTCAGTCGCGCTCGATGTCCCCGCCGGTCTGGATGTTCTCAACAAAGTTCTCGAAGTCCTTGGCCTCGCGGAAGTTTTTGTAGACGGAGGCGAAGCGGACATAGGCGACCTGATCGACATTGGCGAGCGCATCCATGACCATCTCGCCGATCACGTCAGACGGGATCTCACTCTCGCCCATGCTCTCCAGGCGGCGAACAATGCCGGTTGTCAGCCGCTCGATCCGCTCGGGGTCGATCGGGCGCTTGCGAAGCGCGATCTGAATCGACCGGGCTAGCTTATCGCGGTCGAACGGTACCCGCTTGCCGGTCTTCTTCATCACGGTCAACTCACGAAGCTGGACCCGCTCGAATGTCGTGAAACGAGCACCACACGCCGGGCAGAACCGGCGGCGGCGAATGGCGGTGTTGTCCTCGGTCGGACGCGAGTCCTTAACCTGGGTGTCGTCATTCCCACAAAACGGGCAGCGCATTGCCTGTCGTCTCCCCTCGCCGTGTGCCGATCAACCGAGATCCGGGTAGATCGGAAAGCGTCGGCACAACTCCTCGACCTTCCCGCGGACGGCCGTCTCCACTTGTGCGTCGCCCTCCGGATTGCTTGCCAGTGCGTCCAGAACATCACCGATCATGCCGCCGATCTGGCGGAACTCCGCGACACCGAAGCCGCGAGTCGTGCCGGCCGGCGTTCCAAGGCGAACGCCCGACGTCACCATCGGCTTTTCCGGATCGAACGGAACGCCGTTCTTGTTGCAGGTGATGCCGGCCCGCTCCAGGGCGACCTCGCTATCACGCCCTTTCAGCCCCTTGGGCCGAAGATCGACCAGCATCAGGTGGCTGTCGGTACCGCCGGAGACGATCGCCAATCCGCGCTCCTCCAGGACCGCGGCCAACGCCTTGGCGTTGTCGACTACTGCTTGGGCGTAACCGCGGAAACTCGGCTTCAGCGCCTCGCCGAATGCCACCGCCTTGGCGGCAATCACGTGCATCAGCGGACCACCCTGCAGCCCGGGGAACACCGCGGAGTTGATCTTCTTGCCCAGGTCGGCGTCATTCGACAGCACCATGCCGCCGCGCGGACCGCGCAACGTCTTATGGGTCGTTGTCGTCACCACATGGGCGTGCGGCAGCGGGCTCGGGTAGACGCCGCCGGCGACAAGGCCGGCGAAATGCGCCATGTCGACCATCAGGTAAGCACCGACCGAATCGGCAACGGCTCGGAACCGCGGGAAGTCGATGATGCGCGAGTAGGCCGACCCCCCGGCGATAATGATCTGCGGCTTGTGCTCGCGCGCCAGCACCTCAAGCTGGTCGTAGTCGATCCGGCCGTCGCTTTCGCGAACGCCATAGCCGATCGCCTTGAACCACTTGCCCGACTGGTTTGGCGCAGCGCCATGCGTCAGGTGCCCGCCGGCATCCAACGACATCCCGAGAATGTTGTCGCCCGGCTTCAGCAACGCCATGAACACCGCTTGGTTCGCCTGAGCACCGGAGTGTGGCTGTACGTTGGCAAACGCGCAGTCGAACAGCTTGGTCGCACGCTCGATCGCCAGACGCTCGGCCACGTCGACAAATTCGCAGCCCCCATAGTAGCGGCGGCCTGGATACCCCTCGGCGTACTTGTTGGTAAGGACCGAACCCTGGGCCTCCAGAACGGCGCGCGACACGATGTTCTCGGAGGCGATCAACTCGATCTGGTCCTGCTGACGCGCCAGTTCGTCGGTCAGCGACGCCAGAAGGTCAGGATCGGCAGTCGAAAGGCGGTCACCGAAGAACGCGGCGGCGTCGGTGTGCGTCATGGCAGTCGTCATCTGGAGTGGGCCTCGCTCAATCGAAACGGATCAGGACACGCTCGGGATCTTCGGTGGTGCCCCCAGTTTGTTCACGCGGGCGACATGGCGATCGCCGGCAAACGGCGTCTGCAGGAACACGCGCAACGCCTCCTTGGCAACCTCCACGCCAATAACCCGTTCGCCGAACGCGATGACGTTGGCATCGTTGTGCTCGCGCGACAGACGGGCGCTGGTGACATCGTGACAGTTCACGGCGCGCACCCAGGCGAATCGATTGGCCGCAATGCAGATTCCGATACCGGACCCGCAGATCGCAACACCACGATCGGCCTTGCCATCAGCGAGGGCAGCCGCAATCCGGTACCCATAGTCCGGATAGTCGACCGACGCGCCGGAATGAGTGCCCAGGTCGACAACAACGTGACCCAGACGCTTCAATTCGTCGATCAGTGTCGTCTTCAGCGCGAGTCCGGCGTGATCAGACGCCAAGGCGATGACGTCGTCGCTCATGGTCGCAGCACTCCTGCAAGTCGATCGAGCCCCCATATACGCCGATTCACTCAAGGCTGGCCACAACTCGTGGCACATTCGGTCCACGCCTCGTTGAAACGCCCAGGGGACCGACCGGCAGTGTGTCACCAAGTTGGGCGGATGCCTTCCGTCAGTTACCGGATTAGTTTTCTTCAAATTGATCCGGTGTGTTTTCCTACACTTGAGCTCAACCCACGTTGACTTCCGGTCGACACCATGCGACCTAGTATTCATGCCTTAAAACTAATGTCGGTTACATTCATGTCTGATGAAGCAATGAACGCTGACTCTGGGGATAGATCTTTGATCCAGATGACCACCACGGTCGTCGCGGCCTATCTCGGCAACAATTCAGTCGCCTCCAATCAGATTTCGGAGGTGATCAATGCTGTGCACGGTGCCCTCAAGGGCCTGTCGGGCGATGATCGCGAACCGGCGCCGGAGCCGCTGCGCCCCGCGGTGTCGGTCAAGAAGTCGATCACGCCGGACTACATCGTCTGTCTTGAGGACGGCAAACAGCTGAAAATGCTGAAGCGCCATCTGCGCACCGCTTACGGCATGACCCCGGACGAATACCGCGCCAAGTGGGGGTTGCCGGCCGACTACCCGATGGTCGCGCCGAACTATGCTCAGCAACGTTCCGAGTTCGCGAAAAAAATCGGGCTGGGCAGCCAGACCACCCGCAGGACGCGGAAGCGCAAAGCCGGTTAAGGACATTCTGGGTCCAATCGGCGCCGTGGTGCCGTGAAGTATGATTTTAGGGACCAGGCGGTCGATCTCAGGGTCGACCGCCTTTTTTCTTGTCGAGGACAAACTGCAGCTTCCGCAGCGCCGTCCGGCGCAAGGTCATCTCGCCACTGAGCGGGTCGCCGACGATTGATGCCTCGACACCGGTGACGGGGTCGATGGCGCTGACCTTCACATAGGCTCCGATGGAGACAAACTCGAAGATGACGCCGTCATCGCCCCGGGTAGCCATCGTTGTTCCTTCCTAGGTTTGGACCTCGCAGCCCGACGGCGTATATAAAGCCTAATCACGCTTGTTTTCGAGGAGTTCCCGATGACACCGCCCGTAGCCGCGACGACGGATACGCCAACCCCGCAGACGTCCAGCCGTCCGGTCTTTGCCTGGGACGATCCGCTGCTCCTCGACGACCAACTCAGCGAGGACGAACGGATGGTGCGCGATGCGGCGCGCGACTACTGCCAGGAGAAGCTGCTCCCGCGGGTCCGCGAGGCGTTCCGCAACGAGGTCTTTCATCGCGACATCATGAACGAGATGGGAGAGTTGGGATTCCTTGGATCGACGATCGGCGAGGAGTACGGCTGCGCCGGCGTCAACTACGTGTGCTACGGCCTGATTGCCCGCGAGGTCGAGCGCGTCGATTCCGGGTATCGCTCCGCGATGAGCGTCCAGTCGAGTTTGGTCATGCATCCGATCCACGCCTACGGCTCCGAGGAGCAGCGCCGTAAGTACCTGCCGAAATTGGCGACCGGCGAGTGGGTTGGCTGTTTCGGCCTGACCGAGCCCGATCATGGCTCCGATCCCGGCGGCATGAAGACTCGGGCGGTCAAGGCCGATGGCGGCTACCTCGTCTCGGGCGCCAAGATGTGGATCACCAACTCGCCGATCGCCGATGTCTTCGTGGTGTGGGCGAAGACGGATGACGGCGTCATCCGTGGCTTCATTCTCGAGAAGGGAATGAAGGGTCTCTCGGCGCCGAAGATCGAAGGCAAGTTCAGCTTGCGCGCCTCGATCACCGGCGAGATCGTCATGGACGGCGTGTTCGTTCCGGAAGAGAACCTGCTGCCAAACGTCAAGGGCCTGTCTGGTCCGTTCGGATGCCTCAACAAGGCCCGTTACGGCATTTCCTGGGGCGCGCTCGGTGCAGCGGAGGCCTGCTGGCATGCGTCGCGGCAGTATACCCTGGACCGCAAGCAGTTCGGCCGTCCGCTGGCCGCCAACCAGCTAATTCAGAAGAAGCTCGCGGACATGCAGACTGAGATCACCCTCGGCCTGCAATCCTGCCTGCGGCTTGGCCGTCTGATGGACGAAGGCCGCGCCGCGCCAGAGGCCATCTCCCTGTGCAAGCGAAACTCATGCGGCAAGTCCCTGGACATCGCCCGGATGGCCCGCGACATGCACGGTGGCAACGGTGTGTCGGACGAGTATCATGTGATTCGCCACGTAATGAACCTCGAGGCGGTCAACACCTACGAGGGTACCCACGACGTCCATGCGCTGATCCTCGGGCGGGCGCAAACCGGCCTGCAGGCCTTTACCGGCGCGTAGACAACGAGCCCGCAACCAAACAACAAAATGGGCGTCCTTCGGGACGCCCTTACTTTTTGGGAGCAATGACGGCCGAGCATCCAGCAGCCAGAACGCTCTGCTCTGGGTCGGTCAGCGGCTCACCATTAAAGGTCAGACGGCCCGCCGCGATGTCGTACTTGACGGTGCCGATCGTCGCCTCTCCGCTCGGAGCCAGAGGGGAATCGCTGGCAATGCCGTATTGCTTGAGCAGGTCCAAGGTCAGATTGAACGTAATTTCGTTTGGCGCGGTGATTCGAGCCTGACCAGGCAGGTCGGCCGGTGCGACCGGGTTTCCACGAACATCGACCCCAGGCTTGTACGCGACGTCAGCGCTGGGAGTGTGCTGAACGAGGCGCTGGCAGTCCTTCGGACTGATTTTTACGGCCTTGTCCGAACCGGTCTGTGCCTGGGCGTCACCAACCATTAAGGCCAGAAGCAGGATCAGTGTCGAGTATCTCTGAACCATTACGCTCTCCCAACGCGGCAATCAGGTTAGAATGATACCAATCCTAACCGTTGATTGGACCGAAAATTGTTGGTTCTCGGAAAAAGTGGTCGACGGGATATGATGGTTATCGTAAGGTCCCCCCGATACAAAAAAAGACCGCGTCGGCACAGCCGACACGGCCCGAGTTTAGGGAGGAAACGCCATCAGGCGTTGTTGATTGGTCACCCGATCAACAAAAAGAACGTAGGCGTACAGTTTAGAGGTGGCAAGAGCGAAACTGCTCTTGCCGCTTTTTTTTGTGGCAATTCCAACAGTTATGCATATTTTTTAACAGAAAATCGTAAAGCATGATGCATTCGCCTAATTCAACGGCAACTGTGTGTGGGTGAGTGTCTACCAACCGCGGACGGCGTCTCTGAATGAATAGATGTCGCTCGCGACCACTGCATATACCCCGAGCCATAGAAGCCCAGCGATGACGGTTGCGGACGCCACCTTCTTCAGGAGAAGCGGCCGTATCGGAGCACCACTGGCATGGCCCTTCTCGACATCCGACGGCTCTGGCGACTGAACGCCGATCGGCAACACCATGAAGAACACCAGCCACCACAGCAGGACGTAGACGACGACACCGGACACCACATCCATCGACCCGGCCTCTACGCTTGTTCGAGTTCGATCAACGAACCGCAGAAGTCCTTCGGATGCAGGAACAGAACCGGTTTGCCATGCGCCCCGATCTTCGGCTGTCCGTCTCCGAGAACCCGCGCGCCTTTCTGAACAAGACGATCCCGAGCCGCCCCGATGTCATCGACTTCGTAGCAGATGTGATGGATCCCTCCCGACGGCGTCTTGGTCAGAAAGGCGCTGATCGGCGAGGTGTCACCAAGCGGATGAAGCAGTTCGATCTTGGTGTTCGGGAGTTCGACGAACACCACCGTCACGCCATGCTCGGGCAGGTCCTGCGCCGCCGAGACAGCCGCCCCCAGTGTGTCACGGTAGGTCGCGGTTGCGGCCGCGAGATCAGGCACGGCGATCGCAACGTGGTTCAATCGACCGATCATCAGCGGTCTCCCCCCCCCGGCATCAAACTCGAACGACGTGGACGTCGGTCACCGGACGCTTGCCGTGCTCGGCGCGCACAACGCGACGGACCATGCGCCGAGCCGCCTCCCGGACGGCCTCGTCATCGCGCCGGTTGGCGACCGATAATCCGCGCAGGGCTTCCCGTACCGCGTCGGCAGCGTCCAACTCCAGGTCCTCACCATCGGCGCCGTCGGTTACCCCCTGGAAACTGACCAGGGGTTCCGCGCGCAGCTTCCCGACCTTGTCCAGCACCAGGGTCACGGAGGCGGCTCCGTTGTACAGCATATGACGCCGCGCCTGGATCGCCTCGCTGGCCAATGGAACCAGCCGTCCACCATCCATGGTCAGACCACCGGTATCCACATGGTCGATCACGGCAGCAGCCCCCGCGCGCAATCTGATCAAGCTGCCATTGGCCGGTACCACGGCCTCGGGAACCTGGCATGCCCTGGCCAGACGCGCATGCTCCCGCAGGTGCCGGGCATCGCCGTGCACGGGAATGGCAATCCGCGGCCGGATCAACTGGTACATCCGGGCTAAGTCGTCCCGCGCTGGATGCCCCGACACGTGAACGCCGGGATGATCCTCCGTGGTGAGAATCTCCACGTTGCGCCCGGCCAGCTTGTTCTGAACCCGGCCAATTGCCCGTTCGTTGCCGGGGATCTGGCGTGACGAGTAGATGCACACATCGCCCTCCCCCAGGGTAATATGCGGATGGGTTCCATCGGCAATCCGCGACAGCGCCGCCCGAGGCTCGCCCTGGCTGCCGGTGCAGATCAACACGATCTTGTCCTCAGGAAAGAACCCGGCATCGGCTTCGGAAACGAAGGGTGGCAGGCCGGCGAGGTAGCCGTTTTCCTTGGCTGCGTCGTGCATCCGCCACAGCGACCGGCCGACCAGCGCGGTCTGCCGATCGTTTGCCGCGGCGGCAAGAGCGACCGATTCCATCCGGGCCACATTCGATGCGAAGGAGGTAACGGCGATCCGCCCGTTGTACTGATCGAACAGTTCGGTGAGGGCCATCCGCACTTCGGCTTCCGAGCCGGTGCTCCCGGGCTCGAAGACGTTGGTTGAGTCGCCGATCAGTGCGAGTACCCCCTCGTCTCCGACGGCTCGGAGCGCGTCGAAATCGGTAGCCTCGCCCACGAACGGCGTCGGGTCGAACTTCCAGTCGCCGGTGTGAACCACCGTTCCGGCTCCGCAGCGAAGAACGACGGCACTCGGCTCCGGAATCGAGTGGGTCTGACGAACCAGTTCGACTTCGAACGGTCCGATCACGAAGTTCGCACCGACAGGAACCTCGCGCAGGTCCACTTCGCCGAGCAATCCGGCGTCATCGAGCTTTCGACGCAGCAGCGACGCGGTAAACGGCGTGCACCAGATCGGACAGCGCAGCTTGGGCCACAGATAGGGCACGGCCCCGATGTGGTCTTCATGGCCGTGGGTCAGCAGCAGGCCTTCCAGGCGATCGCGGTGCTTAACGATCGGTTCGATGTCCGGCAGGATGATGTCGAGGCCCGGTGTGCTGTCGTCGGCGAACGTGATGCCGAGGTCGACCATCAGCCATCGACCAGCGTAGCCGTACAAATTGACGTTCATACCGATTTCGTCGGACCCGCCGAGCGGTAGGAAGTAGAGGTCGTCGTCGCGCTCGTCGATGGCCAGCATTTTATCCTGCATTCTGTTTATGAATTATTCTCAGGCCCGCCAACGTCAGGTCGTCATCAACGATCTCGAGAGCCGGCGTCCACTCCGCGAACAGCGCCGACAAACCGCCGGTACCGATCACCCGCATGGGACGGCCGTACTCGGCCTTGATACGGGCGACCAGTCCTTCGATCATCGCGACGTACCCCCAGAAGATCCCGGAGTGCATCGCCGACCGTGTGTTCTTGCCGATCACCCGAACCGGGTCGTTGTCGCCAGGACGTCGTTCCGGCGGGCCTATTGCGATCTTCGGCAACTGAGCCGCCGCCATGTACAGCGCGTCGAGCGACAGATTGATGCCCGGAGCGATGATGCCGCCGGCATAGCCGCCGTCTTCATCGACCACGTCGAAGGTCGTCGCCGTTCCGAAATCGACCACGATCAACGGCCCGCCATAGAGTTGGTGCGCCGCAACCGCGTTTACCACCCGATCGGCCCCGACCTCCTCGGGGCGATCGATACGCACTTCGATGCCGAGTTTCACCCCAGGCTCGCCGACGACCATCGGATCGATCTTGAAGTGCTTGCGGCACAGGGTGCGAAGGCTGAACAGCGAGGCCGGGACGACGGTCGCCAGAATGACCGCGGATATCTCCTTGGCGTCCAGGCCGCCCAGCGCCATCAACTGGGTCAGCCACACGGCGTACTCGTCCGCCGTTCGGGTCGGCACTGTCGAGGTGCGCCACGCTCCCAGCGGTTCATCTTCGTCGCCACGATACACCGCGAAGACGGTGTTGGTGTTTCCACAATCGATGACCAGCAGCATCACCGCCTCCTCATCCGAGTACCTCGCCGGACGAAATCTGTCGGACCGATCCATCGGCCAGTTCCAGCCGAAGCGACCCATCCGGTTCAAGCCCGGCGAAGGTGCCACGGACCCGGTCGGCGCCCAACCCGACGATCATCGGGCTGCCCAGGTCGGGACCGCGCTCCAGCCAAGCGAACCGGATGCCCCCGAGCCCATGCTGGCTCCACTGCCGGTACCGTTGATCGAACGCATCGAGCAAGGCCGCGAAAACGGTGTCGGCGTCGGCTGTCTCAATGCGGGACGTGGGACGATCCGGCAGATCGGGATGGCTCCCGACGTTGACACCGATACCCACCAGCACCGCCGACAGGGACACGCCCTCGGCCACCGCCTCAAGCAGCACGCCTGAAACCTTTCCGCCGTTCAGCAAAACGTCATTCGGCCACTTCAGGCGAACCGATTCCGAAAACCGGGCGACCGTATCAGCAACCGCCACCGCAGCCACCAACGACAGCTCGGCTGCGCGTGCGGTCGATATTGCGGGCCGCAGGATAGCGGTCGTGTAGACGTTGCCGATCGACGACACCCAAGGCCGTCCGAGGCGTCCTCGTCCGCCGGTCTGCACGTCGGCGCGAACCACGGTCCGATCAGGAGCCCCCTCAACCGCTAAGCGCCGCGCCTCATCCATTGTGCTGGAAACGCGGTCGAACGATGCGATCGTCCAACCACCGGCAGCATCTTCCGGACCGGCGGCGACCGCGCACCGAGCCGTCACGTCGAACGCCTCACGCGCCGAGCAGACTGATCGCTGCTTGCTGAGCCTTGTCGTAGATCGGCGAGATGGCGATCAGGAACAGCAATGTGATCACTGCAGAGCCAAAGATGATCGCGCGCAGATCGCCGCCGACCCTGGCGTCCAACGGCTGGGTCGCCTCGTCGAAATACATGATCTTGATGATGCGCAAGTAGTAGAACGCGCCGACTACGCTGGCGAGCACGCCGACCACGGCAAGGCCGAACAGGCCGGCTTGCACCGCGGCCATGAACACGTACCACTTGCCGAAGAACCCGGCGAGCGGCGGAATGCCGGCCATCGAGAACATGAACACCATCAACGCGAACGCCATCATCGGATGGGATTTTGACAGGCCTGACAGATCGGACAGGTTCTCGACCAGCCGCCCGTCCCGGCGCATTCCCAGGATGATCGCGAAGGTGCCGATGTTCATGAAGATGTAGCTGCTGAGATAGATCATCACGCCGGTGATCCCGGCCTCGTTGCCGGCGGCAAGGCCGACCAGCGCATAGCCCATGTGACCGATCGAACTGTACGCCATCAGGCGCTTGATGTTGGTCTGCACCATGGCGGCGAACGCGCCCAGGACCATCGAGGCGATCGAGACAAACACCAGGATCTGCTGCCAGGAGTCCAGCAAATCACCGAACGGACCGGACAGGACGCGAACGAACAGGGCAAGCGCCGCGACCTTTGGCGCAACGGCGAACAGGGCGGTCACCGGGGTCGGCGCGCCTTCATAGACGTCGGGCGTCCACATGTGGAACGGCACCGCGGAGATTTTGAACGCCAGACCGCAGATCAGGAACACCAGCCCGACCACCAGGCCAACCGAGGTGCCGCCCTCGGCGCTGAACACGCTGGCCAGGCCAGCGAAGCTCGTGGTGCCGGCAAAGCCGTAGATCAGCGAGCAGCCGTACAGCAGCATTCCGGAGCTCAGCGCACCGAGCACGAAATACTTCAGGCCGGCTTCGGTCGAACGGAGCGAGTCACGGCGGATCGAAGCCAGCACGTAGAGCGCCAGGCTCTGCATCTCCAGCCCCATGTAGAGCGCGATGAGGTCATTGGCCGAAACCATCATCAGCATGCCGAGCGTCGCGAATACGATCAGCACCGGGTACTCGAACCGGCCCTTTCGCTCGCGCTCGAAATAGCCGAACGAGAGAACGATGGAGAACGCCGAGCCGAGCAGAATCAGGACCTTGGCGAAGCGGGCAAACGCATCAGTGATGAACAAGCCGAAGAACGCATCGTCGGTGCCGGTGCGCGCGACCACCAGGATGCCGGCCACAAGAAACGCCAGCACCGCCAGCCATCCCGGCGTGCGCAGGCTGTTGGAGCCCCGGAAGACCCCGAACATCAGCAAGGCAATTCCGGCAACGGCGAGGAAGATCTCGGCCGTGGCTGGCGCCATCTCGGGAAGGCTCGTCACCGCGTTCATCTGAGACTCTCCCGGCGCCGTCAGCGGGCGGCCATGGCGGTCCCGGCTTCGCCGAGAGCCACCTTGTAATTGGTGATCAGGTTGTCGACCGAGACCGACATCATGTCGATGAAGGTCGAGGGGTAGATGCCCATCCAGAACACCAGGACGATCAGCGGCGCGAACAGCGCGATCTCCCGCGGGCTCAGATCGAGCATCGCCTTGACGCTGTCCTTGTCGAGCACGCCGAAGACGACCCGGCGGTACAGGTAGAGCATGTAGGCGGCACCGAGAATCAGGCCGGTCGCCGCCAGGGCCGCTAGCCAGGTGTTCACCTTGAATGCCCCGGTGAGGATCAGGAGTTCGCCGACGAATCCGCTGGTGCCGGGCAAACCGACCGACGCCAGGGTGAACACCATGAACACCAAGGCATAGCGCGGCATGTTGTTGGCGAGACCGCCATAGGCCGAGATCTCACGGGTGTGCAGCCGGTCGTAGACCACGCCGACGCAGAGGAACAGCGCCCCCGACACGACACCGTGAGACAGCATCTGGAAGATAGAGCCTTCCACGCCCTGGGTCGTCAGGGTGAACATGCCGATCGTCACGAACCCCATATGCGCCACCGACGAATAGGCGATGAGCTTCTTCATGTCCTGCTGCACCAGCGCCACTAGCGAGGTGTAGATGACCGCGACGACGCTGAGCGCGAACACCAGAGGCGCGAAGTAGTCGGACGCCTCCGGGAACATCGGGATGGAGAACCGCAGGAAGCCGTAGCCGCCCATCTTCAACAGCACGCCGGCCAGGATCACCGATCCGGCCGTCGGTGCTTCGACGTGGGCATCCGGCAACCAAGTGTGCACCGGCCACATCGGCACCTTGACCGCGAACGAGGCGAAGAACGCCAACCACAGCCAGGTCTGCAGCGCGGGCGCGAACTTGAAGACCAGCAGCGTCGGGATATCGGTGGTGCCGGCCTCCCAGTACATCGCCAAGATGGCGATCATCATCAGCACCGAACCGCCGAGCGTGTAGAGGAAGAACTTGAACGCCGCGTAGACCCGGCGCTGGCCGCCCCAGACGCCGATGATCAGGAACATCGGGATCAGCACGCCTTCGAAGAAGACGTAGAACACCAGGATGTCCAGGGCGCAGAACATGCCGACCATCAGGGTCTCGAGGACCAGGAAGGCGATCATGTACTCCTTGACCCGGCTCTGGACCGCTTCCCAGCTCGCCAGGATGCAGATCGGCGTCAGCAGGGTCGACAGCAGCACAAACCACATCGAGATGCCGTCGACGCCGACGTGATAGGCAATCGACGATCCCGGGATCCAGTCGTACCGCTCGACCATCTGGAAGTCGGCCGTCGTCGGGTCGAAGTTGTACCAGATCAGCAGGGAAACCAGGAAAACCGCCGTCGAGATCAGCAGTGCCTGCCATCGGCAATTGATCGCAACCTGAGCCTCTTCGCCACGCGTCAGCAGGATGAAGAACACCCCGACCAGCGGCAGGAAGATGACGAGGGAGAGAAGTGGCGCGTTGCTCGCCATAACGTCAGCCTCCGAAGGCCAGGTACCAGCTGACCAGGGCGACCACCCCGATCAGCATGGAGAATGCGTAATGATAGACGTACCCGGTTTGCAGCCGGCCGGCGCGGGCCGCCAGATTGCGCGCTACCGCCGACACGCCGTCCGGGCCGAAACCGTCGATGATCGCCCGGTCACCGCCCTGCCAGAAGGCCACGCCGACCTGCCAGGAGCGCTTGACGAACAACCAATCGTACAGCTCGTCGAAGTACCATTTGTTCAGCAGGAACAGGTAGATCGGCCGGAACCGGGCCGCGAGCAGGCCGGGCAGGTGTGGGCGGAACATGTACATCAGGTAGGCGAGACCGATGCCGATCACGCCGACCACCAGCGGAGCCGCCTTGACCCAGAACGGAACGTGGTGCGCTGCCGCGATCGAGTTGTTGTCCGGCAGGATCTTGATCGACTCCCGCCAGAACTCGGCCATGCCCTCGCCGACGAACCACTCATAGCCTGCCCAGCCGCTGAGCACCGCTCCGGCTGCCAGGAAGGCAAGCGGGATCAGCATGACCTTGGGTGACTCGTGGACGTGGTGCAGCACCTCGTCCGACATGCGCGGCGTGCCATGGAACGTCATGATGATCAGACGCCAGCTGTAGAACGCGGTCATCAGCGCGGCGGCGATGCCCATCCAGAACGCGAACTGGCCGACCCCGGTGTGGCTGCCGTAGGCCGACTCCAGGATCATGTCCTTGGAATAGAACCCGGCGAACAGCGGCACTCCGGCCAGCGCCAGGCTGCCGATCCACATCATTGCGTAGGTGAACGGGATTTTCTTCCAGATGCCGCCCATGTTGCGCATGTCCTGCTCGTCGGACAGCGCGTGGATCACCGAGCCGGCCGACAGGAACAGCAGCGCCTTGAAGAAGGCGTGGGTCATCAGGTGGAAGATCGCCGCCGGATAGGCCGACACGCCGAGCGCGAAGAACATGTACCCGAGTTGGCTGCAGGTCGAGTACGCGATCACCCGCTTGATGTCGTTCTGGCACATCCCGACGGTCGCCGCGAAGAACGCGGTGGCGGCACCGACGATGGTGACCACCTGCAGGGCGATCGGCGCGTACTCGAACAGCGGCGACATCCGCGCGACCAGGAACACGCCGGCGGTCACCATGGTCGCGGCGTGGATCAGCGCCGACACCGGGGTCGGGCCCTCCATGGCATCCGGCAGCCAGGTGTGCAGGCCAAGCTGGGCCGACTTACCCATGGCACCGATGAACAGCAGGATCGCGATGATGGTCAGCGCGTCGCCCTGCATGCCGAGGAAGTTCAGGGTGGTTCCGGCCTTTTCGGGTGCCGCAGCGAAAATCACGTCGAGCGACACCGTGTCGAACAGCATGAAACAGCCGAAGATGCCGAGCGCGAAGCCGAAATCGCCGACCCGGTTGACCACGAACGCCTTGATGGCGGCGGCATTGGCCGACGGCTTGTGGAACCAGAAGCCGATCAGCAGGTAGGAGGCAACACCGACCCCCTCCCAGCCGAAGAACAACTGCACCAGGTTGTCGGCCGTCACCAGCATCAGCATCGCGAAGGTGAAGATCGACAGATACGCCATGAACCGCGGGATCGACGCATCGTGGCTCATGTAGCCGACCGAATAGACGTGGACCATGGTCGACACCACGGTCACGACCAGCACCATAACCGCCGTCAGGGTGTCCCAGCGCAGGGCCCAGTTCGCCTCGAAGCTGCCGGACGCGATCCAGGTCAGCACGTCGACGGTGAAGGTCCGGCCACCGATTGCAACCTCCCAGAAGGCAACCAATGCCAACACCGAGGAAACGATCATGGCGCCGCAGGTGACGATCTGCGCGCCCCGGTCACCGATGACGCGGCCTCCGAAGCCAGCGATCAGGGCGCCGACCAGCGGCAGGAAAACGATCGCGGAGTACATCCGTCAGCCCTTCATCAGGTTGATGTCCTCGACCGCGATCGAACCGCGGTTGCGGAAGTAGACCACCAGAATCGCAAGGCCGATCGCCGCCTCGGCCGCGGCCACGGTCAGCACGAACAGCGCGAACACCTGCCCGACCAGATCGCCGAGATGTGTGGAGAACGCCACTAGGTTGATGTTGACCGCCAGCAGCATCAGTTCGACCGACATCAGGATGATGATGACGTTCTTGCGGTTCAGGAAAATGCCGAAGATCCCGAGCGTGAACAGGATCGCCGCGACCGTCAGATAGTGGCCGAGACCAATCGCCATATCAGACCCCTCCCCCCCGGGTAACCTTCATCACTTCGACGGCGTCCTCGCGACGCCGGGCGTTCTGCACCAGGATCGACTGGCGGCGCACCCCTTCGCGCGACCGCAGGGTCAGCACGATGGCGCCGATCATCGCGATCAGCAGAATCAGGCCCGCCGCCTGGAACAGGTAGACATAGCGGGTGTACAGCAGGCCACCGAGCGCGTGAGTGTTCGTCACGTCCGCCGCCGGCGGGATTACCGCGCCCATGGCATTGGGAATCCCCGGAGCCACGGTCCAGGCGCCGGTGATCAACAACAGTTCGGCCAGCAAAACCAATCCGATGGCGGCACCCACCGGCACATAGCGGATGAACCCCTGGCGCAACTCGACGAAGTTGATGTCCAGCATCATCACGACGAACAGGAACAGCACCGCCACCGCGCCGACATAGACGACGACCAGGATCATCGCCAGAAACTCCGCACCCATCAGCACGAACAGGCCGGCGGCGTTGAAGAACGCTAGGATCAGGAACAGGACGGAGTGCACCGGATTGCGCGAGGTGATGACCATAGCGCCCGATGCCACCGCGACGGCGGCGAACAGATAAAACACCAGGGCCTGAACGACCATCCCACTTTCCTTCTCCGGGGGCGAACCCAGTTCTCTCGACGTCGAATTTCTACAAAATCGTCAGTCGGTTATCATGCACGTCTAACGTAATACATCTGCATCAGCGATACGGGGCGTCCGCCGTCAGGTTCTGGCTGATCTCAGCCTCCCAACGGTCGCCGTTCGCGAGCAGCTTTTCCTTGTTGTAGAACAGCTCCTCGCGCGTCTCGGTCGCAAACTCGAAGTTCGGTCCTTCGACGATCGCATCCACCGGGCAAGCTTCCTGGCAGAAGCCGCAATAGATGCACTTGGTCATGTCGATGTCGTAGCGCGTTGTGCGTCGCGAACCGTCGGCGCGCGGCTCGGCCTCGATCGTGATCGCCTGCGCCGGACAGATCGCCTCGCACAGCTTGCACGCGATGCAGCGCTCCTCGCCGTTCGGATAACGGCGCAGCACGTGCTCGCCCCGGAACCGCGGGCTGATCGGTCCCTTCTCGTAGGGGTAGTTGATCGTCACCTTCGGCCGGAAGAAATAGCGCAACGTCAGGCTCATGCCGGACAAGAGCTCCGCCAGCAAAAGGCTTTTCGGACGAAATCCCATGGAAGCCATGGTTGTTACCTCGCTCCTTGGCCGCTCACGGCACCCAATCGAACGCCACCAGCACGCCGGCCGTCACGACCACCCACAGCAGCGAGAACGGCAGGAACACCTTCCAACCGAGACGCATGAGTTGGTCGTAGCGGTAGCGCGGGAAGGTCGCCCGCACCCACAGGAAGAAGAACAGCACGAAGGCGATCTTCAAGCCGAACCAGATCGGGCCCGGCAGCCAGTTGAACGGCGCAATATCAAACGGCGGCAGCCAGCCGCCCATGAACAGCACGACGGTCATGCCGCTCATCAGGATCATGTTGGCGTATTCGCCGAGGAAGAAGAGCGCGAAGCTCATCGACGAGTACTCGACGAAGTATCCGGCAACCAGTTCCGACTCACCTTCCGGCAGGTCGAACGGCGCCCGGTTGGTCTCGGCCAGTGCCGAGACGAAAAAGATCACGAACATCGGCAGCAGCGGGATGGCGAACCAGACCGTACGCTGCGCCTCGACGATGTCGTTGAGGTTCAGCGAGCCGACGCACAGCAGCACCGTGATGATCACGAAACCGATCGACACCTCGTAGGACACCATCTGCGCCGCCGAGCGCAGGGCGCCGAGGAAGGCGTACTTCGAGTTCGACGCCCAGCCGGCCATGATCACGCCGTACACGCCCAGGGACGAGATCGCGAACAGGTACAGCACGCCGACATTGATATCGGCCAGGACCATGTCGGGTCCGAATGGGATTACCGCCCAAGCGATCAGGCTGAGAACAAACGTCAGCATCGGCGCCAGCAGGAAGACAATCTTGTTGGCGCCCGACGGAAGGATGGTCTCCTTGGCCAGCAGCTTCACGCCGTCGGCCAACGGCTGCAGCAGGCCGAACGGCCCGACCACATTCGGGCCTTTGCGCAGTTGCATGGCCGCGATGACCTTGCGCTCGAAGAAGGTGAGATACGCCACCGCGACGAGCAGCGGCACCACGATCGCCAGGATCTGCGCCACAATGATCGCGGTCGGTACGACGTATGTGTCGAGGAAGGTCATGCTGGTTTCGCCCCGCCCGGTCTCTGGATCAGCCGTTGGTGCCGGTCGCGGCCGGCTGACGTCGTAGGACGAAGGTCTCGGTGCACTCCGCCATCGTCTTGGACGCACGGCTGATCGGGTCGGTCATGTAGAAATTCTCGATCGGTGATGTGAACGGCGCGTCGTCAACCGCCCCCGACGCTCCGAACTCGCCCCACGCCGCCGGCTCGATGGTGTCGATCGCGGCGAAGGTGTCATGGTCGGCCATCAGCGCCTGACGCAAGGCGACCAGAGTGTCAAACGGCAAGGTCTTGCCGACCGCTTCCGACAGCGCGCGCAGGATCTTCCAGTCCTCACGGGCTTCGCCCGGCGGGAAGCCGGCGGCAAAGCCCATCTGAACCCGGCCCTCGGTGTTGACGTACAGTCCGTCCTTCTCGGTATAGGCGGCTCCCGGCAGAACCACGTCGGCGCGATGCGCGCCCTTGTCGCCATGGTGTCCCTGGTAGACCACGAAGGCATCGCCCAGGGGGTCGGTGTCGATCTCGTCGGCGCCGAGCAGGTAGACCACCTTGATGGCGCCCGACTGTGCACCGGCCACGATCCCGGCCACGTCGGCACCGCCCTTGCCGGGCACGAAGCCCATATCCAGACCAGCGACCCGGGCAGCCGCCGTGTGCAGCACGTTGAAGCCGTTCCAGCCAGGCCGTGTGTCGCCGTCGTCGTCGACGGTTGCGGGCTGGATCATTCCGTAGGTCTCGGCGATCGCATGGGCTTGAGCCAGAACGGCCGAGCCGTCGCCGCGCGACAAAGCGCCCATTCCGATCACGATCATCGGCTTCTTGGCCGTCTTCAGAACCTTCGCGAAGCTGTGGCTGCCATCAGCAACCTCGGCCAAGGTCTGTGCACCGGCGCCCAGGTGCTCGTACTCGTAAGTCAGGTCAAGCGACTGACCGATCACCCCGATCGGGAAGCCGCCGCGCAGCCAGCGCTTGCGGATGCGAGCGTTGACCAAGGACGCTTCCCAACGCGGATTGGTGCCGACCAGCAGCAGGGCGTCGGCGTCTTCGATCCCGGCGATCGTGGTGTTGAAGAGCCACCCGCCACGCGGTCCCTGCCCGAGAGCCGCACCGTCCTGCCGGCAGTCGATGTTCGGCGAGCCAAGCTCGGTCATCAGACGCTTCAGGGCGTACATCGATTCGGCGTCAACTGTATCACCGGCGATCGCCGCGATCTGCTGGCCCTTCAGGCCCTTCAGGCGATCGGAAACGGTTGCGAACGCTTCCGGCCAACTGACCGGCTGCAGCTTGCCGTCCTTGCGGACGTAGGGCCGGTCGAGCCGCTGGCGCTTCAAGCCGTCGCAGGCGTATCGGGTCTTGTCGGAGATCCACTCCTCGTTGATGTCCTCGTGCAGGCGCGGCAGGACGCGCAGCACTTCCTGACCCCGGGCATCGACGCGGATGTTGCAGCCGACCGCGTCCATGACGTCGATCGACTCGACCTTTTTGAGCTCCCACGGCCGCGACACGAACGCATAGGGCTTCGAGGTCAACGCTCCAACCGGGCACAGGTCGATGACATTGGCCGACAGTTCGGAATCGAGGGCGTTCTCAAGATAGGTGGTGATTTCCGCGTTCTCGCCGCGGTTCAGCATGCCCAACTCGCTGACCCCGGCGATCTCGGTCGAGAACCGGACACAGCGGGTGCAGTGAATGCAGCGGGTCATGATCGTCTTGATCAACGGCCCCATGTACTTGTCGGTCACCGCCCGCTTGTTCTCGGTGTAGCGGGTGGAATGCGAACCGAAGCCCATGGCTTGGTCCTGCAGGTCGCACTCGCCACCCTGGTCGCAAATCGGGCAGTCCAACGGGTGGTTGATCAGCAGGAATTCCATCGTGCCTTTCTGGGCCTTGCGGGCCAGATCGGACTTGGTGTGGACAACCATGCCGTCGCCGGCCGGGAACGCACAGGAAGCCACCGGCTTCGGCGCCTTCTCCAACTCGACCAGGCACATCCGGCAGTTGCCGGCGACCGAAAGCCGGTCGTGGTAGCAGAACCGCGGAACCTCGGCTCCGGCAGCCTCGCAGGCCTGCAGCACCGTCGATCCCGCCGGTACCTCTACCTCGATCCCGTCGACCGTCAGTTTCGGCATGCTGTCCTCTCGTCGTCCCTGTGCCGCACGCTCATCACTCGGCCGCCTGGGCGGTCGGCATCACCGGCTTGCCGGCCTTGTACGCCGCGATACGGCGTTCCATCTCCGGCCGGAAGTGCCGGATCAGTCCCTGTACCGGCCATGCCGCCGCGTCGCCCAGCGCACAAATCGTGTGGCCCTCGATCTGCCGCGAGACCTCTTCCAGCACGTCGATCTCATCGACATCGGCCTCGCCACGCACCATGCGCTCCATGACACGCCACATCCAACCGGTACCTTCCCGGCACGGCGTGCATTGGCCGCAGCTTTCGTGCTTGTAGAACGCACTCAGCCGGGCGATCGCCTTCACGATGTCGGTCGATTGATTCATCACGATCACCGCCGCCGTGCCCAGGCCCGAGCGGACCTCGCGCAGCGAATCGAAATCCATCAGGACGTCGTCGCAGATCGACTTCGGCAGCACCGGTACCGACGAGCCACCCGGGATCACGCCGAGCAGATTGTCCCAGCCGCCGATGACGCCGCCGGCATGCTTGTCGATCAACTCGCGCAGCGGAATCCCAAGTTCTTCCTCCACGTTGCACGGGTTGTTCACATGGCCGGAGATGCAGAAAAGTTTGGTTCCGGAGTTCTTCGGACGCCCGAGAGCGGCGAACCACTCGGGCCCGCGCCGCAGAATGGTCGGCACCACGGCAATCGACTCGACGTTGTTGACCGTGGTCGGACAGCCGTACAGGCCGACACCGGCCGGAAACGGGGGTTTCAGACGCGGCTGACCCTTCTTGCCTTCAAGCGACTCCAGCAACGCCGTCTCTTCGCCGCAGATGTAGGCGCCTGCACCGCGGTGCAGAAACACGTCGAAATCATAGCCGGAGCCGCAGGCGTTCTTGCCGATCAGACCGGCGTCGTACGCCTGGTCGATCGCCGCCTGCAGGTTCTGCGCCTCGTTGTAGAACTCGCCGCGGATGTAGATGTAGGCAGCCTTGGCACGCATTGAGTAGCCGCCGATCAGGCAGCCTTCGATCAGCTTGTGCGGCTCATGACGCAGAATGTCGCGGTCCTTGCAGGTGCCCGGCTCCGATTCGTCGGCGTTGACCACCAGATAGTGTGGCTTCTCCTTCACCTCTTTCGGCATGAAGGACCATTTGAGGCCAGTCGGAAAACCGGCACCACCACGCCCGCGCAACCCGGAAGCCTTCACGGCCTCGACGAGTTCCTCGGGCGTCTGCGCGAGCAGCGCCTTGGTGTTCGACCAGTCGCCACGCTTGCGCGCGCCGTCCAGGCCCCAGTCGAACCAGCCGTAAACATTGGTGAAGATCCGATCGTCATCCTTCAACATCAGTCGTCTCCACCCGCGGCGGCGGCCTTCTGCCCGGCGAACCACGCCGGTACACCATCGGATTTCTTTAAGGATTCTAGAGACGTCGGTCCGGCGATCGACTGCGACGTCTGACGCCCCTTCATCGACCCGACCACCGGCGGTTCGCCGCGCTTCAACGCATCGATCAGCGTCGCCGTGGTCTCGTAGTCCATGTCCTCATAGAAGTCGTCGTTCACCTGCAGGATCGGCGCGTTGACGCACGCCCCTAGGCACTCGACCTCCAGCAATGAGAACTGCCCGTCGGCAGTCCGACCATGGTTGTCCAGGCCTAACTTGTCCTTGATACACCGCATCATCTGGTCGGACCCGCGCAGCCAGCAGGGTGTGGTCGTGCAGGCCTGCAGGAACCACTTACCGACCGGCGCCAGATTGTACATCGTGTAAAAAGTCGCGACCTCGAGCACGCGGATCCGCGCCATGTCCAGGCGCGCGGCAATCGCGTCGATGGCGGCAAGAGGAATCCAGTTGTCGTGCTGGCGCTGCGCCAGATCGAGCAACGGCAACACCGCGCTCGACTGTCGACCCTCCGGGTACTTCGCCAGGATGACCGCGATCTGTTTCTCGCTCTGCGGCGTCCAGGTGAACGAGGCCGGTTGATCCTTGTCTTCGGCGATCGGCTTGCTGCTCATCGATCGATCTCCCCGAACACGATGTCGAGCGAGCCGATGATCGCCACGGTATCCGCCAGCATGTGACCCTTCGTCAGGAAATCGGTTGCCGCCAGAAACGCAAAGCCCGGCGCCCGGATCTTGCACCGGTACGGCTTGTTGCTGCCGTCGGACACCAGGAACACGGCAAACTCGCCTTTCGGGGCTTCGACGGCCGTGTAGGTCTCCCCGGCCGGCACATGGTAGCCCTCGGTATAGAGCTTGAAGTGATGGATCAGCGCTTCCATCGACTGCTTCATCTCGGCGCGCTTCGGTGAGGTGATCTTGCGGTCGTCGCTCTTCACCGGCCCGTCGGGCATGCGCTCGATGCACTGGTCGATGATCCGCAGCGACTGCCGCAGTTCCTCGACCCGCACCAGATAACGCGCGTAGCAATCGCCGGTCTTGCCGACCGGAACGTCGAAATCCATCTCGGCGTAGGCGTCATAGGGCTGCGAAACCCGCAGATCCCACGGCACGCCGGAACCCCGCAGAACCGGACCGGAGAACCCGTGGTCGAGGGCTTCCTGGCGGGACACAACACCGATATCGACGGTGCGCTGCTTGAAGATCCGGTTCTCGGTCAGCAGCGATTCCATGTCATCGACGAACTTCGGAAACTGTTCTGCCCAGGCCTTGATGTCTTCCAACAAGCCAGCCGGTAGATCCTGGTGCACCCCGCCTGGCCGGAAGTACGCCGCGTGCAGACGGGCGCCGGAGACGCGCTCGTAGAAGCCCATCAGCTTCTCGCGCTCCTCGAACCCCCACAGCAGCGGCGTCATGGCGCCGACGTCGAGCGCGAAGGTCGTCAGGTTCAGCAAGTGATTCAGCACCCGGCCGATCTCGGCGTACAGGACCCGGATGTACTGGCCACGCTTCGGCACTTCCAGGCGCAGCAGCTTCTCCACCGCCAGGGCGAACGCGTGCTCCTGATTCATCGGGGCGACGTAGTCCAGCCGGTCGAAATACGGTACCGCCTGCAGGTAAGTCTTGTACTCGATCAGCTTTTCGGTGCCGCGGTGCAGCAGCCCGATGTGCGGGTCGGCCCGCTCAACGACCTCGCCGTCCATCTCCAGCACCAGGCGCAACACCCCGTGGGCCGCAGGGTGCTGCGGCCCGAAGTTCATGGTGAGCGGCTTGATCTGCATCTCGGCCATCAGCCCTGATCCTCTGCCGTCTGATCGGCCTTCTCATCACCCGGAAGCGCCGCACGGGCACCTTCCCACGGGCTAAGGAAGTCGAAGTTCCGGAAGTCCTGGGTCAGCTTGACCGGCTCGTAGACCACGCGTTTCTGGGCGTCATCGTAACGGACCTCGACGTAGCCGGTCAGCGGGAAATCCTTGCGCAGAGGATGCCCTTCGAAACCGTAGTCCGTCAGCAGTCGGCGCAGATCTGGATGCTCAGAGAAGTAGATCCCGAACAGGTCCCAGGCTTCGCGCTCCATCCAACCGGCCGAACTGAACAGCCCGGTCGCCGAAGGAACCGGCGTGTTCTCGTCGGTGGCGACCTTCAGCCGTACCCGCGTGTTCTGTCGGATCGACAGCAGATTGTAGACCACGTCGAAGCGCTGTTCGCGCTGCGGATGGTCGACCCCGCAAAGGTCCATCAAGGCCTTGAACTGGCACTGACTGTCATCGCGCAGAAACGTCAGCACCTTGATCACCGAGGACGGGCGGCACCGCAGGCACAACTCGCCCTGGATCAGCGTCACATCGGACACATCCTGGTCGAGCTGGCTCTCGATGTGAGCGGCCAGATCCCTCAGGGCAGTGATGGCTTCGGAAGACATGGCTGTCGCCATGAGCTCGCTGACCTCCGTGTCAGAAAAACACCCGGTTTCGCGTCAGCGCGCGATCGTAGCGGTTCGCTTGATCTTGCGCTGCAACTGCAGCACCCCGTACAGCAACGCCTCGGCGGTGGGCGGACAGCCCGGCACGTAGATGTCGACCGGGACGATCCGGTCGCAGCCGCGTACCACCGAGTACGAATAGTGATAGTACCCCCCGCCGTTCGCGCAGGATCCCATCGAGATCACCCAGCGCGGTTCGGCCATCTGGTCGTACACCTTGCGAAGCGCCGGCGCCATCTTGTTGGTCAAGGTGCCCGCCACGATCATCACGTCGGATTGCCGCGGGCTCGGCCGGAACACCAGGCCGAATCGGTCGAGATCGTAGCGGCTGGCCGCGGTGTGCATCATCTCAACCGCGCAGCACGCCAAGCCGAAGGTCATTGGCCACAGCGATCCGCAACGCGCCCAGTTGAACAGCTTGTCGGCCTGCGCGATCACGAAGCCCTTTTCACGGATCTCATCGCTGACAGCCGACAGGATCGCATCCTGGTTGGCTCCGGCGGGAACCGGACGCTCGGCGTTGATCACTCCCATTCCAGGGCTCCCTTCTTCCACTCGTAGACGAAGCCGATGGTCAGAACCCCAAGGAACACCACCATCGACCAGAACCCGAACAAACCGATGTCACCGAGCGAAATTGCCCAGGGAAATAGGAACGCCACTTCCAGATCAAAGATGATGAACAGGATGGCCACGAGGTAGAACCGCACATCGAATTGTCGGCGCGAATCATCGAAAGCCTCGAAACCGCATTCGTACGCTGACAGCTTTTCGGAGTCCGGTCGCTGAGTGCCGACTACAAAGGACGCCACGACCATCGCAATCGCAAGGCCGACGGCCACCGCCAAGAACACGAGGATCGGCAGGTATTCCGACAGCAACTCGTTCATCGGTACTCTCCCCGATACTCAGGCTTCAGCGGCAAGGCATCCCCCCACGGGACCACCGCAATTGAGGCGGCACTATAGTGCGCTGCACACCACGAGAACAAGGCAAAGCCACAGCACGTCAAACTACCGAAGCCCAAGCGACACCGCCCGGACAAGCGACCTGCGACGGTCGGTCGCGAGGCTCTGGACTCATTGCGTTCAAGAAGAAGTGGCGGGAGTGACGGGACTTGAACCCGCGGCCTCTGGCGTGACAGGCCAGCGCTCTAACCAACTGAGCTACACCCCCTCGAAGGCGGTCCCGGCGGCTCGGCCGGGTGCGTCGAGGCGCGTTGTGTAGCCACTCCCCGGAGGCGTGTCAAGCGCACCATCTTCGCCGAGAACGATCTGTCCGCTACACTTGATGCGCCGATGAACCCGGCGTGGAAAACCTGGAGGAATGGCCGATTGGATCAGATGACAGCCCACGACTACGAACGGCTGGTCAAGCTGGTCGCGCTGATGGCCAGCGACAGCGACGGTGAGGTTCTGAACGCCGTCGCCGCCGCCAGCCGCGTGCTGAACAGCTACGGGCTGGATTGGACCGACATAATACTGCCGCGACGTCTGATGCCGGTCCGAGCCAGCGCTGCCGAAGATCTCGCGGCAGACGACGCGGACAGCACGGACGGAACGCCCCCGCCGATCGACAAGGCTACCCCGGCGATCATGTTTCGATACATTCTGGCCAGCGCAAACGTATCGCCCGACGCCAAGCGCGACATTCGCCGGCACGCCGATGCGATTCGCGAGGGCCGAATCAGCCCAGCGATTCGCGGAGAACTGCAGACGATGTACACCTACGCCGTGTTGCGCGGGCATGTGATCTAACGGCGATTGTCGGGGTGGTGGGCGGTGACGGGTTCGAACCGCCGACCTAGCGGGTGTAAACCGCTCGCTCTTCCAGCTGAGCTAACCGCCCTCTGAAGGGTCTCAGTTTAACGCACCAAGGCCGCGACAAGCCCCTCTCATTCCACACCCGGGGGGCAAAAAGCAAGACGCCGGCATCCAAGGATGCCGGCGTCCGCTGAATATGGCGGCCGAGGTCAGTTAACGGAGTCCTTGAGACCCTTGCCTGGCTTGAATTTAGGCTGCTTGGACGCGGGGATTGCGATCTTCTCCCCAGTGCGCGGATTGCGGCCTTCGCTGGCGGCGCGAGACGCCACCGAGAATGTTCCGAAACCAACGAGGCGGACATCGCCGCCCTTCTTTAGCTGTCCGGTGATCTCATCGAACACCGCATCAACAGCCTTGCCTGAATCGGCCTTGGAAAGTCCGGTCGAGTCAGCGACCGCAGCAACGAGCTCGTTCTTGTTCACTTTAGCCCCCCAATGTGGCGACACAATATCTGCGCGCATCGCTCGAACGACGCAACGAGGGGGACTTTAAATCCTCGGTTCATCAGCCGTCAATCGTCGTGACGACCAATTCGCAAGGTTTTCTGCGGTTTTTGGCTCGAACTTGACTCCGAATCCGCATATCGACCGCAATAAGAACGGCCGCACCAATTCAATGGTGCGGCCGCATGCCTTCAAACCTCTAAAAACCTAGTCAGTGAGTGATAACGCCTTCGACAGCTTCGCTTTTCGCGGTCGGTTTCAGCGAGTCGATGTCTTTGCCCTTGTCGGCGAGCGACGCAGGGTCGATGGGAATCGGTTGATTCGTCAAGGCGTGCACGATTACCTCGTCGACCACGGAGACGGGAATGATCTTGAGACCCTTTTTCACGTTGTCCGGAATCTCCGCCAGATCCTTCTCATTGTCCTTCGGGATCAGGACAAGTTTCAGCCCGCCGCGCAAGGCGGCCAGCAGCTTCTCCTTCAAGCCGCCGATCGGCAGAATCCGGCCTCTCAACGTGACCTCACCGGTCATCGCAACGTCACGACGCACCGGAATTCCAGTCAACACGGACACAATCGACGTGACCATGGCAACGCCGGCCGACGGACCGTCCTTGGGAGTTGCGCCTTCCGGGACGTGCACGTGGATATCGCGTTCCTCGAACAGCTTCGGCTCGATCCCGAAGGTGTAGCAGCGCGACTTCACATAGGATTCGGCGGCCTGCACCGATTCCTTCATCACGTCACCGAGCTTGCCGGTTGTGATCACCTTGCCCTTGCCGGGAACGGTGACCGCTTCGATCGACAGAAGTTCCCCACCAACCTCGGTCCAGGCAAGTCCGGTCGTGACGCCGACCATATCGACTTCTTCGACCTCGCCGTAACGGTACTTCCGTACACCAGCGTAGTTCTCAAGATTGCGACGGGTCACGGCGACCTTGATGCGCCCTGTGCTGAGAATCTCCTTAACCGCCTTGCGGGTCAGGTTCGCCAATTCGCGCTCCAGATTCCGCACCCCGGCTTCACGGGTGTAGTAGCGGATCACGTCACGCAGAGCTTCTTCCGAAATCGACCACTCGCCATCCTTCAGGCCGTGCTCTTTGATCTGCTTCAAGATCAGGTGCCGCTGGGCAATCTCGACCTTTTCGTCCTCGGTGTAACCCGACAGTCGGATGATCTCCATGCGGTCCAACAGCGGCTGCGGCATCCGCAGGGTGTTAGCCGTTGTCACGAACATCACGTCGGACAGGTCGTAGTCCACCTCCAGGTAATGATCCTGGAATGAATTGTTCTGCTCCGGATCCAGAACCTCCAGAAGCGCCGACGACGGATCACCGCGATAGTCCTGGCCGAGTTTGTCGATCTCATCCAACAGGAACAGCGGATTCGAAGTCTTCGCCTTCTTCATCCCCTGGACGATCTTACCCGGCAACGCGCCGATGTAGGTCCGGCGATGCCCCCGGATCTCGGCCTCATCGCGCACGCCGCCGAGTGACATCCGAACGAAGTTCCGGCCGGTCGCCCGCGCCACCGATTTGCCGAGCGAAGTCTTGCCGACGCCCGGAGGGCCGACTAGGCACAAAATCGGGCCTTTCAGCTTGCCGATCCGGGTCTGGACCGCGAGATACTCGACGATCCGCTCCTTGACCTTCTCAAGCCCGTAGTGGTCGGCGTTCAACACCAGTTCGGCCTGCTTCAGGTCCTTCTTGATCTTCGAACGCTTTTTCCAGGGGATCTGCAGCAGCCAGTCGAGGTAGTTGCGCACCACTGTGGATTCGGCCGACATCGGGCTCATGTTGCGGAGCTTCTTCAACTCCTGCAGAGCTTTCTCGCGGGCTTCCTTGGAGAGCTTGGTCTTGGCGATCTGCTCTTCGAGTTCCTGAAGGTCGTCCCGACCGTCATCACCCTCGCCGAGTTCCTTCTGGATCGCCTTCATCTGCTCGTTCAGATAGTACTCGCGCTGAGTCTTCTCCATCTGTCGCTTGACACGATTGCGGATGCGCTTCTCGACCTGCAGGACGCCAATCTCGCCCTCCATGAAGCCATACACCCGCTCCAGACGAGCGACCACGCCCGCAGTCTCCAGCAGATCCTGCTTGTCTGCGATCTTCAATGCCAGATGCGACGCGATGGTATCGGCCAGCTTGGCGGGTTCTTCGATCTGGTTGACCGAGACCAGCACCTCCGGCGGAATCTTCTTGTTGAGTTTGATGTACTGTTCAAACTGCGCGATCACCGCGCGCGACAGCGCCTCGACTTCCTGGCGGTCGCCGGCGTCCTCATCAATCTCCTCAGCCTCGGCCTCGAAGAACGAATCGGTCGCGGTGTAGCGCGTGATACGGGCGCGACGGCCACCTTCGACCAGCACCTTGACGGTTCCGTCCGGCAACTTAAGCAATTGCAGGACCGTGCCGATCGTGCCGACGGTGAAAATCTCGTCTGCGGCCGGATCATCGTCACCGGCATTCTTCTGGGTGACCAGCAGGATCTGCTTGTCATCCTTCATGACGTCTTCCAGAGCCCGCACCGATTTGTCCCGCCCGACGAACAGCGGCACGATCATGTGCGGAAAGACGACGATGTCCCGCAACGGCAGAACAGGGAAAACCTGGGAAGCAAGGGTCACGTCTTTTGGCCTCAACTAAGCGCCTCCCCCAACATCGAAATCGATATTGTGTCACGCAGGGCGGGGGATGGGACCCTGCGCACGCCTGTTAAGTGGCGCCCGGCCCTACGCCAATCAAGGCCGAAACGTTCAGGCTCCGGTGCTGGCATCCTCGCGACGCTCGGAATGAACCATGATGGGTTTCGCCCCCTGGTTCACGACGTCGCCGTTGATGATGATCTCGTCCACACCGTCCAACTGCGGCAGATCGTACATCGGATCCAGCAGGATGTTTTCCATGATCGAACGCAACCCGCGCGCGCCGGTCTTCCGGTCGATTGCCTTGCGAGCAATCGCACGCAGCGCATCATCGCGGAACTCCAGACGCACATCCTCCATCTCGAACAACCGCTGGTACTGCTTTACGAGCGCGTTCTTCGGCTTGGTCAGGATGTCAACCAAAGCGTCCTCTTCCAGATCCTCCAACGTCGCCAGAACCGGCAGACGACCGACAAACTCCGGGATCAGACCGAACTTCAGCAGATCCTCCGGCTCGACTTCCCGCAGGACCTCACCGGTACGACGGTCATCCGGCGCCCGCACGTCCGCGCCAAAGCCGATCGACGAACCCCGGGACCGGTTGGAGATGATCTTCTCCAGCCCGGAGAACGCACCACCGCAGATAAACAGGATGTTGGTGGTGTCTACCTGCAGGAACTCCTGCTGCGGATGCTTGCGTCCACCCTGGGGCGGTACGCTAGCGACCGTGCCTTCCATGATCTTCAGCAGCGCCTGCTGGACACCCTCGCCCGACACATCGCGGGTAATCGACGGGTTGTCCGACTTGCGGCTGATCTTGTCGACTTCGTCAATGTAGACGATGCCGCGCTGCGCCCGTTCGACGTTGTAATCGGCAGCCTGCAACAGCTTCAGGATGATGTTCTCGACATCCTCACCGACATAGCCTGCTTCGGTCAGCGTCGTAGCGTCAGCCATCGTGAACGGAACATCGATGATGCGCGCCAGGGTCTGGGCCAGCAGGGTCTTGCCGCAGCCGGTCGGGCCGATCAGCAGGATGTTGGACTTTGCCAGTTCGACATCGTTGTTCTTCTGACCGTGGGCGAGCCGCTTGTAGTGGTTGTGCACCGCCACCGACAGGATGCGCTTCGCCTTGAGCTGACCTATGACGTAATCGTCCAGCACCTGACAGATATCACCGGGAGTCGGCACACCGTCGCGCGACTTCACCAGAGTGGTCTTGTGCTCTTCACGGATGATGTCCATGCAGAGTTCAACACACTCGTCGCAGATAAAAACCGTTGGCCCTGCGATGAGCTTGCGGACCTCGTGCTGGCTCTTCCCGCAGAACGAGCAGTAGAGGGTGTTCTTTGAATCGCCCCCGCTGCCGCTACCGGACTTGCTCATGATTCCTCGGTCCTGGTCGTCTGATCCACCGGTTGCATGTTAGCCGCCCGGTTTCCGGGGCGACAATGCGAAAAGACCATGACACTCGGTAAAAATTCGTTAACCGAGCGCACAATGGCAGAAATTGGCGCGTCAGGCGACGCCCTCATCCGCCGGACTTGTCGGTTTCGACCGGCGCCGGGCGCTTATGGATGACCTCATCGATCAGCCCAAACGCCTTGGCTTCGTCGGCCGTCATGAAGTTGTCGCGGTCCATGCCCTTCTCGATCTCGTCAATCGAGCGGCCCGAATGCTTGACATAAATCTGGTTGAGCCGCTCGCGGGTCTTGATGATCTCGCGGGCGTGAATCTCGATATCGGACGCCTGGCCCTGAAACCCACCGGAGGGCTGGTGGATCATGACCTTGGCGTTCGGCAGGCAATACCGCTTGCCAGGGGCACCGGCCGTCAGCAGCAGCGAGCCCATCGACGCGGCGTGACCCATGCAGACCGTCGAGATCTCCGGGCGGACGTACTCCATGGTGTCATACATCGCCATCCCGGAGGTCACGATGCCGCCCGGAGAGTTGATGTACATGGCGATGTCCTTGGTCGGGTTCTCCGCCTCCAGGAACAACAACTGCGCACACACCACGCTGGCGACCGCATCGTTGATCGGCCCCATCACGAAGATGATCCGTTCCTTCAGCAGTCGCGAGTAGATGTCGTAGGCCCGCTCGCCACGGTTGGTCTGCTCGACCACCATCGGAACCAGGGAGTTCATGTAGATGTCGACCGGGTTGGCCATCGATGCCGTACCTTCGTCCTGGTGTCGGGGGCCGCAGAAAGCGAATCCCTCTGGAATAGCCCGCCCAATATGGGGCGTGACGGGCTGGTCTGCCAGCCCATCCTGAAAGCGGCGAACGCTCACTCCGGAGCGTCCTCCTCCTTCTTGCTCTTCGTGGCCTTGGCCTTCTTCGGCTTGGCGGCCGCCTTGGCTTTGGTGTCCGACGCCTTCTTCTTGGTCTTGGTCGACGCGTCAGCCTCATCTGTCTCGGCATCGTCCGCCTCGTCGTCGGCGAACAGCTGTTCCGGCGTCACTTCCTTGTCGGTGACGGTTGCCATCTCAAGGATGAAATCGACGACCTTGTCCTCGAACAACGGTGCGCGGACCTGAGCCAGCGCCTGCGGGTTCTTCTGGTAGTACTCGAAGACGAACTTTTCCTGCCCCGGGAAGCGTGCCGCCTGCGAGCGGATGGCGTTGGTCACCTCGTCGTCGGTCACCTGGATGTTGTTCATCCGGCCGACCTCGGACAGCAGCAAGCCAAGACGAACCCGCCGCTCGGCGATCTGCCGATACTCCGCGCGCTCTTCCTCGGAGATCTTCTCATCTTCCGAAGGGTGGCCGGAGTGATCGTGGTGGTCGTGACCTTCGTGGTCATGACCCTCGTGGCCATCGTCATCGTGCTTGTGCTCAGCGCCTTCACCATGGGCGACGACCTGATGAACGATGCCGCGGTACTCTTCCTCCAGCATCCCAGCAGGAACCGCAAAGCTGTGACGGTCGGCCAGCGCGTCAAGCAACGAACGCTTGGTCTTAGCCCGCGCAGCTTCCGCGAACTCGCCCTGCATCTGCTCCCGGACCGCGTCTCGCAAGGCATCCAGGCTGTCGAGGCCGAAACGCTGCGCCAGCGCGTCGTCGATCGACACTGGCTTCGGCGCCCGCAGTTCCTTGACGGTCACCGAGAACACCGCTTCCTTGCCGGCCAGATGAGAGGCTTGATAGTCGTCGGGGAAGGACACTGTCACGTCGCGGCTTTCGCCAACCTCGGCGCCAACCACCTGCCCCTCGAAACCCGGAATGAACGAGTTCGATCCCAGTTCCAGGTGATGGTCCTGAGCGGCTCCACCCTCGAACGGCGTGCCGTCGATCTTGCCCTCGAAGTCGATGACGACCACGTCGCCGTCGACCGCGCCGCGCTTGTCGGCAACCGGCTCGCTGTCCTTCTGCTGAGCGGCCATACGCTCCAGCGCCTCGGTCACGGCCTTGTCATCGACCTTGGCGATGGTGCGTTCCACCGACAGCGACGCGAAGTCGATCGGATCGATCTCCGGCATCAACTCGATCGAGACCGTGTACTCGAGGTCCTTGCCCTTGTCGTAGGCGGTGATCTCGACCTTCGGCTGGACGGCGGGCCGTAGGCCACGCTCGGTCATCGCCATCTCGGTGTTGGCGTTGACCGCCTTTTCGAGAATCTCGCCGAGCAAGGAGTCGCCGTAGCGGGCGCGCAGGAGCGCCGGCGGCACCTTGCCGGGCCGGAAGCCCGGTAGGCTCATCTGCGGAGCGAGTTCGGCCAACCGCCCGTTCAACTCGGCATCGATCTCCGATGCCGGAACGACGATGGTAAATTCGCGCTTCAGTCCCTCGTTGAGGGTCTCATTGACTTGCATGGAACACATCCGGTCGATCAAGGGCCCGCGGTCGCGGTCCGATCGACGCCCTGGTGCGGGTGGAGGGACTCGAACCCCCAAGGCTTGCGCCACTGGAACCTAAATCCAGCGTGTCTACCAATTCCACCACACCCGCGCCGAGCGTTGCGCGCCCTACGTCAGGAGGCGCACTGCTATATGACCTCGCATCCCGCGTCAACCGGGCGGGACCCGCACCGCAGTGCCGGTCTCAGCCGCGTACCAACGCGCGCATCGCAGAGGACGACGCGATCTGAGCGCCGTCCGAGTAGGCTTCGTGATTGTCGTCGATCGCACTCAGCTTATAGAGATAGTTGATCATCATTCCGGATGATTGCCGAAGACCGTTGGGCGACGGGTCACCCAGCCAGTTCAGGCGCTCCATTCGCGCTCCGTTCGACAGGTGGAAATGCGCCACCGGATCGCGGGCCGTGCCGTTCGATCGCTTGGCTGTCAGCAGATAACGGGCCGCCATTCTCATCATCGGGGCTTTCAGAGCCTCGGACAGCGCGGTGGTCCGCCACCAGCCCTCGACCGCCAGAGCTCTGCCGACCAGGTCCGAATCGCCACTGTCGTCGTCCTCTAACCCAAGGGCTGCGAGCAGTGCCCGGCGCTCCGGCGCGGTTAGGGAGGGCCCCTGCCCGTCTTCAACCGCGCTGGCGTACCAGGAAGCAAAGCCTGGAATAGGCGACAGAGTGGCGAAGGTTTTCAGGCTCGGGAATTCGTGCTCCAGCACATCAACCACACGCTTGATGAGGAAGTTGCCGAAGCTGATTCCGGCCAGGCCGCGCTGCGCGTTGGAGATTGAGTAGAAAATTGCCGTGTTCGCCGCATGGGGATCGGTTCGCGGCGCGTCCTCGTCGAGCAGCGCCTCAACCCCAGCAGACATGCCGTCGACCAGTGCGACCTCCACGAAAATCAGTGGTTCCTGCGGCATGTTCGGATGGAAATAGGCAAAGCATCGCCGGTCCGAATCCAGCCGATTCTTCAGATCTTCCCACGACCGAATCTTGTGGACTGCCTCATAGGCGATCAGCTTTTCGAGCAGGGCTGCCGGGGCTTCCCACGTGATCTGACGCAGCTCCAGCAAACCGACGTCAAACCAAGCCGCCAACAACTCGCGCAGGTCGGCGTCCAAGTCGGTCAGTTCCGGCGAATCTTTCGCCATCGGCACCAGTTCGGCCCGCAGGTCGACCAGGAACTTCACCCCTTCGGGCAACGCGTTAAACCGCATCAGAAGCCGTCGCCAGTGCGGAACCAGCGAATCGCGCAACCGCCGCTCGCTGCGCCGACTTTCTTCTTCCGAGTGCGCCGCCTGCAACGCTTCGACAGCCAGGGATACCTGCGTACGATCCGGGCCGAACTCCTCGGCCAGCAACGTCAGGAAACGACGCCGGCCGGTGGCGTTCAGCGCAAGATAAGATCGCCCGAGTTCGGCGGCGCGGGCGCGTGCCGACACCTCGCCGCCCTTTGCCTCAAGGCAGTCCGTCATCTGCAGACGCATCTTGGCGAGATCATCACCCGGCAGATCCGGGCGCGGCGCGCCCGACAGATAGTACCGGGTGGAATCCGACAGACCGGTCCAGGCAGACCGGAGATTGCGGAGGTGCGGTCGATCAGGCTTGCGGGCGCGGCTGTATCAGTCATGGCCGGACTTTGCCGCGCCGCAATCGATCCGGCAATCGACGATTCTGTGACAGATTCGCCCTGTCCGGCGGCCGCCTCAGATCTGCTGCTGCTTGGTTGCCATGAACCGCAGCTTCGGCCACGTCTCGGCGGTGTGCTTCAAATGCCAGGCGTTGCGGGCCAGGAACACCCAATCACCGTCGTGATCTTCCGCCAGATCACCCTGGTGGGCATCGATAAACCGCTTCAACTCCGCCCCGTCATCGTCGCCGGCGACCCACCGGGCCGTGTACAGACCGGCGGTCTCGAACGTCACAGGCACGTCGTATTCCGTGCGGATCCGGTCGGCCAGCACTTCGAACTGTAGTGGCCCCACCACCCCCACGATCCACTGACTGCCCAGGCGGGTCTTGAAGGCCTTGGCAGCCCCTTCTTCAGCCAATTGCTCAACCGCTCGAGATAAGTGCTTCATTTTCATAGGATCAGCGGGACGAACCCGCTGCAGCAGTTCAGGTGCAAAGCTTGGAATGCCGGTGACGTGCAGTTCCTCGCCTTCAGTAAGCGTATCGCCGATTCGCAGGTTGCCGTGGTTTGGAATCCCGATGATGTCGCCCGGCCAGGCCTCGTCCGCCACTTCCCGGTCCCGGGCCAGGAACAGCACCGGATTGTGCATGGTCATCTGCTTGCCGCTGCGGATGTGCTTCAACTTCATGCCACGCTTGAAGTGACCCGAACTGAGGCGCACGAACGCAATACGGTCTCGGTGCTTGGGATCCATGTTCGCCTGGATTTTGAACACGAACGCCGACACCTTGGTTTCATCCGGCAGAATCGACCGCTCGACGGCCGGCTGTGGCCGCGGCGACGGTGCGTACTCGGCCACGCCCTGCAGCAACTCGCGAACGCCGAAATTGTTCAGAGCGCTGCCGAAGAACACCGGCGTCATGGTGCCGTAGCGGAACGCCTCCAGGTCGAACTCCGGGCACAGGCCGCGCACCATCTCGACCTGCTCGCGCAACTCACGAACCTGATCGGCCGGTAGCAGCTCGTCCAGCTTGGGGTCGTCAAGACCGCGGCACTGGATACCCTCCGCTGGGCGATCGTGGTTGCCACGCGCCACCAGGATCAGCTGGTCGCGCAGCAAGTCGTAGCAACCTTTGAAGCGCTGTCCCGTGCCGATCGGCCAGCTGGCCGGCGAAACGTCGAGCGCCAGGGTCTGTTCAATCTCATCCAGAAGTTCGAACGGATCTCGGGTCTCGCGGTCCAGCTTGTTGATGAACGTGACGATCGGCACGTCACGCAGGCGGCACACCTCGAACAGCTTGCGGGTCTGCTCCTCGATGCCTTTCGCGGCGTCGATCACCATCACGGCCGAGTCGACGGCTGTCAGAGTGCGGTAGGTGTCCTCGGAGAAGTCCTCGTGGCCCGGAGTGTCCAGCAGGTTGAAGGTCTTGCCCTGGAACTCGTAGGTCATCACCGACGACGCGACCGAGATGCCGCGCTCCTGCTCGACCTTCATCCAGTCGGAACGGGCACGCCGGGCCTGTCCGCGCGCCTTCACGGCACCGGCGAGCTGGATCGCTCCCCCGAACAGAAGCAGCTTCTCGGTCAGCGTGGTCTTTCCGGCATCCGGGTGCGAGATGATCGCGAAAGTCCGGCGCCGGGCCACCTCCTCGGCGAGCGAGCCCATAGCGGTGATATCCCTGACGTGAAGGCCCGCTAGATAACGACCGGCGAACCGGACATCAAGGGCCGCGCACCGCTCGTATCTATTGTGCACCGCAGCAGCTACCGATACGCTGGCTTTCACGTCTCCGATTGACCGAGGACACGGAGGATACCGATGACCATGTTGATCCTGGGACACTGGGCAACGCGGCTGGCGGCTGCGGCCGCCGTGACGATGTTGGCCGTCTCGCCGGCCACAGCGCTCGATACCGTCACCTTCGGCACCAATTGGAAGGCCCAGGCCGAGCACGGCGGCTACTATCAAGCGGTTGCCGATGGCACCTACGAACGCTACGGGCTCAGCGTGACCATCCGGCAGGGCGGGCCGAACATCAACCATCCGCAGCTGCTGGCCGCCGGGAAGCTTGACTTCAACATGGGCGGCAACATGTTCGGCACCTTCAACTATCTGGCCAACAAAGTGCCGATGGTTACGGTCGCGGCGAACTTCCAAAAAGACCCGCAGATCCTGATGGTCCACCCGGACTCGCCATACCAGAAACTCGCCGACCTGAAGGGTGCAACCATCCTGATCAGCAAGGCCGGGCAGATCACCTTCTGGGAGTGGCTCAAGAAGGTTTATGGATTCACGGACGATCAGATCAGACCGTACACTTTCAATCCAGGCCCGTTCATCGCCAACAAAGACTGGGCACAGCAAGGTTACGTGACCTCCGAGCCGTTCGCCATCGAGCAGGTGGCAAGCTTCAGCCCGGGTGTGTTCTTGCTGGCCGACAACGGCTATCGCAGCTACTCGACCACCATCGACACATCATGGAAGCTGGTCGAAGAGAATCCCGATCTGGTTCAGCGCTTCGTCGACGCCACGGCGATCGGCTGGGTCAACTACCTGTATGGCGACCCGAGCGCCGCGAACGCCCTAATCAAGATCGACAACCCTGACATCTCCGACGCGCAACTAGCGTACTCCAGGTCCAAGATGAACGAGTACGGGATCGCCGATTCCGGGGACGCACTGACTCTCGGCATCAACGCCATGACCGATGATCGCTGGCTTTCGTTCTTCACCTTCGCCGTTGACGTCGGCCCGTACAGTCAGGATCTGCCGCTGGATCGCGGCTACACGCTGCAGTTCGTCAACAAGGGCGTCGGGCTGGAGCGCAAACAGGAGTTGCTCGCCAAACAATGACCGAGCCGGCTGCTGCCCGATCCGTCATTAGCCTTGCCGGCATCCGTAAGGCTTTTGCCAACGGCGTCGTGGCCCTGGACGGTCTCGACCTGAATGTGCGGGAGGGTGAGTTCCTCAGCCTGCTTGGTCCATCTGGCTGCGGGAAGAGCACGGCTCTGCGGCTGATCGCCGGGCTGATGCAGGCCGATTCCGGGCGCCTGCTGGTAACGCCGTCCGCTGGCCCTCCTGCCGAGGCATGGCACCACGATGTCGCGTACGTGTTCCAGGAGCCGACGCTGATGCCCTGGGCGTCTGCCTTCGACAATGTCTGGCTGCCGTTGCGGCTCGCCGGAATTTCGCGCGCCGATGCCCGCCAACAGGTGTGTGAAGCGCTGTCCGGAGTGGGCCTCGACGGATTCGAAGCGGCCTATCCGCGCCAGTTGTCGGGTGGCATGAAAATGCGGGTTTCCATTGCCCGTGCCCTGGTCACCCGACCCCGTTTGCTGCTGATGGACGAACCGTTCGCCGCTCTCGACGAGATTACCCGATTCAAGCTGAACGACGATCTGTTGCGCCTCCAGCAGGAACATGGCTGGACGGTGGTGTTCGTGACCCACAGCGTGTTCGAGAGTGTCTACCTAGCTTCGCGGATCGCAGTGATGACGCCACGCCCTGGCCGCATCGCCGAGGAGATCGCCGTCGACGTCCCCTACCCGCGAACCGAAGCCTTCCGAACCGATCCGCGCTACGCCGCCACTTGCCAAGCAACCAGCGCCATTCTGCACCGCGCCATGGGAGCGGCGGCGTGACCCGCGCCGACATCGTCGCCGAGGCTCAGGATGCCGGACAGCGTCTGGCGGCGGCCCGTGACGCGCGACGCCGGGAACGGGCAGCCCGGATCCTGGCGCCGCTGGTGGTCGGTCTGATCGCCCTGGCGGCCTGGGACCTGATCGTGCGTGTCAACGGCATTCCGCCCTACATCCTGCCCGGTCCAGCGCTGGTCCTGGACAGCCTGGTGAACGACTGGGAAACGCTGTGGCCATCGCTGCTGGTGACGCTGGAGATCACGGTGCTCGCCCTGGTGGTGGCGACGTTTGGCGGACTGCTGCTGGCCGTGCTGTTCACCCAGTCGAAGTGGGTGGAACTGAGCTTCTTCCCTTACGCCGTGGTCCTGCAGGTAACGCCGGTGATCGCGATCGCCCCGCTGATCCTGATCTATGTCGACAATGTACACGCTGCCCTGCTGATCTGCGCCTGGATCGTCGCGTTCTTCCCGATCCTGTCGAACACCACGCTCGGGCTGAACTCCGCCGACCGGAACCTTCTGGCGCTCTACAGGCTGTATGGCGCGACCCGCTGGCAGACGCTGCGGTACCTGAGGCTGCCGTCGGCCATGCCGTACTTCCTGGCGGGGCTTCGGATCGCCGGCGGCCTCGCCCTGATCGGGGCAATTGTCGCGGAGTTCGCCGCCGGGTCGGCCGGCACTTCATCGGGGCTGGCCTACCGGATTCTGGAATCCGGCTACCGCCTGGAGATCCCCAGGATGTTCGCCGCCTTGTTCCTGATCTCGCTCACCGGAATCGTGATCTTCCTGATGTTCACCCTGTTGCAGCACCTGATCCTGCGACGCTGGCACGAAAGCGCGGCACCGACCGATGATTGATGGACGCGCGGAGATCCCGGAGACCGGGCGTTGGGTGTTGGCTAATGCGGCAGTCCCATCGGTGCTGCTCGATGCGCCCAGCTCGGTCGACCTAGCGGTTGGTCCGGACGGACTGACACGCTGCGATCTGGTCATCAACGACAACCGGGTCGGAGCAATCGAGCCGCCCGGTACGGTCGGCGGCGACTTCGCAGTGATCGACCGGGCCAGCCGGCAGGTCTGGCCGGGCCTGGTCGACCTGCACACCCATCTCGACAAAGGGCACATCCTGCCGAGGGCCCCGAATCCGATGGCTGACTTCGCCGGCGCCCTCGCGGCGGTGCCGCCGGATCGAACGAGTCGGTGGACCCAGACCGATGTTCAGCGACGGATGGATTTCGCCCTGCGGTGTGCCTACGCCCACGGCACCGTTGCGCTGCGCACCCATCTCGACACGGTCCAGGACGATCCAGAACGGTCGTGGCGGGCACTGGCTCCCGTCCGCGAGGCTTGGTCTGCTCGAATCGCGATCCAGCCCTCAGCACTGGTTCCGATATCGCACTATTCGGATGCCGATTACGCCCGCCGGATCGCCGATATGGTGGCCGCGTATGATGGTGTTCTCGGGGTGGTCGCGTATGAGGATCCGAACGCCGATGCCCTGCTCGACCGGGCACTCACCCTGGCGGCAGTGCGTGGTCTGGCTGTCGACATGCATGTCGACGAGACCATCGATCCGTCGGTCGCCGAGATCGACCGGATCCTCGACGCCATCGAACGCACGGGCTTCACCGGGCCGGTGACCCTTGGCCATCTGTGCAGCCTGTCGACCCGAGCAGACGCCGACGCAGACCGCAGCATGGCGCGGATCGCCGATCTCGGCGTGGCGGTGGTGTCGTTGCCGCTGTGCAATTTGTTTCTGCAGGATCGCGTGCCCGGACGCAGCCCTCGCCAGCGCGGCGTGGCACCGTTGCTAGAACTGGCAGACCACGGCGTCGCGGTAACTATTGCCAGCGACAACACTCGCGACCCGTTCTACGCCTATGGCGACCTTGACCTGATCGAGGTTTTCCGGACGGCGGTGCGGGTCGGCCATCTCGACCGGCCAATCGCGCCGTGGCCGGCGGCCGTCGCCCGGACCCCTGCTACCGCCATGGGTATTGATGCTGGCCGCATCGCCGTCGGTGCACCGGCAGACCTGATCCTGTTCTCGGCCCGGCGGTTCGACGAGTTGATCGCACGGCCGCAGAGCGACCGCGTGGTGGTCCGCCGCGGCCGAGCGATCGACACGGCCCTGCCGGACTTCGCGGAGTTGGACGATCTCGCCGGCCGACCCTGACCGACGGACACTCGATCACAGGGCCTCGGCCCGCTCCCGCAGCACGAATTTCTGGATCTTGCCGGTTGAGGTCTTCGGCAACTCGCCGAATACTACGGTCTTCGGCGCCTTGAAGCGCGCCATGTTCTCTCGGCAATAGGCGATCACCTCTTCGGCGGTCAGCGACGCCCCCGGCTTGACGGTGACGAACGCGCAGGGCGTCTCACCCCAGCGCTCGTCGGAGCGCGCCACCACCGCCGCCTCCATGACGCCGGGGTGCCGGAACAGCACGTCCTCGACCTCCAGCGACGAGATGTTCTCGCCGCCGGAGATGATGATGTCCTTGGAGCGGTCCTTGACCTCGGCATAGCCGTCAGGATGCAGCACGGCCAGATCGCCAGTGTGGAACCAGCCTTCGGCCAGGGCTTCGCCGGTGGCCTTTGGGTTCTTCAGATAGCCTTTCATCACGGTGTTGCCGCGCAGCCACAGCTCGCCGATGGTCTGGCCGTCCAGCGGCACGTCCCGGCCGGTCTCGGTGTCAACCACCCGCATGCCTTCGATCGTCGGGTACTGAACGCCCTGGCGCGCCATCTTGCGGGCCTTGGCATCCGGCTCCAGGGCATCCCACTCCGGCGGCCAAGCGCAGATCGTCGATGGCCCATAGGTCTCGGTCAGCCCGTACAGGTGCGTGACCTTGAAGCCCATCCGCTCCATGCCGGCGATCACCGCGCTCGGCGGTGCTGCACCGCCGGTGGCGATCGACACCGTGTGATCGAAACGCCGCCGCACCGTCTCGGGGGCGTGGATCAGCATGGTCAGGACGATCGGTGCCCCGCACATATGGCTGACCAGATTGTCGGCGATCGACGGAAAGATCAGCGTCGGGTCAACCTTGCGCAGGCACACATGGGTCCCGCAAACCGCCGTCACCGCCCAGGTGAAGGTCCAGCCGTTGCAGTGGAACATCGGCAGGGTCCACAGGTACCGGGTTTCCCGATTCAGGCCGAAGGCTATGGCGTTGCCCGAGGCGTTCAGGAACGCGCCGCGGTGATGGAACACCACGCCCTTCGGGTTGCCGGTGGTGCCGCTGGTGTAGTTCAGCGCAATGGCCTGCCACTCATCGGTCGGCCCGACCCAGGCAAACTCCGGGTCGCCGGCGGCCAGCAGTTCCTCGTACTCGGCCTCGCCCAGCGGCTCACCGTGCTCGGCCAGCGGATCGTTCACCCAAATGACCGGTGGCTTGCTGCGACTCGCGGCGACCGCCTCTGCCATCACCGCCGTGAACTCACGATCGACGATGACCAGTTTGGATTCGGCATGATCCAGGATGAAAGCAATCGTAGGTGCATCCAGCCGGGTGTTGATGGCGTTCAGCACAGCGCCGGACATCGGGACGCCGTAATGCGCCTCCAGCATCGCCGGTGTGTTGGGCAGCAGAACCGACACCGTGTCGCCGACTCCAATTCCGCGGGCGACTAACGCCGAGGCCAACCGACGGGCCCGTTGATACTTCTGCGCGTAGGTCCATCGGTGCTCGCCGTGGACGATCGCGACCCTATCCGGATAGGTGGTCGCCGCCCGGTCCAGGAAATCGAGCGGGGTCAGGGAAGCATGATTGGCCCGCCCGCGCGGCAGGTCCCGGTCGAAGATCGAAGTGGTCATGGACAACGCTTCCAATGAGGCGACGCAGAGCGACGGACCCTAGGGTTTCTCGCCGTCGCGCGATCGTCAAGCGCGACTGGGTTGAGCTAGGGGGCGTGTCCGCGCTACGGTCTGTGCGATGCGTATTGATATTTTCTCCGACGTCATCTGTCCGTGGTGCTTCATCGGCAAGCGCCGGCTGGAGCGCGCGCTGCGCGAGCGGCCGCAGGACGACCTTGAGATCTGCTGGCGAGCGTTCCAGCTCAATCCCGACATGCCGATCCAGGGCATGGCCCGGCACCTGTATCTGGAAGCCAAGTTCGGTGGCTCGGAGCGGGCCGGCCAGATCTATGAAACGATCCGGCAGAACGGCGAGCGCGAAGGCATCGACTTCCGCTTCGACCTGATCAAGCAGACGCCGAACACCGTCCGTGCCCACCGCCTGATCCGCTGGGCCAGCGAACGCGGGCACGGTGATCCGCTGGTTGAGCGTATGTTCACGGCCTATTTCACCGAAGGCGTCGACCTAGGCGATATCGATCATCTGGCCGATATCGCAGAGGCGATCGGCCTGTCACGCGGCGAGGTCGCGGCATTCCTGGAAACCAGTGACGGCCTGACCGACGTCCTGGCCGAAACCCGCTTCGCCTACGAAAGCGGGATCAACGGTGTTCCGTGCTTCATCTTCGACCGGCATTACGCGCTTGCCGGCGCCCAGGAACCGGAAGCGTTCTATCCGTTGTTCGAACTGGCGCGCAGCGAAGCCGCCAACCGACCGGCAGCGGCCAACCACGCCTGAAGCACGGCGCTGCCGTCAGGCGGCAATCACCGCCAATTCCTGAATCAACCGGGTCAAGCCGACCACCCGCTGTTCCGGTTTGGTCCAGGGGCGTCGGTAGACCAGCTTGTGGTCGGGGCGCAGCTGCACCGTGCCGGCCTGCTTCTGCATGAAGGACACCAGGCCTGCCGGATTTCGGAAATCGTTGTTGCGGAACGCCAGGATTGCGCCCTTCGGTCCGGCATCGACCTTCTCGACCCCGGCAGCCCGGCACAGCCGCTTGATCGCCACGATCTTCAGCAGGTTCTCGACCTCGTTGGGCAGTGTGCCGAACCGATCGACCAGTTCGGCGGCAAACGCGTCGATCTCGCCCTCGTCCGACAAGGTCACGATGCGGCGGTACAAGCTCATCCGGACCGACAGATCCGATACATAAGTGTCCGGAATCATCACCGGCATTCCGATCGCGATCTGCGGCACCCAGTCGGCAGCCTCGACGTCGATTCCCTCACCCGACTTCGCAGCCTCAACCGCCTCGCGCAGCAGTTCCTGATACAGCTCGATACCGACTTCCTTGACGTGGCCGGACTGCTCCTCGCCGAGCAGATTGCCGGCGCCGCGGATGTCCATGTCATGGCTGGCCAGCGAGAAGCCGGCGCCGAGGTTGTCCAGGGTCTGCATCACCTCCAGCCGTCGCTTGGCAACCGGGGTCAGCACCTTGCTGGGATGGGTGGTCAGATAGCCATAGGCCCGGGTCTTCGACCGCCCGACCCGGCCGCGCAGCTGATAGAGCTGGGCCAGTCCGAACATGTCGGCGCGATGGATCACGATGGTGTTGGCCGAGGCGATGTCGAGGCCGGACTCCACGATGTTGGTCGACAGCAGCACGTCGAATCCACCATCGGTAAACGCCGTCATGACGTCTTCCAGCTCAGTCGGCGTCATGCGTCCGTGCGCAACGCCGACCTGGACTTCCGGCACCAGCTTCGTAAGGCGGTCGTGCACCCGAACCAGATCCTCGACCCGCGGACAGACATAGAATGTCTTCCCGCCGCGATACCGCTCGCGCAGGATTGCTTCCCGGATGATCACGCCGTCATACGGCATGACGAAGGTCCGCACCGCCAGTCGGTCAACCGGCGGTGTCGCGATCAGGCTGAGTTCGCGGACCCCGGACAGCGCCATCTGCAGGGTGCGCGGGATCGGCGTCGCGGTCATGGTCAGGACGTGGACCTCCTTGCGCAGATCCTTGAGCCGCTCCTTCTGCGCGACACCGAAGTGCTGCTCCTCGTCGACCACAACCAAGCCCAGGTTACTGAAGGAAACCTGCTTCGACAGAACGGCGTGGGTTCCGACCACCAAGTTTACGTCGCCCGACGCTATCCCCTTGCGGACCTCGCTGGCATCTTTTGGCGTTACCAGCCGAGACAATTGCTCGACCCGGATCGGCAGCCCCTGGAAGCGATCGCGGAAGCCGCGGAAGTGCTGGCGGCACAGCAGGGTCGTCGGCACCACGACGGCAACCTGATAGCCCTGCATCACCGCGACCAGCGCGGCGCGCAATGCCACCTCTGTTTTGCCGAATCCGACATCGCCGCACACCAGCCGGTCCATCGGTTTGCCGGAGCCGAGGTCGCTCAGCACATCGTCAATCGCCCGGAGCTGATCCTCGGTCTCGGTGTACGGGAACCGGGCGCAAAACTCGTCGTAGACCCCGGAAGGCGGGTTCAGCGGTTGGGTGCGACGCACTTCGCGCTCGGCGGCGATGGCGATCAGCCCTTCGGCCATATCGCGCAGCCGCTTCTTGACCCGCGCCTTGCGGGCCTGCCAGGCGGCGCCACCCAGGCGGTCGAGCTGGGCATTGCTCTCTTCCGAGCCGTAGCGCGACAGCACGTCGATGTTTTCGACCGGGACGAACAGCTTGTCGCCGCCGGCATAAACCAGCCGCAGGCAATCGTGCGGGGCGCCACCGATCTCCAGCGTATCGAGCCCGATGTACTGGCCGATGCCGTGTTCGGCGTGAACTACGAAGTCGCCGGCCTCGAGCGCCGCCACTTCCTGAAGGAACTCCTCGCCGCGACGCCGCCGCCGACGCGATGGTCGGACCATCCGTTCGCCGACGATGTCAGGCTCAGCGATCAGCGTCAGGCCACCATGGCGCCAACCGCGTTCCAATGGCAGGACGGTTGCGGCCACCGTGCCAGCGGGCAGCGCGTGAACCTCGGCAAGACTGTCCACCGGTTCGATCCGGTCCAGGCCGTGATCGCGCAGTAGACTGGTCAACCGGTCGCGCGACCCCTCCGTGTAACCGGCCACCACCACGCGGCGTCCGGCCGTCACCTCGTGGGCGATGGCGTCGAGTGCCGCGTCGTACACCGCCGAGCCGCCTTGGGTGCGCGCCTCGACCAGGTCGATGCCGCCGGACGCATCGAAGTCTAGAACCGCATCACCCGGCGGTGCGGCAAACGGCGTCAGAGCGCCAACCGGACGGTCGGCCAGGATGGCCCGCCATTCGTCCCCGGTCAGATACAGGGAGTCCGACGGCAGGGGGCGGTAGATGCCACCGGACTCCGAACCACCGGTCCGCACCATCTGCCGGCGCGCGTCGTAGTACTCCGCGATCTGCTCGAATCGCGCGTTGGCGACCTCGTCGACCTGATGATCCAGGATGACGCAAGTGTCGCCCAGATAGTCGAGCACCGTTTCCATCCGCTCGTGGAACAGTGGCAGCCAGTGTTCCATCCCGCCATGGCGCCGGCCGGCCGAAACCGCCTCGTACACTGGGTCGGCAGCTATCTCGGCACCGAACTGGGCGCGATAGCCGGAGCGAAACCGCTGGATTGCCGCCTCGTCCAGCAAGGTTTCGCCGACCGGGCGGAACACCACTCGATCCAGCGTGCCGGATGTGCGCTGCGACATCGCGTCGAAGGTGCGCACCGCTTCGAGTTCATCGCCGAAGAAATCCAGGCGGGCCGGCTCGTCCATTCCGGTTGGAAAAACATCGATGATACCGCCGCGTACGGCAAACTCGCCCGGTTCGCGTACCGTATCGGTCCGGCCATAGCCGCTGCGGGTGAACATCGCGAGCAGGGACTCGAGCGGCATGTCGTCGCCGACCTTCAGCGTCAGCGACGCACCGTCGAAGAACTGCCGAGGCGGAAGACGTTGCAGGACCGCGTTGACGGTTGTCAGGACCACTAGCGGTGTCGTCTCGGAGGCGGTCGACGCCAGTTCCGCCAAGGTTTCGACCCGCCGACTGACAATCTCGCCGTTCGGCGACACTCGATCGTAAGGCAGACAATCCCAGGCCGGCAGCGTCAGAACCCGCAGCGACGGATCCACGAAGGCGATAGCCCGGACCAGGGCCGCAAGGCGGGCGTCGTCGCGTGCGACGTGCAGCACCCGTCCGCGCTCGCCGGCAAGCCGTGCCACGACGAATGCATCGAGGCCTTCCGGCGCGGACGCAAGAGTTACGCGGCCGACGGCCACGGGAAACGACGTCAGATCCATGGTCGTGCCGGTCACGGAGATTGCTTCAATCGGTTACGAGTTCGAAGGCTTGGATCAGGCGCAGTACCGAGGTGTCGTACTCCGGCGGCGGCGTCTCCTGAGAGGTGGCCCACTTGTAGAGCCGCGGGTCGTCGATTTCGAGCAGCTTTTCGTAGTCGGCAAGCTGTTGATCATCGAGATCCGTCAGATGCCGCGCCGCGAACCCGCCCAGCAGCACGTCAGTTTCCTTAGTCCCGGTGTAGGTGCTGCGGTAGTAGAGGCGCTTGCGCCGCGCGTCTCGCACGTCGGTCATGCCATCTCCTCTTTCTCGACCGGGTAGGCCATAGGATATAAAGCGTGGACCGGGCCACCGCCAGAGCCCGACGCATCGCTGCAGCCACATCCGGATCCGATTGACCGTGCGCCCCGAACTCCTGTTCCCGCTGTTTGCCGAAGTCGGCCGCATCAAGGGCGTCGGGCCACGCTATGCAAAATTGATTGAGAAGGCGGCCGGGCCGCAGATCGTTGATCTGTTGTGGCATCTGCCGTCCGGAGTCGTCGACCGCCGTCCCTCCCCGCCAATCCCGGAAGCGCCGGATGGCCGTGTCGCTACCCTGACATTGACGGTTCTGCGCCATCAACCGCCGCCGGGACGGCGTGGACCGTATCGGGTGGTATGCAGCGACGGCCACGCCGACATCGATCTGGTCTATTTCCACGCCAAGGGCGATTGGCTGGAGAAACTGCTGCCGGTCGGCGAAGTACGTGTAGTCAGCGGTCGACTCGAGCGGTTTCAGGGCCGCGCTCAGATGGCCCATCCGGAGCATGTCGTGCCTGAGGAAGAGGCGGAGGAGATCCGGATCGTCGAGCCCACCTATCCCTCCACCGAAGGCCTGCCGATGCGAACCCTGCGACGCGCCGTCGAGGGCGCGTTGGAGCGGATTCCGACGCTTGATGAATGGATGAGCCCGTCGCTGCTGGCGCAACGGGCCTGGCCGAGATGGGACGAAGCGGTGCGTCGGGCACACGCCCCTGAAGACGCTCGGGACCTGGAACCTGATGCCCCGACCCGTATACGGCTGGCCTATGACGAGATCCTGTCGAACCAGTTGGCGCTGGCACTGGTCCGGGCCCGCATGAAGCGACAGAAGGGTCGGTCGGTGCACGGCGATGGCAGCTTACGCGAAGCCGTGGCCAAGGCCCTGCCCTTCAGCCTGACCGGCGCACAGCGCATGGCATTGGCGGAGATCGAGGCCGACATGGCCGCCGATACCCGGATGCTCCGCCTGCTGCAGGGCGACGTCGGCAGCGGCAAGACGCTGGTCGCGCTGATGGCCATGCTGAACGCGGTGGAGTGCGGCGCCCAGGCAGCGTTGATGGCACCGACCGAGATCCTGGCCCGCCAACACTTTGCGACCATCGAGCCGCTGGCCAGGCAAGCTGGTGTGCGGATCGAGATCTTGACCGGTCGCGACAGGGGCAAGACCCGCGCCGCTATTGTCGGACGCATTGCGGAGGGCAGCGCCAAGATCGTCGTCGGCACCCACGCGCTGTTCCAGGAGGGCGTCGAGTTCCGGGACCTCGCGGTCGCGATCATCGACGAGCAGCACCGGTTCGGCGTGCACCAGCGCATGAGCCTCGGCGGCAAGGGTCAGGCGGTCGACACCCTGGTCATGACTGCGACACCGATTCCGCGGACCCTGCTGATGACGGCCTACGGAGATCTGGATGTCTCGCGGTTGACCGAAAAGCCTCCGGGCCGTCAGCCAATCGATACCCGGACCGTCGCGTTGGACCGGCTGGGCGAGGTGGTCGACGGCGTCGCCCGGAAGTTGGACCAGGGCGCCAAGGTCTACTGGGTCTGTCCGCTGGTCGAAGAGTCCGAGAAGCTGGATGTCGCGGCGGCCGAGGAACGCGCGTCCACCCTGCGACGACGCTTCGGCGACCGTGTTGGGGTCCTGCACGGCCGCCTGAAGGGACCGGAGAAGGACGCGGTGATGGACGCGTTCAAGAACGGCACCGTCGATCTGCTGGTTGCGACGACCGTCATCGAAGTCGGCGTGGACGTACCCGAAGCGACAGTCATGGTCATCGAGCACGCCGAGCGTTTCGGACTGGCACAGCTTCATCAGTTGCGCGGCCGGATCGGGCGTGGCGACAAGGCATCTACCTGCCTGTTGTTGTACAGCAGCCCGCTGACCGAGACAGGCCATGCGCGACTGGCCGTGATGCGCGACACCGAAGACGGCTTCCTGATCGCCGAAGAGGATCTCAGGCTCCGCGGAGCCGGCGAGGTCCTGGGAACGCGCCAGAGCGGCCTTCCGACCTTTCGGATGGCCGATCCGGCCGCGCACGCATCGCTGTTTCCGGTCGCCCGCGACGACGCACGCCTGTTGCTGAACCAGGATCCGGAGTTGGAAGGCCCGCGCGGCAAGGCGGCACGGACTCTACTGTATCTGTTCGAGCGCGACGCGGCGGTGCGCTATCTGAGAGGGGCCTAACCGTTACGTCGTCGGACGTCCGGGTTGTCCGGCAGCACGCCATGCCGGCAGTACGATACGAACGACGGTGCCGGTGCCGCGTCGGCTGTGAATCTCCAGGACCCCGCCGTGCAACTCGGTCAGCCGCTTGGATAACGGCAGTCCCAATCCGGCTCCACCCGACTCGCGAGCCCGGTCGCGCGACACCTGCACGAAGGGCTCCAGCGCTCTCGGGATATCCTCCGGATCCAGGCCAATACCGGTGTCTTCGACCCGCAATTCGGTCTCGCCGGACTCGAGCCGACACGCGGCAATCGTCACCCGTCCACCGGCCGGCGTGAAGCGAATAGCGTTCGCCGCAAGATTGATCACGATCTGCCTGAGCTTTGTGGAGTCGCCGGTCACCCAGAGCCCCTCGTCAGGGACTGTCGTTGCCAACGAGACCCCATTGGACGCCGCAGATCCACCAAGCATCTTCCGACAGGTCCGCACCGCAGCGGCAACATCGACCGTGGTTTCGTCGAGTTCGAGAATGCCCGCGTCGTGGCGCGACAGGTCCAGAATGTCCTGGATCAGCACATAGAGGTGCTGTCCGCTGTCAGCGATCGCCTTCGCATAGTCCCGGTATCGCGGATTACCCAACGGGCCCCACAGCTCAGCGTCAAGGGACTGAGCAAAGCCAATAATCGCATTCAACGGAGTCCGCAGCTCATGCCCCAGGTTGGCAAAGCTTTCGCGCTTGAGGCGCTCTGCCATCTCCGCCCCTTCACGGACTGCTGACAGATCCGCAACCAGAGCCTGATTCTCGAGGCGAAGGCGTATGGCCCCTTCCGTCGTTCGCCCTGCATCGCGTCCCCACAGCAGGACGACCAGGAGATACACCAGCCCCATTCCGGAAACCGCGAGATGCAGACGGTCTCCGACCGCCAGGAATCCCAGTATTGGGCCCAGCGCCGCTATAATGGCGTAAAGGCGGAAGGCCTTGGTACTCGGGGTGAGGGCAAAGATAGCGCCGGCAAGCATGCCTGCAACTGAAACGGGTACGACACCCTCGATGTGGACCGGCAGGTTTCCAAATGCGATGGGCAGGCCGCTGATCGCCCAAAGGACACCGGAGACGATCACGCTGATCACTATTCGGCGTTCCCACACCGCGGCGTCGCCTGTCGCCAACGGGCGCGCCGAGAACGCCTTCCACAGGACGATTCGATTTGCCGTCACCCCGGCCATGGCGAGCAGCCAACCCACCAGCAAGACTTCCGAAACATTGCCCCAGGCGATGACAACAAGCAGCGAGCCAACTGCGAGGTTCGCCAACGCTGGAATTGGGGATTGGTACAACAGTCGTACACGCTCGGCGTAGACTTGAGCTTCGCTGACGGTTGTCCGTCGATCGCGCGATGCAACAGCAGATGGCCCAGATATCCCGTGCGGATCGTTGTGCGTCGAGCTGGTGTTCATCAAGTCCACGTAACACGGATGCCCAGCCGCCTCGCCCCACGCTCGACGGTGTCCCTGAATAACGCAGGTTGGTTAACGGTCCGTTGACGTCCGACGGATTTCTCAGGCGGCGGGTGGGCGGCGGCGTTTCGAAACGACCGGGGCGGTGGAGGGAATAGCCGGTTGATTCTGCTCGGCAGCCGGTCGGCGATCCGGCGGCGTCACGATTCCGCCTGACACCACCATCTTGATCCCTTCCTCGACGGTCATGCTCAGCACGAACACTTCGTCACGCGGCACGAACAGCAGAAAGCCAGATGTCGGATTCGGAGTGGTCGGCAGAAAGACGTTCAAGACGTCGTCTTCGGTCAAATGCTGTACTTCACCGACCGTCTCGCCCGTCAGAAACCCAAGCGCCCACATGCCTCGTCTCGGATACTCGACGAGCACGACCTTGCGAAACGCATTGGACTGCTGAGCGAGGACCGTCTCCAGGATCTGCTTTAGCGCGCTGTGAACATTTCGCACCACCGGCATGCGCTGCATCACGCGGTCAGTGAGCCGAACCACCCAGCGGCCAACCAAACCTGCCGTCAAAGATCCGACCAGCGTCAGAAACACAACCGCTACGACGACGCCAAGCCCCGGCACGCCGAACGGCAGGTAGGTCTCGGGATTGTATCGGGAGGGAATCAGCGGAGTCACCTGACCGTCGACAAAGTCGATGATCAGCCACGTCAGATACAGTGTGATTCCAATCGGCGCGGTGACCAGAATCCCAGCGAAGAAGTAGGCGCGCAGGCGTGCGAAGAGTGTCATGGTCCTCCTTTAGGTCTCCAAAAACGGCATGAGTGCGGCCAAGGTGGCCTCCGGCGCTTCTTCGGGAAGAAAATGCCCGCACGGCAGCGGTGCTCCCGACACTTCCTCTGTGGTGTAGCGCCTCCAAACGTCAAGAACGTCAAAGGTTCGACCAACCACACCTTTCGCCCCCCACAGCGCTAGGATCGGCACGTCCAGAAGACGACCCCGATCCGCCCGGTCGTGTTCCAGATCGATCCCGGCGCTCGCGCGATAATCTTCGCAGATTGCATGGATCGTCTCCGGTCGGGCGTAGTGGCGAAGATACTCCGCCACGACCTCCACGGGAAACACATCCGAGCCGGCGGACGATGCCAGCTTTGATCGCAAGTAGTACGCCGGATCCGCGCCGATCATGCGCTCCGGCAGATCGTAAGGCTGTATCAGAAAGAACCAGTGATAGTAGGCCCTGGCAAACGCCATATCGGTGCACTCGTACATATCGAGCGTCGGGCAAATGTCGAGAACCGCAAGCTTGGCCACCCGGTTGCGATGATCACGGGCCAGTCGGTGCGCCACCCGTCCACCGCGATCATGTCCAACAACCGCAAACCGGTCCTGCCCGAGCGCCGTCATGACCTCGGCCATGTCCAGCGCCATTGACCGCTTGGAATACGGCGCGTGGTCGGCGGTCGTCGGCGGCTTGCCGGATTCTCCGTAGCCCCGCAGGTCGGCGGCCACAACGGTAAAGCGCTGGGCCAACTCTGGCGCCAGATGGCGCCACATCAGGTGGGTTTCGGGATGTCCGTGCAACAGCAGGACAGGTGGCCCGACCCCGCCCACACGGACACGGACAACCGATCCGGAGGTGGTGATGTCGCGTACTGCGAAACCGTCGAACCAGATCACTGCGTACTCCCAGCGTAGTAAATTTAGAGGCTAGCAGACAGGCTCTGTCCATCGCATCCGTCCTGTCTGGTCGCATTGACTTTCGGCAGCTCGGTCACGTATGCAGCGAATGTGATCCTGAAACACCTTGTGATCTGAACGAGGTCGACCAAAAAATGATCGTCCTCGGGCTCTCAATGGCTCACGACGCCGGTGTCGCAATCGTCGAGGACGGCAAGATTCGCGGCATTCAGCTTCGCGAACGGTTCGCCCGAAAGAAACGATGCGCTCTGTTGACCGCCGAGTTTATCGACGAATCGCTTCGCAGACATGGCCTGTCTTGGACTGATGTTGATTCGGTAGCAATCGCCTCGGCTCAATCCTGGCCCTTCATCTTCGTAGATCCAGACGCATTCTCGTTCAAACTGGATGATCCCGAGGTGAATGCCTTCGGCTTCTCGACTGACGAGCAAAAGGGCCAAGCGAACGGGCAAGCCCAGATTCGACGTCGTCAAGCCAGCGCGGTACGCCGGCTTGACCAGATTCCCACTGCTCGCTGGAGCGAATATCTGGTCGATGATCTGACGGCGCTGGATCTTGATCGGGGCGTGCTTGCCAACATGGAGTGGTCCTACGCGCCCAAGCGATAGTCGCATCCATTCCAACGCTCTGATATTGCGGGATGGGCGACCGAAGTCGATCAGTTCCGGACCGTCCGATTTGGCTATCAACCGGTCCAAGTCACGTTGTTTGGCCAGGCGAAACCCGGCCTCATAGTTCCACACCACCTGGCTCATGCCGCCTTGTCATTCTACCAGTCTGATCAGGAGAGCGGAGCAGTTTACACATTGGATAATGGAGACGTCCGGAATCCAGAACTCGGCTATCTCGGCGGCCTCTTTGCCTACGGAGAGGGAACCCGGATCATCCCTCTGGGACCCAACTACGCCTACCATGGGCATCTCTATCAACGTGTTGCCGAAGCGTTCAACCTCGGGCACGGCGGCGGCGCGGGTAAACTGATGGGCTTGGCACCCTTTGGGCAACCGGTCTTCGACAGCCCCGAGTTCGTCGGGAATGCCTACGAGGTCTTCGGTGAAGCCTATGCTCACGGAAACAAGTCCGACCGGTTTGCGGTGCTCGCCAAGCTAACGGCACGCAGCCAACAACTTGCTTCGAGCCTGTATTCGGATCCGAAGGCCCCAACACAACACCATCTGCCGGATGCCTATGGCGCCGAGCACCTGCGACGTGTCGAGGTGGACGTGGCATCGACTGCACAAGCTGTGTTCGAAGCGTGTGCCATCAACGACGTCACCACGCTTGCGGACGCTCTCCGGGACAATGGGCTCGAGAGTCTTCACTTGTCGCTTGGTGGCGGCGGCGCTTTGAACTGCCCCACCAACACACGCGTCTTGGCCACCTGCGGATATGAGAAGGTGTTCGTTCCGCCAGCCTGTGACGACTCCGGACTGGGTGCCGGCGCTGCACTGGCTCTGCTGCACGACGTGCTTGGCCGGCCGCGCGCGTCCTTCTCATCAACCTCGACTGAACTCGCCTATCAGGGGGTCGCCTATTCGGCCCAGGACGTCGACACGGCGGTGCTTGATTGCGGTGGCACCGTGAGCCAACTTCGCCCGGCCTGTCCCGCAGCGGCGGCGGCAGCGGATCTGGCCTCCGGCAAAATCATCGGCTGGTTCGAAGGACGCAGCGAGATAGGGCCGCGTGCCCTAGGGCATCGCTCCATTCTGGCCGACCCGAGGCCCGACACCCAGTGGCGACGGGTCAACGAGTTGAAGTCTCGGGAGTACTGGCGGCCATTCGCCCCGGCGGTGCTTCGCGAGCACGCCTCCGACTGGTTCGACGGAGCGCCAGATCCATCACCATTCATGCTGTTCACGGCACGGGTGCGCTCCTCCACGGTACCGGCGATCACGCATGTCGACGGCTCTTCCCGGATCCAGACCGTGGATGCGAGTTGCGGAGTCTTTCATCAGGTGGTGGACGCTTTCCATCGGGAAACTGGCACGCCGATGGTCCTGAACACCTCGTTCAATGGACCGGCAGAGCCGATCGTTGAATCGCCGGCCGATGCCCTCCGGTTTCTGCGGTCCTCAACGATCGACGCGGTATATCTGGACGGCGTTCGGGTGACGCGAGCCGAACACCAAGAGTGATCTGGCGCGCCGTCTTAAATCGCGTCACCATCCGGCCATGTCAGACCTTCCCGCCTTCGGCTCGCCTGTCCGCCGGCTGTTCCAGCTCGAAGACGGTGCCATCTATCTGAATCATGGTTCCTACGGTGCCACGCCGAAACAGGTGATGCTGGCGCAGCGCCGTTGGCAGGAGCGCTTGGAGGCCGAACCGAGCCGGTTCATGGAGCGGGAATTCCGGCCTGGCCTGCGGGTTGCGGCGGAGCGGTTGTCCGCTCTCATCGGAGTCGACGGTCGGGCAGTCGCGATGGTGGAGAACGCAACCCAGGCGGTGAACGCTGTCCTGCTGTCGGAGACGTTCAAGCCCGGCGACGAGATCCTGATCACCGACCAGACCTACAACGCCGTCAAGAACGCGGTGCGCTGGGTCGCGGCGCGCAGCGGTGCCGTCGTCGTTCAGGTCGACCTGCCGTTTCCGGTGTACTCCGACGACAGCATCGTCGAGGCGTTCGCGTCCGGCATAAGCAAGCGGACGCGGATGGCGGTGATCGACCATGTCACCTCGCCCACTGCCGTCGTGCTTCCGGTCGCGCGTATGATCGCGGCGGTGAAGGACGCCGGTGCTCTAGCGCTGGTCGACGGCGCCCATGCCCCTGGGATGCTTCCGCTCGACCTGTCGACGCTCGGCGCCGATTGGTACACCGGAAACTGCCACAAATGGCTGTTCGCCCCGAAGGGTTGTGCGTTCCTGTGGGCGGCCGACGCGGTTCGCGGCCGTTTGCATCCAACGGTGATCAGCCACGGCTTCGGTCAGGGTTTCGTCGCCGAGTTCGACTGGGTCGGAACCCGCGACGCCTCCTCGCAACTCGCCCTGCCGGATGCCCTGGCATTTCTCGCCGGCTTCGGCGCCAAACGCGTTCGCGAGCACAATCACCGTTTCGCAATCGAGGCTGGGCAGAGGCTGGCCGACGCCTGGGATACCGAAGTTGGGTCTCCGCCGGCGCTCACTGGATCCATGGTCACTGTGCGCCTACCGGAAGGTCTCGGCACCACCCAGGCCGACGGCCTGGAACTGCGACGTCGACTGCTCGACGAATACCGGATTCAGGTACCGATCAACGCGCTGGCCGGCCGTTTGTGGGCGCGCGTGTCCGGCCAAGTCTATAACCAAACCAGCGAGATTGACGCCTTGGCTGAAGCCGTTCTGGTGGAACGGCGCAACGCGCTATAGTCCAAGCAGGACGCTCGACTTGGCTCAGTTCAGCTTGTGACGGAATTTCCGTTCAAGGTGCCGCAGAATCTCGACCCGCCGAGCCCCGCCGTTGGCAAGTGCCTGCTTGAACAGCCGGGATGCCTCGTTGTCGGACTCGCTAACCGCCGGCGCTTGGCCGATCTGGATCAGCGCCGCTTTCTGGGCCCGCGCCAGAACCTCCGGGTCGATCCGCTTGCGGACCGCACGCAACAATCGCAGGGCTTTCTCACGTTCGGACATGCCAGGAGTATGTCGGAAAATCGATTCTCGAACAACTCGACCGTCAGAAGAACTTGGTCAGGAACGCCGCCGCCAGGGCACCATCGACGACTTTGGTCACCACGGCCTCTGCCCGTCCCTTGTAGATGTCATCCCCGTCCTTAGCGTCAATCTCGAACCGGAATCGTTGACCGGTGATGATCACGTCACGGTCATAGGGTTGCAGAATGAAGCCCTTGCGGTTCAACTCACGCACGTTGAACACGTGCCGGTCAATCTTGACCGTACCCTTGGACTGCGGCTCCGCCGGGCGTCCACGCGGCACGGCCCGAACCGCCGGCTTTCGGTTGGCCGTCTTGAGAAAGTCGAACATCGCCCCGATGTCCCCACCTGAATGCACTCTCCTAAGAAGAATTATAGATCGCGGACGGAAATATTTCAATCCGCGCGAAATAAACGGAAAGATGTTGTGCTTAATTTTATCTAAAACTATCTATTTTTCCGTGACAGCATAGACCGTAAATCGCGTTAACACGCATAAGGTCCTGCTCTCCTACAAGGAGCCACTCCCGGCAGAACGCCTGCTGTGGCGGCTGTATGGCATCGAAGGAATGGTGAGCGCGACGGGACTCGAACCCATGACCCGCTGATTAAAAGTCAGCTGCTCTACCAACTGAGCTACGCGCCCCCGAGGGGGTCTTTACGACGGGCGGAACCTAGGCAGGCCGCCGCATCAGGTCAACTCATTATCGGCCGTTTAATCAATCCTCGAACGGTCCGGTCTGTTTGGCTTGGCCGGCCTGGGACGGATCGCGGTCGAACCGGTTCATCACCCGCTCGGCGACCCGGGCGGTAACAAACTCGATGATCGGCCCGCCGAGGCGTCCGATCTCCTTCACGAAACGCGAAGAGATGAACTGATGGCGGTCCGACGCCATCAGGAACAGCGTTTCGATCTTCGGATTCAGCCGGGCGTTCATCCCCGCCATCTGGAACTCGTACTCGAAGTCGGACACCGCACGCAGGCCGCGAATGATGACAGACGCACCCTGGTTCTTGGCAAAATGCATGAGCAGTGAGCCGAACGGCTTCACCTCGATGGTCCCGACGAATCCATCCTTGCGATTCTGGACAAGAATCTCGTCGATCTCGTCTTTGACCATTTCGACCCGCTCGTCGAGGCTGAACAGCGGTCCCTTGCCGGCGTTCCGCGCGACCGCGACGATCAACCGATCGACGGTCTTGCTGGCCCGCCGGATGATATCGATATGGCCCTTGGTGATCGGGTCGAAAGTGCCGGGGTAGACCCCGATCCGCTCACCGCCCGCCTGCACAGCCTCGGTCATTCTGTCGCGTCCCCCTGCTCCTCGTCGGGTCCGGCTTCCGTCGGCCCGTCGCCGGTTGCCGCATCAGTGGCCTCGTCAGCAACTTCGACATTGTCGTCGTCGCCGTTTTCGCCCACCAGGGAAACCGACACCACCTTCTCATCCTCGCCGACCCGGAACAGCACCACGCCCTGCGTCTTGCGGGCGGCCACCCGAATATCGTCGACCGGGCAACGGATGATCTGACCGCCGTCGGTAACCAGCATGATCTGGTCGGTCGGCGTTACCGGGAAAGCGGTGACCACCGGGCCGTTCTTGGCCGTCACGTCCATCGAGGCAATGCCTTGGCCGCCACGACCGGTGACACGGTACTCGTGCGCCGACGTCCGCTTACCGTAGCCCTTCTCGGTGACCGACAGCACGAACTCTTCGGCCGCGCCGAGAGCGATGAAGCGGTCTTCGCGCAGCATGACGTCCGGAGCCGAGGCGTCCTCGTCCCCCTCGCCGCTGCCGCGCCGGATCCAGGCGGCCTGGCGTAAGTATACATCGCGTTCATTCTGCTCGCCGTCGACGCTCTCATAGTCGACGTGATGCAGGATCGACATCGAGACGACCTCGTCCCCCTTGGCCAGCCGGATGCCGCGGACGCCCAGGGAATCACGGCCACGGAACAGCCGGACATCGGCAACCTGGAAGCGGATCGCCTTGCCCGAGCGGGCCGCCAGCAGAACGTCGTCGCCCTCGTTGCACGGCATCACCGCGATCAGGCGGTCGCCCTCGTCGAGCTTCATAGCGCGCTTGCCGGCGCGGTTGATGTTGGTGAAGTCGCTGAGCGCGTTGCGTCGGATCGTGCCGGCTGCGGTCGCGAACATCACGTGCAGACCATCCCAGCTCGACTCGTCGGCCGGCATCGGCATGACGGTCTGGATCCATTCGCCTTCTTCCAGCGGCAGCAAATTGACCATCGGCCGCCCGCGCGACTGCGGCGTGCCTTCCGGCAACCGGTAGGTTTTCAACTGGTAGACTTGGCCGCGCGAGGTGAAGAATAGGATCGGCGAGTGGCTGTTCGCCACGTACAGACGGTGCACCCAATCCTCGTCGCGGGTCGCCATGCCGGCGCGGCCCTTGCCGCCACGCTTCTGGGCCCGGTAGGTCGCTAGCGGCACCCGCTTGATGTAGCCGGAGTAACTGACCGTGACGACCATGTCCTCGCGCGCGATCAGGTCCTCGATGTCGTGCTCGAACTCGCTTTCCATGATCTCGGTGCGGCGGTCGTTCGCCCAGGCTTCACGGGTCTGCAGCAACTCGTCGCGCAACACGCCCATCAGGCGCGGTCGTGACGTCAGGATGTCCAGGTAGTCCTTGATCCGGGCGGCAATGTCCGTCGCCTCATCGACCAGCTTGGATCGCTCCATGCCGGTCAGGCGTTGCAGCCGCAGGTCCAGGATCGCGCGAGCCTGTGCGTCAGACAGCTGGTAGGTGCCCTCGTCGGTCACCCGGTGCCCCGGATCGTCGATAATCGCGATGAAATCGATGACGTCGGTCGCCGGCCAGGCTGCCGCGCACAGCTTGCGTCGGGCCTCGCCGGCATCCGGCGCCGAGCGGATCATCGCGATCACCGCGTCGAGATTGTTGATTGCGACCATCAACCCGGCCAGCACGTGAGCGCGTTCCCGTGCCTTGTGCAGCAGGAACCGGGTCCGACGGGTGATCACCTCCTCGCGGAACTCGACGAACGCGAAGATCACGTCGCGCAGGTTCATCTGCACGGGGCGCCCGCGGTTCAGCGCCAGCATGTTGACGCCGAAACTGGTCTGCAGCTGGGTGTAGCGGTAGAGCTGGTTCAGCACGACTTCGCCGATCGCGTCGCGCTTCAGTTCGACCACCACGCGCACGCCGTCGCGGTCGCTTTCGTCGCGCAGATCGGAGATGCCTTCGACCGTCTTGTCGCGGACGACCTCGCCGATCCGCTCCATCAGCTTCGATTTGTTGACCTGATACGGGATCTCGGTAACGACGATCGCGAAGCGGTCCTTGCGGATCTCCTCGATCTCGGCCCGACCGCGCATGACTACCGAACCGCGGCCGGTGTGATAGGCCTCGCGGATCCCGGATCGGCCAAGAATCAGCCCGCCGGTCGGGAAGTCAGGGCCCGGAACCAGGGCGATCAGCTCGTCAATGGTGATGCCAGGATTGTCCAGCATCGCCAGGCAGGCATCGACCACTTCGCCGAGATTGTGCGGCGGAATGTTGGTCGCCATGCCGACCGCGATGCCGCCGGCGCCGTTGACCAGCAGGTTCGGGTACTCGGCCGGAAGAACCGACGGTTCTTCCGTCGTCTCGTCGTAGTTCGGGATGTAGTCGACGGTTTCCTTGTCGATGTCGCGCAACAGGCCTTCAGCCGCCTTGGCCAGTCGCGCCTCGGTGTAGCGCATGGCCGCCGGCGGATCGCCGTCCATCGAGCCGAAATTGCCCTGGCCGTCGACCAGCGGCAGACGCATCGAGAAGTCCTGCGCCATCCGGACCATGGCGTCGTAGATCGCGCTGTCGCCATGCGGGTGGTACTGACCCATCACGTCGCCGACGATGCGCGCCGATTTACGGTATGGCCGCGTCCAGTCGTAACCGCCGACCTTCATGGCGTAGAGGATGCGGCGGTGTACCGGTTTGAGGCCGTCTCGGACGTCGGGCAGCGCACGCGACACGATCACGCTCATGGCGTAATCGAGGTACGAACGCCGCATCTCGTCTTCGATGGAGACCGGGGCGATGTCGTGATGAGTAGATGAGATGTCGGACAACCGAGGGGTTCCGGAGCAGGTGGCTGCAAGGGGCCGGGAATGGCCTTTGCGGCGCCGAATCGGGCGCGGCTATGCTTCATGAAAACTTAGCAGAACGGCACCCATGCGGCAATGTTGCAGTGCCGAAGGCTTGACGTCTGAGCAGGTCGTCTTCGATTGGCCCGTGAGTCTGGCGGGGAGCTGTCAAATACAATAGAAGTCAGTCAGGCTGACGAGGGTCGAACACCATCTGTGGAGGTGCTCGTGCCCTACGTCTATCCGATTCCCAATTTGCTTCCGGAGCCGCTCATCGTCGAGGTTCGAGACGCCTTGTAGGGCGCTTCCACGGACCGGGCTGATGGCCGAGGCACGGTTGGCGGAGATGTAGGCGAGATGCGTTCCAAGCCGTAGCTGATGATCAAGCTGGGAAGGATCCGCAGCAATTTTTGACCAAGCGGCTGACCAACTGACGACCCTTGAACGCTGGTCGAACGCAACGTCGGCCGATACCATCGCGAACCGGCCGTCGATGGCCTTTCACCGGAGGCAAGGCTGGCGATGGCCCAGGTCTACCCAATCCGAAACCTGCTGGCGCCCGGACTGGTCGCCGAGCTTCGTGCCGCGCTGCAGGCCGAGGGTGCGCCCTGGGTCGACGGCCAGCAAACCGTGGGGCGTGACGGCACCAAGAAACGTAACCACGAGATCGCCGCCGACTCGCCATTGCGTCAGGAGTTGTCGGACAAGGTCTCGGCGTATCTTCGCGGCCCGCTGACCAACGAGACCCTGGCGTTCCGGCATGTGTGCGACCCGCGGCGGTGGAGCCCGTTCCTGTTCTCACGCACCGGACCGGGCGGCGGCTACCGTGACCACATGGACAGTGCGGTAATGTTCCGCGGTTCGCCGGAGGAGATGCGCTCCGACCTGTCGATGACGATTTTCCTGACCGAGCCGGACAGCTACCAAGGCGGCGAGTTGGTGGTCGACAGCGATATGCCCTACGCGCCAACCTTCAAGATGGCCGCCGGAGGTGCCGTTCTCTACGCCACCAACGCCATTCATCGGGTTGCTGAAGTAACAGCCGGCGAACGGCTGGTCGCTGTCATCTGGATCGAGAGCCGGATCGCTGACGTCGGCACCCGCCAGATCAACGCTGACCTGCTCCAGGTGATGAGCGTATTGACCCGCGACGGCGCCTGCGACCCGGAGATCCGCGAGTCGGTTGTTACAAAGCTTGAGAAGGTGCGCAGCAATGTCGTCAAGCGCCATACCGCTTGACGACGACTCTTACGGTTTGCGGGCCGACAACGACAGGCTGAGCGGCAACTTAGGCATGAACCCGTCAGGCCATCGGTACTGACCCTGCCCTCCCGGCACCAGAATCGGCAGGAGATTCCAGGCAATCTCATCGTGCTCGTGCAGCCAGTCGAGTTGCAAGCCGGCACCGATCACCGCGTTCACGATGTCCGACACGCTGTGCTCCCACTCATAGGTCCGCTGGTTGCGGATTTCTGCTGTCGGATCGGCGTAGTCGACGCTCGCGGTGTTCGCTGTCGGTTCGGCGCGGTGGAAGTATGGATAGTGGACGCGCAGGGTGCCGAGCGGCAATGCCGCGGCTGTCGCAGAGTCATCAAATACACGGGCTGCCGGGTGGGCGTCGCAGAAATAGAACCGGCCGCCCGGCTTCAGGAAATGCGCCACCACCCCGGCCCAGGCCGGCAGATCGGGCAGCCAACAGATCGTGCCCCAGGTGACGAACACCAGATCGAACCGTCCGTCGATCAGCCTCGGTGCGTCGTAGACATTGCCCTCGACGAACCGGGCGTCCAGCCCGGTCTCGGCCGCCAGCCCGCGCGCCGCCGCAATCGCCGCCGGCGAGTAATCCAGTCCGATAACCCGAGCGCCCCGCTGCGCGAGGATCAGGCTGTCGACCCCGAAATGGCACTGCAGGTGCAACACATCCAACCCGTCGACCGACCCGATCTCGGCCTCCTCGACAGCGTGCAGGGTCCGCGTGCCGCGCTTCAGCGCCGCGACGTTGTAGCCATCGGACCCCGTCGTACCGAGATGGATCCCCACCAACTCGTCCCAATGCATCCGGTTGGCATCGAAATAAGGCGTGTTGTCAGGCATCAACGGACCTTGAATTTGATCTCAGAGATTGCAGAGAGTGACGCAGGTCCGGCGATCCGGCCCAGTGCAACAGTCACCGATGCTCATACTCTCGGCCGATTTCTTCTAGGCACGAAACGACGTACTCGATTGCGGCCAGCGGCACGGTCGCATAGAGCGGCAATCCGATCACTCGAGCCGCTAAGGCGTCGGTTACCGGCACCCCCTCGCACGGACACGATACGAAGACAGGCACACGATGGCAGCCGTCGCCCCACCAGCGGCGGGCGTGCACACCACGCTGAGCCAGCGCCTCTATCATATCCACGGCATGCGGACCTGACAGAGCGATCGGGTATGTGGAGTTGGCGACGTCCTCAAGGCCGTATGGTCGACGGAACGAAAGGCCCGAGCGATGCAGCGCAACGAAATACGCGCGGCTGCGCTCCAGAATTGCCGCACGCACGTCTTGCCAGGTGTCCAACGCCGCCAAGCCGATCGCGGACCGGAATTCATCGAGCTTGGCGTTCATGCCGTCGACAACGGCGACGCGGTTACTATCCATGCCTAAACTGGTAGCCATTCTGATCCGCAGTCCGGTCGAATCGTCTGGAGCAAGAACCGCCCCCCCTTCGCCAATGCCGAACCCTTTGGTGGCGTGAAAGCTGACGACGCTAGTCAACCGAGAGTCCTGCCAGGTATCAAATCCGGCAGCGGCATCGACCAGGACCGGAACACCGGTGCGATCGGCAAACGCCTCCCATTCCGGCACATCGATCCGTGCACCGAACGGCGAGACTAAGACGACGGCAGCAACCCTGGCCGCCTCGGAGAGCGAGATGCGCTCTTCAACGTCTGTCGGATCGAGCTGCCATGTCTCTAGGTCAACATCGAGAAACCATGGTTCAAGGCCGGCGCGCCGCGCAGCGGATGGTGTGGCGCTGTGCGTCCACGCTGGCATGATGCAATGTCCACCCCGCTCGGCCACGGCCAGCAGGGCGCAGGTCAGTCCCGCCGTCGCACTCGACACCCCTACGACCCGCGTCGGCGAAACCCCTAACCCTTCCGCCAATGCCATCTCGAACGCCCGGAGCATCGGTCCGAAATTGGTGAAGGTCCCGGATGCGGAAACCTGTTGGAGTCTCTGCTGATAGACGTCGAACGCTGGTAGCGACGGAATGAACAACGGCACCGTCCACGCCGATGGAACACCCGATACAGCACCGGCCGCCACCTCCAGCGCGGGCATGGGCAGGATACTCATGTCGTGCTCCGCTCCGCCCTTGGTCGCGGCACGCTCCGCCACTCGACCACGGAGGCCTGAGCGGTCGTCTCCGGCAATTCGATGCCGGCAAACATCTCCACGAGCAATCGTGGCTGATTGCAGCCAAGAGGGACAAAGCCGGCCGTCCCGCCACCAATACGAGTCAGCATTTCAAAATACGTCAGTGTTCCTGTCCGGTCCACTCGGCCCTGCAAGGCGAACGCTCCCACGTAATCTTCCTCAAACAGTGTACCGGCCACCGCCTCTGCGATCTGGCTGTCCACCGCATCCAACGGACGGCGCGTCAATCGGAATGGCCGGCCGAACTGATTGACGACGTCAACCTTGATTGCGTTGAGCAGTTCGCCGGATCGGCCAGAAAGGCCGCGTATCGCAACGAACCTGTCGAGCCCTCCGGATTGCTCGAAGGGCAGGCCCAGCCGGGTGTCGGGCAATCGTTCAATCAGGTCGGCCGGAGGGTCAATATACGGCTGAAAGACAAACCCGCCTCGGTTGAGGCAACTCTCAAGGTGGCTGTCGCTCAGCAGCACGTACACACCCTTACTACCCGATCCCTGCCGCGGCTTTGCGATCAGTGGGAACCCGTGGCGGCGAACGAGATCCAGCGCCTCGACCTCGGTGTGCGCAGTCGATGCGAATGGCAGACCGCAGCGCCGCGCGAAGGCCACCATCGGCAACTTGTCGTTCATGGCTGTCGCCAAGGCCATCGAGCCGACCAATAGCGCCTCGGCGCCTTCCGATCGGGATGTCTTGAGTCGTGCCAATCCAACCAGATCGGCGTCCCGGCATGGAAATGCGATCTGCGGCCGGAATACCTGAAGCACCTCGCCGATGTCGCGAATGAACTCATCCTCAACGGTGACCGGCGCCACTGGGACGCAGACATCACAGTCAGAAGCGCCGATTGCCGTCGGATCGGTGGTGGTCCCAACGATTGTCAAACGGTCACGATATGCCGCCAAGCAGTCGAGAATTGCTTCTGACACCCCCCCGCCGGTTGAAATCATGAGTACCACCGGCTTGCCGTCAGCCACTGAGCGTGTTGAGGGAGCATCGCTCATGCCGCACCTCCCATTGACCGGGTCGATGCGACGTTCGCGTTGGGCTGACCGATGTCGAGCAATGGGCGGAACAGTTCCCGGACATTGGGAACGTGCGCGAACGCCGCGTGGACCTGCAGTCGACCGCTGTCTGCTACGGCCTGCAGGTCACCGGGCCTCTCTGAAGCGGTCGTGAGGGCTTCCTCCAAGCCGGTGAAGGCTCGGTCGTAGGAACGATAGTCCCGACCCACATCGAAGTGGCGGTCCATTGCCGGAGTGCGCAACGCCAGGGACACGGCTCCAGCGGCCATTGCCCAGTAGACGCGCTCGCTCACCGCGCCGACGCAGAAGTTCGGTGGAGTCGCCACCACAATGCGGCTGCGCTGCATTAGCTTCACGGCATCGTCCTGCCGTGCCGGACCAAGAACCCTGGCACGCCAGCCGGAACGTGACCTTGGCGGTTCGTAGTTCCTGTCGAGCACCAGGACGCCATCGAACCGAGCAAGCCGTTCGATCAATGTGTTCCGAAACCGCGCGTTTGCGTGACGATTGGCGAGATCAAGCAGCCCGCGTCCCAGTCCGCGATACGGAACCAGATCATTCCCGAGACTGCTGTAGACCTCCTCGGCAACCTGCCAGGCAGGAAGCGATGCCTCGGTCAGCAGTGCGTCGGACAGCGCAACGACGACATCGAGGCGGTCCGGGAGGATCTGTCGGGCGTAGGCCTCGATCGCATTGATACTCTCGACCGTAGCCACGTAGATAAACGGCACATCCCGATCCGCCAGCGTGACGCGGGCAGCGGCTTGATCAATCCGGTCGCCGTTGAACCGCCCCGGGAGGTAGTGAATGTTGGATTGGGCGATCCCGACCTTCTGCAGGAACCCGGCAGAATGGAGGTCGCGACAACTCACATTCGTGTCGTATCGAAACGGCTCAATCGCACTGAGGTACCGACGGGTAAACGGCGGATCCGCCAGGCGCAACAGCAGCGGCGAGTCGAGAAGTTCCAGCACATCCGTGTTCCAGCGGTCCGGCCCCTGCACCAGTTGCGAGCCGACCACCGCATACACTGCGTCATATTGGGCGGTCAGAAGCTGCCGAACCCCGACCTCTCTTGACTCCCAGAGATCAAAAACCTCCGACCATACATTGTAGTATGCGAGCCCCTCGACAATCGCTTGCGTCTCTGCGTTCAGGACATTGTCGATCCCCCGCGGGCACAGGATCGCGATCCGCTTGGCATCTTGCCGCGGGAACGGAGATGGCGCAGGAAAAGGTCTCACATTCATTCTGCCGGACGCTCACCCCGAGGGGCCTCGCTAGCGACACGCCAAAAATCCACTGGTAGATCGATCTTGATGCCAGATTACACTACCGGCGCAAGCACCGATTGAACCGGTATGCACTCTTCGTGGCCCGGTACCCTGCAATCGGACAACTCTCCTCAGAACGGGATTTCGTCGTCCAGGTCGGACGGGCCACCCATCGGGGCCGGACCGCCGCCACCGGAACGGCCGCCGCTTGAGGAACCACCGCCATAGCCGCCGCCGGACGAACTACCGCCGCTCGAGCCACCGTAATCGTCGCCGCGGTCGTAGTCGCCACCACCTTGACCGCCTCCTCCACCTCCACCGCCGGCGTCACCACGACCGCCGAGTAGGGTCATCTCGCCGCGGAAGCGCTGCAGCACCACTTCGGTGGTGTAGCGTTCCTGGCCATCCTTGTCGGTCCATTTGCGGGTCTGCAACGCGCCCTCGACATAGACCGAACTGCCCTTGCGCAGATACTGCTCGGCGATCCGCGCTAGGTTCTCGTTGAAAATCACCACCCGGTGCCATTCGGTGCGCTCGCGCCGCTCGCCGCTCGACTTGTCGCGCCAGTTCTCGGAGGTCGCCAGGGTGAAGTTCACGATCTTGGTGCCGTCCTGGGTGGTCCGCACCTCCGGATCGCGGCCGAGGTTCCCCACCAGGATGACTTTGTTGACGCTGCCGGCCATCGTCTCGCTCTCGTTTTTCGTCGACTGGGTGTTGTCTGGCGGCGCCACGGCGCCGGATCGCCCGCGCATTCGGGCTCGTTTCTGATTTGCCGGACCATCCCACATCGACCGGCCGCTTCCAAGCCCGATTAGACGAAACCGACTTTGCAGTTATCCGGCATACCGAAATCGATGCCTCGGTGCTACTTCGAAACGATTATCGAATCGGATCGACTGCACAAACATCCTGAGTTATCCACAGACCGCGCCATCCTTTGTCAGCAGCCGATACCCACGCCGGACATGCGCGGTGGCAATACCGCCGCTGCGCACCCTATATTCGATGGTCGTACCCACTCCCCGATTCCGAACCGAGGCCGGCCATGGCGCCAACCCCAGCGTCCGACAAAGAACTCCGCTTTATCCGCGTCCGGGGAGCCCGGGAACACAACCTGAAGAACGTCGACGTCGACCTGCCCCGCAACGCACTGTCGGTGCTGACTGGGCTTAGCGGATCCGGGAAATCCTCGCTGGCGTTCGACACCATCTACGCCGAGGGTCAGCGCCGATACGTGGAGAGCCTGTCGGCCTACGCCCGGCAGTTCCTGGAACTGATGCAGAAGCCGGACGTCGACCTGATCGAGGGGCTGTCTCCGGCAATCTCGATCGAGCAGAAGACCACGTCGCGTAACCCACGCTCAACGGTCGGCACGGTCACCGAGGTCTATGATTATCTGCGCCTGCTGTTCGCGCGGATCGGCATCCCCTACTCGCCGGCCACCGGGCTGCCGATCGAAAGCCAGACGGTCAGCCAGATGGTCGACCGCATCCTGGATCTGCCGGAGGGCACCCGGCTGTACCTGCTGGCGCCGATCGCCCGCGGCAAGAAAGGCGAGTTCCGCAAAGAACTGGCCGATCTGCGCAAGCGCGGCTTCCAGCGGGTCAAGATCGACGGCGAATTGCTGGAGATCGAGGAAGCGCCGGCGCTCGACAAGAAGCGCAAGCACGACATTGAGGTGGTGGTCGACCGGCTGGTGGTGCGCGACGGCATCCAGACCCGTTTGGCCGATTCGATCGAGACCGCGCTCGGCCTGTCCGACGGCCTGCTGTTCGCCGACGAGGCCGATTCCGGCGAACGGCGAACCTTCTCGGCCAAGTTCGCCTGCCCGGTGTCCGGCTTCACCATCGACGAGATCGAGCCGCGGCTGTTCTCCTTCAACAACCCGTTCGGCGCATGCCCGACCTGCGATGGCCTTGGCACCCGGATGTATTTCGACGCCGAACTGGTAATCCCGAACCCGACCCTGTCGCTGAAAGGCGGGGCCGTCGGTCCGTGGGCCGCCAGCTCGTCCAAATACTACACCCAGACCCTGGTCAGCCTGGCCAAGCACTTCGGGGTGTCGATGGACACACCCTGGCAGGATTTGCCGGAGGAAGCGCGCCAAGGCGTACTGCAGGGCACCGGCGACAATCCGGTCACGATGACCTTCGAGGACGGGCTGCGGTCGTACAAGACCACCAAGCCGTTCGAGGGCGTCATTCCGAACATGCAGCGCCGTTGGAGGGAAACCGACAGCGCCTGGGTGCGCGAGGAACTGGGCCGGTACCAGTCGGTGGCACCGTGCGAGGTCTGCAACGGCCAGCGGCTGCGACCGGAGGCCCTGGCGGTCAAGATCGCCGGACTGACGATCTCCCAGGTCGCCGATTTCTCGATCGGCAACGCGGTCGCTTGGTTCCAGGAGCTCGACGGTTCGCTGCGCCCGAAGGATCACGAGATCGCCCAGCGGATTCTCAAGGAAATCAACGAGCGGCTGGGATTCCTGAACAATGTCGGGCTGGAGTACCTGACCCTGTCGCGCGGCTCCGGCTCGCTATCCGGCGGCGAGAGCCAGCGCATCCGGCTCGCTTCGCAGATCGGCTCCGGACTGACCGGCGTGCTGTACGTGCTCGACGAGCCGTCGATCGGGCTCCACCAGCGCGACAATGACCGCTTGCTGACCATGCTCAAGCGTCTGCGCGACCTCGGCAACACGGTGATCGTTGTCGAGCACGACGAGGACGCGATCCGCGAGGCCGACTACGTGATCGACATGGGTCCGGGCGCAGGTGTTCATGGCGGCGCCGTGGTGGCCAGCGGCACACCCGAGGACGTGATGCGGGCGCCGGAAAGCCTGACCGGCCAATATCTCTCGGGCTTCCGGCAGATCGCCGTGCCCAAGCAGCGCCGCAAGGCCAAGAAGGGTCGCGTCCTGACCCTGAAGGGCGCGACCGGCAACAATCTGAAGGATGTCAGCGTCACGATTCCGCTCGGCACCTTCACCTGCGTCACCGGGGTGTCCGGCGGCGGCAAGTCGACCCTGGTGATCGAGACCCTGTGGAAAGCGCTGGCTCGTCGCCTGCACAACGCGCGCGAGCACGCAGCCCCGTTCGAGTCGCTGGACGGCCTGGACAAGGTCGACAAGGTGGTCGACATCGACCAGTCGCCGATCGGGCGAACCCCCCGATCGAACCCGGCGACCTACACCGGTGCGTTCACGCCGATTCGCGACTGGTTCGCCGGACTGCCCGAAGCCCAGGCCCGCGGCTACGCGCCCGGCCGGTTCTCGTTCAACGTCAAGGGCGGGCGCTGCGAGGCGTGCCAGGGCGACGGCGTCATCAAGATCGAGATGCACTTCCTGCCGGACGTCTACGTGCAGTGCGATGTCTGCAAGGGCCACCGCTACAACCGGGAAACCCTGGAGATCCGGTTCCGCGACAAGTCGATCGCCGATGTTCTGGACATGACCGTCGAAGAAGGGGCCAAGTTCTTCAAGGCGGTCCCGTCGATCCGCGACAAGCTGGAGACCTTGGAGCGGGTCGGCCTCGGCTACGTCAAGGTGGGCCAGCCGGCCACCACCCTGTCCGGCGGCGAGGCCCAGCGCGTGAAGCTGGCCAAGGAACTGTCACGCCGGGCCACCGGGCGGACCGTCTATATCCTGGACGAGCCGACCACCGGCCTGCATTTCGAGGACGTCCGCAAGCTTCTGGAAGTGCTGCAGGCCCTGGTCGAGCAGGGCAACACGGTAATCGTGATCGAGCACAATTTGGAGGTCATCAAGACCGCCGATCACATCATCGATCTGGGGCCGGAAGGCGGCGACGGCGGCGGCTATATCGTCGCCAGCGGTACACCTGAGGAGGTCGCATCGACCCAGGGCAGCTACACCGGCCAATACCTCGCCCGCTATCTGAAGCAGGCGGCCGCCCCCGCCCGCAAGTCGGCGTAGGGCATCGCCCTGCACGCTTCGGGTCAGATGCGAAATACTTTGCCGGGGATCGGCATCGCCGGCGCAACGCCTGTTCCTTGGACATAGTCGAAACGCGCCTTGCGGGCGGCTGTTGCTGCTTCGACAGTCGCCGCCCCATAGAAGTACCGGCGCATCCGGATCTCCTTGTTGGCCGCGGCAAAATTCTTCAGTGCGACGAAATCCTTGGCGCTTGGCGTGGTGATGGCATGGCCGTTCACACCGATTCCGACCATCCGCACACCGCCGAGTTTCTCGGCGCGATGGAACGCTAGGCTGAAGTCGCCGATGAAACCGGCCACGAACGGCGCCAGATAGGAGAACAGCGTGTGCAACCGTCCCTGCGGAACGTCGTCGTCCATTCCTTTAACCAGGAGAAACAGCCGCTTCTCGGCAATTCGCGGCAACAGTTTGCAGACCTCAATATATTGCGTGCGATAGCCCTTGGCGGCCAGCGTCTCGTAGTGCACCGGCACGATCAGCAGGGCGCGCCAGCGGTGTGACCCGGCTTCTACCAATCCGGCACCGGCCTTCTGCAGCACCATGCGATCGATCGTCGCCTCGACGGAGCCGGTGTCTGACGGCTCTTCGGGATCAAATCCAAGTTCGACTCCGGCAGGAACATGCAGATCGGCGTGGTAGCAGGAGATCAGCCGCTTGCGGACGTTGGCCACCGGCCAGAATCGCATCTTCATCTGGTCCTTGGCGGCTTCGACCGCAGCCGCCTCGGCCGCCTGCGCCCGCTTCTGCGCTTCCTCGACAGTCTCCTCCATCGCCGCCGGTGATCGCAGCGCTGCCGGATCCTCGCGCGGCACCTCGAACACCATTGGCCGCACCGAGATCGCGTCGCCGCCGGCCCCTGCTCCCGACAGTTTGGCGTTCACCTCCTTGCCTATCGCGACCGCGGTCTTGCTGGCGTCGGCCTTGCTGGCCTTGCCGAATAGCACGATGAACTTCTCGTCGTTCATCAGACAGAACACATCGTCAGCCGAGATGTGCTTCTTGATCACCCCTTCGGTCAGCAGGTGCACCTTGTCCTTGATGCCGTGCCAATGATCGCCGAACCGTTCCTTCAGGGCCTCGAACCCGAGCATCTGGACGTTGCCCGCGATCAGGGCGTCGGCGGCGACCTTGTTGGTGCGCACGAACGACAGCAATTTGGATGAGAAATCGGCGGGATCGGCGGTATCAAGCTTCTGACGGTCAAACGACTGCAGAAAGCCGGTCTTGCGGGTCTCCCGGGGTATTCCGTCCTGGTAACGCTCGTCCATGCCTGCTCCGGTGGTGGCGGCACTCCGCCTGCCCGCGCCCATCATGATAGCTCTCAATACCCTGAACTTTTAGGCAAAACCGAAACATGTGCGCCTGCGCCAGCGAACCGACCAACGCCATCGCGCCAAACCGGCGTCCCAGGATGCCACGGTCACGCGGTTGCGCCGGGGGTTCGCCACCGCTATCTGAACGCCACATAATGAAACTTCCGTTAACCGACGTCGGAGACTTGCAATGCCGTCTTCCATTGCGCCCGTCCATGTGATCGGCGGTGGCCTTGCCGGGTCGGAAGCCGCATGGACTCTGGCAAACTCAGGCGTTCCGGTGATCCTGCACGAGATGCGGCCGGTCCGCGGCACCGACGCCCACAAGACCGGCGGGCTTGCCGAACTGGTGTGCTCGAACTCGTTCCGCTCCGACGATCACGAGGCGAACGCCGTCGGCGTCCTGCACGAGGAATTGCGCCGTTGCGGGTCGCTGATCCTGGAAGCCGGGGACGCTCACAAGGTGCCAGCGGGTTCGGCACTGGCGGTGGACCGGGACGGTTTCTCGGCGATGGTTCAGTCGCGACTCGAAGCCCATCCCCTGGTCGCCATCGAGCGCGGCGAAATCGACGGCCTGCCGCCGGCCGACTGGGACAGCGTGATCATCGCGACTGGCCCGTTGACCTCGCCGGCCCTGGCTGAAGCAATCCAGAGCCGAACGGGGTCGGACTCCCTGGCGTTCTTCGATGCGATTGCTCCGATCGTGCACACCGACTCCGTCAACTTCGATGTGGCCTGGTACCAGTCCCGCTACGATAAGCCCGGCCCGGGCGGGACCGGCAAGGACTACATCAACTGCCCGCTCGACCAGGACCAATACGAGACATTCGTGCAGGCCCTGCTGGACAGCGAGAAGATGAATTTCCATGAGTGGGAGGCCACCACTCCTTACTTCGAGGGCTGCATGCCAATCGAAGTGATGGCTAGCCGCGGCCTCGACACTCTGCGCTACGGCCCGATGAAGCCAATCGGCCTGACCGATCCGCGCACCGGACGCCGGGCGCACGCCGTCGTCCAGCTGCGCCAGGACAACGCGCTCGCAACCTTGTTCAACATCGTCGGCTTCCAGACCAAGATGCGCCATGGTGAACAGGTCCGGGTGTTCCGCACGATTCCCGGCCTGGAAAACGCCGAGTTCGCGCGCCTGGGTGGTCTGCACCGCAACACGTTCATCAACTCGCCCCGGCTCCTCGATGGATCGCTGCGCCTCAAGGTCGAGCCGCGGTTGCGCTTCGCCGGGCAGATCACCGGGGTCGAGGGCTATGTGGAGAGTTCGGCGATCGGCCTGCTGGCCGGACGCTTCGCCGCGGCCGAGCGGCTTGGACGGCAACCGGAGCAACCGCCGCGGACCACCGCGCTGGGCGGGCTGCTGGCCCACATCACCGGCGAGGCCAACCCAGAGACGTTCCAGCCGATGAACGTCAACTTCGGCCTGCTGCCGCCGCCTGACGAGGCTGAGACGATCACGGTCAACGGCAAGCGCCGCAAGCTGAAGGGCCTCGACCGCAAGAAGGTCCAGGCCCGACGCGCACTGGCCGACCTTGATCTGTGGCTCGGCCGACCCCGCGTCGCCGTCGAATAGGTGTTAGAAACCGAGACGGTACCGCATCATCCGCACAGCGTGCCGCCAGATCAGCCCGCCCGTCGGGCGGGCCGCCGGAGGCAGGTCAAACGGCTCGAAGTCGGCTCGTTCCAGCAGGCTTGCGTGATCCGAGGCGCGATCCGCCAACAGGCGGAGCGGCCGAAATGCCGGAGCGTGGAAATTTACCGAGTCGTGTGCCTGAACGAGATGCAGCCGTGCCCGCTCCACCACTGGCCGGACCGCATCGCCGAGCCGGATGGAACCACCAAAATCTCTTATCTTCTGGTGAGATAAACCACACTCTTGAAGTAGTGTATCTGGTAGCGGGCGGCGACCGATTGCAATGAGCGCCGGTGCCGCCCGCATCAGGCCGAGCAACCCCCAGGCGGTGCCGGTCAGTGAAGCGGCTACCGGGTCTGCAGACAGGATTTCGGCCATTGCGGCGTGCAGTTCGCCGGCGGTGCCGGCTGCGTAGCGGTCCAGGGCGTCAAGATCCGCCGGCGGATCCTCATCCAGATCGGCCTCGCGGACCTCGATGATTGCGTACAGCCGCTGTGGCCGCAGTCCGCCGCGTTCAACCGCTTCGGCCAGCGGTATCGCCACTTCGTGCGCTCGCGGCCGACCGGCCTCAACGCCTTCCAGGGCTTCGCGCCACCACTGCAGCCGGATCTGTCCGATGGCGGGTTCGCTGACCACCTCGGCGGTCTTGGCGATCTCATGATTGGCCGCCAACAGCGCGAACAGGGCATCGCGTCGACTGTCTGGAGCGTACAGGCACGCCAGATAGCGCTCCCGGTCGTGCTCCCGGGCGATTGCGGCGCAGGCGGTGAGAAACACCGATGTGTCCGTCGCCGTCACAACGTTATGATTGATCGAACGCTGCCGCCCGATGACCAGCTTCCAGGTCCGGTAGGCCCGCCAAGCGAGCGGCATAGCGTTGGCGAAAGTCGTTGTGCAGCCCCTCATACACCCGCACCAGCCCCTCCAGAGCCAGTTTCTCCCGAAGATCCAGGTGCGGCATCAGTTCTGCCAAGCGCTGACGTCCCCGGGACCGATGGACGCTGGCGCGGTTCAACAGCACATCGGCCAACCGGTCGACCTTTGCGTGGGCACCAGTCGTCAGTGCGTCTGCCAATGTGTCCCGCTCAAAGCCGAAATCGGCTAGAACGGTACGGGGAATCGTCACCAGTCGCCCACGCGAACCGGCATCCTTGGCAAGATCACGCAGTATGTGAACTAAATAGCAAAACACCGCGAGATCGCTTGCATAATAGCGCGGGCGCTCTGGCAGATCACAGCGGTAGTGCCCGTCAGAATGGCGGCAGGCCAGCAGGTAGATGAACACGGTTGCCGGGGCCACGGTGGCGCCATCGGCGTATCGATCGAAGGCGGCCCAATCCGGCATATCGGCCTCGGCCACATCCTCGGTCATCGCGGCGGCCAACCCGTTCCAGGGCTCGGAGCCCAGATCGCTGCATCCGACCGTGGCACGAAACCCCAAGGCTACCGACGGCGACAGCGGGCCGTCGGTCGTGCCCTCAGCGGTCTGCCGTCGCCATGCCTCCACGGTCGCCGTCATGGCCGCACGACCGGCGTGCCGATCCGGTTCCGGCCGAGTCAGAAAATCCTCGTCGACCGCGTCGTCGATCACCCGCATCGCGGCATAGGCGCCGGCGAACAGGTCCTGGCGGAACCGCGGCAGCAGTCGGGTGGCGTGGAACAGAGTTGAATCGTTACGCTCGGCGATGGCGGCGCAATCGGCGAGCGCGGCCCGGACCGCGGGATCCCGATCGGTCACGCCGCTCCGCGCCGGACGAACGGCTTGAAGAACTTCGCTAGGGTCAGCCGCTGTTCGGCATAATTGGATCCAAGTCCGCTGCCGTACAGCACGTCAGGCACAGCCAGAAGTTGTTCATACTTCAGCCGTGCGACCCGCTGGCCGTGTTCCAGTGCGAACGGCACCTCGTGAGAGCGCACCTCCAGCACCGCGGGAGTACCACCCGATCCGTCGGCGCGGTGGCCGAAGCCCGGGTCAAAGAAGCCGGCATAATGCACCCGGAACTCGCCGGCGGCCGTGTCGTACGGCACCATCTCGGCGCTGGAACCCGGAGGTACCCGCACACCCTCGCGCGAGGCCAGAAGGTAGAAATCGTCTGGATTCAGGATCAGCCGGCCGTTGCCATCACCCGCGATCGGCTCCCAGAAGTCGAGAGGATCGTAATGGGCCACCTTGGACAGATCGAGCAGCGGCGCGTGCCGTCGGGCCCGGTAGGCGATCGGCTCGCCGCCTCGGTCCGCCAGATCGACGGACACCCACAGGCCGTCGGCAATCACCGCCTCGGCCGAAGCACCGCCGGCGAAGATCACCGGATCCAGATCGTGCGCGGCCTGCAACTGGACATCGCTGGTGTCCGTGGCTCCTACCCGAAAGCGGATCTGGTTCAGCCGGTCACCGGCCCGCACCACGATCGAGAACGTCCGCGGCGCAATCTCCAGGTACATCGGCCCGATATAGCCGGCCGACACTTTCTCGAAGCCGGAGGCCCGGTCAACGATCAACCGGGTGAACACATCGAGTCGACCGGTGCTGCTCTTCGGCGACGCTACGGCAGAGATGCCCGAAGGCAAAGACAGACGCTCCGCCAAGGGGACAATATAGACGCAGCCACGCTCCAGCACGGTCGGCTTGGACAGGTCGAGTTCGTACATCTCCTGATATCGGTCGAACTCGGCGAGCTTCTGTTCCACCGTGCGGTCCGGACCGGGCAGGAAGCTCGATACGACGCGATACGCCTTGGGTCCGAGACGCAGGTCCAGGCTGGCGGGCTGCAGCTGTGCGTCGATGATTCCGGGATCAGCCGCTATCCAGCCATCGCGAATCCCGGCCCGCAGGCTCTGGATCGGCAGGATGCCATGATCGTAGGTGGTCATGTCGGCGGACATCGGCGGACGCAAACCTCTCCGTAAACGAAACCCGGAAGCGATCAACCGACCGGCAGCAGTGCCGCAGCGACGCGGCGGCCTTCGGCCAGCAGCACGTTGAAGGTACGGCAGGCGGCACCGGTGTCCATCATTTCCGCGACCGGACCCCGATCCCGAATGGCCTGGCGCACGGCCGGTGGCACGAACACCTGTTTGGATCCCGTACCGATCAGCAGGATATCGAACCGGCTGCCGGCGGACAGGATCGGCTCAAGCGTTGCCAGATCGACAGGATCAAGCGCGTTGCCGGCTTCGACCGCCCACGGAATAGTCATTTCCGGCATCACCAGGACCGGTCCGTGGTGCACGATCTGGGCGATCCGGAAGGCACCATCGCCGTATCCGTGGATGATCTGGACGCCTTCCGGAACGAGCGGCGTGACGTCCATCGGCTCAGCTTTCGCGCTCCGCCCGCTCGTACTCGGGGACCTGAGACGGGTCAAGATGGTCGTCGCCGCGGCGCACGCCGGTGTACAGCAGCAGCGGAACCGCGATCAGGATCGACGAGTAGGTGCCGATCACGATGCCCCAGATCATCGCCAGCGCGAAATCGGCCAGGACAGCGCCACCGAACAGATAGATCGCGAACAACGCCAACAGCGTGGTGCCGGATGTCAGCGTGGTACGCGACAGAGTTTCGTTCACCGACAGCTCGAACAGGTCGGCAAGCGGCATCTTCTTGTATTTCCGCAGATTCTCGCGAACCCGGTCATAGATCACGACAGTGTCGTTGATCGAGTACCCGGCAATGGTCAGCACCGCCGCCACGGTTGCCAAGTTGAACTCGTGTTGGATGATCGCGAACAGGCCCATCGTCGAGATGATGTCATGGGCCAGCGCCACCAGCGCGCCGACGCCGAACTGCCACTCGAACCGGAACCAGACGTAGAACAGGATCGACAGCAGGGCGAGCCCCACCGCCAGCACTCCCGCCTCGATCAGTTCCTGGCCGACGGTCGGTCCGACGAACTCGGTCCGCCGGAACTCGACGCCCTCGCCCAGCGCCACCCGGACGGCCTCGGTGGCCTTGATCTGGGCAGCCTCGTCGCCGCTTTGTCGCTGAATACGGATCAGCACTTCGCGTTCGTCACCGAACTCCTGCAGGCTGACATCCCCAAGGTCCAGGCCGTTCAGGGTGGACCGCATGGCAGAGATATCGGCAACACCGGGGGTGCGCACCTCCATCAGGATGCCACCCTTGAAGTCGATCCCGAAATTCAAGCCAATGGTGGCGACCGCCGTCAGGGACCCGAGGATCAACAAGGCCGAAAACACGAACGCGGCCAGCCGGCTCTTGATGATCGGCAGTTTGGGGTTCCGAGGAACGAACCGGATCGGTTTCAGCATCACGGGTTCCTTGGTTCAGATCGGCAGAGTGGCTGGGCGGCGGTAGCGCACCCACATCGCCACGAACAGACGGGTGACCATCACGGCGGTGAACATGGATGTCATGATCCCGATGCCCAGCGTGACCGCAAAGCCCTTCACCGGGCCCGCGCCGAGGGCGAACAGGAATACCGCGGCAAACAGGGTCGTCAGGTTGGAGTCGACGATCGTCGTGAAGGCGCGGCGGTAGCCGGCATCCAGAGCGTTGACCGGCGAACGGCCGTTGTCGATCTCTTCGCGTACCCGCTCGAAGATCAGCACGTTGGCATCAACCGCCATGCCGATGGTCAGCACGATGCCGGCAATGCCCGGCAGGGTCAGGGTCGCCTGCAGCACCGACAGGGCGCCGAGGATCAGGCCGATGTTCAGCAGCAGCGCCATGTTGGCGAAGATCCCGAACAGGCCGTACGCCACCACCATGAAGGCAATGACCAGCACGAGGCCGACGATCGACGCGACCTTGCCGGCTGCGATCGAATCCGCCCCCAGTCCCGGTCCGACCGAACGCTCCTCCAGAACCGTCAGCGGGGCCGGCAGCGCGCCGGCGCGCAGCAGAAGCGCCAGATCCTGGGCTTCCTGCACCGAGAAGCTGCCCGAGATGATGCCGGTACCGCCCAGGATTGGTTCACGGATCACCGGCGCCGAAATCACCTTGTCGTCGAGAACGATCGCGAACGGCCGACCGACATTCTCGGTCGTTGCCTGTCCGAAGCGCCGCCCTCCGATCGAGTCGAACCGGAAGCTCACGACCGGCCGGTTGTCCTGAAACGACGGCTGGGAATCCACGAGGTTCTCGCCGCTGATCATCACGCGGCGCTTCACCACGTAGTGGCTGGGGCCCTGATTATCGACCGATGGCAGCACCTTGGAACCCGGTGGAACCCGTCCGTTCATCGCGTCAGCCACCGATGCGGTGGTGTCGACGAGGTGGAACGTCAGCTTGGCGGTCTGGCCGATCAACGCCTTGATCCGCTCTGGATTATCGATCCCAGGCAACTGGATCAGGATGCGGTTGTTGCCCTGCCGCTGGATCAGCGGTTCACGGGTGCCGGTCTCATCGACCCGTCGGCGCACGATCTCGATCGACTGCTGAACGGCGTTGCGGCTGAGATCCAGGACCGCCTGCTCGGTCAGTTCGACAATGACCCGGTCACCCTCGGTCTTGGTGGTGATCCCGGTATCGAGTCCACGAGCCAACTGGCGCGCCTTCTCCAGATCAGCGGCGTCGCGAACGTCGAATGCCGCGGCCTTGCCGTGCACGCCAAGGCCGAGATAACCGATCTTGGCATCGCGCAACTCGCGCCGCGCGCTCTCCACGATCGCTTCCAGGCGCTCCTGGACCACCACGGCGGTATCGACCTGCAGCAATAGGTAGGAGCCGCCCTGCAGATCGAGGCCCAGGTTGATCTGCCGCCCGGGAACACCGCTGGGCACATCGCCAAAGGTGTTACGCGGGAACATGTTGGGTGCTGCGTAGACGATGCCGAGCAGGCACACCAATGCCACCAGCGCAATCTTCCACGTCGGAAACTGAAGCATAGTGCTCTGCCTTGCGTCGGGTGGTCCGGCGGCTTAGGTGGCCGACTTCGGTGTTTCCGCGTCGTCTTCGTCGTCGTTGTCGGCTTCGACGGTCTTCGCAGCCTTGCCCTTGGCCGGCGCCTTGCTGCTGACCGGCTGACCTTTGGTGCGCACGTCGGCGATCATGCTTCGCACGACCTGAACCTTCACACCGCTGGCAATCTCCACGGTCAGCAGATCATCGCCTTCGCTGACCTTGATCACGGTGCCGACCAAGCCGCCATTGGTGACGATCTTGTCGTTGCGACGCACGTTGCCCAGCATCTCACGATGCTCCTTGGCCTTCTTCTGCTGCGGTCGAATCAGCAGGAAGTAGAAAACCGCAAAGATCAGGACAAGCGGAGCCAACGACATGATCATGTCGCTGCCGCCGCCCAGTCCGCCCGCTGCCTGTGCATAGGCTGGTGAAATCAACATGCCGTTCCGTCTCCCGAGGGGTTCCGCCCTACGCTTTAATGCGTGCCGACTGTGGCCGGCGCGAAGTGGCGGGACTATAGCGGCGCACCCACGAAATGCAACGACAGCCCGCCTTGCGCTGCGCCACGGCGTTGACCCTCTGCAGGAGCGCCGGTAACGTCCGCGGCCTCATTCGACGACACCCCTCTCCGCCGCTCCGAGATCCACGTCATGACCACCGATCCATCCACGCCGAACAATGCCCTGAACCTTGCTGTTCTCACCCGGATAGCCGACGCCCTGGAGCGGCTGGCGCCGCCGCCGACTGCCGCGTCCGATGTGCACGCCGCCGACGGCTTCATCTGGGACGCAGCTCACGGACGATTGGAGCCGATCGCCAAGATCAACCGGATCCCAATCAAACTGCTGCAGGGGATCGAGTTGCAGCGCCGCACCCTGTTCGAAAACACCGAGCGGTTCGCCCTCGGCCTGCCCGCCAACAACGCCCTGCTGTGGGGCGCGCGCGGCATGGGCAAGTCGTCGCTGGTCAAGGCGGTCCACGCCGAGATCAACGTCAAGCATCCAGGCTCGTTGGCCCTGATCGAGATCCACCGCGAGGACCTCGAGACGCTGCCGAAACTGCTGCACATCCTGCGCGACGCCGACCGCCGCTCGGTGGTGTATTGCGACGACCTGTCGTTCGACCATTCCGACAACAGCTACAAATCGCTGAAGGCGGTGTTGGAAGGCGGCATCGAAGGACGACCGGAGAGCGTGCTGTTCTACGCAACCTCCAATCGACGCCATCTGATGGCCCGCGACATGATCGAGAACGAGCGTTCGACCGCAATCAATCCGTCCGAGGCGGTCGAGGAGAAGGTCTCATTGTCCGACCGTTTCGGCCTCTGGCTCGGCTTCCACAGCTGCGACCAGGATACCTTCTTCGCGATGATCGAAGGCTACGCCCAGGCGTTCGGGATCAACGTCCCGCGCGAACAACTGCACGCCGAGGCCCGAGAGTGGTCGGTGACCCGCGGTTCGCGCTCCGGTCGGGTCGCCTGGCAGTACATCCAAGATCTGGCCGGACGGCATGGCAAGATCGTAAGCTGATCGAAACGCCGCCAAGGGAGTGTCGGGATGATCGAGAGCCTGACCCTCCTGCTGATCTGCCAACTGGTCGGTGAAGTTCTGGTCGGTTTGTTCGGCCTGCCTGTTCCCGGCCCAGTGCTCGGCATGTTGCTGTTGTTCATCGGCTTGTTGATCCGGCGCGGCGTCCCGCCGGTGATGCAGACGACGGCCACGACACTGCTGTCACACTTCTCGCTGCTGTTCGTGCCGGCCGGCGTCGGCATCATGCTGCACATCGGGTTGCTTGAGGACGCCTGGCTGGCCATCGGCGTGGCGCTGATCACCAGCACGGCGATCGCCATCGCCGTGACCGCGCTGACAATGCTCGGCTTGGAGCGGTTGGCCGGCCGGCAACCGGACATGGACCAGCAACCATGAAGCCGATCGACGAGCTCTGGGTCTATCTGGCGACCAACCCTCTGCTGCACCTGACGCTGACCTTGGTCGCGTACCTGATCGGCAACCGGCTCTACCGTCGGTTCGGCATGAACCCTCTGTTGAACCCGGTGATGATCGCCATCGTCATCCTGGTTGGACTGCTGGTCGCCACCGGAACCTCCTACGGTCAGTATTTCGAGGGTGCCCAGTTCGTGCACTTCCTGCTCGGACCGGCGACAGTTGCGCTGGCGGTGCCGCTGTACAATCAGTTTGCCCGGGTTCGCCGGTCCGTCGGGCCGCTATTGGCGGCAATCATCATGGGTTCGTTGTCGGCATCGCTGAGCGCCGTCGGAATCGCTGTCCTGCTTGGTGCAGCGCCTGAAATCGTGGCGTCGATCGCGCCGAAGTCGGTGACGACACCGATCGCCATGGGCATCGCAGAACAGCTCGGAGGCCTGCCTTCGCTGACTGCCGTCCTGGTTATTCTCACCGGTGTGGTCGGGGCGATGCTCGGGCCACCCTTGCTCACCCTGCTGCGCATCCGCGACTGGCGCGCCCGCGGGCTGGCAATCGGCGTCGCCGCCCACGGCATCGGGACGGCACGCGCCATGCAGGTGAACGAGGTTGCCGGCGCGTTCTCCGGACTTGCCATGGGGTTGAACGCGCTCGCGACGGCGATCCTGCTCCCGCTCCTGTGGTCCTGGATTTTTTGACTCAAAGGGCGTCTTTGACGATCCCTTGTGAAAGCCGATCAAAGGTCTGCCGGCTATCTACCGTTCGAAGCGTAGACATGTCGGCCGCCGCCAATCGGTCAAGCCGCTCGTCCGGAACCGCCAGCAGCATAAGTATCGAGATATTCGGAAAGCCCCTCAGGATCGCGCCCTTGGGGTTCGGCACCCGCATGTTCGATCCGCGAAACCGCCACAACCGATATCCGGCCGCTAGGAAGGTATCCACCAGCGGTCCCGCGACGTCCGGTCGGTCGCATTCAAAGCTCACGACCGGCCTGCATCGCGCAATTGTTGCCGTCGCTCCCACAACAACGGCTCCTTCGGTGCCTTCCGCATCGATCTTGATGAAGTCGCAGCGATCAAGAGCCATGCCGTCGATGCAGCGAACATCCGTCGGCACGAACCGGCCGAACCGGCGTCGGATCGACGAATGCACGCCGAGCCCGCCAAAGTTCACCTCCTCGCCCTCGGGAAGGGTCTGCACGTCGATGAACTCCGCGACGCCGTCCCGTCGAGCAACGATGGCCCGAATCATCTGGACGTGCTCCAGTTCGGATCTCGAAATGTTCCGCTTCAGAAACTCGTAGATCGGAGGTTGCGGCTCAAAGGCCAGCACTCGGCCACTCGGACCGACGGATTGCCCGATGGCGATCGAGAACACGCCGACATTTGCGCCGACATCAATCGCGACGTCGCTCGGCCGCAACAGCGCCTGGTATAAGTCGATCTCGGCGCCGCTGTACTCTCCGGTAATCTGGATCGCCTGCCGGATGTAGCGATCGGGCGCCGGCACCTCGATGGTGCCAAACCGCCAGTCCAACTCGACCGAGCCGATCATCCGGCCAGCCGCGTCCGCGGGATCCAGGTCGCTGGCAACGACGCCTGTGACTCGGCGAGTTCGTCGCGCGGATCGACCGCGCGTTGGCCCTTGCGGATCTCAAAGTGCAGCTGCGGACGGTCCACGTTGCCGGTTTCACCGACCGTGGCGATTGGTTGCCCGCGGGCCACCCGATCGCCACGACGGACCAGCAAGGCGTCGGCATGGGCATAAGCCGTCGTCCAGCCGTCGGCGTGCTTGATCAGCAACAGATTGCCGAACCCGCGCAACTCGTTACCGGCGTAAACTACCACGCCGTTTTCGGCGGCTCTGATCTGCTCACCCTTGTTGGCGGCGATGTTGATCCCGTCGTTGTGCAGGCCGCCCTCGCGAGGACCAAAGGCGGCTATCACCCGGCCTTTCACCGGCCACTGGAAACGCCTGGCAGACCGCGGTGCTGGCGTCAAAATCGCCGTGCGTGCGGCAGTCTCGGCTGGGGTGCTGACCGGAGGAGGTGGCGGAGTGGGCGCTTGAACGAATGTCACCTGGTTCGACGACGTGCTGCCCGACGGGCGCACCGTCGGTAGCGGTGGCTCGCCTCCGGCAACTGGGTCGGGCGGTGAACCTGAGACCGGAAAATTGAGCGTGCCATTCGACGACCATGGCTGGGTCGGGTCCCGCGGCGCCGGCACCGGCTCGGTGACGATCGGTGCGTTCTGAGGCTCGCGCGACGCTACGACTGTGCCGTTGGAACCGTCGCTCACCGCCGGGAGATTGAGACGCTGGCCAACACGGATCGCATAAGGCGGGCGCAGGCCGTTGAGCGCAACCAGTTGCTCCATGCTGATCCTACGATCCCGCGCGATCTCCGACACCGTGTCACCGGCCTTGACCACATGCACCCGCGGAACCGGCAGCATCAAACGGTCACCGACATGAAGAAGGTAGGGCGGCGCCAGTCGATTGGTCTCGATGATGGTGCGTGGGCTGATCCCATAGCGCCGCGCCAAAGCGTAGATCGTGTCACCCGGTCGGACTGAGACAACCCCGTCCGACGGCAAGGCCGATCCGCGCGAGGTGGAGGGCGGGTTGGCGTTCGGGTCCGGGTTCGCCAGTCGCGGCGACGACGGACTCATGCTGCAAGCCGCCAGCATGACTGACAGCACCAACCCGAGCGCGACCGGAGCGAAGAACGATCTAATCATCATCACAGTGTACGAGGCAGCGGACTCGGGCTCAACGCGGTCTGGTCAGTGCGACTCGCTGGCGCGGGCGGCGCCGCGCACCAGCGGCACGAACCGGACGTCCAGCAACCTCTCCTCCTCGATCGCGCCATCGCGGCGGCGGTAGCGAACAAGCCGCTGAACGTCGCTGGATCCGCCGATCGGTGCCACCATGCGACCGCCTTCAGCCAATTGATCGAGCAGTGCGGCGGGTGGCTCGGACGCGGCAGCAGTGACGATGATCGCCTCGAACGGCGCCTGCTCCGCCCAGCCCTTCCAGCCGTCGCCGTGGCGGCTGTGGAGATTGTGCAGTTTCAAAGTGGCGAATCGCTTCTCGGCAACCTGCAGCAATTCGGGATGCCGCTCGACCGTATAGACCCGTCGGGCAATCCGGGCGAGCACAGCCGCCTGATAGCCGGAGCCAGTGCCGATCTCCAAGACCTTGGTACGATCGGTCAGTTCCAGCGCCTGAGTCATGAAGGCGACGATGAAGGGCTGGCTGACAGTCTGGCCAGCGGCGATCGGCAAAGCCCGGTCCTCCCAGGCCTGATCGAGGAAGGCCGGATCGACGAACATCTCACGCGGAACCCGCTCCAGTGCACCGAGAACCGCCCGATCGGTGATGCCCCGACCGCGCAGGCTCATGATCAGGCGGATCTTGCGGGCCTCGTCGTGGCTCAATGGAAGGTCTCGGCCAGCTTCGTCAGAGTCGGATGGTCGGTCATGTTCATGCTGATCGGCGTCACCGCGACCGCGTTCCTGTAGACCGCGTTGATGTCGGTGCCGGCGACCGTTGGGTCTTCAGTGCGCATGCTGCCGATCCAGTAGTACGGTGCACCACGCGGGTCGCGCGCCGTGGTGATCTGGTCACCGATCTTGCGCCGTCCCTGAGCAGCAGCCAGCACGCCGGTCACCGAATCCGGGCCGACCGCCGGGAAGTTGATGTTGATCAGCGAGTTGCGCGGCCAGCCGATGGCGCACAGCCGGCGAATCAAGTCCGGAGCCAGCGTCTCGACCGTCTCCCACGGCACCGGCCCGCCTTCCGGGTACTCCTGGCTGAGCGCGATCGACGGAACGCCAAGCACCGTGCCTTCCATCGCGGCGGCCACGGTGCCGGAGTAGGTGACGTCCTCGCCGAGATTGCCGCCGCGATTGACGCCGGACAGCACCAGGGTCGGCTTGTGGTCCTTCAGGATCTCGTTGATCGCCAGCAGCACGCAGTCAGTCGGCGTGCCGTCGACCCCGTAGCGCCGTTCCTCGACCTTGCGGATGCGCAGCGGCCGGCGCAGCGTCAGCGAGTGCCCTGCCCCGCTCTGCTCGATCTCGGGTGCGACGATCCATACGTCGTCGGACAGCGATGCCGCGATCCGAGCGAGCACCTTGATCCCCGGAGCCTCGATCCCGTCGTCGTTCGAAACCAGAATACGGCTGGTCGCGAGTTCCATTGGCCAGGTCGTCATGTCCGCGCCTCGATCCGTTCCAGGCCTTTGAGATACGGTTTGAGCGCATCCGGGATCGTCACCGAGCCATCCGCCTCCTGATAGTTTTCCAGGATCGCGATCAGGGTCCGGCCAATCGCCAAACCGGAACCGTTGAGGGTGTGGACAAACTCGGTCGCCTTTTCGCCCTTGCGCCGGAACCGCGCCTTCATGCGGCGAGCCTGGAAGTCGCCGCAGACCGAACACGACGAGATCTCGCGGTACCGTCCGGCACCGTCATCCTGGCCCGGCAACCAGACTTCGATGTCGTAGGTCCGGCGTGCCGAGAAACCCATGTCGCCGGTCGACAAGGCCATCACACGATACGGAAGGTCGAGCCGCTTCAGCACAGTCTCGGCGCAGCCGGTCATGCGCTCGTGCTCCCCGTCGGAGCGGTCGGGATGTGCGATCGACACCAGTTCCACCTTGCCGAACTGGTGCTGGCGGATCATGCCGCGGGTGTCCCGCCCGGCCGAACCCGCCTCCGAGCGGAAGCACGGCGTGTAGGCGGTATACCGCAGCGGCAGTTCGGCCTCTTCGAGGATCTGGTCGGCGACCAGATTGGTCAGTGGAACCTCGGCGGTCGGTATCAGCCAATAGCCGTCGGTGGTTCGGAACTGGTCCTCGGCGAACTTCGGCAATTGTCCCGTGCCATACAGCGCCTGGTCGCGCACCAGGACCGGCGGGGCGATCTCGGTATAGCCAAACTCTCCAGTATGGATGTCCAGCATGAAGGCCGCCAACGCCCGTTCCATGCGCGCCAGTTCGGCCTTCAACACCACGAAGCGCGCACCGGTCAGCCGGGCTGCCGCCTCGAAATCCATGAGACCCAGGCCCTCACCGATCGCGACGTGGTCCTGTGCCCGGAAGTTGCGCTCGCGCGGCTTGCCGATCCGGCGCAGCTCAACGTTGGCGTCTTCGTCGGCACCGACCGGCGCATCGTCGGCCGGAAGGTTCGGAATACCGGCCAGCAATTCTTCGACCTCGCCGGCGAGGCGGCGCTCGTCCTCTTCGAGCTGGGCCATGCGCTCCTTGAGCTCGGCAACTTCGGCCATCAGGGCATCGGCCGACTCGCCGTTCCGCTTCGCCGTGCCAATGAGCTTGGAGGCTTCGTTGCGGCGCTGCTGGGCAAGCTGCAATTCGGTCGTCACCCGCCGCCAGTCGGCGTCACGGGTAAGGATCGTTTCGGCCACCGGGGCGAGGCCGCGCTTGGCTAGCGCGGCATCGAAGGCGGCACCGTCCTCTCGAAGGCGTCGGATATCATGCATGGCCGGATCGTCTGGTCCCGTTGTCGCTGAACGCCCTTATACGGAGCCGCCCGGCCCGGGTCCAGCAACGCCCCGGCGACCAACTTTCGGCAATCAATCTTCGGCGGCAGCCTCGGCTTCGGCGCGCTTCTTCTCGATCATCACCGCGAACAGGATCGAGATCTCGTACAGCACGATGATCGGCACCGCGAGCAGCACCTGGCTGATCACATCCGGCGGAGTGAGGATCGCCGCGGCGACGAACGCGACAACGATAGCGTATTTCCGTTTGGCGCGCAGGCCTTCGACACTGACGATTCCGACCTTGGCCATCAGGATGATCAGCACCGGCAGCTCGAACGCCACGCCGAACGCGAAGATCAGCCGCATGACCAGCGACAGGTACTGATCGACCTTGGGTTCGAGAACGAGCGGCAGATCGCCGTTGCCGCCGGGATGTTCAAAACCAAGGAAGAACTTCCAGGCCAGCGGCACCACGATGTAATAGACCATCGCCGCGCCGAGCGTGAACAGCACCGGCGTCGCCGCCAGGAACGGCATCAGCGCGCGGCGTTCGTGCTTGTACAGACCCGGCGCCACGAACAGCCACAGCTGCATCGACACGATCGGAAACGACACGCAGGCGGCGAAGAAGAAGCCGACCTTGATGTAGGTGAAGAACGCCTCGTGCAGCGCGGTGTAGATCATCCTGCGGCCGGCCTGGCCCGCCGTGATGTCGGCCAGCGGCTGCACCAGGAACGTGAAGATCGGCTCGGCCAGCGCATAGCCGACAAAGAAGCAGGCGAAGAACGCTATCGCCGAGATGACCAGCCGCCGCCGCAGTTCGACCAGATGATCGAGCAGCGGCATCTTGCCGCCTTCGAGATCCTGATCGGGATCTTGAGTGCCGTCCGCCATCGATCAGGCCTTCTTTGTGTCGGTGGCGGTCGGCTTTTTGGTCGCGCGCCTCGGCTTGGCAGGCGGCTTGCTCGACGCATCGGTTGCGGCAACCGCCTTCGCCGGACGCTTCGACGCCGCCTTCTTGGCGGGTGCTTTGGCAGCCGTTGGAGCCGGATCCGCGCTCTTCGGCGCGGCCGGGGCCGGGGGCGTCACTGAATTGCCCGGAGCCATCGAACTGGCCGCCAGCGATGCGTAGTCCTGGACCGGATCCTTGCCACTTTTGGCAGTGGCATCGCCCGCCTGGGCCAGCGAGCGGACATCCTGGTGAGCCTCATCCAGAGTGCCCTTGATCTCGTCAACGCCGCTGGATGCTTTCGCGCTTTCGACGCTCTTGCGGATGTCGCCGTCGGGATCGATGTGCTTCTCGATCGACGCCCCGATCCCACCGCTCGACACCTTCTGGATTTCTCGGCGCACATCGTCCAGTTCGGACTCGCGCGCCATCTCCTCCAGGCTGCCCTGGAACTCGGACGCCAGTGACCGCGCCTTGCGAATCCATTGCCCAACCGACCTGATCACCCGCGGAAGGTCCTTCGGACCGACCACGACCACAGCCACCAGTGCAACCAGGATGAATTCCTGCCAGCCGATATCGAACATTGTATTCCCCGCGCCCGACCGGGCGCCTCAGACCAACCGGAATGAAGTGCCGAAGCCCCTTTAGCCGTTGACGGCCTGGTCGGACTTGGACGCGGGCTTGGCAGGCGTGCTGTCGTCCGTCACCGAGCGGCTGGCCTGATCGCCCTCCGGTTCGGCGTCGCCGCCGTCCTTGATACCCTGCTTGAAGTTCTTCAGGCCCTTACCAAAATCGCCCATCAACCGGGAAATCTTGCCACCGCCGCCGAACAATAGAAGCACGACGGCGAGAACCACCAGCCAGTGCCAAATGCTGAAGCTACCCATCGTATGCTCCGAATTCCCGTTACGCCCCCGTTTGATGCCGCGGACTATACGCGACCATAGCCGCGCGCCGCAACGCCAACACCATAGGAACTAGATTGCGCTATCCACCCGCAAACACGAATGTCTGCGCGTGATCGACTTGGATCCTGACACGCACCCCCGGTTTGGGCAGGTGCACGCCGGGAACCCGGGCGTGCAAATGCACCGACCGGTCGGGCCTCGCCGGTGCCGTAACCGTCATGTGGATCAGGCTGGTGCGCCCCAGCAGCCGGGCCTGCTCGACCAAGCCGCTCGGATCGTCGGAGAACACCGATGACCAGCTCTGAATGGTGACCGCTTCTGGCCGGACCACCACGGTCGCCGGGGCGCCGTCGGGTAGGCCTCGTGCCGGGATGTTCCCGATCGGCGTGTCGACCGCCCCAGCGTGCACCACTCCTTCGATGCGGTTCACCTCGCCGAAGAACGACGCCACGAACGCATCGACGGGCTCGCAATACAGCTCAACCGGCGTGCCTTCCTGGACGATCCGACCGGCGCGCATGACGGCGATCCGGTCCGCCATGAACATGGCCTCCTCAGAATCATGGGTCACCATCAGGCACGCCGACCCGCTGGCCTTCAGGATATGCAACACTTCATCCCGCACACGGTCGCGCAACCGGGCATCCAGCCCGGAATACGGCTCGTCCAGCAGCATGACCCTCGGCCGCGGCGCCAGCGCCCGGGCCAGGGCAACTCGCTGCTGCTGGCCACCGGACAGTTCGTGAGGAAATGCAGCCGCGTAGTCGTTCATGCCGACCAACGCCAGCACCGACTCGGCACGCGACCGCCGGTCGGCAGCAGTCCAGCCGGTCAGTCCGAACGCAACATTGTCCAACACGTCCAGATGCGGGAACAGGGCGTAATCCTGAAACACCAAGCCAACGCCACGACGCTCGGGTGGGACGTCGACGCCGGGTCCGGCCACCATGGTCCCGGCGAGCCGGATCTCGCCGTCCTGCAGTGCCTCAAGGCCGGCGGCGATCCGCAGCATCGTGGTCTTGCCGCACCCGGACGGTCCGAGCAGGCAAACCACCTCACCGGGCGCGACCGACACCGACACGCCGTCCACGGCCACCGTCCGGCCGTAGCTGTGCCGCACGCCATCCAGCTGAAGCGCTGGAGGCGTTGACGCCTTCTCGGTGTTCTGGTGCAAATCGAGGTCGATGACGGTCATGCCGCTTGAGATACCGGCATGGCCCCAGCACGGCAAGCCACCTGCCCTGGATGGTCAATCATCCGTGATGCTTTCATCGGGCAGGAAATCGAGCTGCTCGGCCTGTTCTTCGGGGTCGTCCTCAAGCAGGTCATCCTGCTGCATGGCGATGCTGGTAAGGCCGACACGCTTCTCCAGCAGCCCCATGGCCTTCAGATCTTCAAGACCCGGAAGTTCCTTGATGTCGGCCAGGCCGAAATGGTCCAGGAAAGCCTCGGTCGTGCCCCACTGCAGGGGACGCCCCGGTGTGTCGCGCCGGCCGCGCGGCTTGATCCAACTGGCCTCCAGCAAGGTGTCGAGAGTTCCCCGGGACAAGGCGACGCCACGGATCTCCTCGACTTCGGCGCGGGTGACCGGCTGGTGGTAGGCGATGATCGACAGCGTCTCGACGGCGGCTCGCGACAATTTGCGTTGCACCGGCTTGTCGCTGCGCAGCATGGCGCCGAGATCCGGCGCGGTGCGGAAGCTCCACCGGGTGCCGTGCCGAACCAGGTTCACGCCCCGCTCGGCGTAGGCCTCGGACAGTTCGACAAGCAGTTTCGTCAGATCGACGGTTTCCGGAACCCGCTGGCGCAGCAGGGCTTCATCGACCGGCTCGGCACTGGCGAACAGCACTGCCTCAACGAAACGCAGCCAGCGCCGCCACTCCTCATCGGCCAGCAGATCCGGAAAATCGGCCGATGCTTCGGTCATGACTGGTTACCGGTCGGCGAGCGCAGCCAGATCGGGCCGAAGGTGCCCTCCTGCCGGATCTGTGCCTGGCCGTCCTTCACGAGTTGCAGGCTGGCGACCAGGGTCGATGCCATCGCCGAGCGGAGGATCAGCGAGCCCTTCAGGAATTCCGGCAGGAAACTGAACAATGTTCGCCATTCCGGCACCTTGCCGACCAATCCCCGCAGCCGCTCGATCGCGTCCTCGACGGCGTAGAGTTCGGTCGCGGCGATGGTCAGCGTGTGCCCCTGTTCGCGAACCTTGTGGTCGGCATAGGCCCTCAGAAGGTCGTACAGCGTCACGTCGTAGACCGGTCGGTAGCGGATCGACAGGTTCTCCGGCGCCCCGCGAGCGTGGAGGTCGACGCCGAGCTGCGGCAGCGCCATCAGCCGGCCGCCGGCCTCCTGCATCGCCTCCAGCCTGAGCAGCTGGAACCGCAACGCCTCGGCTAGGGCGGCCGGGTCCTGCTCCTCCTCTTCGGTTGCATCGACCGGCAGCAACAGGCGCGACTTGAGGTAGGCGAGCCATGCCGCCATCACCAGATAGTCCGCCGCCAGCTCCAGATTGAGCACCTGGGCCTCGCGAATGAACACGATGTACTGCTCGGCGAGTTGCAGGATCGAGATCTGGGTCAGGTCGACCTTCTGGTCGCGCGCCAGGGTCAGCAGCACGTCGATCGGTCCCTCGAACCCGTCCAGGTTCAGGAACAGCGACAGCTGCACCGGCTCGCGCCGGCGGTACTCCGGCTCCGGGCTCTCGAACGCGTCGTGGTTCGCCAATTCGCTGTCCGTCAGCTCAGTGACCGGTGATCGCTTTGATCACCGAGGCAAGCGCATCGACCGGCCCCCAGATCAGCACGCTTGCTATGTCCAGTGTAAAGCCCAACTGCCCGGCAATGAAGGGCACCAGGAAAAGCACCAGGATAACAACCACCAATCCGGCGCGTTCCAGCCGCGCCACCCGCCACGCCAAAGCATCCGGCAGCACAGCAACCAGCACCCGCCCACCGTCGAGCGGCGGAATCGGCAGCATGTTGAAGACCGCTAGGACCAGGTTGAGCAGGAACAGGTTGCGCAAGTTCTCCACGAACCATTCATCGACCACTGACGGCATGAGGTCGACGGCGTGGAACAGCAGCGCGGCGATGATCGCCAGCAGAATGTTCGACGCCGGCCCCGCCAGCGCGACCAGTGCCATGTCCCGGCGCGGATTGTTCAGGCGGGAGAAGTTCACCGGTACTGGCTTGGCGTAGCCGAACAGAAACGGCGCCTTCATGATCAGCAGCATGGCCGGCAGGATCAGCGTTCCGAACAGATCGATGTGCGCCAACGGGTTCAGCGTCACCCGCCCCAACAACCGTGCCGTCGGATCCCCCAGGCGCGACGCCGCCCAGCCATGCGCGGCTTCATGCAGGGTGATCGCCAGGATGACCGGGATGATCCAAACCGTAGCGCCTTGGATGAGGCTGACGAAGTAATCAGCGTCCATCAGACGGTTCCTAGTCCGGCCAGCAAGGTCTCCAACCGATAGGCAGCGTCCTTCGACGGCGGAGTCGCGGCGGCTCTGGCCCGCATCCTCTCGGCGTCAGCTCGCGCGGCGCGCGCGGCCGCCGGGCCGATCAATGCGCCAACTTCGCCGGCGATAGCGACCATCTCATCCATCCGCCCGTTGCAATGCAGAACCATGTCACACCCGGCCTTCAGCGAGGCCGCGGCCCGGCTTTCGATCGATCCGCCCAAGGCTTCCATCGACAGATCGTCGGTCATCAGCAGGCCGTCGAAGCCGATCGAACCGCGGATCACCTCGTTGATCACCACCGGCGACTGTGTCGACGGGCGGTCGGGGTCGTACGCCGGGAACAACAGGTGCCCGGTCATGCCGTAGGGCACCACGTCCGCCAACGCCTTGAATGGAGCGAAGTCGACCGCCTCGAGCGTGTCCCGGTCGGCGTCGACCCGTGGCAGTTCCGCGTGGCTGTCGACCATCGAACGCCCGTGACCCGGCAGGTGCTTCAAAACGCCGGTGACGCCGACCAATGCCAGCGCCTCGACCTGGATCTTCGCCAATCGAGCCACGGTTGCAGGGTCGCCTCCGAACGCGCGGTCGCCGATGACGTCATGGGCGCCGGCTTGGCGGACGTCCAAAAGCGGCAGGCAATCAACGTCGATGCCGAGCTCGACCAGATCCGCCGCCATCAGCGCAGCCGACAGGCGTAGCGCCGCCTCCGCCGCTTCCGGATCGATGGTGTTCAGCCGGACGAACACATCCGCCGCCGGGTAACGGCGCCAATGCGGCGGACCAAGCCGCTGAACCCGGCCACCTTCCTGGTCGATCAGCACCGGCGCGTCGCGGCCGACCGTCAGGCGCAGGGCATCGACCAGCGAACGCACCTGTTCCGGCGTGTCGACGTTCCGCTTGAACAGGATGAAGCCGTACGGGTCGAAATCCCGGAAAAATGCTGCCTCGTCGGCCCCGAGTTGCGGGCCGGCGCAGCCGAAGATCGCCGCCTGGACCATTCAGGGTCGAACCACGATGCAGGGTTGCCCTTTGGGCTTCAACGCTGCGCAAATCGCCTCGGCGGACGCTTCCGAGACGCCGGTCGATTGGATCCGGAAGAAGACCCCTTTGCTTGCGCCAAGATCGACCCGCTGAATCCGGCTGTCCAATGTCCCGAGTTCATCGGCATAGCGTTTCTTCAGGCGCGCCCACTCGCCCTCGGCCGCTGTCTCGTCACGCAGCGCGCCAAGCTGGATCCGGAAACTGCCGGCCGACGGGGCCGTTCTGGTGGGCGCCGGCTGCGGCGCCGGAGCCTGGACCGATGCTGGAGGTTCGGTGGGGGGTTGAACGGTTGTCGGTGCGGGAGCCGCAGGCGGTGGCGCAGGCGCCAGCGGAACCGGTGCCGGCGCGGATGGTGGAGGAGGCGCAGGTGCAGCCGCCTCCGGTTGGGGAACGACTGGGGTCGGGGCCGGCGTCACGATGCGGGCCGGTGGAATGCCCGTGTCGGTCGACTCGGGTGTGGTGGCCGGCGGCACCGGCACTTCGACCGATGGCGGGACAACCTGACTTGTTCTCGGCAGCACCGGCGGGGGTGGAGGCGGTGCCGGAGGATCAACCGGCTTCTCCGGCGGCGGCAGCAGTCGTTCGACCTTCGCCGCCCCGCCGTCACCGGGGCGCATTGCCTCGTACACCAGTTTGTCCTGATTCGGGACCTGCAGCCCCCCCGGTTGCTCGGGACGGACCTTGGCCGGCCGCGGATCCGCTTTGATCAGCGGGGCAGTGGTCTCGGACCCGCGCTGCAAGCCCTGGTCATAGGCGTACCAGACCACGCCGGCGAACGCCGCCAGCGCGAAGGTCGCAACGAACACGCCGAGCGCGCGTGATCGGCGCCTGGGCGGTTCGCGCAGTTCCGGAGGTGGGCCGGGCCGGAACCCGCGGTCGGCATAGAGTTCCTCGTCCCGACCGTCGCTCATTCCCGAAGCTCCTCGACCGGCTGCACGCCCATCACCCCAAGACCGGAGGCGATCACGGTCGCGGTTGCCCGCACCAGCGCCATACGGGCCAGGGTGGTTGCGGTGTCGTCGGGAAGAATGAACCGCAAGTGCGCCTCGTCCTTGCCTTTGTTCCACAGGCTGTGAAACGCCGCCGCCACTTCGCCCAGATAGAACGCCACGCGATGCGGTTCGTGCGCGTCGGCCGCGCTCTCCACCAAACGCGGCCACCCTGCCAGAAGCCTGATCAGACCAAGCTCATCCGGGTCGGTCAAGGAACCCAGAGAGACCTTGGCCAGCGCGGCATCCGACAAGTCGTGTCCAGGCAATGCCTCGCCAGCGTGGCGAATCACCGAGGTCGCCCGGGCGTGCGCGTACTGCACGTAGAACACCGGGTTGTCGCGGCTCTGTTCTTGGACCTTCTGGTAGTCGAATTCCAGGGTCTGGTCGTTGCGACGGGTCAGCATGATGAAGCGCACTGAGTCCGACCCGACCGAATCAATGACATCGCGCAGGGTCACGAAGGTTCCGGCCCGCTTCGACATCCGCACCGGTTTTCCACCGTCGAACAGATGCACGAGCTGGCACAGCTTGACGTCCAGGCTGCCCTCGCCGCCGCTGATCGCCGTCACCGCGGCCTTCATGCGCTTGACGTAACCGCCGTGGTCGGCGCCCAGCACATCGATCAGCTCCGGCGACCCCCGCAGGAACTTGTCCAGATGGTAGGCGATGTCGTTTGCGAAATAGGTCCATGAGCCGTCGGACTTCTTCAGCGGGCGATCAACGTCGTCGCCGAACTCGCTGGCCTTGAACAGCAGCTGTGGACGCGGCTCCCAGTCGTCCGGGGTCTTGCCCTTCGGCGGCTCCAGGACGCCGGTGTAGACCAGTCCGCGCCCGTCCAGGGTATCAAATGCGCGCTGCACCGCGCCGGCCTCGACCAGTGCCCGCTCCGACGAGAACGTGTCGAACTGGATGCCCATGGCCAGCAGGTCGCGCTTGACCTCGGTCATCATCAGTTCGACGGCGCGGGCCCGGAACACCTCAAGCCACTCGGACTCGGGTTTGCCGACCCACCGGTCGCCGTCGCTTTCGGCGATCGCTTGCCCGACATCCTTCAGGTATTCGCCGGGATAATGGCCTTCCGGGATCGCGCCGATATCCTCGCCCAGCGCCTCGCGGTACCGAAGATGCGTCGAACGGGCCAAGGTCTCGACCTGGGCGCCGGCATCGTTGATGTAGTATTCCCGCGTAACCGTGAAACCAGCCTTCTTCAGCAACGCGGCCAGCGCGTCGCCGAACACCGCGCCGCGCGCGTGGGCGGCATGCAGCGGTCCGGTTGGATTGGCCGACACATACTCGACGTTGACCCGTCGGCCCTCGCCGGTTGTCGAACTGCCATAGGCGGTACCCTCGCTCAGGATCGCCGCCACTTCTGCCAGCCAGACCGACGCCGCCAGGCGCAGGTTAATGAAGCCGGGACCGGCAACCTCTGCCGACTCGACCTCGGGCAGCCTGGCCAATGCCTCCGCCAACGGTGCGGCGATGGCTCGTGGATTGGTGCCAACCGGCTTGGCCAGTAGCATCGCGGCATTGGTCGAAATGTCGCCGTGACTCAAGTCGCGCGGCGGCTCCACCGTTACGCGATCGAACGGCAGCCCATCCGGCCAACCCTGGCGGCGCGCCAGATCCTCCAGCGCTGCCTGAATTTTTTCTCGGAACTGGTTGAATACGTTCATCGTAGTGCAGCGATCATACCACGGTGGCGGGGTGCTGTCCCGTCTGAAGCGTCGACACGGCTCCGGTCGAACCCGGACATCTGGAATCCGGTCGATCGCGCACGCCTGCAGGCAGCGGAAAGCGCGCGGACCCTACCCGTTGGACCTTGCCACGGCAACGCGAAAGCGCGTTGAATGCCCGGCGGCAACGCCCTATATCGTATGGCTGCTGCTGGGATACCACCGAACGGAGCCTGGACATGCCTGACGCAGGGATCCAAGAGGCCCGCTTCTCGTTCACCGAGAGCGCGGCGCGGCGCATCGCGAAGTTGCGGCAGGACGAGGCGAAGGGCGACGCGATGATGATGCGCGTGGCAGTCCTCGGCGGCGGCTGTTCCGGCTTCCAGTACCAGTTCGATTTCGACGATGCCGTCAACGACGACGATCACGTGTTCGAGCGTGACGGCGTAAAGGTCGTGGTTGACGACGTGTCGCTCGATCTGCTGGCCGGCGCTCAGCTCGACTACAAGGACGAACTGATCGGCTCGTACTTTGCTGTCGAGAATCCGAACGCCACCTCCTCCTGCGGCTGCGGCACCTCGTTCGCGATTGGCTGAACGCCGGTTCGGCATCCCGACTGACGGTTGACCGGGAACGACGGCGTGGCACGATGTCCGCCTCGTCATCGGAGGTAGCCCTTGTGAAGATCGCCAGTTGGAACGTCAACTCCGTCAAGGCCCGGCTGGACAATGTCCTGGACTGGCTGAAGACTGCGTCCCCCGACGTCGTCCTGCTGCAGGAAATCAAAACCGTCGACGACGGGTTTCCGCGTCTGGAAATTGAGGCGCTGGGATACCAATGCGCGATTCACGGCCAAAAGAGCTACAATGGCGTTGCCATCCTGTCCAAGGTGGGGCTGGCCGACGTGCAACCTCGGTTGTTCGGGGACGACAATGACGAACAAGCCCGTTATCTCGAAGCTACGGTTGGTGGCGAAGTCCGGGTAGCAACCATCTACCTGCCGAACGGCAACCCAGTCACGAGCGAAAAGTATCCCTACAAGCTGGCCTGGATGAAGCGGCTGAAGGCGCGCGCCACGGAGCTTCTGCGTGCCGAAGGCGCCGTCGTCCTCGGCGGCGACTACAATGTCATTCCGACCGACGACGACGTTCACGACCCGGCCGCTTGGGCTGGCGACGCCCTGTGCCGGCCCGAGACTCGGGCGGCGTTCCGGGAGATTCTGTGGCTCGGCTACACTGACGCGTTCCGAGCTTTGGACCAGACCGTTCATAAGTACACGTTCTGGGACTATCAGGGCGGCGCCTGGCAGCGCGATGAAGGCGTGCGGATTGACCACCTTCTGCTGTCGCCGCAGGCCGCCGACCGGCTGACCGCCTCCGGCATCGATACGGCCCCGCGTGCCAAGCCGAAGGCCAGCGACCACACGCCGGTGTGGTGCGAGATCCGGGATGCCGCGTAGTGGCGAACTGACCGGCGGTTGCTCGTGCGGTCGTGTCGCGTGGCGCGCCGGCGGATCAGTCCTGCACCGCGTCCATTGCCACTGCGCGCTATGCCGTAAGGGTTCTGGCGGGATCTTGGTTCCGTGGCTCACCGTCAATCGGGCACAGTTCGCCTGGATCCGGGAGCATCCGTTGTTCTACCGCTCCACGGCCAAGGGCGAACGTAGCTTCTGCCCGGTCTGCGGCAGCAAGCTGACCTTCACTCACGACGACGAGCCGGACCATATCGACCTGACGCTCGGTTCTATGGACGATGCCGAGGCTGGCTACCCGCTCGATCAGATCCACGGTGAGAGCCGGGTTGTCTGGCTCGCGGTCGATCCCCACCTGCCATTCCGACCCGGCCAAGCGCCACGGCATGCCGTAGTCGATCCGCCTCGGATCACCAGCGATTCGCAGCTTACGGGCAGCTGCTTGTGCGGATCATTCCGATACTCGGTGACCGGGCCGCCGGCACGGAGCAGCGTTTGCCATTGCGGAATGTGCCGCCGCGCCACCGGAGGCGTGGCGATGGCCTCGGCCGTGTGGCCGCGCGAGCGCTATCGCGACAACGGAGCGCCGCTGGTGGCCTGGTCCGCGTCACCGATCGGCAGCCGTATGTTCTGTCCGACCTGCGGAAGCAGCACGACCTGTGATTTCGCCCACGAACCGGAGGTGGTCGAGATCCTGATCGGCGGGCTCGACGCCCCCGACGCCGTCGCGCCGGAGATCCACATCTTTGCCGCCGACGCCCCTTCCTGGTTGGTGGTCAACGATCGGAGGCCCCGTTGGCCAGGACAACCGAACGAAGGTTTGCCTGATGACACCCTCGTCCGCGGCCGCACCTGAAGACGTCTTGACCGGATCGTGCCTGTGCGGCGCCGTGCGGGTGACGCTGACAGGCGCGCCCTCAGACGTGACGCTGTGCCACTGCACGACCTGCCAGAAGACCAGCGGCGGCGCCTTCGCCGTCGCGGTCGGCAGCCGACCCGCTCAGCTTTCCCTGGACGATCCGACAGCGGCACTGAGGTTCTGGCAGTCAGGCCCTGAAACCCGCCGGAGCTTCTGCAGCCGTTGTGGCACGACGGTCGGCTTCCACTTCGACGATCCGACGCGCGACCGGATCACCGTGTGGCGCGGCCTGTTCGACGATCCCTCCACTCTGATACCAACCGGCCAGATCTGGACCGACAGCCGACCGGATTGGATTTGCCGGCTCGACTGTCTGCCAGGCCACCCAAGGGGCGTCAGGCTGCCCTGACCGATACAGACTGGCGCTAGAGTGCGCCGGCCCGCCCCTTCCACACCGGACCGTTCGGCGACAGGCGCACGCCGGGCCGCAGGCGGCTCCACGGAAGTTGTGCCGGATCGGCGATCATCGGCCCCGGGGCCGCCGCGACCAGGATGGCGTGGGCAATCGGCGTGAAGTCGGCGCGGAAATGGACGGACGACTTGTTGACCAGGATCGCCTGCTCGGTAGGCTCGATCCCGACGAACCGGTACAGCGCCTGATCCGCCATCTGCACCTTGCGCGACGCCACCGCGATCCTCACTCCGCCGATCCGCAGGGCGGCCGACGGTCCCAGGGCCATGCGCGCGTTCTTGTAGAACGGTCCGGTCCCGGTGGTGTTGCCGTCGTGGATGGCCTCGACCACGAAGCTGCCTTTGAACGGCGAATCGCCCGGGATTCCCGAATGGCCGCCCAGAGCTACGGTGATCGTCGCCCCCACGCCGGCCGCGTGCGCCGCCTTGGCGGCCTCCGGATCGATGATCAGGCCGATGGCGGCCCGATCGACACCGGATGACACCAAGGCGCGCAACATGCCCGTGGTGTCGCTGTTGCCACCGGCGCCCGGATTGTCCTGGGTGTCGGCGATCACGACCGGCTTTGACGCGCCGGCCGCCAGACGGCGCGCCTCGGCCACGGCTTCGTCCGGGTCGTAGATTTTGCCGGCAAATGCGGCCTCGTGTCCGGTCACGTCGGTAGCAACGGCATCCGCCGCCCGATCGGCGTCCGCCTGGGTCGTCCCATAGGCCAGGATCGTCGGGCCGCAATCGGCGATGTCAGCGGCCGGGAAACCGGGCAAATACGACGCGGTCCACACTCCGCCGGTCTCCAGCGCGGCCATCCGGTCGTAGATCGGCCCGGACGGCTCCGCCATCGTACACTGCCAGGACAATGGGATAAGAAACTCCAATTGGCGGAAGGCCTTGAATGGAACTCCCTCAACCAATATCTTATCAAGTATCGCCGCGGTGCGGCGTCCAGTATCGGCCATGTCGATGTGCGGATAGGTCTTGTAGGCGACCATCGCGGTTGCCGCGTCGAAGCAGGCGCGCGTGATGTTGCCGTGCAGGTCCAGCGACGCCACCACCGGCAGGTCCGGGCCGACGACGGCACGTACTCGGCGCAGCAGCTCGCCCTCGCCGTCCTCGTGGCTCTCGGTGACCATCGCCCCGTGCAGGCAGAGATAGACCGCATCGAGATTACCGGCCGCCAGGGCGGCCCGCAGCCCGTCCACGATCAGTCCGCTAATCCGATCGAACGCGTCGTCGGTGACTTCGGCCGACGGCGAAGCCGCCGCCCAGGTGGTCGGCACCAGATCGTGCCCGGATGCCCGCGCACCCTCGATGAACCCGGCGACCGAGATGTTGATGCCCGCGACCGCTTCGAACATCGCCTCGCCGCTCACCAGCGCCGGCCAGCCGCCGCCACGGGTAAAGGCGTCATACTCCGCCTTGGTCGGCGCAAAGGTATTAGTTTCGTGCTGAAAGCCGCCGATCGCAATGCGGGCCATGGTCGACCTATCGGTTCGCGCCCGCCCAATAGCGCAGGCCGGCGCCAAGGTTGTCGAGGACCCGGCCATCCTTGAGCAGCGGGAACACCGCCAGGCCGAGCACGAGGAGGAGAGCCAGAGCAACGAGCGTCGCTCGGGCGTCGAGAAGGCCGGCCCCGGTAGTCTGTGCCGGCCCGGGTCGTTTGCCGTGTGTCTTGCGGCGTCTAGATATCCGCATGCGGGAGTTTAGCCGGGCGTCATCCGCCGGCGCAACGTAAGCTGAGCCACGACCGCCACGCCAATACATGTTTTTGGTTTTCGTAAGCCGGCGGGACCGGCATGGTGTGATCCGTCGCCCTGTCAGACCTCTTGTGGAGTCGTGATGGACCTGTCGGTTCTGCTGGTGTCTGCCGGCGCCCTGATTCTGGCCGCCGGCTTGCCGGGCCCCGGCATCGCGGCCCTGATGGCGCAGGTTCTGGCACGCGGCGCACGATCGGTGCTGCCGTTCCTGGTCGCCATGTGGGTCGGCGAAGCGATGTGGCTGTCTTTCGCCGTGTTCGGGCTGGCATTGATCGCCGAAGCGCTGCACGGGCTGTTCGTCGTCATGAAATACGCTGGTGTCGTCTACCTTGGCTACCTGGCCTGGAAGATGTGGACCGCTCCGATCGAAACGCACTCCCTGCCCGAGACCTCCAGCGACCGACCGTGGCGGATGTTCGCCGCCGGACTGACGGTCGCCCTCGGTAACCCGAAGATCATGGTGTTCTATCTCGCCTTGCTGCCGTCGATCGTCGACCTGACGAGCGTCTCGTTGCGGGCGTGGGCACAGTTGGTCGGCGCGATGCTGGTGGTGCTGACCAGCATCGACGTCGTCTATCTCGGGCTCGCCTATCGGCTGCGCCACTTCATCACCGATCCGGCGCGGCGGCGAACCGCCAATCGGGTCGGCGCTGTCGCCATGGGCAGCGCCGCCGCGGCAATCGCCGCCCGCTCCTAGCTCCGAATTTCGTCGCCCGCGCCCGCTGTCAGCCTGCCACCGCTTCCAGGCGCTTCAGGGCAGCCGACAGGCGATCACGGCGCTCAAGCTCATCGGCCCGGCGCTCGCGGTTCTCCTCGATCACCTCTTCCGGGGCCTTGGCGATGAACGCCTCGTTCGACAGCTTCTTGTCGATCTTGGCGATCTCGCCATCGACCTTGCCGACCTCCTTGGTCAGGCGGGCGCGTTCCTGGCCGACATCGATCACGTCGGCGATCGGCAGCACCAGGGTCGCCTCGTCCAGCACCCCCTGGACCGCGCCCGCAGGAACCTCGGTGCCCAACCGTGCCTCGGACAACCGCGCGAGCCGCAGGATCAGGTCCCGGTAGCGTTCCACCCGAGCCTCGGTCGTCGCTCCGGCTCCCGTCAGGATCAGCGGGATCTGGGCGGACGGCGGCACGTTCATCTCGCTTCGAATCGAGCGGACCTCGGAAATCAGCCGGATCAGCCAGTTCATCTCCGACTCGACCGCCGGGTCGACCAACTCGGCCGCTAACGCCGGCCAGGGTCGGCTGATCAGCATCGTGTCCGCCTCTTCACCGAAGCTGGCCCACAGTTCCTCGGTCACGTACGGCATGATCGGGTGCAGCAGGTGCAGCGCCCGGTTCAGCGCCCAGGCGGTGGCGGCGCGGGTTTCGGCCGCAGCCGGATGCTCTGTGCCACCTTCCGGGGTCTGCAAGATTGGCTTGGTGAACTCCAGGTACCAGTCGCAGAACGAGCCCCAGAAGAACTGGTACAGCGCACCCGCCGCCTCATTGAACTTGTAGGCCTCGATCGCCTCGGCGACCGCCACGCTGGTCTTGCGGACCTCACCGACGATCCAGCGGTTCACGGTCGCGGTGCAGGCGGCCGGATCGAACGCCGGGTCGACCGCGCAGCCGTTCATCTCGCAGAACCGCGCGGCGTTCCAGATCTTGGTCACGAAGTTGCGGTAGCCTTCGACCCGGCCCTCCGCCAACTTGATGTCGCGGCCCTGGGCGGCCATCGCCGTCAGGGTGAACCGTAGGGCGTCGGTCCCGTAGCGGTCGATCAGCTCAAGGGGGTCGATGACGTTGTTCTTCGACTTCGACATCTTCTGGCCCTTGGCGTCGCGGACCAGGGCGTGGATGTAGACCGTGCGGAACGGCACGTCCTTCATGAAATGCAGCCCCATCATCATCATTCGGGCAACCCAGAAGAAGATGATGTCGAAGCCGGTGACCAACACGTCGCCCGGGTAATAGCGAGCAAGCTCCGGGGTCTCCTCCGGCCACCCGAGCGTGGAAAACGGCCACAGCGCCGACGAGAACCAGGTGTCGAGCACGTCAGGCTCGCGGGTCAGCTCGACCGTCTTGCCGTAGTGAGTGGCAGCCGCGGCGGCGGCCTCCTCCTCGGTCTCCTCGACGAATACGGTACCGTCGGGCCCGTACCAGGCTGGAATCTGATGCCCCCACCACAGCTGGCGCGAGATGCACCAGGGCTGGATGTTGCGCATCCATTCGAAATAGGTCTTCTCCCAGTTCTTCGGGACAAACACCGTCTTGCCGGTCTCGACCGCCTCGATTGCCGGTTTCGCCAGCGTTGCGGCGTCGGCGTACCACTGATCGGTCAGCCACGGCTCCACCGGCACGCCGGAACGGTCACCGTGCGGCACGGTGTGCTTGTGAGGCTCAATCTTCTCGATTAACTCGAGCGCCTCGAGATCCGCGATCACCCGCTTGCGGGCCTCGAACCGCTCCAGACCGCGATAGGTGTCGGGGACGTTCTCGTTCAGATGGGCATGCGCGTCGAAGATGTTGATGATCTCAAGATTCTGGCGCTTTCCGACCTCGAAGTCGTTGAAGTCATGGGCTGGCGTCATCTTGACCGCACCCGAACCCTGCTCCGGGTCGGCGTACTCGTCGGCGACGATCGGGATGCGCCGGCCGACCAGCGGCAGGATCGCATGGCGGCCGACCAGATCCTTGTAGCGCTCATCGTCTGGATGCACCGCCACGCCGGTATCGCCCAGCATGGTCTCAGGCCGGGTGGTGGCAACGACAATGTAGCGGCCCTCTTCGCCCTCGACCGGATAGCGGAAATGCCAGAGGTTGCCGTCGACCTCCTTGGCCTCGACCTCCAGGTCGGAGATCGCCGTCTGGAACTTCGGGTCCCAGTTGACCAGCCGTTTGTCGCGGTAGATCAGGCCTTCCTTGTAGAGCTGGACGAACACCCGGCGCACCGCCGCCGACAGCCCCTCGTCCATCGTGAACCGTTCGCGCGCCCAATCCGGGCTGGCGCCGAGACGGCGCAGCTGGTTGACGATGGTGCCGCCGGACTCGGCCTTCCACTCCCAGATCTTCTCGATGAAGGCGTCGCGCCCCAGGTCGCGCCGGTCGACGCCCTCGGCCGCGAGATTGCGCTCCACCACCATCTGCGTGGCGATTCCGGCGTGGTCGGTGCCGGGCTGCCACAGGGCGTCGCGGCCGGTCATGCGTTGGTAGCGGGTCAGGATGTCCTGGACCGTGAAGGTCAGAGCGTGACCCATGTGCAGGCTGCCGGTCACGTTCGGCGGCGGCATCATGATGGTGTATGGGGCGGCGTTGGAGGCCACGTCGCAGGCGAACGCGCCGGATTTCTCCCAGCGATCGTACAGTTTCGCCTCGACCTCGGCGGGGGAATAGGTCTTGTCCAGCATCACGCCACGTCCTCGACTTCCGGAACTCGCGCACGCCCGCGCGACCGCGGACGACGGCCCGGTTGTTTAGGGCATGACGCTTCGAAAGGCTACAATTGGATCGTAGAACCGCCTACCAGCGGTCGCGACGCTGCGACAGCATGACGAGCCGTTCGATCTCCTCGCGAACCAACCGCTCGACCATCGACGGCAGGTGCTGGTCGAGCCAGTCCTTCAACATCGGACGCATTAACTCGCGGGTCAGCCGCTCCAGAGTTACCGCGCCGTTGCCGAGCGGCAGTTCCTGATAGTCCTCGTTGAGCTTGGCCTGAAGCTCGGCGAAGGAGTGAACTGTTTCCTGGGCCTGAGGCGGCGAGACCAGCCCCTCGGGAGCCGGCGGGCGAGCCGGTCGTGGCGGTGGAGGCGCGTAGGCGGGGGCGGGCTCCGGTTCACGGGCCGGCGGAGGCACTACCGGATCTGGCTCGTACTCCGGCTCGGGATCCGGCTCGGGAAGCTTGTAGCGCTGCTCGTCGAACAGCGGTTCAGCGTCCTCCTCTTCGTCCTCATCATCGTCGTCCTCGTCCATATCCGATAGATCGAGAACGTCTTCCTCTTCTTCCTCTTCCTCCTCCGGCTCGTCCTCCGGTTCAGGCTCTGGTTCGGGTTCCGGCTCGGGTTCGGGCTCTGGATCAGGCTCGGCAACCGGCTCTGGCGCAGCGGCCTCGTCTTCCGCTTCGTCGCCGTCCTCTGAAATGATCCGGCGAATAGACGCCAGGATCTCTTCCATGGATGGTTCTTGCGCGGTGTCACTCATGCTCGAAAGCCCCGTCGACTCGCCCGGAACGGCCGATTTCGAATCTGAAGATTACCGGACAAGTCACTGTCAGGCCAGCAAGTAGTCACCCGGTATGTCAATTACCCGGCATCCGCCCTGTTGGATCGGTTCCCCAGAGCTTGCCTGAAACCTCCCGGTAGTGCGAGTCGTAGTCGTAGATTTCAACGGGCAGCCCGAGGTCCTGGGCGGTCAAACGTCCCATCGCCTGCAGAAGTTGATAGCTAGCGACGATCGCATCACGCTGGGCTTGAACAAGCTGCACCTGACCGTCGAGCAGTTCCTGCTCCGCGTCGAGGACGTCGAGAACCGTCCGTGCGCCGACAGTCGCTTCTTGCTGAACACCGTCGAGGGCAATCTCCGACGATTTCACCTCGGCGTTGAGCGAGTCGATTCGCGCGAGCGCGGTCTGATACGATTCGAACGCGCTCGCTACTGAATCCACCACTTCACGTCGGGTGCTGTCGACCAGCAGACGAGATCGGTTCGCCGTCTCTTTCGACTGGCGAATCACCGAGTACTCAGACCCCTTCTGATAGATCGGAATGGTCAGTTGCAGTTCGGCAGACAGAGAGGTGACCTCGTTGTCACTGCCGGAGGTGTCGAAGGTTTTCTGGGCCTGTCCGACAACGCTGAGCTTCGGATACAGGGCGGCTTCCGATTCGTCGATCGCGTGACGGGCGGACAACTCGGTGAATTTGGCCTGAACCAGCGTGAAATTGTCCCGTAGTGCGATATCCACCGCCTCGGGTCGACTGACCGGCAATCCGGCGGGCTCACCCGGCCGAACCACGCCATCCGGCACCTGTCCGACGATTCGCTCGAAGGTCACCCTCGCCGTAACCAGATTGCCCTCAGCCTGGGTGCGGTCGGCGCGCGCTCGCGACACACGCGCTTCCGCCTGTGCGACGTCGGTCCGAGTCACTTCCCCAACCCGAAAACGGTCCCGGGTTGCCTCTAGTTGCTTCTGCAAACGAGTCAGGTTGTTCAACTGAAGCTCCAACGTCGCTTCCTCACGAAGCACGTTGACGTAGGTGACCACGCCCTGAAGCAGCACCGTCTGCTCGCTGCTGAACATCGAGGCACGCTGGGCCTGAACATCAGCCTCTGAACCCGCTATGGTCGCGCTCACGGAACCGCCCGTGTACACGGGCTGAGTGATGGAAATCCGGCCGGTTCGCGGAAACTTAGTTGCGTCCGTGGTCGTCACACCGCTGGACTTGCCTTGAGTGTCGGTGACCCCTGCGCTCAGCGATGACGTCACCGTTGGCCGCCACCCCGCCTTCGCCTGCGACACATTCTCGTCGGTTACCCGCAATTGAGCACGAGCGGCAAGCAGCGTCGGATTAGTGCTGTAGGTCAGCGCCAGTGCCTCTTCGAGGGTCATCGCCTGCGCTGGAACAAGAACGGTTCCGCACAACCAACCCGCGGTCAGCGCAGCAACGACGACGGATCGGCAACGTTTGATCGGCATGGCGGGAAGACCTTTGATAATGGGCTCAGCAACAATCGGCAGCATGGACAATCAGAATACAAACCCTGGCTCACGGCGAAACCCGGGAAGCGCCGGGGTACCGGCGTCGAACAGTATCCGTCGGCCGACATGGCCATCGCGCTTTTCGTAGAGCACGGCAACGCCTGGACCAACCGAGGTTCCACCCTCGACCGCCACCAACCGTCCCCCCTCCGCCAACTGATCGAACAACATCGGAGGGAGCACTTCTACCGATCCTTCAACCAGAATGACGTTGTACGGTGCCTGTTTGCGATAGCCCTTCGACAAATCTCCGGCGACTAGGGCCGCGTTGTCGATCTCCAGACCCGACAGAACCCCGTTACCCAACTCAATCAGGTCGGCGACGTCATCAACTCCGACAACGGTCGACACCATCCGGGACAGAAGGGCCGTCGCGTATCCACTGCCGCACGCGACGTCGAGCGCCACGTCATCAGGTCCCGGCAGCGCCGCCTGCAGCAGACGGGCGAGCACCATCGGTTCAAGCATGTATCGGCCGGACCCTATCTCCAGCGCCTCATCGATATAGGCAATGCCACGCTTGGTCTTCGGCACGAACGACTCGCGCGGGATGCTATCGAAAGCATCGATCAGGCCAGGGTCCGTAACCTTGTTGGTCCGGATCTGGCTTTCCACCATATTGAGGCGGGCAAGGGCATAGTCCATCGCATTCCTCGGCAACAAACTCGGGTCAAGCCGAACCGGGCAGCACCGGATTTATAGGCATTGCAATCGCCGGGCACAATTAGCGGCTCGGTAATTTCTCGCATCACCCACCGCAGGCTGGCTGGATGGACTCCACCCATATAGCAGCTTTCACAGCAGCCCGTGAGACCAGCGATCCGTATCGGCGCTTGCCCCTCGGGCCCCGGTTCGGCTAATAGGTCGGCTCGCTCGGCGGTGGCCCCGTGGCAGAGTGGTTATGCAGAGGACTGCAAATCCTTGTACATCGGTTCGATTCCGGTCGGGGCCTCCAGCGAGCGCAATCAGTGTGACCGCAAAGTGACATTCGCGGTTGCGCGACGCCTATCGGCAGCGCTATAGAGGCCGCCTCACTGGTCCCGGGTAGCTCAGTGGTAGAGCGAGCGGCTGTTAACCGCTTGGTCGGGGGTTCGAATCCCTCCCCGGGAGCCATTCTCGAAACGGCCCGCCTCCTCGGAGCGGGCCGTTCGCGTTTCGGCCTACAGTCGGCGCATTGCGTACACCCGCCCAGGATGACGGTGGCCGTCATCGGCACCCGGCAACGGAATGTACGGGCCGCTGACCGCCGCCCGCTCCCATTCGCCGACTTTCACTAGCGCGTCGATCGCGGTCCGAAATCCCCCCGACTCGTAAATCGGGTCGGTGATCGACACCACGAACACGCCCCCCGGCCGCAGCACCCGGGCAATCTCGCTGAAAGCCGACGCCGGTGCATGACCGACGGTGAACACGCCCGACGCCACGACCCCGGCAAACGCCGCGTCCGGCAGAGCCAGCGGCTGACCAAGAACCGCGGTCGCCAGCGTCCGGTAACAGTCCCGCTTCTCGGCCTGCCGCAGCATTCCGGCAGACAGATCGATTCCCGAAATATTCTCGTATCCCACGACACTCAGCATCCAGCCGATCAGGCCGGTTCCGCAGCCCGCATCGAGAACGGGTGCGGAGATGTCCGTCATCAGGCGTGCGAACAGCGCTGAGACCACCGACGGATTGGTGTACCCCAGGCTCCCGACGCTGCCGTCGTACTCCGTTGCCCAGGTGTCATAAACTTCGGCGAGTTTCGCGGTGTCGTTGCCGGCGGAATAGACCCGCTCCAGCCAATCGGTCATCGCTCTCTTCCTCCAGGTAGTATGGAACTGAGCGCCGAACCCTACACTAGCTCCTTCGGGGTAACGAACCGGGTGAGCTTCGCGCCACCCCAGTCAAGCGCTCCCCAAGCGCCATCGGCCTCCAACGTCGCAACTGCGCCGGTGGGAAACTTTCGATTCAGCGCCTTACGAGCACCGGATTCGCTACCGTCGCCGGCCAGACGGGTCGCCAGATCTTCGAGACCGGGGTTGTGCCCCACTACCATCAGGACTCCGACTTCATCCGATACGCCTCTCAACCGGTCCAGCAACGCCTCTGACCCAACCTCGTACAGATCCCTGGTGATCTTGGTCCGTACCGCCTTCGGTAGCGCCGAACGAAGCGCGGCGAGCGTGTCCACGGTGCGCCGCGCGGTCGAGCACAAGACCAGATCGGGAGTGATCCCTTCCTGCCGCAGATAGGCCGCCATGGCCACTGCCGCCCGTTCGCCGCGATCGGACAGCGGCCGGTCGTGGTCTCGAATGCCCAGATCGTCCCAGCTCGATTTGGCGTGACGCAGCAGGTGCAGGGTCAACACGGTTCTAGTCCTCCCCATCGATTTCGGTCACCACCGTGATCTCGTTGTGCAGCGTGCGGTGCACCGGGCACTTGTCGGCAATGCCGGCAAGGCGGGCCCGTTGATCGGCGTCCAGCGGCCCTTCAATGGTGATGCGTCGTTCGATGCGGTCGACCATACCTTCCTTGGTTTCGCAGTCAGCGCAGTCCTCGGCATGCACTCGATCGTGCCGCAACCGGGTCTCCAATCGATCGATTTGCCAGCCCTTGCGTTCGGCATACATCTTCAGGGTCATGTTGGTGCAGGCACCAAGCGCCGCCAGCAGGAAGTCGTATGGCGCCGGCCCGCTGTCACTGCCACCGACCGTCGCCGGTTCGTCGGCGCGCAGCCGGTGGGATCCGGTCGCCACCCATTGCGGGAAGATACCCTCGGCGGCATCGATCACGGCCACCTCGCCCTCCGACACGGCAATCGACGCCGGCCTCGCCGTTGGCAGGAAGCGCTCGGCCCACCCCGACAGCACGGCAGCCACATAAGCCGCGTCAGCAATCCGGGTCAGGAGATGATCGGCCTGGTCGAGCGACACGAAGCTCTTTGGGTGTCGTGCCGCCGCGAACAGTTTGCCCGCGTTTTCGATCCCTACCGTCTGGTCAAGCGGTGCGTGGAAGATCAGTAAATCACGCCGCAGGCGGCCGACCGTTGCTTCCAGACCACGGTCTTTCAACGCGTCCAGAAACTCCTTTCGAACCCGGAACGGACGACCGCCCAGTACGACTTCGGCTTCGCCGTCGCGCTCGATCTCGGCAATTCGATCACCGAAATTGTGCACGACATGACCCGGATCGGCCGGCGCTCCGATCGTGGCAACCCCCTTGGCCTCGGGGATCCGTTCTGCTGCCGCGAGAACCGCCGCACCGCCGAGCGAATGACCGATCAGAATGGTCGGTGCCTCCAACTCATCGCGCATCCAGTCGGCTGCGGCGACCAAGTCTTCAATATTTGAAGCGAAGGTCGTGTTGGCAAACTCGCCGTCACTATGACCGAGGCCGGTAAAATCGAATCGCATGACCGCGATGCCGCGCTCGGCCAACCCATCGGCGATACGGCGCGCGGCAGCCAAATCTTTGGAACAGGTGAAACAATGCGCGAACAGCGCAAATCCGCGCGTCGGCCCGATCGGCCGGTCGATTCGGGCGGCGAGCGAATCGCCCAAGGCCCCGGTAAAGTTGACACTTTCACTGCGCACAGCCATGGTCGACCTCATGATCTTGCGGGTTGGGGCGGGTTTCTAGCACATGGCGGTCCAGGACCATGCCGCCGCGGCCGTATCGCCCGCGGCCGAGATTCGTTACGCGACGCCCGCCGATGCCGAAGCTTTGGCCCTGTTGTCCCAGGAGCTTCTCGCATTCTACGGCCTGCCCGTTCGCTACCAGCGCTCCTACATGGCGCATGTGATTGCCGAAAAGGCGTTCACCGATCCGCCATCCATCCAGATCCTGATGGCGTTCGAACGCGGACAGCCGCGTGGGTTTTTGGCATTCTCGCACAGTTTTGCCGTGGCCAATTGCCAGACCAGTATCTTCATTCAGGATCTGTTCGTCACCCGCAAGGCCCGAGCCAACGGAATCGGCCGGTTGATGATGGCCGAACTGGCGCGGCATTGCGTCGAGCAAGGCATCGGGCAGTTGGACTGGACAGCCGACCCCTGGAACGAGAAGGCACGCGCTTTCTACGAGGCAATGGGTCCGCTCCTGCGCAGCGACAAGACCTACTACCGGATCCTTTCCCCCCGGCTCGCCGAACTCGCTGCCGGCGCACCACCGCCCGACTACCGGCGCTGAGTCCTATCCATTCAACCGCGCCGGTGGAACGGCATCGTTCCCGGTACCACGCTTTATCCCTGGCACCGGCCCGGCTAGTCTCCTGCCCTTGCACCGCACGCGACGTCCCTTCGCGAGGCATGGAGACCGGAAATGCACGTACGTAACGGGTTCGTCGGCACCGTCGGCAACACCCCCCTGATCAAGTTGCTGGCGGCGTCCGAGCGCACTGGCTGCACGATCCTTGGCAAGGCGGAGTTCCTGAACCCTGGCGGATCCGTGAAGGACCGCGCGGCCCTCGCCATCATCACGGATGCCGAGGAGAAAGGGCTGCTGCGGCCGGGCGGCGTCATCGTCGAAGGCACCGCCGGCAATACGGGCATCGGATTGGCGCTGGTCGGCAACGCCCGCGGCTACCGTACCGTCATCGTCATGCCGGAGACCCAGAGCCAGGAAAAGAAGGACATGCTGCGGCTGTGCGGTGCCGACCTGCGGCTGGTTCCGGCCCTGCCGTACCGAGATCCCGGCAACTACATCCACGTCTCCCAGCGCATCGCCGAAGAACTCGCCAAGACCGAACCGAACGGCGCGATCTGGGCCAACCAGTTCGACAACACCGCCAACCGCGACGGCCACTACCGCACCACTGGACCGGAAATCTGGGAGCAGACCGACGGCAAGATCGACGCCTTCATCTGCTCGGTCGGCACCGGTGGCACCCTCGCCGGCACCAGCATGGCGCTGAAGGAGCGCAACCGGGACATCGTCATCGGTGTCGCCGATCCGATGGGCTCCGCGATCTACAGCCACTTCGCCACTGGCGAACTGAAGTCCGAAGGGAACTCGATCACCGAAGGCATCGGTCAGGGCCGGGTGACCAAGAACCTCGACGGCGCGCCGGTGGACGTGCCGCTGCAAGTCACCGACGAGGAAATGCTGCCAGTCATCTTCGATCTGTTGAAGAACGAGGGTCTGTGCCTGGGCGGTTCCACCGGCATCAATGTGATGGGAGCGATCAAGCTGGCGGAGAAGCTCGGGCCGGGGCATACGATCGTGACCATTCTGTGCGATGGCGGTACCCGCTACCAGTCGAAGCTGTTCAACCCTACATTCCTGAAGAGCAAGGGCCTGCCGGTGCCGGTCTGGCTCGACGATGGAGACGCCGCATGACCAACCCCGCGCGCGACGGCTTGGTGTCTGCTGCTTGGCTGGCGGCGCACCTGGACGACCCGACGGTCAAGATCCTCGACGGGACCTATCACCTGCCGACGGTTCCGCGTAACGCCGATGCCGAGTTCGTCGAGCGGCACATTCCGGGCGCGGTCCGCTTCGACATCGACGACGTCTGCGATCCGATTGATCCGCTGCCGCACATGATCCCGTCGCCGGAGCGGTTTGCCGAGAAGGTCTCGGCGCTCGGCATCTCCAATGCCGACACGGTTATCGTCTACGACGTCTACGGGCTGCAGAGCGCGGCGCGGACATGGTGGATGTTCCGGCTGTTCGGCCATGACTCCGTCGCCGTCCTCGACGGCGGCCTGCCCGGCTGGATCGCAGGAAATCATCCGTTGGAGAGTGGTGCCGCAGTTCCGGCACCGGCCGCGTTCTCCGCTTCCTTCCGACCCGAACTGGTCCGTTCGCGCGACGACGTCTTGAAGAACGTCACTGCCCGCGCCGAACAGGTGGTCGACGCCCGCGCAGCCGGTCGGTTCACCGGTGTCGATCCCGAGCCACGGGCCGGCATGCGCTCGGGTCACATTCCGGGTTCCCGATCGCTCCCGTTCACCAACCTGCTTGACCCGGCAAGCAAGACGGTTCAGTCGTCCGAAAGTTTGCGCGCCGCATTCGACGTTGCCGGGCTCGACTTGTCGAAGCCGACGATCGCCTCATGCGGATCCGGCGTTACGGCCTGCGTGATCGCCCTGGCAGCACACCGCCTGGGTCAGTCCAGCGTCGCCGTCTATGACGGGTCCTGGTCCGACTGGGGCGGGCGCGACGACACGCCGATCGATACCGGCCCGGCTTGAGCAATCGACCCTTCTCATGACGGTGGTGTTTCGCACCATTCGGGACGCCGATGTCGATCCCGTCGTCGACCTGTGGCGGCGCTGCGGGTTGACCGTCGCCTGGAACGACCCGCACCGAGACATTGCGTTTGCCCGGTCGGTTGCCAACGCCGACGTCCTGGTCGGCGATGAGGACGGGTCGATCGTGGCGAGCGTCATGGTCGGGCACGATGGCCACCGCGGCTGGATCTACTACGTCGCGGCCGATCCGAGTCATCGCGGAAAGGGCCTGGGACGAATTGCGATGGCCGAGGCCGAAGCGTGGATGAAGCGGCGCGGTGTGCCGAAGGCCGAGTTGATGATCCGTCGGAGCAATGAAGGCGTTCGCGGGTTCTACGACGCCATCGGTTGGACCGAGGAACCGGTTGTGGTTCACGCCAAGCGGTTCGACGATGCCCCGGCAATCGGGCTGGGTACAGTTGAGACCACCGTAACCTCTCTTGAGATGTTGGAACGCCCGACCCGACCGTCCCTCCATCCGCCCGTCGGCCATCCAGTCGCGCTGGTTCGGGCGAACCCGCCGACCGTGCCGTTCTATCGCTGGCTTTACGAACGTATCGGAGAGTCGTCGACCTGGATTGCCAGGCGCCTGATATCCGATGCCGCGTTGCAGGCCGTGATCACCGATCCGGCGGTTGAGATCTATGTCCTGCATGTGGCCGGCGTTCCCGCCGGTTATGGCGAAGTTGACCGGCGCGGCGGTGCCGAGGCGATTGAACTCAGCTATCTGGGCCTGCTGCCGGAGTTCATCGGTCGGGGTTACGGCCGCTACCTGCTCGACGCTATCGTCAACCTCGCCTGGGCGACCGGACCGTGTTCACGGCTGTGGGTCCGCACCTGCAGCCTCGATCATCCTCGGGCACTCGGCTCTTATCAGAAAGCAGGCTTCCAACCGTTCCGGCAGCGTACGGTCACGCTCAGCGACCCCCGGCTCGTCGGCCTGCCGCTTCCCGACCGATCGGCACCAAACATTGATGCCAATCAAACTGCAGGGGCGATCATCACGACTCTCACTCGACCAGACACCTGACCGGGGTTCCGCTGCGAGTGGCGGTGGTAGCGGCTAAGGCTCCAAAACGAGAGAGAGGCGCGCTAGCCTTCGCCAACGCGCCTCTCCCGGACCGCCCCCCGCCCCCGCGGTGCGGCCAACCGTATGCCTTGTCAGTGCGCCAGGATCTGGCTCAAGAACAGTTTGGTGCGATCGGACTTCGGATTGTTGAAGAACTCGTCGGGTGTATTCTGCTCGACGATTTCACCCTGATCCATGAAAATGACCCGGTCGGCTACCCGCTTGGCGAAGCCCATTTCGTGGGTCACGACAAGCATCGTCATGCCGCTCTCGGCGAGGCCGACCATGACATCGAGCACCTCGGAAATCATCTCGGGATCGAGCGCCGAGGTTGGCTCGTCGAACAGCATGATATTCGGGTTCATGGCCAACGACCGAGCGATCGCCACGCGTTGCTGCTGACCGCCGGAAAGCTGTCCGGGGTACTTGGCGGCCTGTTCGGGAATCTGAACCCGTTCGAGCAAAGTCATGGCAACGCTTTCGGCTTCTGATTTGGCCATGTTCTTGACCCAGATCGGCGCCAAAGTGCAGTTCTCCAGCACCGTCAGATGCGGGAACAGGTTGAACTGCTGAAACACCATGCCAACGTCGCGGCGGATCGCATCGATGTTCTTCAGGTTGGTGTCCATGGTCACACCGTTGACCTGAATGTCACCGCGCTGGTGCTCTTCCAACCGGTTGATGCAGCGGATCAGGGTCGACTTGCCCGACCCGGATGGTCCGCAGATCACGATCCGCTCGCCCTTGTAGACGGTGAGATCGATGTCCTTCAGGACATGGAAGTCGCCGTACCACTTGTTCACTTGGCTCAGGTTGATCACCACCTCATCCGAAACGGCGGAGGCAATGTGTTGTCCTTCGGAGTCGACAGTCTCAAGGCTCATCGTCGGTCGGTCTCCAATGCCCTTTTGGTGTTCGATACCTGCGCGCTCATCGCCGGCCGTAGCCGCCGCCGATGGTGCGCTCGAGATGCTGGCTGTACTTCGACATGGCGAAGCAGATTACGAAGAACACAAAGGCCGCGAACAGCATCGGCTCGGTGTGCATTCCAAGCCACTTTGGATCCTGCCCGGACGCCCTCACCATCAGCAGAATGTCGTAAAGGCCGATGATCGATACCAAGGTGGTGTCCTTGAGCAGGCCGATGAAATTACCCACGATGTTCGGGATCATCAGCTTGAGGGCCTGCGGCATGACGATGAGCGTCATCATCTTCCAGTAGTTCAGCCCCACCGCCCTGGCCGCTTCGTACTGGCCGGTGTTGATGGCCTGCAGTCCGCCGCGAACGATCTCCGCCATGTAGGCGGCGGCGAAAATGCACACCGCCACAATCACCAACACCAGCTTGTCCGGATTGAGGGTCACCGGCAAGAACAGCGGCATCATGGTCACGGCCATGAACAGGATCGTGATCAACGGCACCGAGCGGAACAACTCGATGAACGCGGTGCAGAACACCCGGATTACCGGCATTTTCGAGCGTCGGCCAAGCGCCAGGATAACCCCACTCGGCAACGCCGTGGAGATACCGATTCCGGAGATCACCAACGTCAGGAACAGCCCGCCCCAGTTTGTGGTTTGAACCGGGGCCAGGTTCCAGGTTGACTGGAAGATAAACGCCACGACAAAGCCGACCGCGAACGCGGCGAGATAGACCCATTTGTAGAGCCGGTCGTCCTTGCCGGCGAACCCGGTTACCTGAACCAGAACGGCGCCGAGCGAGCGACGTCCCGAATAACAAGCCGCAACGTTCAGCCACACGGCCGCAAACAGCGTTAGCGCGACCGACGACATGGCTTGCATGAACAGGCCGTTGTCGCCGCCGAGGAACAAGGCTCCCGCCAGGAACGGATAGGTCAGCACCGCCGACACGCCGACTGCGATCTTCTGCGTGACCTTTTCAAACCAGAACGGCGCCAGCCAGACGGCCAGAATGATCCCGCCCAGATTAACCCGCCACTGTTCGGCATCGGGATACCGGCCGTACAGGTAGTTGTTCATCCACTTGTCGACGCCGGCCCAGCACGCTCCGGCGCCTTGCGTCACATCCAGGCATTCCCGATAGGAATCGGCTTCCCAGACCGCATTGACGATCGTGTATTGGAACAGTCCGTAGGCAAAGTAGGCCAGCAAGCCGGCGCCGATGATCGTCATCACCGAGTCGAACGGCCCACCGAACAGGTTCTTGCGCAGCCAGCCGACTACCCCGACCGTGTTGGGCGGCGGCGGCTGGCTCGGCTTGGGCGTGAAGACCGCGTCAGTGTGTGTCAGTTCAGCCATGGCTCATCTCTCCTTCAGCTGAACGATCTTGTTGTAGTAATTCAGGGCCATGGAGATGCTCAGGCTCACGGACATGTAAAACAGCATGACCATGGCCACGATCTCGATCGCGTGCCCCGACTGATTCAGAGATGTCTGCATGTACACCGCGACCAGATCCGGGTAGCCGATGGCGATCGCCAACGACGAGTTCTTCACCACGTTCATCCAGTTGCTGATCATCGGTGGCACCACCGCCCGCATCGCCTGCGGAATGATCACCAGCCGCAGAGTCATGCCCGGGCGCAGGCCAAGCGAATACGCCGCTTCGGTCTGACCGTGGCTGACCGACATGATTCCGGCACGCACGGCCTCAGCCATATAGGCCGAATGGTAAATCACCAGAGCCAGCAGCAGGGCGCAGAACGCCGGCGGAACACTGGCACCACCCAGGAAGTTGAAGCCCTTCAGCGCGGGATAATCAAAGGTCAGCGGCGCGCCGGTGACCAGAAACACCAGTAGCGGAAGCCCGAACAGGATGCCGAGTCCGGTCCAGAATGCCGGGAACCGTTGGCCGGTGTCGAAATGACGTTTCCTGGCCCACACCGCCTGAGCGTAGGTCGCGCCAACCGCCACCAGCACGGCGATCAGGGTGATATTGAAACCATCACCCGGAACCGGCGCCGGGATGTAGAGGCCGCGGTTGTTCAGGTAGAACAGGTCAAGCAGGGAGAGGCTTTTGTTCGGGCGCGGCAGCAACGAGAACACCGCCAGAAACCAGAACAAGATCTGCAGCAGAAGCGGTGTGTTGCGCAAGATCTCGACATACCAACTGGCGACCTGGGCGATCAGCCAGTTCTTCGACAACCGCATGATGCCGACCAGAAAGCCGAGCAGGGTCGTGCAGATGATCGCAACGAAAGCGACCATCAGCGTGTTGCCGATACCGACCAGATAAACATGAAAATAACTGTCGCCAGCCGTATAGGGCAGTACAGACCACGCGATCGAGAAACCGGCCCCGGTCGACAGGAAATCGAACCCTGCCGACATGCCGCGAGCTTGCAGATTCTCGGAGGTGTTGATGAAAAGGTAGCGGGCGACAGCGATGACTACGATCGCCACGATCGCCTGATACAGGACCGAACGGACTCGTTCGTCGTGCAACCACTCAGACAGCGAGCGGCTTGCACGATGAGGAGATCCCTTCTCAAGAACGGCCATTAGTGGGCCCTCCGCCGTCAAATCGGATCAATGAAACGCATGCCGAAACGCTGGCGCCCGGTCGAACGATCGACCGGGCGCCGCGCAGCTCAATCGCTCACCGGAACGGCGGCGAGTACAGCAGACCACCCTTGGTCCACAGCGCGTTCGGAGAACCATCGCGCGGGATGTTCATGACGGTCTTCTCGCCCATGAACTCCTCGTAGTTCTCACCGTAGTTGCCCACCATCTTAATGATGTTGTAGGCCCACTTCGGCTCCAGCCCGAGACCCTTGTTCAGGTCACCTTCGGCGCCAAGCATGCGCTTGATCTCGGGATTGGTGGTCTCGGCCAGCACCTTGTCGACGTTGGTCGACGACATGCCGTATTCCTCGGCCGCGATCATCGTGTAGACCGACCATTGAACGATGTCCTTCCACTGGGAATCGTTCTGGCGAACGACCGGGCCCAGCGGCTCCTTGGAGATCGTCTCCGGCAGGATCTTGAAGATCGAGACGTCGGGAGCCTTGGCGCGGGTCGATGCCAGGCTCGACTTATCGTTGGTGATGGCGTCGCAGCCACCGGTGAAGAACGTGTTGTCGCGGACGTTGCTGTCCTCGAACACGACCGGCTTGATGTCCAGACCGTTGGTCCGGCTGTAGTCGGTCAGGTTCAGCTCGGTGGTGGTGCCGGTCGCGACGCAGACGGTCGCACCCTTGAGCTCCAGCGCGCTCTTGATCCCGGCATCCTTCAGGACCATGAAGCCCTGGCCATCATAGAAGCTGACGGTGGTGAAATCGAGACCGAGCTGGGTCTCGCGGAACAGCGTCCAGGTCGTGGTCCGGGACAGCATGTCGGACTCGCCGTTTGCCATCGCGGTGAAACGCACGGCCGAAGTGACCGACTGAACTTCAATCTTGTCCGGATCGCCGAAAATCGCAGCCGAAACCGCACGGCAGTTCTCGTAGTCGAAGCCCGACCACTTGCCGGTGTCCGACAGCATGTACCAGCCCGGCGCCGGCGTTCCAAGTTGGCACCGCAGATGCCCGCGGCTCTTGACGATGTCGAGCGTGCTCTGCTGCGCAGACGCCGGCTCGGCAGTGAACGTCAGGGCTGCCAAAAGCCCCGCGCCCAGACCGAAAAGGCTGACCTTCTTCATGTGAAACCCACCCAGTTATCGTTTATGACGAAATCCAAACGCTGCAGTCTTCTGCGTCCCCTTCGCAAGGACCTTGCCAGACCGCAATCGTCTATGTTTCGCGCTTATATCCCCCTCCCCGGGTCCGCACCTGCTTAACGCTAGTGCAGTGCGATGCGGAGTGCCGCAAAAGCAGACAACCGCCCGAAACACTGACATCACACCATGCTACGCAGCCGGATGGCAAGCCTTGCTGCCACCGGTGTGGATCAGAACGAGCATTTGCCGCTAGGCTCACCGTTGCTCTCCGAGGTCATTCGGAGGTCGCCGTCCCGGAGGAATAGAGGTCATGGACGACTTGAAGGGCATGACGGCCCGTACCCGCGTGGTGCATGCTGGACGCCACCCCCACGACAATCACGGCGTGGTCAATCCGCCCGTGTATCACGCGTCGACCATCCTGCAGCCGTCGCTGGCGGTGTGGGAGGCGTCGCGCAAGCCCGACTTTCAGGGATATCGCTACGGCAGGGCCGGAACCCCGACTAGCCGGTCCTTTGAGGAAGCCGTGGCCGATCTGTACGGCGCGGCCGATGCAGTCGCAGTGTCGTCGGGCATGGCCGCGATCGCCTGCGCGCTGATGGCGGTGCTCAAAGCGGGCGATCATGTACTGATGACCGATAGTACGTATTTTCCGACTCGCAAGTTCTGCGACCAGATGCTGGCCCGTTACGGTGTCGAGACCACCTACTACGACCCTCGAATCGGCGCCGGAATCACCGAGTTGCTGCGACCGAACACACGCGCCGTCTACACCGAGGCTCCGGGCTCCCTCACCTTCGAGATGCAGGACATACCGGCGATCGCCGAAGCAGCCCATGCCCACGGAGCGGTCGTGCTGACCGACAACACCTGGGGGACCGCCCTCCACTTCGATGCCTTTGCCAAGGGCGTCGACATCGTGGTGGAAGCGGTTACGAAATATATCTGCGGGCACTCCGACGTGATGATGGGCATGATCGCCAGTACTCAGGAGCATGCTGGCGCCGTGCGCGACATGGTGCGTCTGCACGGCAACTGCTGCGGCCCGGACGATCTGTATCTGGCGCAACGCGGTCTGCGCAGCATGGCCGTGCGCTTGAAGCAGAACGAGGCGAACGGTCTGGAACTGGCGCGCTGGCTCGAAGGCCGACCGGAAGTGTCCCAAGTGCTGCACCCCGGCCTTCCGAGCCACCCGGATCACGCGTTGTGGCAACGCGACTTCACCGGCGCGTGCGGATTGTTCGCGTTTGTTCTCAAGCCGGTACCGAGATCGGCACTTGCCGCGTTCCTGGATGGGCTCCGCCTGTACGGCATGGGCGCCAGCTGGGGTGGATTTGAGAGCCTGATTCTGCCGGGTGATCCCAAGGCCCTGAGAACCGCCACCTCCTGGGACGATCCTGGCCAGCTCCTGCGTATCCACGCCGGGTTGGAAGACGTCGCCGACCTGATCGCCGATCTCGACGCGGGCTTCGAACGGCTGAATGCAGCCGCGCAAGCGGCGGCCTGAGCGCCTGCCGGGAGGGTTCGAAAGATGCGACCACGGATCCGTCTGCTGATCGGAGACGCGGTCGCGCTCGGCCCCGGCAAGGCCAGTCTGCTGGAGGCGATCGACGACACCGGGTCGATCGCCGCCGCCGCTCGATCCATGGGCATGTCCTACGGTCGGGCATGGCAGTTGGTTCAAGCAATGAATGGAGACTTCCGCGCTCCCCTGATCGAGCGCGTGGCCGGGGGGCGCGGCGGTGGCGGTGCCGCATTGACCGACCTGGGCCGTGACGCACTCGCCCGCTACCGAGCGATGGAAGTTCAGGCGGATGCCGCCGTGTCCGACGCTCTCGATCAGTTCACTGAGCTTCTAAAGAATCCACCGTAACTATTTTTACCAATTAAATATTTTTGAATACTAGACGTGAATCAAAAACCCGTTCGATACTGGACAAGCCTAGCCTGAATAGCGCTATATACGATCGTGCATAACGAATCGGCCAACGCCTTCATGATGCCCCTCGCGCGATACGTGCCACTTCGGCCGGCACTTTCAGTCCTCTCTGTTGTTCTATGCGCTGCGACATGGCTTGCAGCGCCTCTGTCAGCCAACGCCCGTGAAACGGTTTTGATCTTTGCAGCGGCGAGCACCCGGGAAGCGATTCTCTCGATCGCCAAACTCGCGGACGACGATCTCGGAATCGACCTGAAGGCGTCATTCGCCGGCAGTTCCGCACTAGCCCGGCAGATCGAATCCGGCGCACCGGCCGACCTGTTCCTATCAGCCAATGCCGCTTGGATGGATTACTTGGCGGCATCCAACGCGATCGAGCCCCGGTCGCGCCAGGACCTGATACGCAACCGGCTGGTCCTGATTGCACCCGCCGGGTCGGTGCCCGCTGGTGTCCCCGATCCGTTGTCGGCGAGTGCGGACCTAGGCTCAACGCTCGCTGGCCGGCGATTGGCGATTGCCGAACCCGACAGCGTCCCCGCCGGGATCTACGCCAAGCAGGCGCTGAACGCGCTCGGGCTATGGGCGGCGGTTTCCCACCGGTTGGCACCGTCTGCCGATGTTCGGACCGCACTGGCCCTGGTCGAACGCGGCGAAGCACCGCTTGGGATCGTCTACGCAACCGACGCCCGAGCCGCTCCCGGTGTTTCCGTAGTGTCGATGATTCCGGACGGATCGCACCAACCCATCGTGTATCCAATCGCACTCACGGCGAACGGGGCGCTGAGGCAAGCCGCTCAGAAGGTCCTGGCGCTCTTCCTGTCGGAAAGCGGCTTGGCGGCATTTTCCGCTCGCGGCTTCGAGCCGGCATTGCAGTAAGTGACCGTGCTGGATCTTTCTCCCGACGAATGGAGCGCGCTGGCCCTGAGCCTTCAGGTCGGTGCGTGGAGCGTGGTCGTCGGCATGCCATTGGCGGTCGCGACCGCTTGGCTACTGGCTCGGATTCCCTTTCCCGGCAAAGCGCTGGTCGATGGCCTCATTCACATCCCGCTCGTGGTCCCCCCAGTGGTCGTCGGCTACCTTTTGTTGCTGCTGCTTGGGCGGCGCGGACCGATCGGGGCCTGGCTCGACGCGCATTTCGGGATCTCGCTGGCGTTCACCTGGCAGGGTGCGGTTATCGCCAGTACCGTGATGGCGTTTCCGCTGATGGTGCGGGCCATCCGGCTGTCGATCGAAGCGATCGATCCGGGGCTGGAAGCGGCGGCTCGGACACTGGGCGCCGGTCGACTCCGGGTGCTCGCCACGGTCACGCTGCCGCTGGCTGCGCCTGGCCTGCTGGCAGGAGCGGTTCTCGGGTTCGCACGGTCGCTGGGTGAATTCGGCGCCACCATCACCTTCGTATCCAACATCCCTGGCGAGACGCGCACGATGCCGCTGGCGCTCTACACCTTCACCCAGGTGCCGGGCGGAGAGCCGGCAGCACTGCGCTTGATGATCTTATCGCTGGTGGTCGCCTTCGCCGCCCTCGCCCTGTCGGAGATGATGGCCCGACGCCTGCGCCGACGGCTGGATGGTGGGTCGTGATCCAGATCGACATCCGCGCCAAACTTGGCAGCTTCGCGCTCGACGCCACGTTCGATGTCCCGACCGACGGAGTGACTGCGTTGTTTGGCCGGTCGGGCGCCGGCAAGACCTCAATCCTGAACGCGGTCGCCGGGCTGCTCCGACCGACCGCAGGGCGCATCGCGATCGACGACACGACGTTCTTCGATTCTTCGGAAGGCACCGACGTTCCGATTTCCCTCCGCCGGCTCGGGGTGGTGTTCCAGGACGGCCGGCTGTTCCCGCATCTCACGGTGCGAGCCAATCTGCTGTACGGCGCCCCCCGTGACCCGGTGCTGGCCGCCGAGCCCCCGTCTTTTGACGACGTGGTCGCGTTGCTCGGGCTCGGCGCCTTGCTCGACCGGCGCCCTCCTGGCCTATCCGGCGGCGAGCGCCAGCGGGTCGCGATCGGCCGGTCGCTGCTGATGAAGCCACAGGCATTGCTGATGGATGAGCCGCTGGCGGCGTTGGACGGGGCCCGAAAAGCCGAGGTCCTGCCGATGCTGGCCGAGCTCCGGGCGCTGCGGCGCGTGCCGATCCTGTACGTCAGCCACCAGATGGACGAGGTCGTCCGTCTGGCCGACACCCTGGTTCTGATTTCCGACGGATGCGTCGCCGGCGTCGGCCCGGTCGAGGACCTCACCAGCCGGATCGACCTTCGCCCCTTGACCGGACGGCACGAAGCCGGTGCGGTGCTACGCGGCCGGGTGGCGTCGATTGAGCCGGAATGGGGGCTGGCGTCAATCGAACTCGGGCAACAGACGTTCACCGTGCCCGCCACCGACCTCGCGGTCGGACAGAGTTTGCGAGTCCGAATCCGAGCCCGGGACGTTGCCATCGCGGTGGCGCCGCCTTCCGCCACCAGCGTCTTGAACGCACTGGCCGGAACCATCGTGAACATCGCCGCCACCGACGGTCCGCATGTCGATATCCGATTGTCGCTGTTGGATGGCCAACATTTGTGGGCCCGCATCACCCGCAAGTCGGCAGCCGCATTGCGCCTAGACGAAGGATGCCCGGTCTATGCACTCATCAAGGCAGGTGCCATCGATCGGCACAGCCTGGGGCCCCCGCCCGGATCTGAAGATGAGCTAGCCTAACGCAGTGCGCCTTGTGGATATTACGTATGTGTTCATGGCTTATTAAGCGATCCGAGGCATACTTCGCCAAACGAGCGATGGAACAGCAAGGCCCGGAATGACACTGGAACGGCTTCTTCTCGGCGTTGCCAATCCGGCGCGATACAGCGCAATCCTGGTGGCGCTCCGGGACGCGTTCGAGGTGTCCTGCGTCGACAATCGCTGGGACGCGGACGCTGTTCTTGAGTCGAGTCCGGATGTCGTGATCGTCGAAGACGTGCTGCCGGGCGGGCGTGGGCTGAAGATCTGTGAACGGGCGCGTGAACGTCCAGGCGGCGAGAACACCTTCATTCTCGTGATTGCCGACCACGACAGTTCAGCCGTGGACGAAGCCCGCCGGGCCGGCGTGATCGATGGTTGGGTGCTCAGGAGCGAACCCGCCGGCTCGATCCTGCATCGTTTCTGGGACCTCTACAGTATTCGCGACGACCGCCGGCTCGCGGCCAGTCAACCAGAAGCCAAGACCCTTCTCGACAACAGCCGCAAGCTGTTCCGTAGCATGGGCGACGGCGTGATCAACAGCCATACCCGGTCGTTGCTGTCGGAGACGGCCACGCGGGTGGTGACATTTGCTGACGAATGCTCAGTGACGAGCGTCCTCGGGCTTCTGCAGGGGCATCACGCCTATACCTTTGCCCACAGTCTACGCGTCGGCATCTTGATGGCGACTTTCGGACGGCACCTCGGCCTCGACACCGATCACGTGGCATTGATGGCCGAGACAGGATTGGCCCACGACGTCGGCAAGTTGCGGGTCCCGATCGAAATTCTGGCGAAGCCCGGCCGGCTGTGCGACGACGAGATGGCTGTCATGCGCACCCACCCTGATCTCGGCGCGTCAATGCTGGCTGACGTCTACGCCGATCGACCCGGCCTGATCGCGGCCGTGCGGCATCACCATGAACAGCTTGCCGGCACCGGCTATCCACATGGCCTGAAGGGCGGTCAGATCGACGAACTGTCGCTGTTGACCGCGGTAGTTGACGTCTATACCGCGCTGACCGACCGGCGCGACTACAAGCCGGCGATGCCGGTTCACCAAGCGACGGCGATCATGGACACCATGGCCGGGCCGCACCTGGAGCCGAAGCTGTACCGACGCTTCCGCGAGGTAGCGCTCGATCTGGTCGCCTCGGACACCGGCGAGACAGCAGCTGCCTGATTCGGTTTCGCCTCAGGCTGGATAGTGCTTGAACGCCAGTCCGCCGGCTTTCTTGATCTGTTCGACCAGCGCCACTTCCCAATCCAGATAGGCGTTCATCGCCTTCTCGATCTCGGCGCGATTGGTCCGGTCGTAGGGACGCAGATAGGCGTCCTGCGGCTCTGATAGCAGCGCCGTCATCCCGCTCTGCATCGCCAATCCGGCAGCACTCCAGGCGCTTCGCCCGCCTTCCAGCAACAGCACCTCGCGGCCGCTGTCCGACAGGTCGGCTGCCGTCAGCCGGGCCAGCATGTCCTCGGGCGCCGCCAGGATGAGCGCAGCACCGGCCGGGATCTTCGACAGGTTGCTGGCAATGGTCGTCCGCGACGCCCACCACGCCCCTTCGGGATGCGAGTCCCGGTAGTCCAGTCCACGTGCCAGATCGAGCATGACCGCCGTTCCGGCATCCATCCGCCGCTTGGCTTCCGCCGGTGCGATCGAAGCGACCGACGGTAGGGCATCGGCGCCCAGTACCGGTGGCTCATAGGCACCGGATACCAACGCCTGGCCATCCAGGCCGCTGTCCAGCACATACACATCCGACCAACCGAGTTGGGCCAGCCAACTCGCGGTCATGTCGGCCCGCACCCGCTTGTCGTCGACCAGCACGACCCGGGAATTGCGCACCATGAGGTAGAGGTCGGTTCCCTGGACCAACTGACCGCCCGGCGCGTGGCGGGAATCGGCGATCCGCGACGCCTCGAATTCCTCGATGGTACGGACGTCGAGGATCGCCAGCGTCCGGCGATCACGCTCCGCGCGCCAGGCGTCGAGAGTTGCGGCATCCACGGTGCGCGCGCCGAACCGCCCAGCCGCCGCCGCCGCGCGAGCCTTAGCTGCCTCCAGCGCCGCTGCACTCGGCTCCGACGCCGATCGCGCTTGGCCATGCTCCAATTGGTAACCGGACAGATGCCACCCCATCGTGCCGTTGCGCAGTGCCACGACTTCGTTCGGCACGCCGGCGTTGATCAGCGACTGGGCACCAATGATCGAGCGGGTCCGCCCCGCGCAATTCACCACCACCAGTGTGTCCGGATCCGGTGCCACGGTCTCCAGGCGGTAGACCAGTTCAGCCCCCGGCACGTCGATGCCGGTCGGGATGTTCATCACCTTGAACTCGTCCATCGGACGGGAGTCGAGGACCACCAGCTTGCGGCCAGAATCCATGATTCCCTTCAACTCGTCGGCCGATACCGACGGCGTGCCGTAGGCGTGCTCGACGAACTCGCCAAACGCCTTGGACGGTACGTGCATGCCGCTGAACAGCTCCAGCCCAGCCGCCGCCCAAGCCGGTGTTCCGCCCTTCAGGACCGAGATGTCGGTGTAGCCGAAGCCTTCGAGTTTAGCTGCCGCAACCTGCGCCAACCCCTCCCCGCCGTCCTCGACGACGATCGGGGTCGAGCGGCGCGGAACCCGGTCGCCAATCACCAGTTCCAGTCGGCCAAGCGGGATATTGGCGGCCAGGATCGGATGCGACGCAGCGTAAGGCGCCTGCTCCCGCACGTCGATCAGCGCGATCTCCTCCGGCCCCTCCAGTCGCGCGTGCAGGGTTTGCGCGTCGATCGTCTTGGCCATCGGTGTTTTCCTCCCGGGTGTAGGTCCGTCTCGGTTCAGGCGGACGCGGACTCCAGTTCCTCGGCTGCCGCCAGCCAACGTTCCTCGGCCTCGGCGACCTGCGCGTCGAGCGCCGCCTTCTTCTGAATGAGCTTATGCATCTCGGCTGTCGACCCGCTGTAGGTTTTCGGATCGCCAAGCTTCGTCACCAGAACATCGCGTTCGGCGGTCAGTTTCTCCAACCGCTTCTCGGCTTCCTGCGCGGTCTTGCGGGCCTCTACATTCTGCCGTCGCGCTTCCGCCGCCAGACGGCGTTGGTCCTTCTTGTTGACCCGGCTGCCGTCCTCAGCGTCGGCCCGACGGGCCGATCCACGGCGCTCGTCACGGACCTGAGCGGCGTAGGCCGCGATGTCGCCGTCGAACGGCTTGACCGTGCCATCGGCCACCAGCCAGAGACGGTCGACCGTCAACTCCATCAACCGCCGGTCGTGGCTGATCAGCACCACGGCGCCCGGAAAGTCGTTCAGCGCCTGGACCAGAGCCAAGCGGGCGTCGATGTCGAGGTGGTTGGTCGGCTCGTCCAGCACCAGGACATGCGGATCGACCGCCATGACCAGCGCCAGGGACAGCCGCGCCTTCTCGCCGCCCGACAGCTTGCCCACCGCAGTCGTTTGCTTGTCCTGGGTCAAACCGACGGCACCAAGGCGGGCCCGCACGCGGTCGGTCGGCTGGGTCGGCAGCCGGCGGCGCAGCAGATCGACCGCCGTCTCGGTCGGATCCAGCTCATCGGCATGGTGCTGGGCGACATAGCCGACCCGCAGTCGCGCCGCCCGGTGGACCTCGCCACCTTCGGACGCCAACTCGTCGGCAATCATGCGGGCCAACGTGGTCTTGCCGTTGCCGTTCGAGCCCAGCAGACCGATCCGGTCGTCCGGATCGAGGCGCAGGTTCAGTCGCGACAAAACCGGCTTGCCAGGGGTGTAGCCGACCGCCGTCTTCTCCATCGACAGCAATGGCGGTGCCAAGCTGTCCGGTGTCGGGAAGGTGAAGCGCGTCTCCGGATCGGCCAGCGCCGCCGGGAGCACTTCCATCTTCTCCAGCATCTTGATGCGGCTTTGCGCCTGACGGGCCTTGGAGGCCTTGTAGCGGAACCGGTCGACAAACGACTGCAAGTGCTTGCGCTGGGCGTCCTGCTTGACCCGCTGCGCGTCCAGCAACGCCAGACGCGCCTCGCGGACCCGTTCAAAGGTGTCGTAGTTGCCGGAGTATTGGGTGAGCCGCAACTGATCGACGTGCAGGATCGAGGTCACCACCTCGTTCAGCATGTCGCGGTCGTGGCTGACCACGACCAGGGTCTTGGGATAGGCCTTCAGATGCCCCTCAAGCCAGACCGTGGTCTCCAGGTCGAGGTGGTTGGTCGGCTCGTCAAGCAGCAGCAGTTCCGGCTCCTGGAACAACACGGCCGCCAGGGCGACGCGCATCCGCCAACCGCCCGAGTATTCCGACAGGGAGCGGTTCTGCATCGGCTCGTCGAAGCCAAGGCCCGCGAGAATCCGTGCGGCACGCGCCGGAGCGGCGTGGGCGCCGATATCGGCCAGCCGGGTCTGGACCTCGGCAATTCGGTGCGGGTCGGTCGCGGTTTCCGCCTCCGCCATCAGCGACGCCCGTTCGCGGTCGGCCGACAGCACGTGCTCGATCGGGCTTTCGGTTCCGCCCGGCGCTTCCTGCCGCACCCAGCCGATGGCGTTCGGGCCGGAGAACACGCCCGACAGTTCGAACGCCCCGAGGTCCGGCTGGAGTTCGCCGCCGATCACCCGTAGCAGCGTGGACTTTCCCGTGCCATTGCGGCCGATCAGGCCGACGTGATGTCCCGGAGGGATCGTCGCCGAGGCGTCGTCCAGCAGGATTCGACCCGCCACTCGGACGGTTATGTTGCGTATCGACAGCATGGCGGCGGTGATAGCACCGGGACATCAACGCGTCCAACAGCTTCCCTGACCTATCGTCACGGCGTATGACGGGCTGATGCTTTCCGGCACCACCTCCCATTCCACCCCCGACAATCCAGCCGCGGCGGCCGGCCGGTCGACGCGCGCGATTCTGCTGATGGTGGCGGCGATGGCCGTGCTCACCGTCAACGATGCCATCGCCAAATGGCTGACGCAGCGGCTGCCGGTCGGCGAGGTACTGGCGGTCCGCGGTGCGCTGGTGGTGATGCTGGCGATCGGCTGGGCGGTTGCCCGGGGCCGCACGGCGGAACTGCGGGTCCACGATTGGCGGCCGCATCTCGGCCGCGGTGCGCTGATGGCGGCCTCGACCTTTCTGTTCGTGACATCGCTGTCATTGATGCCGATCGCCGACGCCATCGCGATTTCGTTCGCCGGGCCGATCTTCGGGACGATGCTGGCCGCCCTGCTGCTGGGTGAACGGGTCGGCTGGCGCCGCTGGACGGCGGTCGCCGTTGGGTTTGCCGGCGTCATCGTGATGGTGCGCCCGACTCCCGATATGGTCCGGCTGGTTGCCCTGATCCCGCTGGGCGCCGCCCTGATCGGGGCGCTCCGCGACGTGGTTACCCGACGCATGGGCACCGGTGGCGAGTCGACACTGGCGATCCTGGTGGTCTCGACCTCGGTGGTGGCTCTGGCGGGACTGATGACCATGCCGTTCGGTTGGGTGGCGCTGCGTTGGGAGGATGCCGGGCTGTTCGTGCTCACGGCGGCTCTTGTCGGGATCGCCCAGGCCATGATGATCGAGGCGCTTCGTCTCGGTGAAGTCGGACTGGTGGGCCCGTTCAAGTACACCAGCCTGGTCTGGGCGTTGCTGCTCGGGGCATTGGTGTGGGGCGACCTTCCGGGCCCGACGATCTGGCTGGGCTCGGCCATCGTGATCGGCAGCGGCCTGTACATCTGGCGCCGTGAGATCATTGCGAAGCGATCGTAGGACTTCTCCTCCATCCGCCGGTTGCGCTCGGCAGGCCCGCCGTGCGAGAGACGTTCTTCCTACAAAACGGACGATCAGCCAGATGCCCGAGGTTCCCGCCGATCACCACCGCCGCTCGATCGTAGAGGCGCCGGCCCAATGGGCCGGTTACGACGCCGATGTCCTAGTGGATAGAATCCAACACTTGGTGCCCACGCCTGACGGCGGCGATGATTTTGTCGGGATCGGCTGTCCAGTTGAAGGGCTTCGGATCTGAGGCGTTGTGCTCGTCGAGGAAGCGGTTGATGGCGGCCTGGAGGTCGGCGACAGAGCGGAAGACGCCGCGCTTGAGGCGGCGCTTGGCGAGCCTGGCGAAGAAGCCTTCGACGGCGTTGAGCCAGGAACATGAGGTCGGCACGAAGTGGAAGGTCCAGCGGGGATGGCGGTGCAGCCAGGCGCGGACCTTGGGGTGCTTGTGGGCGGCGTAGTTGTCGAGGACGGCGTGGATCACCTTGCCGGCCGGAACCTGGGCCTCGATGTGGTTGAGGAAGCGGATGAACTCCTGGTGGCGGTGACGCTGCATGTTGCGGCCGATGACGGTGCCGTCGAGCACGTTGAGGGCAGCGAACAAGGTGGTGGTGCCATGGCGCTTGTAGTCGTGGGTCATGGTGCCGGCGCGGCCCTTCTTCAGCGGCAGGCCGGGCTGGGTGCGGTCGAGCGCCTGGATCTGGCTCTTCTCGTCGACGCTGAGCACGATGGCGTGGGCCGGCGGGTCGACATAGAGCCCGACCACGTCGCGCAGCTTGGTCACGAACTCCGGGTCGTTCGAGAGCTTGAACTGCCGGATCCGATGCGGGGCCAAACCGTGAGCACGCCAGATCCGCTGCACCGAACTAACCGAGATGCCGGTCTGTGCCGCCATCGTTGCGGCGGTCCAGTGGGTCGTCTCGCCGGGCGGATCGGTCAGGGTCAGGGCGACGACGCGCTCGGCCACCGAGGGGTCCAGCGGCGGGATCCGCGACGGGCGCGTCTTGTCCCGCAGCAGCCCGTCCACGCCTTCGGCGGCGAAGCGCTCCTGCCAGCGCCAGACCGCCGTCTTGGCGACCCCGGCCTCGCGCATGATCGCGTTGGTGCCCAGGCCCGCGGCGGTGAGCAGCACGATCCGGCAGCGCCAGACGTGCTTTTGCGGGCTGTTGCGGTCCGCCACGATCGCCTCCAGGCGGGCGCGATCGGCGGTACTGACGGTGAAGCTGATCCCGGTGCGCATGCCCCAGACTCGCACGCCACCGAACCCGCGGGAATCCTGAGCGGGATTCTAATGTCGGATTTTATCCACTAGCGATGGCCGAGCGTGACCCTGACTCCGCGATTCGGGCAGCCCATCGGGCCTGCATGATCGAGCCCAAGTCCCGACGGTTGTGGAACAACTTCCTGCTGCTGCTGAAGACCAATGGCCGTGCACACGAGCTTCAAACGCGCACACCGCGAAGGCAACAGCAGGTTCCGCCGCTCGCGCAGCACCCTGTCGACCTCGAAGCAGCGGAAGCACGCTACCGCCAACTCCTGGATCAAATGCAGACGAGATCCTGGGAAGGCTGGACGCCATCGCGGGTCGAGGACAGCAAATACCGCTTTCCTTTGACACGAGAGCACCTTGCCAGGTTTCGAAGTTCGGAGGTTTCCAGCGGCACGCAAACCGCGCCGGACCGCCCGGAGGGATTTCCGCCGCTGGACTTCAACCAGTTCTACCCGCCGTACAGTGACGCCGACCGGGCGCGTTACACGCCGCTGGCCTGGGGGCAGTACGCCGGCCTCATCAGCCGTTTGTTTCGCAGGCAGGGGTCTGGCATCAACTGGTACGATTCGGCCATCATCGACGACGATAGATTTGGCGCGAGAGTTCTGGAACTTCCGGGAGTCGGAACGGTCACCGGCAAGAGCCTGAACGCTTCGTATTATGCGTGCCGGATCATGTCCTTGATTCCGAAGAACGGCGTTGTGCTTGAGATCGGCGGAGGCTTCGGATGCCTCGCGTCACGCCTGATGGCGATCCGGCCGGATGTCACTTATTTGCTCAGTGACCTGCCGGTGAACATGGTGCTGACCCACACGTATCTGACCTCGTTGTACGGCGATGCAGTGACTGGACTGTGGCAGGACGATGATACGCTATCGGCCGGACACCGAGCTGTCGTTGTTCCGCCCTGGCGCCTTCGATCGCTTCCCCTACGGGTCGACTTGGCGGTCAATACCATGAGCTTCCAGCACATGGACCAGCGCAATCATCTGTTCTATGGCGGCGTCATGAAGACGTTGGGCGTCCGCAGCCTCTACCACGTCAACCGAAACGAGCACATGACGACCCCGGAGGCAGACACCATGGTCCTGCCCGCAGAACAGTATGAATTCATGAAGGATTTCGAGATCGTCGAATCCCATGACTTCGACGGTAGATGGATCGAGGTCGTCGCCAAGGCACGCAACTGACGCTGCCTGACGATCGAACTGCCCGGAGGGAGTGGCGCGCCCACGAGGACTCGAACCTCGAACCGCCCGCTTAGAAGGCGGGTGCTCTATCCAGTTGAGCTATGGGCGCCCGTTTCAAATTGCGGGCCGGAACGACGGCCCTCAGTGAGTCCAGTTGATCTTGCGGTTGAACGCGAAATTGTCGGCGTAGGCCTTCGGTCTCGGCGCGCGCTCGTGCGGCTCCACCACCGAATAGGCGAAGCCGTGCCGCTTGGCGAACGTCACCGCCTCCTCGCGCGTATCGAACGGGATCCGCACTTGGTTGGTGGTGTCGCCCGAGGACACCCAGCCCATCAGCGGCTCCGGGATCCGCGCGGTCTCGGCGCGATACTCCAGCACCCAGTGTTTGGTCTTGGCCCGACCCGACTGCATGGCGTTCTTGGCCGGCTTGTAGATACGCACCTGCATGATCGCCGCTCTCCTGTGCCTACCTCGGATGGCGTATCGCCACGCCCGGCCGGGTTGAAATGGTCGGGGTGGACGGATTCGAACCGCCGGCCCTCTGCTCCCAAAGCAGATGCGCTACCAGGCTGCGCTACACCCCGAGACCTTTCAAAGTCGCGGAATTCCTAGCCTTCCAAAGACGCTCAATCAAGCACTGAGTTCGCTTCTTGAGATGGATTGGATGTATCGCCGGACGCATTGGCTCGGTTGCGTTTCTTCCGCAAGCCGGCCCACGCCGTACGTGGCAAGGCCCAGTCGACTTCCACCCACCCTCGCGCAACCATCCAATCCGGCCCGTCGCGACGCGCGACGATGGTCGCCCCGAACCATCGTGCCAGCTTCTCGACCCGCCGATTGCCGCTCGCGGTATCGCCGATGATCCGGTCCAGCGCCAGTTCCGAGAACCCATAGTCGATCAGCGCTGCGGCGACTTCGACCGCCAACCGGTAGCGTCCCCAGTCGTCGGGCGTCAGTTCGATGCCAAAAGTGGCGGTGCCGGCCGGCACATCGCTCTGACGAAGCCCGCAGCACCCGCACAGCCGGCCGGAGACGCGGTCGAAAATTCCGACCTGGACATTGCGGCGCGGCAGCTCTCGCTTCCAGGCGGCGAACCGGTCGAACAATTCGCCCGCCCGCTGCCCACCGTCATCCGGAAGATCATAGAGGTGACGATAGCGTGCATCGCGCTGATAGCCGACGAACTCCGCACGGTCGGATTCGTCGAAATCGCGGATCACGAAGCGCGCGGTATGGATGAGCACGGTGCCGCTCGGTCGGTCAAAGTTCGTTCGACGCTATAGCGAACCTTGCCCAAACCCGCCACTGGCGGCACGGTGCTGCCGTGCAAATCGGGGGATGCGATGAAACGCCAAAAGAAACGGGTACGGGCCGGAATCGTCGGATCGCGGTTCGCCGCCAAGTTCCACTACCAGGCAATCGAGCGGGTGTTCGGTACCGAGCCCGACGTGGTCGGCGTGGCGTCCCGTACGCGCGACAGCGCCGAGGCGTTCGCCAAGCCGCTCGGCCTCACGGTGTTCGACGATCTCGATTCCCTGCTCGACCAGGTAGATGTGGTGCATGTCTGCACTCCGCCGGTCACCCATGAGGCGGTTGCGGTCGCCGCCCTGTCACGCGGCGTGTGGCCGATCGTGGAGAAGCCGTTCACCGGGTTCTTCGGCGACGGCTCCGACGGCTTCGACGGTCGCGGCTATCCCAAGCAGCAGGCGCTCGACGCCGCCATGGGCAGCGTCAGGCGGATCCTCGAGGCCGAGGCCAAGTCCACCGCCAAGGTCCTGTACTCGGAGAACTGGATCTATGCACCGTCGGTCCAGAAGGAGCGCGACATCATCGAGAAGACCGGCGCTCAGATCCTGTGGATGCATGGCGAACAGGGGCATTCCGGATCGCATTCACCGGCCTATGGCTACTGGAAGTTCGCCGGCGGTGGCTCGATGGTCGGCAAGGGCTGCCATCCGCTCAGCGCGGTGCTGTACCTGAAGCGGGTCGAGGGCCGCGTGCGCAACGGCAAGCCGATTCGCCCGGCAACCATCAGCGCCCGCATCCACGAATTGACCCGCCTGCCCGGCTACCAGGACGCGGGGCATCTGCGGACCGACTATCACGACATCGAGGATGTCGCGATGCTGCACGTCACGTTCGAGGACGGCACTCTCGCGACGGTATTCGCATCCGAGATCATCATGGGCGGCATCAAGAACCGGCTCGAGGTGATCGCCAACAACCATCGCGCCGTCTGCAACATCAACCCGAACAACTCGATGCAGACCTACAACCCGGTCGAAGAGGTGTTCAAGGACGTCTACCTGGTCGAGAAGCTCGGCACCAAGCAGGGCTGGGCCCCGACCGCGCCGGACGAAGACCACCTGAACGGCTTCCCACAGGAGATCGAGGCGTTCTACCGCAGTGTCGCCTATGGCGATCCTGTGGAAAGTGATTCCGAACTGGCGGCCGACACTATCGCGACGGTCTACGCCGGCTACGTTTCGGCCGAGGCCGCCGGTGCCGAAACGAAAATTCCGAGGACCTGATCGCACCCAATACTCTGCCGAGTTCGCCACCCTCAATGCTTGGAGCCACCATGTCCCCGCGCACCCTCACGCTCGATGACACACTCTACGCCTACGTGAACGACATTGGCGGCCGTGAGCCGGAGATCGGGCGCAAGCTCAGAGAGAAGACCCAGAGCATGCCGATGGCCGGCATGCAGATCGCCCCGGATCAAGGCAACGCGCTGGCTATGCTGGTCGAACTGATCGGCGCGCGCCGGGCCATCGAGGTCGGCACCTTCACCGGCTACTCCGCCTTGCGCACCGCACTCGCCCTGCCGGCCGACGGCGAGTTGGTGTGCTGCGACGTCAGCGACGAGTGGACCGCCATCGGTCGGCCGTTCTGGGAGGAAGCCGGGGTTGCCGGCAAGATCGACCTGCGGATCGCGCCAGCGGTCGAAACCCTGGACGGGTTAATCGCCAATGGCTGGACCGGAACCGTCGACTTCATGTTCATCGACGCCGACAAGTCCAACTACGACGCCTACTACGAGCGGGCGCTGGTTCTGGTTCGGACCGGCGGCCTGATCGCGGTCGATAATGTCCTGTGGTCGGGTGCGGTGATCGACGACAGCGACCAGAGCGCCGACACCAAGGCAATCCGCGCCCTCAACAAGAAGATCCACAGCGACGACCGGGTCACGATGGCGCTGCTGCCGATCGGCGACGGCCTGACCCTCGCCCGCAAGCGTTAAGCGCGGCTCGCACCATGGCGCGATATCCGGGCGAGGAGAACGAGCGGCGGTTTCCCGAATCTGTGCTGCGCGACACAGTGGCCCGGGTGTTCGCGGCTTGCGGCATGACCGACGGCGATGCCGTGACCTTGGCCGACTCCTTGGTGCACGCCGACCGACGCGGCATCCACTCGCACGGCGTGCTGCGGGTGCCGGACTACGTGAAGAAGCTGACCGAGGACGGCGTCGATCCGCGTGGACACCCGAGGATCGTGTCCGATGCTGGTGCCGCCCTGGTGATCGACGGCGGCAACGCCATGGGCCAGATCGCCGGAACGCTGGCGGTGGACGCGGTGATCGACCGGGCGCGTAGCGTGAACGTGGCGTTCGCCGCGGTGCGCGGCTCGAATCACAGCGGCGCGCTCGACTGGTACACGATGCGCATCGCCGCGCAGGGGATGATCGGCATTGCCGGCAGCAACGCCTTGCCGACCATGGCGCCCTGGGGCGGAGTCGACAAGATCGTCGGGCTGAACCCGATCTCGATCGCGGTGCCGGGCGGCGAACATGGACCGATCGTGCTCGACGTCGCGCTTGGGGCGACCGCCCACGGCAAGATCCGGGTCTACGCCCAGAAGGACCAGCAGATCCCCGAGGGATGGGCGTTTGACGCGAGCGGTGTTCCGACCACCGACGCGGCGGCTGCACTTGATGGTCTGATACAACCGATCGGCGGCCACAAGGGCATTGGGCTCGCGCTGATGGTCGGCCTGCTGGCCTCGGTCCTGTCAGGCGCCGGCTACGGCACCGAGTCGGGCAACATGGTCGACGGCGCCACCCCCGGCGCCGATGGACAGTTCTATCTGGCGATCAACGTCGCGGCGTTCCGCGATATCGCCGACTTCACCGCGCACATCAGCCGGGTCGCACGCCAGTACCGCGACAGCCGGCGCGCCGACGGCGTCGAGCGTCTCTACCTGCCGGGAGACCTTGAGGCCGAAGTCGCCGAGCGCAACCGCCGCGACGGCATCCCCCTCAACGACGAGGCCGTCGCACTGATTGTCGAGGCCGCAACGAAGCTCGGAGTGGACACCGGACCGCTCCTGCAAGCGGCACGGTAGACCGTCACCCGCCAACGCCGGCGCCTGACACCCTGTCCCCAACGCCGAGCTTGAGCCGGTCAGCCGTCCCGCCATTCACTTCCAGCACGTACAGGGCGCGCCGCCCGGAAGCGATGGTGTCGAGCGAGAACGGCACGGTGCGCTGGTGGATGTCGACGATCCGGCCATCGACGCCGATGAACAGCATGTCGAGCGGCAACGGCGTGTTCTTCATCCACATGGTGATGCGGCTCGGCCGGTCGAACACGAACAGCATGCCGTGGTCGGGCGCCATCTCCTGGCGGTACATCAGGCCCTGCCCGCGCTCCTGGTCGGTGTCGGCAACCTCGACCTGGAAGATATGTCGGACTCCGGCCGCGGTCTCGATGGTCAGCGGTACACGCTCTTGAGCGACTGCGGCACCGGTCCAAAGCAGCAGCGACAGGGCGACGAACAGGGCTTTCATGGCTTCAATACCGCCTCGATGATCCGGTGGATGTCGTCGCGCACCGGCCCCGGATTGCGCCGGTCGGCCAAGGTGGTGAACCAGTGGTCCGGCGGGTTGCGGCCGCGGCTGTGGTTCCAGGTCAGGTCGCGCAGGATCCGCTCCGCTTCCGGCGTCAGCGCGATGTCAGGATCACGACCGTTCACGGTCGCCCAGATCCCGGTCCAGGCCCGCGCCACTGACCAGGGATTGTAGCCGCCACCGCCGACCACGAGGACCCGCGGTGCCGTCGGTAGCAACGCCGCAACGGCGTCCCACAGCGCCCGGTTCGACAGCTCCAGCTTGGCCTGCGGGTCGTCGGCCAACCCGTCGGCACCGGTCTGGATCACCAAAGCGTCGGGAAAGAACCGGTCGACCAGCGGTACGACGGCCCGGGTGACCAGCAGCGCGAACTCGCTGTCGTTTAGTCCGGTCGGCACCGGCAGGTTGCGGGCCAGTCCCCCGGCGCGATCGTCCAGCGGTCCGGTCTTCGGCCAGCGACGATCCTCGTGTACCGAGATCGTCAGCACCCGGTCGTCGTCGTGGAAGGCGTCCTGAACGCCGTCACCGTGATGGGCATCCAGGTCGACATAGGCCACCCGCTCCAACCCGTGATCCAGCATCGCCAGGATTCCGAGGACCGGGTCGTTGAAGAAGCAGAACCCCCAGGCCATGTCGCGGCGGCCGTGATGGGTGCCGCCAGCCAGGGAATGGATGATACCGCGCTGCACCTTCGCCAACGCCGATCCGGCTAAGATCGAGGCGCCGGACGACGTGGCTGGCCGCCTGAAGATCTCGGCGAACACCGGGTTGCCGTTCCGTCCGATGTTGTATCGCTCGCGAACCGCCGCCGACACGTGCCGGGTACGCTCGGCCTCAACCACGGCCGCCACGTAGTCCGGGTCGTGGAACCGATGGAGTTGGTTCGGCTCGGCCTGGGGACTCTCGACATAGACCGTGTCATCCAGCCACCCGAGCGCGCGGGCCAGATCGATCGCCGGCGTCACCCGCTGGATCGAGAGCGGGTGGTTCTGCCCGTAGACCGAATGCCGGTAGATCTCGTTGCCGACCAGGATCGGCTGTGCCGGAAACCGTGCCGGCAGCCGGTCGGGATCAAAGCGGGTCCACGCCGGATCGCACCGCGCGGTCACTTCAGGGGCGACGCGATACGCATCCAGCGGCTGTTTGAGGGTGGCTTGGGCGGTCTCCATGGCACTGCAAACCTGCGTCACCGCAGCGCCCTTGCCAAGGGGGCGGTCCCGCCGCATGATCGCGTCGCCACTTCGGGGGAGCCGCAATCGGGCGGCTGAGAGGTCCGGGAAACCGGACGACCCCACGAACCTGATCCGGATCACGCCGGCGGAGGGAGCAAGGAGGCAGCGATGCGCAATCGCGCAACAGACCTGTCCGACCCATACGCAGCGTCCGTCCGGGAACGTCGTTCCCGGCGATGATGCACGTCACCCGCCTTGCGCGTCCCGCGACGATCGCCGTCGGGCTGATCGCGCTGTGGCAGATCGTGGTCTGGCTCACCGCCGCCCCGCCCTACATCCTGCCTGGCCCGGCCCGGGTTGCGGCAGCCTGGGTCGAGCGCAGCCCGATCCTGCTGCATCATGCCGGCATCACGGTCACCGAGATCCTTCTGGGCCTAGTGCTCGGTGCCACGGTCGGGCTGTCGACCGCAACCGTGCTGCACACTTTCCGGCCGGTTCGCCCCTGGCTGCTGCCGGTGCTGGTGGTCAGCCAGGCGATCCCGGTGTTCGCGCTGGCGCCGCTGCTGGTGCTGTGGCTGGGCTATGGCCTCGCCAGCAAGGTGGTGATGGCGGCCCTGATCATCTTCTTCCCGGTCACCACCGCGTTCTACGACGGCCTGCGCCGGGTCGAGCCGCTGTGGATCGACGCCGCCCGCACCCTGGGCTGCCAGGGACCGCAACTGTTCCGGCGTGTCCGGATACCGGCGGCCCTCCCCGCCCTGGCCTCGGGCCTGCGCGTCGCCACCGCCGTCGCCCCGATCGGCGCCGTGGTCGGCGAGTGGGTCGGGTCCTCGGCCGGGCTCGGCTACCTGATGCTGCACGCCAACGGCCGCATGCAGATCGACCTGATGTTCGCCGCCCTGTTCACCCTCGCGATCCTTTCGGTCGCGCTCTACACCGCCGTCGATGCGGGCTTGCGACGGGCCATGCCCTGGCAGGCCGGCGAGACGGACGACACCCGTTGACCAACCGGAGACCCCGATGCGCCTGCTGACCGCCCTGCTTGCCTGCGCACTGCTGCTGACCACCTCACCGGCCCGCGCCGCCGACAAGCTCACCGTCCTGCTCGACTGGTTCGTGAATCCAGACCACGGCCCGTTGATCGTCGCCCAGGAACTCGGCCTGTTCATCGAGTATGGCCTGGACGTCGAACTGATCGCCCCGGCCGACCCGAACGATCCGCCCAAGCTGGTGGCCGCCGGCAAGGCCGAAGTGGCGGTGTCCTACCAACCGCAACTGCACCTGCAGGTGGCCGAGGGGTTGCCGCTGGTCCGGTTCGGAACCCTGGTCGCTACGCCCCTGAACACCCTCACCGTGATGGCCGACGGACCGATCAAGACCCTAGCCGACCTGAAGGGCCGCAAGATCGGTTTCTCGATCGCCGGGACCGAGGAGGCAACGCTCAACGCCATGCTTCGAACGGTCGGCCTGACCGTTGCCGACGTCGAACTGGTCAACGTGAACTTCTCGCTGTCGCCGTCGCTGATCTCCGGTCAGGTCGATGCGGTGATCGGCGCCTACCGCAATTTCGAGCTGAACCAGATGGACATTGTCGGCCGGCCGGGTCGGGCCTTCTACATCGAGGAACACGGTGTCCCGCCCTTCGACCAACTGATCTACGTCACCCACCGAGACCTGTCGTCCGACCCGCGTCTGGCGCGGTTCCTGGACGCCACCGAGCGTGCGGTGCAGTACATGGTCAACCACCCGGACAAGGCCTGGGAGCTGTTCGTGAAGAATCACCCAGAGGTCAACGACGAGTTGAACCGCCGGGCCTGGCGCGACACGCTGCCGCGTTTCGCGCTCCGCCCGGCGGCTCTCGATATACGTCGGTATGAGCGTATGGCCGCGTTTCTGAAAGACGCCGGCCTGGTCAAGAACACCCCGCCGGTGGAGAGCTACGCCATTACGGTACGCTGAATCTCCGGCATCTCGACGATCCGGCAGGTCTCGACGAACTCCTGATAGAGTCCTCGGGCCTGCCGGAACACCGGACCGGGCTGCAGTTCGCGGCCTTCCCATCCGGTCACCGTCTGGATCTTGCCGGCATTGCCCGACATCCAGATCTCATCGGCGCTGTCCAGGTCGGCCACCGTCACAGCCCGATGCTCGACCCGTACGCCGACATTCTGCAGCAGCCCCATCACCCGATTCTTGGTGATCCCGTCCAGGAAGGTGCCGTTCGGCTTCGGCGTGATGGCAACGCCGTCCTTGGCGAGCCACAGATTGGCGTGGCTGAACTCGGCGACGTTCCCATCCGGGTCCAGCATCACCGCCAGCCTGAAGCCACGGCTCATCGCGTCGCGCCGAGCCCGTTGGGAATTCGGATACAGGCATCCGGCCTTGGCATCGGTCGGAGCCTGGTCCGCCGCCGCTCGTCGGAATGGCGACAAGGTGGCCCGCCCGGCGTTCTCGCCCGGCATCGGCATCTCGAAGACCGACAGCGCGAACAGCGTCGTACCGGTTTCCGGCAAGATGTCCCCGCCCCGGCAGAAGAACATCGGCCGGACGTAGTAGTCCGTGTCGGCCGGCAACGCACGGATGCCTTCGATGCACAGCGCTAAGACCTCATCGGCCGTCAGATCCGGTGTCAGGCCGATCGCTTGGGCCGAGCGGATCAATCGGGCGCAATGGCGGTCAAGATCCGGGGCACAGCCTCGGATTGCGCGGGCGCCGTCGAAGACCGAGTTCGACGACCAGAAACCGAGGTCGGTCGGCCCGGCCACACGAGGCGGTTCGTTGCTCCAAGCGCCTTGATAGAAGTGCATACCGTTCATGATGCCCTCCGGTAACGAACGTTTGTTTCAAGGAGCGCATTCTTGATCCACTTTAGGTCAGTATTACAGACCTATTTATGCATAGACCTTTGCGCAGGCGCTGTGTCACCGCGACATTTGATCCGGATGTCCAAGTTTGCATTCCGTGGGGTTGGCGGTTGCATCGGACCTGTGGCATGAATTGTCCGCTCGGTGCGCAAGATGCCGGCACGGTGAGGTTCGGAGGGGAACACGGCGGAATGCTTCACGCATCGGTCCTTGGGGCAAGTCTGGCCGCGTTCTGGCTGCTGTTGTCGGGCTACTTCACCGAACCGCTGCTGCTGTCGCTCGGCGCCGTCTCGGTGATCGCCACGGTTTATCTCGCGCTCCGCACCGACAAATTCGATGGTGAACGCGTCTCGCTGCGAATCGATCTGCCAATCATCCGCTACTGGGTCTGGCTGCTGGTCGAGATCGTGAAGGCCAACATTGACGTCGCCAAGCTGATCCTGTCGCCGACCATGGCCCTGAGTCCGCGGATGGTTAGGGTCAAGGCAACGCAGGCAACCGATGTCGGTGTGGTGATCTACGCCAACTCGATCACGCTGACGCCCGGCACTGTGACCATCGATATCGATGACGACGAATTCGTGGTCCACGCTATCACCCAGGAGATGGCCGACGGGTTGACGGGCGGCGACATGGGTGACCGGGTCACCGCGCTGGGCGCCCGCTGATGGACTACGCGCTGATGATGCTCGCGGCCGCGACCGCCGGCCTGCTGGTCGCCCTGCTGATCACGCTGGTCCGCGCCATTGCCGGGCCCAGCCTGTACGATCGCGTGCTCGCGGTGAACAGCTTCGGCACCAAGATCGTGCTGTTGATCGCGGCCATGGGCTTCCTGGCCGGACGTCCGGACTTTCTCGACATTGCGCTGCTTTACGCCCTGGTCAATTTCATCGGGACGCTGGCCGTCCTGAAATTCTTCCGGTACCGCAACCTGGGCGGCGCCAGTTCGGGCGAGCGCAAAGCGGAGACCCAGCGATGACCGTGCTCGCCGCGATCCTGGCCGGGGTGTTCCTGGCGGTCGGTGCGATCTTCGTGCTGATCGGCTCGTTCGGCCTGTGGCGCCTGCCCGATTTCTACACCCGGCTGCACGCCGCCGGCATCACCGATACGCTCGGCCTCTCGCTGATGCTGGTCGGCATGATGTTCCTGGGCGGCTGGACCCTGGTCACGGTCAAGCTGGTGTTCATCCTGCTGCTGATCCTGTTGACCAGCCCGACCGCGACCCACGCGGTCGCCAACGCCGCCTACACCGTCGGGCTGCGCCCGTTCGGCGTTCCGCCGGAAGACCTTCCCGAGAAGGAGCGCTGATCGATGGAATTGCTGATCAATGTCGTTCTGCTTGGCCTGCTCGGGATCACCGCGATCGCCATCCTGACAACCCGCCACCTGTTCGTCGCCACGATGCTGGCCGGCGGCTACAGCCTGACCTCCGCGGCCCTGCTGGTGAATCTGGACGCGGTCGACGTGGCGTTCACCGAAGCGGCGGTCGGTGCGGGCATCTCGACCGTCCTGATGCTTGGCACCCTCACCCTCACCCGGCGCCGTGAGAAGGTGAAGAAGGATTTCCGCTGGAGTCCGTTCCTCGTGGTGCTGGCGACCGGCGCGCTGTTGGTCTACGGAACCGTCGACATGCCGGCGTTCGGCGATCCGAACGCGCCGGCCCTGCAGCATATCGTTCCGGAGTACATCGCCGGCACCCGCGACGACATCCAGATCCCGAACATCGTCACGGCGGTCCTGGCCAGCTACCGCGGCTACGACACGCTGGGCGAGACCGCGGTGATCTTCACCGCCGGAGTTGGCGTGCTGCTGCTGCTGGGCCGTCGACGCGAAGAGGACGAGGAGGCCGGGACCCGCCGGCCGGAGCGTGACGCATGAGGCATCACCTGGTCCTACGGGTCGTTTCCAAGATCCTGATTCCGTTCATCATCCTGTACGGGCTGTACGTCCAGTTCCATGGCGACTTCAGCCCGGGCGGCGGCTTCCAGGCCGGCGTGATCGTGGCGGCCGCGATCATCCTGTATGCCCTGATCTTCGGCATCGAACGGGCCAGACAGGTGTTCAAGCCGGAAGTCCTCCTGGTGTTCGCTCCGCTCGGGGTGATGATTTTCGCGTTGGTCGGCTACGCGGCACTGGCCCTGGGCGGCAACTATCTGGACTACGATTGGCTGGTCGCAAACGACACCGCCGGCCAGCACATCGGCATCATCACCGTTGAGTTCGGCGTCGGTCTTACGGTGGCGGCGGTCATGACCCTGATCTTCCTGGCCTATGCCGGCCGGACCCGTGACATTGACGACGAAGATTGGTGACGATGCTCGAGTTGTTCCTAGCCAAGTACAACTACTGGATCGTCATCCTGCTGATGATGACCGGCCTGTATATTGTCGTGGCACGCGGAAACCTGGTCAAAAAGATCATTGGGTTGAATGTGTTCCAGACGTCGGTGTTCATCCTGTACATCTCGATGGGCAAGGTCGCCGGCGGCACCGCGCCGATCCTGACAGGCAGGGATGAGATCTTCTCCAACCCGATCCCGCATGTGCTGATCCTGACGGCGATCGTCGTCGGCATCGCCACCACTGCGCTCGGCCTCGCCTTCGTCGTGCGGATTCGCGAGGCCTACGACTCGATCGAGGACGACGAGATCGACGATGCCGAGAAGCAGGACATGGCGCGCGATCTCGAAGGACGCCTGCCATGACCGGAGCAACCCTGTCCGGGATCGTCCCGCACCTGCCCGCCCTCCAGGTGGTGGTGCCGTTGCTGGCGGCGCCGGTATGCTTCCTGCTGCGGCGCGGCGTGATCTGCTGGGGCTTTGCGACCCTCGTGAGCTGGGCGGCGTTCGCCACCTCACTGGTGCTGCTGCAGGTGGTGCTGGCCGACGGCACGATCCGATACGAGATGGGCGGCTGGGCTGCCCCGTGGGGCATCGAGTACGTGATCGACGCCACCAACGCGATCGTACTGGTCATTGTCTCCGGAATCGGTTCGGCGGTGATGCCGTACGCCCGGCGCAGCGTGATGGCAGAGATCCCGGCCAACCAGCATGGCCTGTACTACACCGCCTACCTGCTGTGCCTTGCCGGCCTGCTTGGCGTGACGATCACCGGCGACGCGTTCAACGTCTTCGTGTTCCTGGAGATCACTTCGCTGTCGTCGTACATCCTGGTGTCGGCCGGCGCCGGGATGGACCGACGGGCGCTGACCGCCGCGTACAACTACCTGGTGCTGGGGACCGTCGGGGCGACGTTCTTCGTGATCGGCGTCGGGCTGCTGTACATGGTCACCGGCACCCTGAACATCATCGACCTGAGCGAGCGGGTCCCGGCCCTGCAGCACAACCGCACCGTCCATGTGGCGTTCGCGTTCATCGTCGTCGGCATGGGCCTGAAGCTTGCGCTGTTCCCGCTGCACACCTGGTTGCCGAATGCCTACACCTACGCGCCATCGACCGGCACCGCCTTCCTGGCCGCCACCTCGACCAAGGTTTCGGTCTACGTCCTGCTGCGCTTCCTGTTCGTGGTGTTCGCGCCGTCCTACGGCTTCATGGCGCTGACGCTGGACTATGTGCTGCTGCCGCTCGCGCTGATCGGCATGGTCGCCGCCACCGTCGCCGCCATTTACCAGTACAACATCAAGCGCCTGCTGGCGTACTCCAGCGTGGCTCAAATCGGCTACATGGTGCTCGGCATCGCCTATGGCAGCGTCGAGGGGTTGACCGCGGCAATCCTGCATCTGTTCAACCACGCCCTGATGAAGGGCGCACTGTTCCTGGCCCTCGGCTGCATCATGCTGCGGGTCGGCGACGTGACCATGCGGGGCGTGCAGGGCCTCGGTCGGCAGATGCCCTGGACCATGGCCGCATTCGTCACCGGAGGGCTCAGCCTGATCGGCGTGCCGCTGACCGTCGGCTTCATCAGCAAATGGTACCTGATCACCGCCGCCCTGGATGACGGACGCTGGCCGATTGCCGCGGTCATCCTGGCGAGTTCGCTGCTGGCGATCATCTATGTCTGGAAGATCGTTGAGGCCGCCTATCTTAAAGAACCGCCGGAGGGTCGGGTGGTGCGCGAAGCGCCGCTGTCGATGCTGGTCCCGACCTGGGTTCTGGTGCTGGCCAACATCGGCTTCGGCATCAACGCCGAGTTCACCGTCGGGGTCGCCCGCACCGCCGCGATGGGCCTGCTGGGGGGCGCGCCATGAACCCGTCCTTCCTGCTGGCCGTCACGCTGCTGCTACCGCTGCTCGGCGCGGTGTTCATGGCGTTGACCGGTGGTCGCCCGAATGTCCGTGAAGCGGTCACCCTGGTCACCGCCGGGCTGCTGGCCGCTGCGGTCTACGCGTTGCTGCAGGACGTCCTGGCCGGCGGCCAGCCGACTGCCACCTTGGTCGAAGTTGCTCCGGGTCTGCCGCTGGTCCTGCAGGTCGAGCCGCTCGGCATGCTGTTCGCCTGCGTCGCCAGCGGATTGTGGATCATCAACTCGCTGTACTCGATCGGCTACATGCGCGGGAACGGCGAGCAGAACCAGACCCGTTTCTACATCTGCTTCGCCATTGCGATTTCCAGTTCGATGGGCATCGCCTTCGCCGGCAACATGTTCACCCTGTTCATCTTCTATGAGACCCTGACGCTGTCGACCTATCCGCTGGTTGCCCACAAGGGCACCGACGAGGCCAAGCGCGGCGCCCGGGTGTACCTCGGCCTGCTGATGGGGACCTCGATCGGCTTCCAGATGGTGGCCATCATCTGGACCTGGATTGCCGCCGGCACCCTCGACTTTACCGTCGGCGGCATCCTGCGCGACAAGATCGACCCGACCCTGCTGCCGATCCTGCTGGCCCTGTACATGTTCGGAATCGGCAAGGCGGCGCTGATGCCGTTCCACCGCTGGCTGCCATCGGCGATGGTGGCGCCGACACCAGTCAGTGCCCTGCTGCATGCGGTGGCAGTGGTGAAGGCCGGGGTATTCACCGTGCTGAAGGTGATCGTCTACATCTTCGGCATCGACCTGCTCGCCGATACCGGGGCATCGCAGTGGCTGATCGGGGTTGCCGCCTTCACCATGCTGGCCGCCTCGCTGGTCGCCATGACCAAGGACAACCTGAAGGCCCGGCTTGCCTACTCGACCATCAGCCAATTGTCCTACATCGTCCTTGGTGCAGCCCTGGCGACGTCCTTCGGAATCCTCGGCGGCGCGCTGCACATCGCGACCCACGCGCTGGGCAAGATCACGCTGTTCATGTGCGCCGGGGCGATTTACGTCGCGACCCACAAGACCGAGATCAGCCAGATGGACGGACTCGGCCGCAAGATGCCGTTCACCTACGCCGCCTTCCTGGTCGGCTCGCTCAGCATCATCGGATTGCCGCCGCTCGCCGGGGTGTGGAGCAAGTGGTATCTGGCGATGGGCGCGGTCGAGACCGGCATGTGGATCGTGGTTGCGGTGTACATGATCAGTTCGTTGCTGAACGTCGCCTACCTGATTCCGGTGGTGGCGCGCGGCTTCTTCCGACCCTCGCCGGATCTGGTGCCACAGTCGGTCGGGGCGGCCGCCGCTCCGGCGAAGGATGGGGTGCAGGAGGCGCCGCTGCTGTGCGTGTTGCCACCGTGCCTGACCGCGGCCGGGTGCGTCGTCCTGTTCTTCTACGCGGACGAGGTGATCGCCCTCCTCCGCCCGATCGTCCAGTGAGGGCCGCCCGATGAGCGACCATCCCGCCTCTCCCATTACGCCCGACCGCGCCACCGGCCGATTCGTTCGGATGCTCGATTGGCTGGTCGCCAACCCGATGCGGGTCATCGCCGGCCTGGCGATCGTCTGCGGCCTCCTGGCAGTCGTCGACCTGTTGTACGAGAAGCACCCTTCGGTACCGGTTGAGGCACTGCCGTTCTTCTATCCGGTGTTCGGCTTCGTCATCTACGCGCTGGTGATCTTTGGTGCGAAGACGCTTCGACTGATCATCCGCCGCCGCGAGGACTACTACGCACCCTATTCGATCGACGCGGAAACCCCGAACAGCCACATGACCGGGGAGCAGCGCTGATGTTGGCGACCATCCCGCCGTTCCTGGTCTATCTGATCGGCGCGCCGCTGGCGCTGCTGATCCCGAACGGCAGCCTGCGCTCGGCCTTCATGTGTCTGGTGCCGGTCGTCGGCATCCTGCTGCTGCTGGACATCCCCTATGGCGATCATCTGACCACCAGCATCGTCGGCCAATCAGTGACGTTGCTGCGGGTCGACAGCTTGAGCTTCGTGTTCGGGTTGATCTTCAACATCGCCGCTTTCCTGGCCCTGGTGTTCGCCTGGCACGTCCGCGACGCCATGCAACAGGTCTCAACCCTGCTGTACGCCGGCTCAGCGGTCGGGGCGGTGTTCTGCGGCGACCTGATCAGCCTGTTCGTGTTCTGGGAAGCCACCGCCATCACCTCGGTGTTCCTGATCTGGGCGACCCGCACCGAAGGCTCCTACCACACCGGCATGCGTTACTTGATCATCCAGGTCGGATCCGGCGTGATCCTGCTGTCTGGGGTGCTGATCCAGGCATCGCAGACCGGGTCGGTGGCGTTCGACGCCATGAAGCTGGACGGCCTCGGCACCGGCCTGATCTTCCTGGCGTTCGGCATCAAATGCGCGTTCCCGCTGCTGCACAACTGGCTGCAGGACTCCTACCCGGCCGCCACCGCCACCGGCACGGTGACCCTGTCGGCGTTCACCACCAAGCTTGCGGTCTACGCCCTGGCGCGCGGCTTCCCCGGCACCGAGGTTCTGATCTACATCGGCGCGGTGATGACGGTGTTCCCGATCTTCTTCGCCGCGGTGGAGAACAATCTGCGCAAAGTGCTGGCGTATAGCCTGAACAACCAGCTCGGCTTCATGGTCGTCGGCATCGGCGTGGGCACGCCGCTGGCGCTGAACGGCACCGCCGCGCACGCCTTCTGTCACATCCTCTACAAGGCCGTGTTGTTCATGAGCATGGGCGCGGTCCTGCACCGCACCGGCACCACCAAGGCGTCCGAACTCGGCGGGCTGTACCGCTCGATGCCGATCACCATGGTGTGCTGCGTGATCGGCGCCGCTTCGATCTCGGCGTTCCCGCTGTTCAGCGGCTTCGTCTCCAAAAGCCTGATCCAGTCGGCGACGGCCGATACCGGGCATTGGATCGTCTGGCTGGTGCTGCTGTTCGCCTCGGTCGGCGTGCTTGAGCATTCCGGCATCAAGATTCCGTACTTCACCTTCTTCGGCCACGACAGCGGCATCCGGTGCAAAGAGGCGCCATGGAACATGGTGACTGCGATGGTGCTGACCGCCGCACTGTGCGTCGGGATCGGCGTCTATCCGGCACCGCTGTACGCCATCCTGCCGTTCCCGGTTGACTACCAGCCCTACACGGTCGCCCATGTGGTCACTCAGCTGCAAATGCTGCTGTTCGCCCTGCTGGCCTTCGTCTTCCTGATGCGCAAGGGCCTGTATCCGGCGGAATTCCGGGCAACCAATCTCGACTTCGACTGGATCTACCGCAGGGCCCTACCGGTTATCATCCGCGGCCTCGGCCTGGGTATCGATACGGTCTGGTCCCGCCTCATTGGTGGTAGCCGGGCCATGGTATCGGCCTCGATCGATGCTGCGTCCCGCAACTTCGGCCCGTACGGCATCGTCGGACGCACGGTTCGGGTCGGCAACGGTGTAGCCTGGGTGGCGGTACTGCTGCTGGTGACGCTGCTGGTCGGTTACTCAGCGGACTGACCCACAGGCTTGCCGCGGGTTCTGGCGATCCCTCGCCAAATTTGTTAAGCGATGTCCGATCCACGGCGTCGCCGACGAAAGGTCCCTTGCAATGGATATGACCGGCCAGCACACGATCCCGGCCTCCCGCCAAATCGTCTGGGAGGCGCTGAACGATCCCGATGTGCTGAAGGAGTGCATTCCGGGCTGTGAGGAGATCGAAAAGACCGGCGACACTGGGTTCACCGCCAAGGTCTCGGTCAAGGTCGGGCCGGTCAAGGCCAAGTTCAGCGGCCAGGTGACTCTGTCCGACATCGATCCGCCGAACGGCTACACGATCTCCGGCGAGGGCAAGGGCGGCGCCGCCGGCTTTGCCAAGGGCGGCGCCAAGGTGAAGCTCGAGGACGCCGAGGGCGGTTCCGCGACGGTGCTTAGCTACGAAGTCAACGCCTCGGTTGGCGGCAAGCTTGCCCAGATCGGCGCCCGGCTGATCGATTCCACGGCCAAGAAATACGCCAACGACTTCTTCGCCAAATTCAGCGAAATCGCGACGAGCCGGGGCGCGCCCGCTGCGGCGGCCGCACCGGCCCACGCCGGTCATCACAAGGAGGATACTGCGGTGGCATCGAGCAACCCGATGAAGGAAGAAATGAAGCGCCTGGGAATCCCGGATGAGAACATCTATCCCGGCATGCACTGGGCCGTACTGGTGAGTTGGGGCGCCGTCGCCGCCGCCGTCGTGCTGTTCCTGGTCTCCGCCCACAGCTGACCCACGGTCGCCGCCTCCAGGACCGTCAGAGAACAACGGAGATTTGCCATGAAAGTGCGCGCCGCCGTCGCCGTCGAAGCCGGCAAGCCGCTTGAGATCGCCGACGTCGATCTGGAAGGTCCGCAGGCGGGTGAGGTCCTGGTCGAGGTCAAGGCGACCGGGATCTGCCATACCGACGCGTTCACGCTGTCGGGTGGTGATCCGGAGGGCATCTTCCCGTCGATCCTGGGCCATGAGGGAGCTGGAGTCGTCGTCGAGGTCGGCCCCGGCGTAAAGGGACTGAAAGCCGGCGATCACGTGATCCCGCTGTACACCCCGGAATGCCGGGAATGCGAGTACTGCCTGAACCCCAAGACCAATCTCTGCCAGGCGATTCGCACCACCCAGGGCAAGGGCCTGATGCCGGACGGCACCTCGCGGTTCTCGATGAACGGCAAGCCGCTGTTCCACTACATGGGCTGCTCGACATTCTCGAACTACACGGTCCTGCCGGAGATCGCGCTGGCGAAGATCCGCCCCGACGCACCGTTCGACAAGGTCTGCTACATCGGCTGCGGCGTTACCACCGGCATTGGCGCGGTGATCAACACCGCCAAGGTCGAGCCCGGCTCGAAGGTCGTGGTGTTCGGGCTCGGTGGCATCGGGTTGAACGTCCTGCAGGGCGCCCGACTGGTCGGTGCCGACATGATTGTCGGGGTCGACCTGAACCCGGCGCGGCGCGAGTTGGGAGCCAAGTTCGGCATGACCCACTTCGTGAACCCGAAGGAGGTTCAGGGCGATCTGGTCGCGCATCTGGTGGAGCTGACCGGCGGCGGCGCCGACTACTCGTTCGAGTGCATCGGTAACGTCAACACAATGCGGCAAGCCCTTGAGTGTGCACATAAAGGATGGGGTGAGAGCATCATCATTGGTGTCGCCGGGGCCGGCCAGGAAATCTCCACCCGTCCGTTCCAACTCGTGACCGGCCGCTCGTGGCGCGGGACGGCGTTCGGCGGCGCCCGCGGCCGCACCGACGTGCCGAAGATCGTCGACTGGTACATGGACGGCAAGATCAACATCGACGACCTGATCACCCACACCATGCCGCTCGATCAGATCAACGACGGCTTCCACCTCATGCACGAAGGCAAGTCGATCCGCAGCGTCGTCGTGTACTGACGAGCCGCCGCCTCACGCAGGTGTGGTTGGACAAACCCCGCCGGCATCATAACTCCATCGACGTAACATTGTTGCGCGTGCCGGCATTGACGTTGCCAGGAGCGCAGTAACGCAGACGATCGATGGAGAAGGTATTTGGATCTAACATCGCTGCTGTCAGGCTGCCGCCTTGCCCTACCGGAGGACCGTCAGCGTCTGACCCGCGCCTGGGATGATCACGTCGCGGCGGTGCTGCCGGCTGCACTGCCGGCGACCTACAAGGTCTGCGTTGCCCATCCGTCCCTGAAGTCCTTCCTGTGGGGCCAGGACGAGGCAGCATGGACCGCGGCTCACAGCGACCGGTGGCGCGCCGTGTTCGAGATCGGCGTCGACCAGCAGCACTACGACCGGGTTCTAGGTTTTGCCGAAGGCGATCTGGAGGCCGGCCTGGACCCGGCAGTCTACGGCATGTTCTTCGCCGAGCTTTCCGACCAGATCAACACCCGCATCCTGGCGGGCGATCCGGTCGACGACAGCCATCGCCGGGCGGTGTCCGCCGTCTCGCGATTGATGAGCACCGAGACGGTGATCGCCACCACCGCCTTCGATCAGGCTCTTCGCCGCCGATCCGCACGCACCATCGCCAGTCTGACCAGTTCGCTGGGCACCAGCGTCGGCGCAGCAATCAACGGCGTCGCCGCCGCCTCGGAGGAACTGTCGGCAAGCATGGCAACCGTGGAGTCGAACGTGTCGCGCAGCCTGGGTCACGCGCGCACTATTGCCGGCACCGTCGGCGACACTGTCCAGCAGATTGACGAGTTCAAAAGGGCGATCAACGACATCCTGACCCTGCTCGGCTCGATCAAGTCGATCGCCGGACAGACCAACATGCTGGCCCTGAACGCGACGATCGAGGCTGCCAGAGCCGGCGATGCGGGCCGAGGCTTCGCCGTGGTCGCCCGCGAGGTCAAGGAACTGGCCAATGCGGCCCGAACGGCGGCCGAATCCATCGGCGGCAACACCGCCCGACTGCAGGCCCTGCTCGACGTTGTCGGCATCGCCTTCACCGACGTTACCGAAAAGGTCGACACGATGCTGGTGCTGATGGACGAAACCGGCGCTGCAACGCAGGAACAGCAGCTTGCGACTGCCGAAATCGCATCGCGCATGGCCGGCGTATCGAGCGAAGTCGATCAAACGATCTCAGACATCAACCGGCAGCACGCGGCTTAACGACGGCGAGTTACGCGGATCAGGCGACGACCGCCAATTCCGCCATGCTGGCCTCGTAGTCGACGATCGTGCGCCGCATATGCGCCACCAGCAGAGTGCGCGCGCCCTCGGCGTCTCCGGCCTTGATCAGGTCCCGCAGATCCCGGTGGTCGCGCAGGGAAATCGCGTTCAGGGCCGGATCGGTCGCCAGCTTGGCTCGTAGCGCCTGGATGCGGAACGCAAACCCGGCATAACAGTCCGCAAGATACCGGTTGCCCGAGTGATCGCACAGCACTCGGTGGTAGTCCGCATCGAGCACCCGGTACCGCCCGCAATCGCCGGCGGCTACCGCATCGGTCATCGCATCGACGATGACGGACAGTGCCTTCACGATTGGCTCCGGATTGCGAGCCATCGCCCGATCCAGTGCCGTGACCTCCAGGGTCTCGCGCAGTTCCCCGAGTTGCTGGATTTCATCCATGCTCATCTCGAACACGAAGCTGCCGCGCTGTGGCTGGATCGACACCAGCCCCTCCATCTTGAGCTGCAGCAGCGCTTCGCGGATCGGGGTCTTGCTGACGCCGAGTTCCAGTGCCAACGCGTTCTCGGACAGCGGCGTCCCCAAGCCCAGTTCGCCACGCACGATACGGCTGCGAATTTGATCTGCGGCCAGCGTAGTCAAGGATTTTGGTCGTTGAAGGATCCGCATCGGCTCAACCATATCTTCGGTGTTCTCCAGTGGTCATTGCCAGTTCCCAATACCCATCGGCATTTGGCGTGGCAGATCTATCACATATGTGAACGATGAGGACCATTGCATTGCGCAGTTGCGATCAAAGCCGCCAAGGCGCCTCGGACAATGATGCCGCAGCAGGCTGCCGATCGATCAGCCCGGCGATCTCGGTTGTGGTTAACGAAGCTCCCCTCGCCGCTTGACCTGTGACGGGCGCGGAAAGAGACTGTGCCGGAATGGGGACGGTGGCTGTTGTGACCACCAGACGGGAATCCCCTAACGACAAACGAAATCGATCGCACGCTTCACGAGGGAGATCAGGGCATGCCCACGGTTACCATGACGGTGAACGGCAAGAAGGTATCGGGCGAGGTTGAGGCCCGTACCCTGCTCGTTCAATTCCTGCGCGAGAACCTCCACCTGACCGGCACCCATGTCGGCTGCGACACCAGCCAGTGCGGCGCCTGCGTCGTTCACATAAACGGTGATTCCGCCAAGTCGTGCTCCATGCTCGCGGTCCAGGCGGAGGGCACCGAGGTCACCACGATCGAAGGCCTCGCCAACGGCGACGAGTTGCACCCGATGCAGGCGGCGTTCAAGGAGCACCACGGCCTGCAGTGCGGCTTCTGCACTCCGGGAATGGTCATGAGTGCGGTCGATCTGGTGAAGAAAAAACCGAAGGCGAGCGAGCACGAGATCCGGGAGTGGCTTGAGGGCAATATCTGCCGCTGTACCGGGTACCACAACATCGTGAAGGCCATTCAGCACGCGCAACAGACGATGTGACCGATCCCATCCATAAGAAAAATCAACGGGATTCGGCCAGACAGGGAGCGAGACATGCCTGATGGAGGTACCGGTATCGGCGCGGCCGTGAAGCGCGTCGAAGACAAGCGGTTCTTGACCGGTCGTGGCAACTACACCGACGACATCAACCGTCCCGGCCAGACCTACGCCTACATCCTGCGCAGCCCGCACGCGCACGCGAAGATCAACAAGATCGACACGTCGGCTGCGACCTCTGCCCCTGGCATAGTGGCGGTCTTTACCGGTGCCGACATGCAGGTCGGGTCCATCCCCTGCGGCTGGCAAATTCACTCCAAAGACGGCTCGCCGATGCATGAGCCGGCACATCCGCCGCTTGCTCAGGGCAAGGTCCGGTGCGTCGGCGATCAAGTGGCGATTGTCATCGCCGACTCGTACTCCCAGGCCAAAGACGCCGCCGAGAAGATCGTCGTCGACTACACGCCGCTGCCCGCGGTGGTCGACATGAGCAAGGCGCTCAGTGGCAAGACCCTGGTGCACGACGAGATCGGGACCAATCTCTGCTACGACTGGGCGATCGGCGACGAAGCCCTGACCGACGCGGCCTTTGCCAAGGCGGCGCACGTCACCAAGATCGACATCGTCAACAACCGCCTGATTCCGAACGCCATGGAGCCACGGGCCGCGATCGGTGAGTACGATCAGGCGACAGGCGAGTACACGCTCTATACCACCAGCCAGAATCCCCATGTGATCCGGTTGCTGATGGGCGCGTTTGTGTTGTCGATCCCCGAGCACAAGCTGCGGGTCGTGGCACCCGACGTCGGCGGCGGGTTCGGCTCGAAGATCTTCCACTATGCCGAGGAAGCGATCGTCACCTGGGCGTCATCGCGCGTGCGCCGTCCAATCAAATGGACCGCCGACCGCTCCGAAGCGTTCATGAGCGACGCCCATGGCCGCGACCACGTAACCCATGCCGAACTGGCGATGGACAGCGAAGGCAAGTTCCTGGCGTTGAAGGTCGACACCAAGGCCAATATGGGCGCCTATCTCTCCACATTCGCCAGCAGCGTGCCGACCTACCTCTACGCGACGCTGCTTGCGGGCGTCTACACAACCCCGGTGATCTACTGCAACGTGAAGGCGGTCTTCACCAACACGATCCCGGTCGATGCCTATCGAGGCGCCGGCCGCCCGGAAGCGAGCTATCTGCTTGAGCGCCTGGTCGATCGGGCCGCCCGCGAGTTGGGGCTGAGCCAGGCCGATATCCGCCGCCGGAACTTCATCCCAACTGACGCCTTCCCGTACCAGACGCCGGTGGCGCTGCAGTACGACAGCGGCAACTACACCGCGACCCTCGACTCCGCCCAGAAGGCGGCCGACGTCGACGGCTTCGCGGCACGCCGCAAAGCGTCGGAAGCCCGCGGCAAGCGACGTGGACTTGGCTATTCGACCTATGTGGAGGCCTGCGGCATTGCGCCGTCGGCGGTGGTCGGCTCGCTCGGCGCCCGTGCCGGTCTGTATGAATCCGCCGAGGTCCGTGTGCATCCCACCGGTTCGGTGACGGTTTTCACCGGCTCGCACAGCCATGGACAGGGCCACGAAACGACGTTCGCCCAGTTGGTGTCCGAGAAATTGGGCATGCCGATGGAGAACATCGAAATCAGCCATGGCGACACCAACAAGGTGCAGTTCGGCATGGGCACCTACGGCTCGCGCTCGCTGGCCGTTGGCGGCGAGGCAATCGTCAAGGCGCTCGACAAGGTGATCGCCAAGGCCAAGAAGATCGCCGCTCACATCATGGAAGCCTCTGACTCCGATATCGAGTTCAAGGATGGAGTCTTCACGGTTGCCGGAACCGACAAAACCCTGCCGTTCGGCCAGGTCGCGCTGACGGCATACGTTCCACACAACTTCCCGCACCAGGAGCTTGAGCCCGGCCTCGACGAGAAGGCGTTCTACGATCCGCTGAACTTCACCTTCCCAGGCGGCTGCCACATCTGCGAAGTCGAGGTCGATCCCGATACCGGTGTCGTCACGGTTGAGCGGATGACGGCGGTGGACGATGTTGGCCGGGTGGTCAACCCGATGATCGTCGCCGGGCAGATCCACGGTGGCCTCGCGCAGGGTATCGGCCAGGCACTTCTGGAAGGCTGCGTGTACGACGAGGACGGGCAACTCCTGACCGGCTCGTACATGGACTACACCATGCCGCGGGCCGACAATTTGCCATCGTTCTCCGTCGGCACCGAAACCACATTGTGCACCCACAACTCGCTGGGCGTGAAAGGTTGCGGCGAGGTCGGAGCCATCGGCTCGCCGCCGTCGGTCATCAACGCGGTGGTGGATGCGCTCTGGGATCTGGGCGTGCGCGACGTAAAGATGCCGGCGAGCCCGCAGGTTGTCTGGGCCGCCATCAACAGTGCCCGGCCAGCGGCTGCGGCTGAATGACCACGGACGAGAACTAGGAGACCGACGATGTACGCATTCGATTATCACAAACCGTCGTCCGTGGCGGACGCCATCGCCGTCCTGAAGAAGGCGGATGATGGCACGTTCGTGGCCGGCGGCATGACCCTGATCCCGACGTTGAAGCAGCGTCTGGCGCAACCTTCAGATCTGATTGATCTCGGCGGGGTCAAGGAACTGGTCGGTATCACCGTTTCCGGCAACACGGTGACGATCGGCGCCATGACCACCCACGCCGCGGTCGCCAAGTCGGCGGAGGTCGCCAAGGCGATCCCGGCTCTGGCGGCTCTGGCCGGCGGCATCGGCGACCCGCAGGTCCGTAACCGCGGCACCATCGGCGGCTCAGTCGCCAACAACGACCCGGCGGCCGACTATCCGGCCGCCTGCCTCGCGCTCGGGGCGACCATCAAGACCGACAAGCGCGAAGTGAAGGCCGACGACTTCTTCACCGGCCTGTTCGAGACCGATCTGGCGGAAGACGAGGTGATCGTGTCGGTGTCGTTCCCGACCGCCGACAAGGCCGCCTACATGAAGTTCGACAACCCGGCGTCACGCTACGCCCTGGTCGGCGTGTTCGTGGCCAAGACGGCCGGAGGTGCCAAGGTCGCGGTGACCGGCGCCGGGCAGAACGGGGTGTTCCGGGTTCCGGAGATGGAAAAGGCGTTGTCGGCCAACTGGTCGGCCGATGCGGTCGCCGGTCTGAAGGTCAATGCCGGCACGCTGAACGCCGACATCCACGCCAGCGCCGACTATCGCGCCCACCTGATCACGGTCATGGCCAAGCGGGCGGTCGCAGCCGCCGGCTGACGGGCCGTCTCATCCAGACAATGGGCCGGCCTCTCGAGGCCGGCCTTTTGCATTCTGACGACACGTTTGTGCCGTTGAGCGCTTGGAGAGAGACACTGGTCACCGACCTGCTCCGCACGAGCGCGCGGCAATTAGTCTCTTGATCGCATCACCTCAATCGATATGTTGCGCCGCAGCATTTTGAGGTCACGAGGACCAGGACATGAGACTCGACAAGATCGCCATCGGCCACAACCCGCCCTACGACATCAACGTGATCATCGAGGTCGGCCTGGGATCGGACCCGGTGAAATACGAGCTGGACAAGGAGTCCGGCGCCCTGTTCGTCGACCGGTTCCTGCACACCGCGATGAGCTATCCGGTGAATTACGGCTTCGTGCCGCACACCCTGTCGGACGACGGCGACCCGGTCGACGTGATGGTCGCGGGCCAGGTGCCGATCCTGCCGAAGTCGGTTGTCCGGGTCCGTCCGGTCGGCGTGCTGATCATGGAGGACGAGGCTGGCCAGGACGAGAAGATCCTGGCCGTCCCGGTCGACAAGCTGCATCCCTACTACGCCGACATCGGCTCGTGGCGCGACCTGCCGAAGATCCTGATCGACCAGATCCAGCACTTCTTCACCCACTACAAGGACCTCGAGGCCAACAAGTGGGTGAAGGTGAAGGGTTGGGGCGATACCGAGGAGGCGCTCGACTTCATTCGGGCCGGAATCCGTTCCGCCGAAGCGAAGGCCGCGGAATAGGCGACGACCTGCCCGGCGGGCCGGCCGTCGCGGTTTCTCGTGCGGGCTAACCTGCCTTTAGATCGGCCAGCAATTGTTCCCGGCGTTTCTTGATTTCGTTCAGATCTTTCTCGCAGTGGTCGTCCAGTGCCTTCTCGCCAGGCGACTTTTCGTCCTTGCACATCTCCCACCGCAGCCGATGCCATTCGTCGGTATCCTGACCGACCTCTGTCACTCTCCGGGTCACGTATGCCGAGCGGTCGGTCGCCGAAGCTGACGCTCGCGGCGGCAAGTCGACCTTGACCGCATCCGAGAACGCGTACACGTCGGTGCGTTGCGCGGCACCGGTGGCAAGCGCAGGAAGGCCGCCCAACAGCAGGAACATGGCACCGGTCGCGGCGACCGCACGCTTGCCCTCGGCAGTCTCCTCCGACGCCAGGTAGCGGGTCGTCGGCGAGCCGCCGGCAACCGGGGTACAAACCAGTTCGACCACCCGGGCATTTCGGGGCAGGTACAGCGTGCCCGGCACGTCCGTTGTTGCGCTCCAGTCCGACCGCGCCCGCGATCGGTGCATCAGGACAGGATGCGCGGAACAGCGCGCCGATCCGCCATCCGAACTGAGCGCCACAGGCTGCAGACGGACGTCATCCACCAGTTTCTCACCGTTCTGCGGCGTTGCCGTGCAACCGGCTAGCACCACAGCCAGCCCGGCAGCAATCATAGTACGAGACATATCCCCACCCTCACCGTCATGAAGCGATCCAAACGGCTCTATAAGACGATTCGTCCAGCCCTGGCCACCCGCAGCGTGCGTGCCGTCGCCGTTACCTTGTCGAGCCTCCGGCTGTGGTCTAAAACCGCCGGAAACTAATGCACGCAGTAGGGAGGCACGCTCATGGCCGCTGACGGCCAAACCGTCCGTACCGGTCCGCTCTCGGGGATCACCGTCGTCGATGTCAGCCGGATCCTTGCCGGGCCCTACTGCACCCTGATGCTGGCCGAGCTCGGCGCCCGGGTGATCAAGGTCGAAACACCGGAGACCGGAGACGACGCCCGACATTACGGGCCGTTCGTGAACGGCAAGTCGGCGTATTTCCAGTCGATCAATCGCGGCAAAGAAAGCATCGCCCTCAATCTCAAGCAGGACGATGACCGCGCGATCTTCGATGATCTTCTCGCGACCGCCGATGTGGTGGTCGAGAATTTCAGGCCCGGCACCATGGAGAAGCTGGGCTACGGCTGGGATGTCCTGCACCCGAAATACCCCAAGCTGATCTACGCAGCGGCCTCCGGCTTCGGGCATTCCGGTCCGGACATGACCCGGCCAGCGTACGACATGGTGGTCCAGGGCATGGGCGGGATCATGAGCGTGACCGGGCATCCGGGTACGCCGCCAACGCGCATAGGCATGTCGATCGGCGACATCGGCTCCGGCCTGTACACCGCCGTCGGTCTGCTGTCGGCGCTGTACCACCGGACCATGACCGGCGAGGCAACCAAGGTCGACATCGGCATGTTCGATTGCCAGTTGGCCCTGCTGGAGAACGCCGCGATGCGGTACTTCACCTCCGGCGTCTCACCGGGGCCGCTCGGCGCGCGGCACCCCTCGATCACCCCGTTCGAAGCGTTCGAGACATCGGACGGCTACATCATCATCGCCGCCGGCAATGACAGCCTGTTCCGCAAGATGGCCGATGGATTGGGCCGCCCCGACTGGAAGGACGATCCACGGTTCGTCAGCAACCCTGTCCGGGCCGAGAACGTTGAGACATTAAAGGTCGAGATCGAGGCCATCCTGAAGACCGACACCACCGAACATTGGATGTCGGTCCTGGATGTCGCCGGTGTCCCGGCCGGCCCGATCAACAACATCGGCCAGGCGGTCAACTATCCCCAGGCCGCCGCCCGGAACATGATCGTCGACGTCGACGACCCAATCACCGGCCCGATGAAAGTAATCGGCAACCCGATCAAGATCTCGGGCTTTGCCGACCCCACCACCCGCGCTCCGGCCCCGAACTTGGACCAGGACCGCGCAACCATTCTGAAGGAGATCGGACGATGAACCTGATGGTAAGCGATCTCGACTACGGCCACGCGCCGTCCATCGAGCCGAACCTGGATCCCTACGCGCTGGCCAAGGCGCTGTCCGGCCGTCACCTGATCGGCGGCAAACTGGTGCCCGCCGCCTCCGGCAAGACCTTCGAGGTGATCTACCCGGCAACCGGCGCGGTCATCGGGTTTGGCGCGGCCGGCGATTCCGAAGACGTAGACCGGGCCGTGAAGTCATCGACTGAGGCGCAGAAGGCCTGGGCGAAGACCCGCGCCCGCGACCGCGGCAAGTTGCTGTACCGGTGTGCCGAAGCCCTGGAGAAACATGTCGAGGAGCTTGGCCGGCTGATCGCGCTGGAAACCGGCAAGGCGCTGCGCACCGAAAGCCGGGTTGAAGCCTCGATCTTGGCCGACGCGTTCTATTTCCACGCCGGTCTCGGGTCCGAGTTGAAGGGCGAGACGGTTCCGCACCACCCGGACATGCTGACCATCACCGTGCGCGAGCCGGTCGGCGTGGTCGGCGCGATCATTCCGTGGAACGTGCCGCTGCTGCTGATGGCCCTGAAGATCGCCCCGGCGATCCTGGCGGGCAATGCGGTCATCGTGAAGTCGGCCGAGGAAGCGCCGCTGACCGTGTTGCGGGTCTGCCAGATCCTCAACTCGGTGCTGCCGGCCGGCATCTTCAACATGCTCTCGGGCTTCGGGCCGGAGTGCGGTGCGCCGCTGGTCGCCCACCCGAAGGTCGGCAAGATCACCTTCACCGGCTCGGTCGAGACCGGCAAGATCGTTTACAAGACCGCCGCCGACAAGCTGATCCCGGTGACCCTTGAGCTCGGCGGCAAGTCGCCGATGATCGTGTTCTCGGACGCCAATGTGGACAAAGCGGTCGACGGCGCGGTGATCGGCATGCGCTTCACCCGCCAGGGCCAGTCCTGCACGGCGGCCAGCCGGATCTTCGTGCACGATCAGGTCTATGACGAGTTCGTCAAGAAGCTGCGCGCCAAGGTCGACGCCATGGTGATGGGCGACCCGCTGGACGAAAAGACCGACATCGGCACCATCATCTCGCCGGAGCAGTTCAAGAAGGTCCAGGGCTATATCGACCACGGCAAGAACGAGCCCGGTGCCGTGCCGATCGAATGCTCCGCCATGCCGACCGATCCGGCGTTCAAGGATGGCCTGTTCGTCCGCCCGGTGGTGTTCACCGAGATCGGCCATGACAGCCGGCTGGCCCGCGAGGAGATTTTCGGCCCGGTGACCTGCATCTTCCGCTGGTCGGACCAGGAGCAGGTGCTGGCCGCCGCAAACGATACCGAATACGGCCTGGCCGCCACGGTGTGGACCAACGACCTGAAGGCGGCGCTGACCTTCACCGAACGGCTGGAAGCCGGTTTCGTCCAGGTGAACCAGAACCTGGTCGTGCAGCCGGGCCTCAGCTACGGCGGCGTCAAGAACTCCGGCCTCGGCAAGGAAGCCACGCTGGAGTCGATGCTGGAGCACTTCACCCACAAGAAGACGATCATCTTCAACAAGACCTGACGCGTGACGGTAACGTCGCGTTCTTCGACGAACGGTGGGACCCGGGCTCCGAAAGCGCCTTGGTCCCGCCGGCGTCGGGTGGTTGTCGGTTTCGTCCTGGCGGTGCTCGCCCTCAACGCGCTGGCAGCCGGCGGCGTGCTTTGGCTGCAAACCTCAGTACCGATGATCGACGGCCGACTCTCCGGCCTCTCAGGCCTGCAGGAGCCGGTGGAACTGACCCGCGATTCCCGAGGTGTCCTGTACATCAAGGCGGGCACCGCAACCGATGCCAGCTTCGCACTCGGCTTCGCGCACGCCCAGGACCGGCTGTGGCAGATGGAACTGACCCGCCGGATCGGCATGGGTCGGCTTGCGGAGATCGTCGGAGAGCCCGGACTAAACGTCGACCGGATGATCCGGACCCTTGGCCTGCACCGGCTGGCGGAAGTCAACCTGCAGCGCCTGTCGCCCGAGCCTCGCGCCCATGTCGATGCCTACGCGGCCGGCGTAAACGCCTATCTCGACAGCCGCTCCGGCGCCCTGCCGCTGGAGTTCATCGCTCTGGGCTTCAAGCCGGAGCCATGGCGCCCGGCTGACAGTCTGGTGTGGGGCCGGCTGATGTCGCTGCAGCTTGCCGGAAACTGGTTCGGCGAGATCCTGAGGGTGCGGATGCTGAAAGCCGGGCTGACGCTGGCCGATCTGGATACCCTGTGGGTGACCGATTCCGACAAAGCCTCAGCACCCACCGCACCATCCTTGGCGGGAATTGACGCTGTCAACGAGGGCCACCTGGCCGGCTTGGCCGATGCCATGCCTTCTGAAATTGCGCCTCGCCTCGCCTCGAACGCCTGGGCCCTGTCCGGTTCGCACACCCCGACCGGCAAACCTGTGCTGGCGGGCGATCCGCACCTCGCTTTGACCGATCCAGTCCATTGGACCCTCGCCCGTGTCGAAGCACCGGGCTATCGGCGGGTCGGCGCCTTCGCGCCGGGTGTGCCGTTCCTGGTCATCGGGCACAACGGCCGCATTGCCTGGTCGATGACAACCACTCCGTCCGACACCCAGGATCTGTTCGTCGAGAAGCTCGATCCGACGGACCCGGGCCGCTACCTCACGGCGGATGGCGCGGTCGCTTTCGAGACCCGCATCGAGACCATCCGTGTCGGTGACACCGTGACCGAGTTCGTCCTGCGCTCGACCCGGCATGGACCCGTCGTCTCCGATGCGATGTCGAGTGCAGGCGCCGCCGCGCCGGACGGCGCCGTCTTGGCGCTCGCGTCCCCGGTGCTCCGCGAGGACGACGATACTGCCGAGGCGCTGTTCAGGATGGCCGCGGCGGCGGGCGCATCCGAGTTCATCGACGCACTTCGCGGTTTCCATACGCCCCAACAGAACGTTGCATTTGCCGATGTCGATGGCCGCATCGGTCTGATTTCCGCAGGCCGCGTTCCGCTCCGGCGATCCGGTGATGGGTTCTTGCCGTCGGCCGGCTGGACCGGCGAACAGGACTGGCTGGGATGGGCGCCGTTCGACGCCCTGCCCGCGACCGTCGATCCGACGAGCGGCGCGCTGGTGAATGCCAACAACCGCGTGACCGGCGTTGATCCCGACCTCTACCTCGGCCGTGGTTTCGACGCGCCGTACCGCGCCGAACGGATCATCGAACGCCTGCGCGGCGCCGACGGCTCGGTCGCCGCGATGTCAGCGATCCAGTCCGATACCGTGTCGCTGTTTGCCCGCAACCTCGTGCCCGTGTTGTTGCAAACGATCGGCAGCATCGCACCCGATTCCATCACAACAGCTGCAGTTGACCTGCTGCGCGCCTGGAATGGCGACATGGCGCGCGACAGACCCGAGCCGGTTATCTTTGCAGCCTGGATCGACGCGCTGCACCAGCGGTTGTTCGCCGACGATCTTGGACCGCTGATGCCGCAATACGGCCGCATCCGCGCCGAGACCCTGCTGAAGGTCCTGACGACGGACCAGCGCTGGTGCGACGACCAGCGCACCGAGTTCGTGGAGAGTTGCACTGATACGGTGGCCGGTGCGCTGTCGGAAGCCATGGCGGCGATGATCCGACAGTTCGGCGGTGACGTCGCTGAATGGCGCTGGGGCAATGCTCATCACGCTGTATTTGAGCATCGCGTCTGGAGCCAGGTCCCAGTGCTGGATCGCCTGCTTCAGCGGCGATCGGAGACTGGCGGTGGCGACTACACCGTCAGCCGCGGGAGTTGGTCACGCGCCGACAATCCGGCGTTCAAGCACGCTCACGGTGCATCGCTGCGGGTGGTGTACGATTTGTCGGATCTGGATCGTTCGGGGTTCGTTGCCGCACTCGGTCCGTCAGGGAACCTGTTCTCGCAGTTCTATTCCACCTGGCAGGCCGATTGGGCTTCCGGCCGATTGTTCGAGGTGCCTGAGCGACCCGACACTGCGCGAGCCACCCTCGTTCTGACGCCATAAAACTCTAGAACCGGACCTTGGCCCCGACCACGAACTTCTGATCGAGCCGACTTTCACCGAGCCGCCCTTCGCGGTCGTTCTCGCCGACAAACATTGCCTGATATGCCGCCGATACCGCCCAGGAATCGCCGAGATCGAAGTCGGCGCCGAAGCCGATATGGGCGGTTGCCGCCATCTCATCCCGGACACTCGGATCGACCGTTCCAAGCGCACCCGATGCAGCACCGCCCAAGCCGAGATAGCTGACCCCTACACCACCGACGATTCGTGGGGTCACCATGGTGCCGGTCTGAAAATCATAGGTGCCCGACACCATCAGGGCACGATCATCCAAGCGCTCGGATCTCGGCGACGTCGGTCCGGACGTAAAGGCCATCATTTCGTTGCCAGACACCTGGGAGAACACGACGCCGAAATCGACACGCCCCGCTCTCGGATCAAAGGTGAGGTAGTCCCGAAAGGTCTTAGGGCTGTCGTCCGCTCCACCCACGACATACCACTCGTCGGCAGCCGGTTTGGGTTCGTCAGCGACGGAAGTCTCGGCAAAACATACGACCACAGAGACCGCAACAGCGGCCGAAAGCGCAACAGATATCGGTCGTTGAGCCAATGCAGCCACTTTCGCCGCCCTCCGCGTCACGGCGGCGACCGGGAAGCCGGGTGCGCTGCCATGCGTCACATTCCCCACCCTCCCGACCAAAGATGTATCACGAGAGGTGTCGAATGCCAACGTGAGTCAAGGTCATCACGGGATAGACTACCGGCGTCTTCCTAATGAATCCTTTCTGGCTGTGGACCAATTGTTCGCCGCTGAAACAATGACGCGAGAACCAGAAATGCCGTTTCCAGTCGATCTGCGCGCGATTGAGAGTGCCGCCAGCCTCATTCGAGGTTCTGTCGTCCACACCCCCACCGTAGCCAGTCCGACGCTGTCCCGGATGTTCGGCTGCCGCCTCTCGCTGAAACTGGAGACCCAGCAACACACCAGTTCTTTCAAGGAGCGCGGCGCTCTGGTGAAGCTCTCGGTCCTCGACGCCGACGAACGCCGCCGCGGAGTCATCGCCATGTCGGCCGGCAATCACGCCCAGGGCGTGGCCTACCACGCGGCACGCCTGGGGATTCCCGCCACGATCGTCATGCCGGAGACCACACCATTCTCAAAGGTCGAGCGCACGCGCGCGCACGGAGCGCATGTCGTCTTGCGTGGTCGGACCCTGGCCGACTGTCGGGCCGAGACCGAGCGGTTGGTCGCCGAGAAGGGTTTCGTCCTGGTGCATCCCTACGATGATCCGGACATCATCCGTGGCCAGGGAACGATCGGCTTGGAGATCCTCGACGCCGTTCCCGATGTCGACACGCTTCTGGTACCGATCGGCGGCGGCGGGTTGATCAGCGGCATCGCAATCGCCGCCAAGGCGTTGAAGCCAGACATCACCATCGTCGGGGTGCAGGTCGACAGTTTTCCGTCCATGGTCGAAGCCCTGGGGGGGCTCCCTCCGACATCCGGCGGTTCCACCCTGGCCGAGGGGATCGCGGTCAAGCACCCCGGCGGCCTGACGCAGGCGATCGTGTCCGAACTGGTCGATCACATCGTCCTGGTACCGGAACGTGCGATCGAGCGCGCAGTGCAGCTTCTGATCGAGGAACAGCGGCTGGTTGTCGAAGGTGCGGGCGCTGCGGGCATTGCCGCGTTGATCCATGAGCCCGAACGGTTCACCGGGCAGCGTGTCGTTACGGTGATTTGCGGTGGCAACATCGACTCCCGGATCCTCGCCTCGGTGATGATGCGCGGTCTGGTGCGCGACGGACGCCTGGTGCGGCTGCGGATCGAGATCTCCGACGAACCGGGAGTACTGGCGACGGTCGCGCAGGTCATCGGCGAGACCGGCGGCAACATCGTGGAGATCTACCACCAGCGCCTGTTTCAGGACGTACCGGTCAAGCAGGCCGACCTCGATGCCGTTATCGAGACTCGCAACGCCGACCATGTACGCGAGATTCTGGCACGGTTCGCCGAACTCGGCATGCCCGCCCGGTTGCTCGGAACCAGCGCGATCGACGGTGCCGTGATCTGACCGCCGCCGGGTCCAATCATTAATTCAGGCCGCGGTAGCCGCCCCGCCAGTAGACTAGGGGCTCGGAGTCGACGAGGACCTCTGCCCGCAGCACCCGTCCGACCAGAATGACATGATCTCCGCCGTCATGCCGGGCATGAAGCCGGCAATCGAGCGCCGCCAACGCGTGGGCCAAAACCGGAGCGCCAGTCTCCCACTCCACCGTCTGGTCCTCCACGAACCGCTCAGCCGCCGGATCGGCGAAGCGACTGGATACCCTGGCGTGATCCGTGCCGAGGATGTTGACGGCGAAGCAATCCGTCGCTGCGAATGCCGGGCCGCTGCCCGCCTGCCGATCCAAGCAGAACAGCACCAGCGGCGGATCGAGCGAGACCGAGGTGAAGCTGTTCACCGTCAGGCCGACCGGATATCCGTCGGGGCCGCGCGTGGTCACGATCGCGACGCCCGTCGCGTAGCGCCCCAGGACAGCCCGAAACGCGGTCGGATCAATGGACATGCTGGGCCCCGAATGACGGACAATGCCCGCTCTACATATCGCGTGCCCTGCTTCGATTCAAATCCGTGAGACTCAATGTGCTATACTCGCGATCTGAATTGATACGAATGTCCAACAGTTTGCCGCTTCATCTTGGCAAATCAGCTAAGTTAGCGAATTATCAACGCTTCGTGGGGAACATGCCCCCTCGGGAAATCGGACACAGGAGCCGATCATGTTCGTAATCATCGGCTGGGTCGTCGTGACAGTTTCAGTGCTCGGCGGCTACATGGCGATGGGCGGCAAGCTCGGGCCGCTGTGGCAGCCGTTCGAGTTGGTGATTATCGGCGGCGCCGGGGTCGGCGCCTTCATCGTCGCCAATCCCAAATACGTTCTAAGCAAAGCCGGCTACGGTTTCAAGGCGGCATTGAAAGGTCCAAAATATAGCAAGGACGACTATCTGGAGCTGCTGTCTTTACTCTATGCGATCTTCAAACTTGCCAAGACCAAAGGCATGCTTGCCATCGAAGCGCATATCGAAAGACCTGAAGAAAGCACTCTGTTCCAGGCGTTTCCGAAGTTCTCTGCCGACCATCACGCGATGGACTTTCTGTGCGATTACCTTCGGATGATGACCCTCGGCACCAACAATCCGCACGAACTTGCGGATCTTCTGGACGAGGAATTGGAGACCCATCACGCCGAGGACGCGCAGATCCAAAGCGCCTACCAGACGATGGGCGATGGCTTTCCGGCCTTGGGGATCGTCGCGGCGGTGCTCGGGATCATCAAGACCATGAGTTCGATCACCGAGCCTCCGGAAGTGCTCGGCAAGCTGATCGGTGGTGCGCTCGTCGGTACGTTCCTCGGGATTCTGCTGGCATACGGTTTCGTGAGCCCGTTGTCCGCGACCATGGGCGCGGTGTTCGCCGCCGACGCCAAGTATCTTGGCTGCATCCGCGCCGGGCTTCTGGCCCATGTGTCCGGCTACGCGCCGGCCGTCTCGGTCGAGTTTGCTCGAAAGGCGCTGATGTCCAAGGACCGCCCGTCGTTCTTCGAGGTTGAAGAAGCTGTGGCGGCGCTGCCGCCGGTCTGATCCGGTTCAGGCGTCCAGCACGCCAGATCATGGCCCCGGCCTTGCATGGTCGTCGGCGATTGCAGACTTGAAGAAGGTGCCGGTCGGTGGACAACCACGCGACGATCGTTATCAAGAAGGTCAAGAAAGGTGGTCATGGCGGCCACCATGGCGGCGCGTGGAAAGTCGCCTATGCTGATTTCGTGACCGCGATGATGGCCTTCTTCCTCCTGCTGTGGCTGCTCAATGCCACCACGGAGGAACAAAAAATGGGCATCTCGAACTACTTCGACCCCACGGCGATCTCGCGCTCCACGCGTTCGGGCTCCGGCGGCCTTTTGGGCGGCACATCGATCACCGTCCCCGGTGCCCTGAAGACACCCAGTTCGCCGCCGCAGATCTCTACCCCCCAGGTGGCACGCCCGCAGGCAGAGCGGACGGAATCGCTCGACCCGGATTCCGACGATCCTGAGAACATCGAATCCCGCCTCGGCTCGCGCGAGGACGAAGAAGGCACGGTCAACCAGGAGGTTGTCGAGCAGTTGATGCGCGAGCGCGAGCAGCAGCAGTTCGAGGACGCCGAAGCAGCGATTAAAGAAGCGATCGAGAAATCCCCGGAGCTTTCTGATGTTGCCGAATCGATCAAGGTCGACTCCACGCCCGAAGGCCTGCGTATCCAACTGATCGATCAGGAACGGATTGCACTGTTCCCGAACGGCAGCGCATCGATGTACGAACAAACCCGCAAGCTGCTGATCAAGGTTGCGGAAGTGGTCGCCGCCCTTCCCAACAAGATCGAAATCACCGGGCATACCGACTCCAAGCAATTTCATCCTGGTTCGACATACACCAATTGGGATTTATCGTCGGATCGTGCCAATGCGTCGCGCCGAGTTATGGTGGCTAATGGAATCGACGAGAAGCGCATCGACGAAGTCGTCGGCAAGGCCGATCGCGATCCACTGGTGGTCGAGGACCCCTCCGACCCCACCAACCGGCGTATCAGCATTATCCTGAAACACCTGTCATCCAGCGACACCGGGGCGATGAAGGCGGCCGAAGCCGAAGCTCGGAAGCGTGCAGCCCAGGCAGCCGGCGCTCCGACCGGAACTCCCGCTGCTGCCGGTCAACAAGGTGACCGCGGGGGCCCAGCAGCGCCGGTACGACCGAATGTTCCCCGTGCCGAAGACCGCGGCGGTCCCACCGTTCCGCCCCGCGCCGGCGGCTGAGCAGCTTGTCCGATTCTCGACACTTCGAACCGTCGACCAGTTGTGATTGGACGCTGTTGCACTTAGCCTGATGCGGATGAGCGGCCTCGCTGTGCCTGTAGCGCATCGGTTGGCTGAGACGGGGAGACCATGAACGACGGCGTCGATCTGCTTACGGCATACGACCGACAGGGCCACTGGTGCGAGATGCTCGGCGGCGATGGTGCGCCGGCCGAACACGCGTCAATGGTCCGGGACCGCCTCGGCGGCTTAACCCTTTCCGATCTCGTCCGTCGATCGGAGGTCGCTGAACGCGAGCTCTACAACCTGGGCATTACCTTCACGGTGTACTCAGAGCGCGACGTCATCGATCGTATTCTGCCGTTCGACGTCATTCCGCGCATCATCTCGCCGCGCGACTGGGACATCATCGAGCGTGGATCGAAGCAACGCGTCAACGCCATCAACCTGTTCCTGCACGACGTGTATCACGACGCCCACATCCTCAAGGACGGCACGGTGCCGGCCGAGTTGATCTACGGCAACGCATACTACCGGGAACAAATGCGGGGCATCGCCGTACAGCACGGCTCCTACGTGAACGTGTGCGGCGTCGATCTGGTGCGCGATCAGTTTGGTCAGTTCAAGGTGCTGGAGGACAACGCCCGCACCCCGTCCGGTGTGTCTTACGTCGTTGAAAACCGTCACATGATGCAGCGGACGTTTCCGGATCTGAGGGCCGAGATCGGCATCAGGCCGGTCAGCGACTACGGCCAGAAGCTGCTTGAGGCGGTTGCCGACCTCGCACCGAGCGAGGTGCAGGACCCGCAGGTCGTTCTGCTGTCGCCGGGCGTATTCAACTCCGCCTACTTCGAGCACGTGTTTCTGGCCCGCGAGATGGGGGTGCCGCTGGTCGAAGGCTCCGACCTGCTGGTCGAGAACGATCGCGTCTGGATGCGCACCACCGCCGGAATGGCGCCGGTGCATTCGATCTACCGGCGGCTCGACGACGCCTTCCTCGACCCCGAGGTGTTCAACCCGGAGAGCATGCTGGGTGTGCCCGGCCTGTTTGGCGCCTATGCCAAGGGCAATGTGGGACTGGCCAATGCCGTCGGTACCGGCTGTTCCGATGACAAGGCCGTCTATGCCTATATGCCGCGCATCATCCGCTATTACCTGGATGAAGACCCGATCCTCGACAATGTCGACACGCATATCTGCCGGGAACGCGAAGGGCTTGCCTATACGCTGTCCAATCTTGAAAACCTTGTCGTAAAGCCGGTGGGTGAATCCGGTGGATACGGCATCGTGATCGGTCCGCGTGCCACCCAGGAGGAAATCGACGACATCCGCGTCAAGCTCGAGGCCAACCCCGCAAACTTCATCAGCCAGCCGATGATCGATCTCTCGGTCTGCCCGACCCTGATCGACGGCATGATCGAGCCGCGCCATGTCGACCTGCGGCCTTTCGTGGTGACGGGTCAGTCCTGCTGGGTGCTTCCTGGCGGCCTGACCCGGGTCGCCCTGCGCCGCGGATCCTTGATAGTGAATTCGAGCCAGGGCGGTGGCTCCAAGGATACCTGGGTGCTTGAGCCATGACGATCGGAACCAAATTCCTGCTCGCCCGGTACGCCGACTGCGCTTTCTGGCTTGGACGCTATATGGAGCGCGCGGAAAGCCTGGCACGCATTCTCGATGTCAACCTTCACTTCTCCCGAGACTCGCGCGGCAGCCAGAACTGGCGATCGATCGTCCAGCTCAACGCCGACGAGGAGCGGTTCAACAAAGCCTATGACGTTGCGTCCTACGCCAACGTCGTCCACTTTTACGCGCTGGATCGTGATAATCCGACGTCGATCATCTCGGCCATCCGGTCCGCCAAGGAGAACGCCCGGTCGCTCCGCCCGATGATCTCGACGGAGATGTGGAGCCACCTCAACGTCTTCAACAATCTGACGAACGCCCTGACACCCGACGACCTTAAGCCAAGCGAACTGTCGCGGGTGTGCGCCTTCATCAAGGAAGAATGCCAGACCCACACCGGCATCACCGAAGGCACGTTCTTTCGGGACCAATCCTGGTTCTTCTATCTGATTGGCCGGCAGGTGGAGCGGGCCGATCAGACCACCCGGCTGCTCGACATCAAGTATCATCTGCTGCTGCCTGCCGACCAACGCGTCGGCAGCCCGGTCGATGTCAGCCAATGGAACGCGCTGCTGCGGTCGGTTGCCGGTTATCACGCATTCCGGCGCGTGCATCCGCGCGGTATGTCCCCAAAGCAGGTGGCGACCTTCCTTCTGTTCAACATGAGCTTCCCACGGTCCATCGCCCTCTGCCTGTCGGAGATTGACGGCCATCTTCATCATTTGAAGACCGGGTTCGGTCTGCGAGCCGGTAACATCTCGATGGAACTGCTGGACGAAGCCCGCGCGGCCTTGGCCGGGCACAACCAGGACAGCGTCGTACAGTTCGGCCTTCACGAGTTCTCCGACTATCTGCAGCGGCAACTCATCGCGATCACGGCGGCGGTGCGGCAGGAGTTCTGCGGCGTCGTCCCTGACTCGGACGCAGCTTGAGGCGCCGGCAAACATGCTTGATGCCACTCTCGCCCCACCGCTGACGTTCTTCCACACCTTGCCGATGCCGTGCCCGTATCTGCCGGGTCTGCAGGAGCGCCGATTGGTGTGCGATCTGTCGACGCGCCGAGGGCGCCACGCTCATGATCAATTGGCGAAAGCCGGGTTTCGGCGCACCCAGCACCTCGCGTACCGCCCAGCCTGCGCCAGTTGTTCAGCGTGCGTTCCGGTCCGGCTGCGAACCGCCGACTTTCGCTGGACCCGCGGACACCGTCGGGTGCTCAAGGCGAACGCCGATCTTACCTGCGAGGTCGTTCCGAACGAAGCGACCCGCGAGCAGTTCGAGTTGTTTGAACGCTACCAGGTCGGCCGCCATGGCGATGGCGAGATGGCGCTCATGGACTATCCGGACTACGCCGCCATGGTCGAACGGTCGCCAATCGAGACCGCGTTGCTGGAGTACCGTGACGCCCGGGACAATCTGTGGGCCGCCGTGCTGATCGACCGTCAGGATGATGGGCTGTCCGCTGTCTACAGCTTCTTCGAGCCCGGTGCCGACAAGCGCGCGCTCGGCCGCTTCATGATTCTCGACCTGGTACGCCACACGGCGGCGCAGGGACTGCCATACGTGTATCTAGGCTACTGGGTTAGCGGCAGCCGCAAGATGGCCTACAAAACCAGCTACCAGCCGGTTGAAAGCCTGTCTGGCGACGGCTGGGTGGAGTTGATTGCCACCACCCCCTGACGGTGGACTACAGCGCCAGCGCCCGGTCAACCGCGGCCGATACTGTCTCGACCATCGTCCAGCTGCGAACACGCTCATGCGCCTCGGCACCAAGCCGCCGCCAACTTCCATCGGCTGCGATCGCTCGGCAGGCATCGACCAGATTGTCGGTGTCGAGGACCGGATACGCCGCCGCGAGGTACCCATCCGAGTCTGGAACGGTGTTCGAGACACAGCACAGCCGATTGTTGGCGAGATAGACGACACGCTGCGGACTCACGTGATCGGCATGCGCCAGATTCAGATTGATCTTGGCTCGTGCGATTCGCGCGTTGCGGATCAGCTCATGGGGTGCCTGTGATGAGCCTTCCAGCACGTCGATTACCAAACCTGCGGAACGCAACTCCTGGAGGATACGCCTACGCTCCGGGTAGGGCTCGACATCACCGAAGAAGAAAACGTCGACCGGCCGGTTCGGCAGATTCGCGATCTCCTCCAAGGCGGGATGAACGCCGTACCGCAGCCAGAGCGGTCGCGGCGTAACCGTCCGATAGCGCTCGACATCCTGCTTGAAGAGGCACAGCACGGCGCTCGCCGATTCGAAGAAGGCCCGAAACGAGTCGAGCTCGTCTGACGCATCCGGCGACTGTGCATGGGAGAACCCGTCGAATGTCTCAATCCCTAGGACGGCATAGGGTTGCTGGCGGCGACGTAGTTCCTCGACCAGGGCCGGGACCCGGAACGCCATCGGCGGCACGATGATCGTCAGCGCGGCGTTGCCGATCTGGTTCTGCGACACGGTGACGTCATGCCCGGCGTCGACAAGCGCATGGTAGAGCAGCGCAATCGCGTTGCGATACATGTTGAAGCGGCTTCCGATGCAGCACAGATCAATCCGCATGACGCGACCTAGTCAGGGTTGTTTGGCGAGGCGCACAGTGTAGGAGCGCTGACATCGGTTCAACATCAACACTCCTACCCGACCGTGGACGGACCGCCGGTCGCTTGTTGCACCGCGAAGCCCCTTCACTATAATCCGCGCAACCTGCGTGGTTCAGGGCCACGCGCCGCTCGGTCGCTGATCGGATGGCAGAATGGGGGACAATCCGAGCGCTAATGCGCCGGACGGCAACACGGATGGGAGAACACCATGAAGCGTCGTTCATTTCTTGCCGGAGCAAGCGTGGCCGGCCTCGCCGCTGCTTCGCTTGCCACGCCGGCAATCGCGCAGGGCAAGCGCGAGCTGAAGCTCGTCACTACCTGGCCTAAGAATTTCCCGGGTCTGGGCACCGCCGCCCAGCGCCTGGCCGACAACATTACGGCGATGACCGACGGTCAGCTGACCATCAAGCTGTTCGCAGCCGGCGAGTTGGTTCCGCCGTTCCAGAGCTTCGACGCTGTGTCGAGCGGTACCGCCGACATGTATCACGGTGCCGAGTACTACTGGCAGGGCAAGAGCAAGGCCTTCAACTTCTTCGCCGCGGTGCCGTACGGCATGACCGCCGACGAACTGCATGCCTGGATCTACTGGGGCGGCGGTCAGGAAGTCTGGGACAAGGTTGCCGCGCCGTTCAAGATCAAGGCGTTCCTGTCCGGGAATACCGGCGTCCAGATGGGTGGCTGGTTCAACAAGGAAATCAACAACATTGAGGACCTCAAAGGCCTCAAGTTCCGTATGCCGGGCCTCGGCGGCGAAGTGATGCGACGCCTCGGCGTTGCCATCGTCAACCTTCCGGGCGGCGAGATCTTTCCGGCGCTGCAGTCCGGCGCCATCGACGGCACCGAGTGGGTTGGACCGTGGAACGATCTGGCGTTCGGCTTCTACAAGGTCGCGAAGTTCTACTACTACCCGGGCTTCCACGAGCCGGGCACGTCGAACAGCCTGGGCATCAACACCGACGTGTGGGATAGCTTCACGGCAACCCAGAAGACGATCGTGCAGACCGCCTGCATGGCCGAAGCCAATCGGTCGCTCGCCGAGTTCAACGCCAAGAACGGCGATGCACTTCAGACGCTGCTCACCAAGCACGGTGTAAAGCTCAAGAAGTTCTCCGACGACGTCCTGAAGGCGCTCGGCGAAGCCTCCGGCGAAGTCATGGCCGAGACCGGTGCCGGCGATGCCGCGACCAAGGAAGTCTATGAGAGCTTCCTGGCGAGCCGGAAGAACTCGATCGGCTGGTCGAAGCTGGCGGAAGAGTCCTACTTCGCTGCACGCCGTCTGAACTTCAAGTACGGCTGAGGCCAACAGGGCGCCGAGCGCCCTGCACACCAAAATCGGGGCCCCGCGACGTCAGCCGCGGGGTCCCGTCATTCTGGCTGATGGAAAGAATGCGCCGCATAAACCTGTTTAAGATATAAGGCGCGGCAAGAATCCGATTTGCAGGGTCGGTCAGTAGTCGTGAAAGGGGTGTCTCGTGCACGAACTCGGCAAAGTCGCCGCAGCAGTGGACCGGATGAACGATTGCATTGGACGCGCGACCGCCTGGATCGCGATCACGATGGTCATCGTCCAGTTCATCGTCGTGGTCATGCGGTATGTCTTCGGTATCGGCTCCATCATGATGCAGGAGTCGGTCACCTACATGCATGGCATCCTCTTCATGATCGGGGCCGGCTACACTCTGTTGTACGATGGACACGTCCGCGTCGATATTTTCTATCGTGATGCGAAGGAGCGTACCAAAGCACTGGTCGACCTGTTCGGCTCGCTGCTGCTGCTGTTCCCGGTCATCACCTTGATCTTCATCGCGTCCTACCCCTATGTCCTCCAGGCTTGGGCGAGCATGGAAGGCTCGGTAGAAACCAGCGGCATTCCAGGCATATACCTGCTGAAATCGATCATCCTGGTGTTCTGCGTTCTGATGGGACTGCAGGGCATATCTCTGCTCATCCGCAGCCTGATAACCGTGATGGGCGGAGCGCCGTTGGCGCGTCACGACGACCGGAGTGTGCCCCATGGATAATGAAGCGGCCCTCCTCTCGATCATCATGTTCATCTGCGCGTGCGGCGTCCTGCTGTGCGGCTTTCCGGTAGCCCTGTCGCTCGGTGGCAGCGCACTGCTGTTCGGCCTGCTGGCGCTTGGCCTCGGCCATTTCGACCCATCGTTCTTCTTCTTCATCCCGCAGCGCATCTTCGGCACCATGACCAACGACGTGCTGCTGGCGGTACCGCTGTTCGTCTTCATGGGCGTCATGCTCGAACGCTCCAAAGTTGCCGAAGAACTGCTTGAAACGATGGGCAAGCTGTTCGGCAGGCTGCGCGGCGGACTCGGGATTGCGGTCTGCATCGTGGGTGCGCTGCTCGCGGCGTCGACTGGGATCGTCGGTGCCACGGTGGTGACGATGGGCCTACTGTCGCTGCCGACCATGTTGAAGCGCGGCTACAATACTGAATTGTCCTGCGGCGTAATCTGCGCCTCCGGCACGCTTGGTCAGATCATTCCCCCGTCGATCGTGCTGGTTCTGCTCGGTGACCAGATATCCAACGCCTACACCGATGCACAGCGCGAGGCTGGCAATTGGTCGCCCGAGCCCGTGTCGGTCGGCGATCTGTTCGCCGGGGCGCTGTTGCCCGGCCTGATGCTCGTCGGCATGTATATCCTCTACGTGATGATCGTGGCGATCGTACGGCCGAAGGCGGCTCCGGCGATCGTTGACGCCGAGGACGCCGACGACCCGAAGTTCTGGGGCAACGTGTTCCACGCGTTCGTGCCGCCGATCGTCCTGATCGTCGCCGTGCTCGGCTCGATCCTGGCTGGCGTCGCCACCCCCACGGAGGCCGCGGCGGTCGGCGCCGTCGGATCTTTGATGCTTGCCGGGATTCGTCTAGATGAAAGCCATGGCTGGCCGATCTACCTGTCAGCACTGTCCCTGGTTCTGATGCTCGTCCTGTCATCGACCTTCGACCTGCGGATCAATCGAGACGTGATCCCAGGCACGGATATGGCAGCCGTCGTTGCGGCGGCCGGAGCCTGCTTGGTACTCATCTGGGGCATCATCGTCTGCCTGTCCCGCACCTATCGGCAGGGCATCTTGGTCGATGTCAACCGCGCGACGCTCAAGGTGTCGTCGATGGTCTTCGTGATCCTGATCGGTGCCGCGCTTTTCGGTCTCGTTTTCAAGGGTCTCGGCGGCGACCAGTACGTGAAGGACATGCTTCATTCCCTGCCCGGCGGGGTCTGGGGCGGGATCCTGGTCGTCATGCTGGTGATGTTCGTCCTGGGCTTCTTCTTGGACTTCATCGAGATCGTGTTTGTGGTGGTTCCGATCGTCGCGCCGGCGCTGTTCCTGCTCGACCCGGAGATGTCGCCGGTCTGGCTTGGCGTGCTGATGGCCATGAATCTGCAGACGTCGTTCCTGACTCCGCCGTTTGGATTCGCCCTGTTCTACCTGCGTGGGGTGGCGCCGCCGGAAGTTACGACCATGCACATCTACCGCGGCATCATCCCGTTCGTGCTGATCCAGATCGGTGCACTGGGCATGCTCGCCATGTTCCCACAGTTGGCAACATGGCTACCCAAGATCGTGTTCGGGTGAGAGCGGGCATTCGAACGCCCTGATCGGCGGCACAGCCCTAAACAACCAGCCAGGCGCGGTTCATGGAGTCTGAGTACCTGATCGAACGCTACTCGGCCCTGTGCGCAGCGGCCGACCGGCATGCCGATCTTGGCTGGCGATCGTCGCGGGAAGACGGTCAGAAGCGCCGCTTCGCGCTGACGGCGGAGATCGTCGACCGGTTCGCGGACTACGTGTTCGGTGGCATTGGTTTCGAAGTTCAGAACGACTTCTTCGGCACCATGCCGTCGACCGAAGGGGTCATCCTGCGCAGGCCGGAACCCACGGCGGCGCAGCGTGATGAGCACCTGAAGAAGCTGTCGGCCAACTTCAAGGCCGTATGGTCGTCTTTCAACGCTGCGCGAGTTCCCCCCTCGCGATGGCTGCCAATCATCACCGCCGACAATGTGGTCGGAGGACTGCTGCTGACCTTGACGGTCAATGGGCAACAGATTCTGGTGAGCGCGCACACCCTGCGTGTCGCTGCCCGCGTGTTCACGATGCGGGCAGCGTTCGGAACGGTGCCAACTTCCGTGCTGGAGATCGGCGGAGGTCATGGTCGCTTTGTCAGGGACGTGCTGAAACTAGCGCCGGAGACCCGCATCACCTACTGCGACCTGCCGTTCAACCTACTGCTCGCAGCCCGTTATCTCTCACGTGTGTTCCCGGGCGAGGTGCATCTGGCGTGGGACGACGCGCCTATTCCGGACACGGCGCGCATTACGGTGGTCCCGCCCTGGCGGCTTACCGAGATCCCCTACCCGATCGACGTCTGCTGCAACTTCCTCTCGTTCCAGCACATGCAGGCCGACAACCTCGCCTTTTACGGCGCCGCACTGCAGAAGCTGGGTGTAGCGTCGATCTACCACATGAACCGGCTGACGGCATATCACAGCGGCGAGGTGGCTCTGGACGACTATCCGTTCCGGACCGCCTACGAGACCGTGTTCCGCCGGTCCCTGGGGGCGACCTCAATGATACAATGGTCGGACGGCGTGCCTCTCAAGACCGGGTCTGCCGAACAGGTCGAGGAAGTCCTGCGGCTCAAGGTGTAAGGCGGACAACCGGATCAGGTAAACCGCGGCGGCCTCGGAAATCCGGTCGGCGGATTCTTCCCGGCGCCAGCCCTCTTGCCGCGCCACACACCAAGATCGGGCTCAGTGCGCCGACGCCCCCCTTGGAGAACCCATGACAATCCGTCTTCCGCCTTGAACACCACGGCATCCGCCAGGTGACCGCCCGGCTTGTACTTCTGCAGGATGACACCCTTGCCGCGTACCATCTCCGGAATGTCGGCCGCATCGAACACCAGCAGCTTGCGGTTGGTGCCGACAACCGCGACCGTATCCCCGGCTACCGTAACGCAGATGTTTGCCCGAGCACCGCTGTCGACCACCAACACCTGCTTGCCGGCGCGGGTCTGGGCGACGACGTCATCGACCGGCACCACGAAGCCCCGGCCTTCGCTTGAGGCCACCAGCAACCGGTCACCGGTTCGGTACGGCCGGATCGCCACCACGTCCTCGTCATTGGCTAGGTCGATCATCAGCCGCAGCGGCTCGCCGTGTCCTCGACCGGACGGCAGCTTGTCGCCGCCGATGGTGTAGAACCGCCCATCGGTCGCAAACACCAGGATCTTGTCGGTGGTCTCGGCGTGCAGACGGAACCGCTCGCCGTCTCCCTCTTTGTATTTGACCTCCTGGTCGAGGCCGATATGGCCTTTGAGCGCTCGAATCCAGCCCTTCTCCGAGCAGATCACGGTGATCGGCTCGCGCTCGACCAAGGCCTCGGTTGGGACTACGACCGGGTTCGGGGTCGATCCGATCACCGTTCGACGCCGGCCGATCTCCGTTGTCTTGCCGAACCCCCGGCGGATCTCGCCCAGCTGATCGCTGACCGCCCGCCACTGCCGGGCGTCGTCATTGAGCAGAGCCGTCAGGTCGTCCCGTTCAGCGGAAAGGTTCTCGAACTCCTTGCGGATTTCGATCTCCTCCAGGCGGCGAAGCGCCCGCAGCCGCATGTTGAGGATTGCCTCGGCCTGCACGTCCGACAGCTCGAAAGTCCGCATCATCACGGCCTTCGGCTCGTCCTCTTCGCGGACGATGCGGATGATCTCGTCGAGGTTCAGATAAGCGATCAGATAGCCGCCCAACACCTCGAGCCGGTGCGCGATCTTCTCCAGGCGGTGCCTGGTTCGCCGGACCAGCACGTCCTGGCGATGGTCGAGGAACGCCTGCAGCGCCTCGCGCAGGCTCATCACCCGCGGGACATTGTCCTTGTCGAGGACGTTCAGGTTGAGCGAGATCCGACTCTCCAGATCGGTCTGCCGGAACAGGCTCTCCATCAGGACGTCCGGATCGACGTTCCGGCTCTTCGGCTCCAGGACCAACCGGATATCCATTGCCGACTCGTCGCGGATGTCGTCGAGCAGGGTCAGCTTGCGGTTTTGCAGCAGCTCGGCCATCCGCTCGACCAGGCGCGATTTCTGGACCTGATAGGGAATTTCGGTGACGACGATCTGCCAAGTGCCGTTCTTAAGCGGCTCGACCTCCCACTTCGCCCGAACCCGGAAGCTACCCCGACCGGTGCGATATGCCTCCAGGACCGACTCGCGCGCCTCCACCAGCACCCCGCCGGTTGGCAGGTCTGGCCCCGGCACCATCTCAACCAGCGTCTCGTCGCGAGCCTCGGGATGCTTGATCAGGTGTTGCAACGCGGTGCACAGCTCATCGACGTTGTGCGGCGGGATCGACGTTGCCATGCCGACCGCAATGCCTTGGGCACCGTTGGCCAATAGGTTGGGAAACGCCGACGGCAGAACCACCGGCTCCTCGCCCTCCCCGTCATAGGTCTGGCGGAAATCGACGGTGTCCTCGTCGATGCCATCGAGCAGCAAGGCCGCAACCTCGGTGAGGCGCGCCTCGGTGTACCGCATCGCCGCAGCGTTATCGCCATCGATGTTGCCGAAATTGCCCTGCCCGTCGACCAGCGGATAACGAACCGCAAAATCCTGCGCCAACCGGACCAGGGCGTCGTAGATCGACGAGTCGCCGTGCGGGTGGAACTTGCCCATCACGTCGCCGACCACGCGCGCCGACTTCTTGAAGCCGGAACCGGGGTCGAGCCGAAGCTGGCGCATGGCGAACAGCAGCCGCCGATGCACTGGCTTCAAGCCATCACGGACGTCCGGCAGCGACCGCGACATAATCGTCGACAGCGCATAGGCGAGATAGCGCTGGCTCAGCGCGTCGGCCAGCCACGTATCATGGATCGGCGGCGGATCTTCCACAGATGTCGTAGTCATATACTCAAACCTCCACCAGATACTGTAGCGTCCCGCGCGAACCGTTCAACGAAACGCGTGCGGGCCGGCGGTGGCTGCCGGCCGTGGGTCGCAAACACATGGCGTTCCATAAAGAATCCTGACAACGCCAAGCCGCGAAACAGATCGTCCTGGTCGCCGCCGCCGCGCCCGATCAAGAATCGGGGCAGAGACAACAGCCGGTCACGATATGGTTCACCGGCGGCCAGCGACACGGCACGCCCGGTGCGCGGACTGACATAGGCCAGATCGTCATTCGCACCGGTCGCGGCACAACTCTCCAAATCCAGGCCGTAGCCCAGATCCGCCAGGACTCCGATCTCCCAGCGCACGTACACAGCGATCCACGCATCGCCAAGCTCCGGTTCTGCCATTGCGTCGAGCAGCGCCACCAGCCCGTCATGGACCTGCGGGTGCGGCTCCCGCTCCGGCAACGACGCTTCGGCTATAGCGCAGGCTGCACTGAGCCCGGCCAGCTTCAAGGGGTCGTCCAGCACGGCCGCGGCGTGACCATGCCCTAGTTCACACGTGTAGTTGCCGAGATGGTCAGCGAGCCGTGCCCGCCATTCAGCGGTCACCCGGTTGCCCGGCTGATAGACCCCGCGAGCGCGACCGGAGAATGCTCCGCGCACCAATCCGGCGTGCCGGCCGTGATCTCGGGTCAGGAGAACGACAATGGCAGAGCCCTCGCCATGCGCCTTGGCCGCCAACACGATGCCCTCATCGGTCCAGTCGACCATGGGTCAATCGTCGGTTCTCGCGGATGCACCGGCGGCCGGTATCAAACGTCCCACTCCAACCCCCAGGTGGTGAGGCGCTCGCGATCTTCCTGCCAGTCCTCGCGAACCTTCACGAACAGGAACAGGTGAACCCGGCGTTCCATCATCTCTTCAAGCTGAGCACGGGCGAGTTGGCCGACTTCGCGGATCTTCTGGCCGCCCTTGCCAAGCACGATCATGCGCTGGCTCTCGCGCTCGACATAGATGGTCTGGTCGATCTTCACCGACCCGTCGTCCCGTTCGGTCCAGATGTCGGTTTCAACGGTCGTCTCGTACGGAAGTTCGTCATGCAGCTTCAGGAACACCTGCTCGCGGGTCACTTCCGCCGCCAGCAGACGCATCGGAACGTCCGACAGCTCGTCCTCAGGGTAATGCCACGGTCCCTGCGGCATGCGCTCTGCAAGGTATCGGGTCAGGTCGTCACACCCGTTCCCGGTCAGCGCGGAGATCATGAAAACCGAGTCGAAATCGAACGCCTCGGAATAGGCCTGGGCGATCGGCAACAGCCGTTCGCGCTTCATGCCATCCACCTTGTTGAGCGCCAGAACCGCGCGCTGGCCGTTGGCCTTCAGCCCATCGATGATCCGCTGGGTATCCTCCTCGATCCGGCCCCGCGCCGCATCCGCCACCAGAACGATGATGTCGGCGTCGCCGGCCCCCGCCCACGCGGCGTGCACCATGGCCCGATCCAGCCGTCGGCGCGGTTTGAAGATTCCCGGCGTGTCGACCAGGATCAGCTGGGTCGCACCCGCCATTACGATCCCACGGATCCGGGACCTTGTGGTCTGTGCCTTGTGGGTGACGATCGAGACCTTGGCCCCGACGAGACTGTTCGTCAGGGTCGATTTTCCGGCATTCGGAGCCCCGACGAGCGCCACGAAGCCACAGCGGGTCGGCCCCTCTGGACTGTCGGTGGGTGACGCGGTCATTGCGGAATAGCCTCCAACATCGCGGCCGCTGCCAACTGCTCGGCCAGCCGCTTCGATTTTCCACTGGCGCGCTGCGGTGCCAGACCTTCGACCACAACCTCGACCGTGAACTCCGGTGCGTGTGCCGGACCGGTCTGCTCCACCGTCGTGTAAACCGGCAACGGAAGACGCCGGCCCTGTGCCCACTCCTGGAGCCCGGTCTTGGGGTCCTGAGGAGGTCGATGATCCATCTCCAGCAGCGGATTCCAGTGCTTGAGAATGAACTTCTGCGCCGCTGCCAGCCCGCCGTCCAGATAAAGCGCGGCGATGACAGCCTCCATCGAGTCCGACAGAATGGTGTCGCTGGCGCGAGCACCGGCGTCGTCCTCGCCGCGCGACACGATCAGATAACGGCCGAGATCGATAGTATGGGCCACGTCTGCGAGCGTCTCGCGGCGCACCAGGCTGACGTGGCGTTTGGCAATCGCCCCCTCGCGCTCGTGAGGGAAACGGTCGAGCAGTTGCTCGGCAACCGCCAGAGCCAGCACCCGATCACCCAGAAACTCCAGCCGTTCATAGGCGTTCCACGCCCTTGGCTCGGCGCTCGCGTGAGTGACGGCACGACGCAGAATGTCGGGGTGGTTGAAGGTGTGGCCGAGTACCTCGGCCAGATGGCTCAGATCCCTGTCGGGCTCGCTCATACGATCCCGTCCAGCAGCCGGCCGAAGCGGGTCGCCGGCAGCCATTTCCAGACCTCCCAGACATCCGACGTGGCGCTGGTGGAATAGAAGATCACTTCGGCTCGACCCACGAGGTTGTCCCTGGGAATGAAGCCGACCTTGGCGAACCGACTGTCGACCGAATTGTCGCGGTTATCGCCCATGGCGAAGTAGTGGCCTTCCGGAACCCGGTACACGCCGGTGTTGTCGTTCGGCAGGTCATCACCGATCTCCAGGATCGGATGCTCCCGGCCGTTCGGCAGGGTTTCGATGTACTGCTTGACGTCCGCAGGGCGGCCGTAACGATCTTCATCGCGGAAATTTTCAATCTGCCGACGCGCCACCGCATCGCCGTTGATATGCAGAATGCCATCCCTGACCTGGATGGTGTCACCCGGCAGCCCGACGATCCGCTTGATGTAGTCGGTCTTGTTGTCGGTCGGCAGCTTGAACACCACGACATCGCCACGCTCCGGCTCCGAGAACAGGATGCGGCCGGGGATCAGCGGCAGCGACAACGGCAGCGAATGCCGGCTGTAGCCGTAGGACATCTTCGACACGAACAGGTAGTCACCCACCAACAACGTCGGGATCATCGATCCGGACGGGATGTTGAACGGTTCGTAGGCAAAGGTTCTGATGAACAGAGCAATGCCTACGGCGATCAGGATCGTGCGGATCATCTCGCCGAAGCCGCCCGACTTTCTGGCCGCCATGTTCTGGTGTCTCACTCGCATCGGAGAATTGGAACCGGTAGCTCGGTTGAGCCCGGTATGACGAATTTCCGGAGCCGGGGCAAGAACCTGCGCCAGATAAGCGCACCTGACGCCCACTTCATCCCCGCGCCCGCTCCACCGAGTTGATGACCGGGGTCGCCCGCAGCGCCGCGATGATCGTCGTCAGATGACGGACATCGCCGACCTCGACGTCGATCAGGATCTCGAAGAAGTCTACCGACCGGGTGACGATCTTCAGGTTGATGATGTTGCCGCTGTTCTTGCCGATCACCGTGGACAACGAGCCGAGGCTGCCAGGCTCGTTGGCAATCACCACATCCAAACGCCCCACATGGGCCGACGACCGCTCCGCGTCCCAGCCGATATCCAACCAGCGTTCCGGCTCATGGTGATAGTTTTCTAGAGTTTCGCAGTCGATGGTGTGGATCGTAACGCCCTTGCCGGTAGTCACAATGCCGACAATCCGCTCGCCCGGCAGCGGATGGCAGCACCGGGCATAATGCACCGCCATGCCGTCGATCAGCCCGGTAATCGGGATTGCGTCGTGGCTCGCCTTCTTCGACTTGGTTCGCGCGCGGGAAATCGGCACCACGTTGGCCGGCTTCTCGACCGGTCGGGCCGGCGGGTAGGCGGCATGCACGATTTCGATGGCGCTGGTCAGCCCCTCGCCCACGCCGGCGTAGAGGTCCTCGACGCTTTCGGCGCGAAACTTCTCAGATAACGGCGCCACGGTCTTCTCGCTGAACGGATGGCCTTCCTGCCGGAAGGCCTTCTGCAGCATGGCCTTTCCAAGATCCGAGAACTGCTGGCGACGCTTCAGCCGCACGAACCGGCGGATTCGCGCCTTGGCCTTGCCGGTGACGACAAACTGCTCCCAGGTCGGCGACGGTGTCGAGTTCTTGGAGGTCGCCACCTCGACCTGGTCGCCGTTCTTCAACTGGGTCTGCAACGGGACCAGCCGGCCGTTGATCTTCGCCCCGACGCAGGTGTCACCGATCTCCGAATGCACCGCGTAGGCGAAGTCAATTGGCACCGACCCCTGCGGCAACGCGATCAGATCGCCCTTCGGCGTGAAGCAGAACACCTGATCCAGGTACATTTCGAGCCGAGTGTGCTCGAGGAACTCCTCCGGCCCGGCCGCCTGCTCCAGGATGTCCAGCAGTTCCCGAATCCATCGGTACTGCCGACCCTCGCTGGCACCCGAGCCCTGCTTGTAGGACCAGTGCGCAGCAACACCCAGTTCGGCGACACGGTGCATGTCGGCCGTTCGGATCTGGATTTCGATCCGCTGGCGCTGTGGGCCGAATACGCCTGTATGGAGCGACCGATAGCCGTTCGGCTTCGGCGTGGAGATGTAGTCCTTGAAACGGCCTGGAACCACGGGATAGCGGGCGTGGATCAGGCCAAGGGCGTGGTAGCAGGCGCCGACATCCGCAACGGCCAGCCGAAACGCCATGATGTCCGACAGTTGTTCAACGCCGACATTCTTGCGCTGCATTTTCTGCCAAACCGAATACGGCGTCTTGGTTCGGCCCGCGACCAAGGCCTCGACCCCGCCTTCGGCGAGGGTGGCACGCAGTTCCTCGATGATCCGCTCAACCAGCCCACCACCCTCGGCGCGCATGAAGTCGAGCCGGGCCTTGATCGACGTGCGGGCGTCCGGGTTGATCTCGGCGAACGCCAGATCTTCCAACTCGTCCTTGATGTCGTTAATGCCGATTCGAGCTGCCAGCGGCGCATAGATATCCATCGTCTCGGCAGCAATCCGCCGGCGCTTGTCCGGATTCTCTATGAAATGCAGGGTGCGCATGTTGTGCAGCCGGTCGGCAAGCTTGACCAGAAGCACCCGGATGTCCTGGCTCATTGCCAGGACAAGTTTCCGAAGATTCTCTGCCTGCTTAGTCCGGTCCGACTGCAGTTCAATCCGCGTCAGCTTGGTCACACCGTCGACCAGACGCGCGATGTCATCGCCGAACAGCCGCCGGATGTCTTCGAGCGAGGCGTCGGTGTCCTCGATAACGTCGTGCAGCAGGGCCGTGATGATGGTCGCGTGGTCGAGCTTCATCCGGGTGAGAATCCCGGCGACCTCGAGAGGATGCGAGAAATACGGATCCCCAGACGCGCGTGTCTGGGTTCCATGCATCTTCATCGCATAGACATAGGCGCGGTCCAGAGCCGCCTCGTCCGCTGTCGGATCGTAGGCGCGGACCGTTTCGACCAGTTCGTACTGCCGGATCATGCCCTACCTCCGGACCACTTCATAGAAGTGGGATGGCGGGCATGGGTTTTTGAGACAGGCGAGTCAGTCCTCGTCGGTGAGCGTCGAGTCGTCCACGTCTTCAAAGCCACCGGTTTTCTCGCCGTCCTGCTCAACGTCCATTCCGAGGCCCGACGCTGCGTCCTCGCCCAAAGTCTCGCCGTCCGCGAGCCGTCCGTCCAGACCGGCGGCACCGCCACTCAGTCCCTCGTTACCGATCAGGCGCTCGAGATCGTCATCCTCAGGCTCGTCAACTTCGACGTGCTTCTGGAGACCCTTGATCAGGCTTTCCTGCAAGACCGCGGCGTTGACGGTCTGGTCGGCAATCTCACGCAGCGAGACCACCGGGTCCTTGTCATTGTCGCGGTCTACAGTGATCGCCGACCCGGCCGAAATGTCGCGGGCCCGCTGGGCCGCAGCCATCACCAAGTCGAAGCGGTTCGGGATCTGGACAATACAGTCCTCGACGGTAACCCGCGCCATGGTAGCCTCTCGAAACAATCCGGGGAAGTCGGCAAGCCGCGGAATATAACGATGCGGTCCGCACGAAACAAGGGCTAACCTCAGCCTTCAGGATGGACCGATCCTTCGTATCGCCGCCTCATGCGCCGGCAGCCTGTCAATCAGTTCAGCCACGGCTGCTCCCCCAACGGGATCGCGCCAGTCCGGTATGACATCGGCCAGCGGCAGCAGGACAAAGGCACGTTCGCTGGCGCGGGGGTGCGGCAGTACCGGTCTGCCGTCCAGTCCGTCGCTGATCGCGCCATTGTAGTCGATCAGATCCAGGTCCAGCGGCCTGGCTTCGTTCCGCGTTCGTCGAACCCGGCCGAACTCAGTCTCGATTTTATGCAGTCGTGCCAGAAGCGCTGCCGGACCGAGGGCGCTTGCCACCACCACCACACCATTCACGTACCAGGGCTGATCAGACGGCGGAACGGGTTCGGACTCGTACCAGGATGATACAGCAATGACCCGCATCAATTGATCCCCGGAAAGCCGTTCAACCGCCGCTTCGCAGGTGGCAAGCGGCGTGGCGTATCCATCCGCCGACAGATTTGCACCAACTGCGATCACTATCATCAGGCAACTCGCATCAGGTGCTTTGAAAACCGGTCGTTCACCTGTACACAGGTGTGGTGGGCCGAATATTATACAAACCGTCGCTGGCTGGCCCATTCTGAAGTTTGCGACACCATATTGCGTCCGAAATTTGATCGTCTATCGATGATTATTTGAAAGGTTTCACGATGCTGTTCTATCCACACGAAAAAGTTGCGCTGTTCATTGACGGAGCGAATTTGTACTCCGCCGCCCGCGCGCTTGGCTTCGACATCGACTACAAGCGCTTGCTGGTGCTGTTCGGCAGCAAGGCCAATTTGATCCGAGCCTTCTACTATACCGCCCTGCTGGAGGATCAGGAGTATTCCCCGATCCGGCCGCTGGTCGATTGGCTCGACTACAACGGCTACAGCTTGGTCACCAAGCCGGCCAAGGAGTTCACGGACTCCCAGGGCCGGCGACGGATCAAGGGCAACATGGATATCGAACTCGCGGTCGACATGATGGAAATGGTCGATCGGCTGGACCATGTCGTGCTGTTCTCCGGCGACGGCGACTTCCGCTCGTTGATCGAAGCGGTTCAGCGCAAGGGTGTGCGGGCCACAGTCGTCTCGACCATCCGATCCTCGCCACCGATGATCGCCGACGAATTGCGCCGTCAGGCCGACCAGTTCATCGACCTCGACCAACTCGCCGGCGATATCGAGCGCGTGCATTCGGACCGGCCACCGCGCCGCGACCGGCCGACCCCGCAATCCTCCGAAGCAACAACTGCTGACGACGACGAGGAAGACTACGAAGACGAGATGCCGGCAGTGGTTACGCGCCGCACACCTCGGGTTTGACGGTGTCCGCTGCTTGCGGCGGGGTACTGACGGACCCACCGGCTGACTGCCCGCTCTGTCCGCGTCTGGTGGAGTTCAGGCGGGACAATCGAGCCGCGTTCCCCGACTTCTTCAACGCACCGGTGCCGAGCTTTGGTACTGCAGACGCACGCCTGCTGATCGTGGGCATGGCGCCGGGCCTGAAGGGAGCAAACCGGACCGGACGGCCGTTCACTGGCGACTTCGCCGGCGACCTGCTGTACGCGACCTTGATCCGGCACGGCTTCGCCCGGGGAACCTATGATCGGCGATCCGACGACGGTCTGGCTTTGACCGACTGCCGCATCACCAACGCCGTGCGGTGCGTGCCACCCCAGAACAAGCCGGTCGGTGCGGAAGTGAACGCCTGCCGGCCGTTCCTGACCGCAACGATGGCCGAGATGCCTGCGCTTCAGGTGATCCTGGTACTCGGTTCCCTTGCCCATGGGGCCACCTTGGCAGCACTCGGCCTCAAGAAGTCAGCGCATAAGTTCGGCCACGGCGCCAAGGCGGTGCTGCCCGACGGGCGCGCCCTGATCAGTTCCTACCACTGCTCGCGTTACAACACGAATACCGGGGTGCTCACCGAGGACATGTTCGATTCGGTGTTTCAGGAAATCCGCAGAACGCTGAATCGCTAGATGCAGCCGATCTGGTACTGGTGCATGTAGATCCATGCGATCCATCCGGTCTGATATGCCAGCAGACAGAACGCCACCCCGTATACCGCGACGATGGCTGCTAAGTCACGAAACCGCAGCCACTCGAAGAATGTGAACATGAAGACGGCCAACAGAACGATCGGCCCCCACATCTCCAGCGACGACCAGAGCAATACAAGCGAGAGTTCGAAGGGGAAGATCCATTGCGTATCCGACACCTTGCTCCAGCAGGTGCCCGATGGATCGATGAGGGCTGACACAAGCCCGGCACCGTTCGATGCGATCAACCAAAGCACCGGCGCCAATACGACAAGACCGGCAACCAGCAATCGGATCCGTTTGCGTCGGCGCGCCTGATGATCGCCAATAAGCGGAGTGTGTGTACTTTGATCCGGCAGTCCGGAGCTCACGCCTTCTCCCGCATGATCCGGGCTTTCTGGCGTTCCCAATCGCGCTTCTTGGAGTCTTCGCGCTTGTCGGCCATCTTCTTGCCGCGGGCGAGACCGATCTCCAGTTTCGCGATGCCGCGATCATTGAAGTACAGCGACACCGGAACCAGCGTATAACCATCGCGCCGGATCATGCCCAGCAAACGATCCCGTTCGCGCCGATGCACCAGCAACCGGCGAATGCGCCGCGGCTCGTGGTTGAACGGCGCTGCCGGCTTGTATTCGGGGATGTGCGCGTTGATCAAAGCAAGCGCGCCACGCTCTTCGCCGGCATAAGCCTCGCCGATCGAAGCGCGCCCTTCGCGCAGCGACTTGACCTCGGAGCCCGTGAGCATCAGCCCGGCTTCGACGGTTTCCTCGATCATGTAGTCGAAACGCGCCCGCCGGTTCCGTGCGACTTCCCGGCGGGCGCCTTGGCTGCCCGCCATCACGCCCTCACTTCATTCGTCAGTTCAGCAACCCGGCATGCCGCATCGCGTCTTCGACCCGACGCTTGCTCGAGTCGGCAATTTCGCAGATCGGCAATCGGGTCGACCCGTCACACAAACCGAGCAACTTGGCTGCGTACTTCACCGGGCCGGGGCTCGTCTCACAAAACAGCGCCGAATGCAACGGCTGCAGCCGCTCGTTGATGCTGAACACCGTGTCCAGATCCCGACGCTGCCAGGCCTTGTGCAGATCGGACAGCGGCTTCGGCGCGACATTGGCCGTCACCGATATGCAGCCGTGGCCGCCATGGGCCAGGAATGGCACGACCGATGCGTCCTCGCCGGTCAACTGGGTAAAGTCTGCGCCGATCGCCATTCGCGTCTTGATCGGCCGCACCAGATCCGCGGTCGCGTCCTTCACCCCGGTAACGCGCGGCAACTCCGCCAGGCGCGCCATCGTCTCGACGCTCATGTCGACCACGGACCGGCCAGGAATATTGTAGATGATCACCGGAATTTCGGCGCTGTCGTGTATCGCCTTGAAGTGCTGATACAGACCTTCCTGGGTCGGCTTGTTGTAGTACGGCGTGACGTGCAGCACGCCCTGCGCCCCTGCCTCCTTGGCGTGCCGGGTGAAGTCCACGGCCTCGGCCGTGGAGTTCGAACCGGCGCCCGCGATCACCGGGACCCGCCCACCCGCTTGGTTCACGCAGATTTCGACGACCTGCTTGTGTTCAGCGTGGTCAAGCGTCGGGCTTTCGCCGGTCGTGCCGACCGGGATCAGGCCGTTCGTGCCGTTGGCGATCTGAAAGTCGACGAGTTTTCGGAACGCTTGCTCGTCGACCGCGCCGTTCTTGAATGGCGTGATCAGGGCAACCAGGGACCCCTTGAACATCGGCTCTCCGAACGCGTAACTCATCGGCCCTCTCCCGAAGCAACGACATCACATGTCGCGGAGCCCGGACCTTACGCCGCTGATTCCAGAGGGGCAAGGCTCGGCGCCCCTCCCACTCGTGCCCGGAACGCAGTATGGTCTTGTGCATTGCGGCATTCGAACGAACGAAGCGGCGAACTCAAAATGACCTGGCCCCAGCGCCGACCAACCTCCCCCCTGTTGCAAACAGTCCTCCGATACGGCCTCGCTGTGTCGATGTGCGCCCTGATGTTCGTCGACCATTCGGCGTTGGCACAGGCGAAAGTGCAGCGCCCGGCGCCTCGACCTTCCCTCAAGGCCGACATCGTCCCGGATCAGGTGGCAAAGGCGCCGGCCAAAGCCGCTCGACAAACCATCGTTCCACCCCGACCGACACCACGGCCAGCCAGCGCGCCGGGTCGGCTTCCGCCAGGCGATTCGGCATGGCGCACGACGCTCGCCTACGCCGAGTCGGGCGACTGGTCGCTGGCCCTGGCCGTTCCCGGCCGATCGAAAGACCCCGAACTGTCGGCCGCGCTCTCTTGGCTCAACCTGCTGGATGCCAAACGCCCAACCGATTTCGCCACCGTCGCCGAGTTTCTGACGCAGCACCCCAACTGGCCAGGCGAGACCCAACTCGAGTTGCAGGCCGAGCGCCTGATGCCAGCCAGCCTTCCGGCCTCGACGCGGGTCGTTTGGTTCCAAGCCCATCGACCGCGAACCGGGACCGCCCGCCTCGCCTACCTCGATGCACTGCGAGAAGTCGGTCCGTCCGACGCTTTCGTGGCCGAGATCCGCAAGGCGTGGCGCGAACTGGAACTGGGCGAGAAGTCCCAGAAGGAGTTCCTGATCCGCTTCGGCAATCACCTGCGCCCGATCGACCATCAGGAGCGGATGGACGAGATGCTGTGGCGCGGCCTGTCCGATGACGTGGACAGGATCATGCCGCTCGTATCGGCGGACTGGCGCAAGCTCGCGACCGCCAGACTGCGCCTTCGATATTCGCGGGCCGGCGTCGACGAAGCCGTCAACGCGGTGCCTGACTCCCTGCGTAACGATCCCGGCCTGCTGTACGAACGCATTCGCTGGCGGCGCCAGAAGGGCAAGACAACGGAGGCGCGCGAACTGTTGTTCGACGCCCCACGGAATCCGGAGTTCGAAGCCCTCTGGTGGCGAGAGCGGTCCTGGCACATTCGCGAAGCGCTGGACCAGGGCAATCCGAAGGACGCCTATCTGCTGGCCGCATCGCACATCCAGCGCGGCGGCATCGCGTTTGCCGAAGCTGAGTGGCTGGCCGGATGGCTGGCACTGCGTTTCCTGAACCATCCGAGCGACGCGCTCAGGCATTTCCGGACGTTGTACGAAAACGTCTCCACGCCGATCAGCCGCAGCCGGGCCGCCTATTGGGCCGGACGGGCGGCCGATGCCCTGCTCGACCAGACCGACGCCCGCCTGTGGTACGCGCTCGGTGCTGAACACGCGACGACGTTCTACGGACAGTTGGCGGCGGCCCGGTTGGGCGCGACCGAGATTGCGCTCACGCCGACCCCGCCGGTTGACCCGCGCAAGATAAAGGACTTCCGGTCACGCAGTCTGGTCAAAGTCACTGAGGCCCTGATGCGGATCGACCGGCGCAAGCTGGCCGAACGTTTCCTGCGCACCTTGGCGTTCCGGGCGAGCGACGAAGACGAGTCCTTGATGATCACGGAGATGGCGGCGCGGCGCGGTTATGTTTCGGCATCCGTCTATGCCGCCCGGCGCGCGGCACGCAGCGGCGCAACGCTGATCGACCTTGGCTACCCCCTGCTCAACCCAATTCCCGATTTGCCCCCGGAATCGGCACTGGTCCATGCGATCATCCGGCAGGAGAGCGGCTTCGACGTCGATGTCGTCAGTCGCGCCGGTGCGCGGGGCCTGATGCAGCTTATGCCCGCAACCGCAAAGCAGACGGCGCGGGCGGTCGGCGTTGACTACGACCTTGGATCGCTGGTCACCGATCCGAACTACAACATTGTGCTGGGACGCGCGTATCTGAGCGAAGTGATCGAGCGGTTCGGTGGGCACTACGTGCTTGCGATTGCCGCGTACAACGCCGGCCCGCACCGGGTTGACCAATGGATTGCCCGGCACGGACACCCCGCCTCACCGGACGTCGACGTCATCGACTGGATCGAGAAGATCCCGTTCTCCGAAACCAGAAACTACGTCCAGCGGGTCCTTGAAGGGCTGCATGTGTATCGCGGAAAATTGCCTCAAGGCCCCACGGTCGACGCGTTGCCGGCCGACTCCGACTGGCGGCCACAGGCTGTGTGGTGTGTCTACAGCTGCGGCGTGCTGCTCGACCATCAACAAGCGGCGTTGACGAAGGAGAGAAAGCAATGACGGATCGACTGGAAGGCATCGAGGCCTGCGTGTTCGATGCCTATGGCACCCTGTTCGACGTCCACTCGGCCGTTGCTCAATGCCGCGACCAGTTCGACCTTGCCGCAGCGCCGGCACAGGCGATGTCTGACGCTTGGCGAACCCGGCAACTTCAATACACATGGCTGCGCTCGCTGATGGGCAACCATGTCGATTTCTGGCAGGTGACCGACGACGCGCTTGGCTTCGCGCTCGACACCGCCTTCGGAGTCGGTAATGCACCATCCGGCCTGCACCGGGCGTTGATGGACAGCTATCTGACCCTCCACACCTACCCGGAGGTGGCAGGTGTGCTGAAGGAACTGAAGGCCGGCGGCATGAAGACCGCCATCCTGTCCAATGGATCACCGATGATGCTGGAGAAGGTGTGCGCACACACCGGGCTCGATTCTGTACTGGATGCCGTGCTTTCTGTTGAAGATGTCGGCGTCTTCAAACCGCACCCGAGCGTGTACCAACTCGCGGTGGATCGGTTCGGCCTCTCGCGACCGGCCGCTGTCAGCTTCCAGTCATCCAACGCCTGGGACGCGGCCGCCGCATCCGCGTTCGGGTTCAAGGTGGTGTGGTGCAACCGGTTCGGACAGGCGCGCGAGCGGCTTCCAGGCTCGCCCGACATCGAAGTGACCAGCCTGGCGACGCTTCCTGGCCTTGTCGGCCTCTGAAACGTCCATGCCGGCCGCGCCGCACGAGCGATTCGTCACCAACCGTAAAGGGCGGCGCATCTTCGTCGCCGACTGGGGCGATCCTCTCGACCCGAGGCTGCCGCTGCTCGGTCTTCCGGGCTTTGCGCGAACCGCCAAGGATTTCGCGCACATTGCCGATCGCCTGGCGCCGCGTCGCCTGATCTCGCTGGACTATCGAGGACGCGGCCGTTCGGAGCGCGAGAGCGACTGGCGCGCCTACGACCCCCGCACGCTGGTCGCCGACATTCAGCAGGTGGCGATCGCGACCGGTCTACACCGTTTCATTGCAGTCGGAACGTCGCTTGGTGGAATTCTAGCCATGGCGTTGGCCGTAGTCATGCCGGGTGCACTTGCCGGTGTGGTCTTGAACGATGTCGGACCGGCGGCCGTACCGCAGGGAGCGAGCTATCTGATCGACTACATGGGCCGCGACCGGCCGCAGTCGGACTGGCCGGACGCCATTGCTGAGCTTCGGCAAATGATCCCCGACCTGTCGCTGCGCACCGACGAGGAGTGGCTGGCCTTCGCGCAGAACACGTTCCGGCGGGGCGACGACGGTCTGCTCCACGTCCACTGGGATCCGGCCGTCGTCAAACCGCTGCAGCATGGCACAGCGCGCGCGACCGACCTTTGGCCGCTATTCCGGGCGCTGCGCCCAATACCGGTTCTGGCGATCCGTGGAGCGGTCTCGATGCTGCTCTCCGCCGAGACATTCGAGCAGATGGGACAGATACATCCGCGCATGCGACAGGTGACCCTGGATGGCGTCGGGCACGCTCCGACACTGGGGGAGCCACCTCTTACGAAGGCACTCGATGACTTCCTTGCTGACGTCTGAGATCCCGACGGTCCGCGATATCCGGGCAGCGGCCGAGCGGCTGGCGGGCGTTGCGGTCCGCACACCGCTGCTCGAAGCACCGCTTTTAAACGCACAGATCGGTGGCCGTCTGCTGATCAAGGCAGAGCCGCTGCAGCGAACCGGATCGTTCAAATTTCGCGGTGCCTACAACCGGATGTCACTGATCCCCGAAGCCGAGCGAGCCAAGGGCGTCGTCGCATTCTCATCGGGAAATCATGCCCAGGGAGTGGCTGCCGCCGCCGGGATCCTGGGTTTGCCTGCTACGGTGGTGATGCCGTCGGACGCACCAGCCATCAAGCGCGCGAACACCGAGGCCCTGGGCGCGAAGGTGGTGCTGTACGATCGGCATCGGGACGATCGCGACGCCATCGGCGCCGAGATTGCCAACCGCACCGGCGCAACTATCGTGCGGCCATACGACGATCCCGCGATCATTGCGGGTCAGGGAACCGTCGGTCTCGAGATCGCCGAACAGGTGACAGCGCTTGGCGTACGCCCTGACGCCGTTCTGGTATGCTGCGGTGGCGGCGGACTAGTGTCCGGTACTGCTCTTGCACTGTCCGAGACGCTACCGGGCGTGCCGGTCTGGTGTGTAGAGCCGGAGCAGTTCGACGACACCCGCCGCTCACTCGAAGCGGGTCAGCGACAGACCAATCCGTCAGACGCGCGGTCGATCTGCGACGCCCTGCTGTCGCCGACCCCCGGTGTCCTGACATTCGAGCTCAACCGGCAGCTTCTGGCAGGCGGCCTTGCCGTCAGTGACGTTGAGGTACGAAGCGCCATGCGCGCCTCGTTCGAGCATTTCAAGTTGGTGGTCGAGCCCGGAGGCGCCGTGGCCATTGCTGCCGCGTTGTCGGGAAAAATCGCCGTCGCCGGGCGCACGATCGTCGCCGTCGCATCAGGCGGAAATGTGGATCCCGCAATGTATCGCCGGATCCTGGATGATTGACTGAGGAAATTGCCTCAGGTGACGGATTCCGCCGTCGCAATCAGCGGCTCACCTTCACGCCGCACCGCCGGCTTGATTGGCTCCAACCGCGAAAGAACTTTCTTCTCCCCTTCGGGCGGGAAATGGCGGCAGTTGCCTTCGAAGAACGCCCCCGGCTCGATCGACAACCGCTCCTGCACCACGTCGGCGATCACGCGAGCGGTCTTGATCAGCGTAACATGCCGAGCCTTGATCTGACCGGTAACCGACCCGGCGATGACGACCGTCTCGGCCTCAATCGCGCCACGCACCACGCCTGAACTGCTGACAGTCAGCTTCTTGGAGACGATATCGCCCTCAACCGTGCCGTCGACCTGAATGTCGCCGCCGCTGTTCAAATTTCCATTGATCGAGATATCGGAACTGATGATCGACGGAGCTGCCGGCTTCAATGCCACCGCCTCAGGCTTAGTTGACTTCTTTTGACTGAACATAACTGCCCGCCTTCAAAAATTTGGCCGGATTCAAGGCCTTACCATTGTAGCGGACCTCATAATGGACATGTGGCCCGGAACTCCGCCCGCTCGACCCGAGAAGCCCGATCGTGCGGCCGAGCTTTACCGCCTCGCCGCGACGAACGGTGATCTTAGCGAGATGGGCATATCGCGTCATCAAACCATGACCATGGTCGATTTCGACCACCCGGCCGTAACGGCTGCGTCGACCAGCGAAAGCCACTTCGCCGTCCGCGGTGCTCGTCACCGGTTGCTTGTACGGGCCAGCCATATCAAGGCCGTCGTGCATGGCCGTGCGGCCGTTGAACGGGTCGACCCGAGGACCATAGCGGCTGGTGATCCGGTAATCCGAGAGCGGCGAGACCAGCGGTAGCGCGACGAATACACCCTGCAGCTTCGACCACCGCTCCAGACGCTGATTCAGTGAACCGCGAAGCGTGTCGTCGTCCTCGTCGTCGGTTCGCATGTCCGGGTGGTAGGGCACGAACGGTCCGCCCTGCCCCATCAGTTCCTTGTTCGGTAACGGAACGATGGTGTCGAGTTTCAGGCCGGTCCGACGGATGACCTCCTCAACGGTCCGAATGTTCTGCTGGGCGCGGTCCGAGATGCGCCGCAACTCTGTGCGGTGCAGATCTCGCTCCTCCTCCAGTGTCCGCCGCAGGGCCGATAGCTGTCCGTGCAGACCATCATTGTCGGAAGCGATCGCACTGCGCTCCAGGATCACGGTGCGCAGATCGCCTTTGAGCGCCCTCACATTGTTCTGGAGCAGCGCCACCTTTGAATTCGACGCTTCGAGATCGTTGTGCAGCGCCCACATCCGGTCGTCGAGCGCCGCACGTTCTGCCGCGATCTCAGCCTTCTCCGCTTCGATCGTCTCCAGATGACGGCGCAATGTGCCTATGTGCGCTTCGAGGGCATTGTTCTTGCCGGTAATCTGCCGAAGTTCGGAGCCCAGCAACTCCAACTGGTCGCCGAGAGCGACGCGCGACGACGCGATACGGGAGCGTTCAACCTCCGACGTCCGCAAGGCCACGGCCGTCGACGTCAGATCCTGCTTCAACGCCTCGTTTTGGCTGAACAGGCGGCGCAGGTGCGCTTCGGTTTCCTTCAGATCCCGCGTGATGCCGACGATCGACAACTGGTAATCCGACACTTGATCGAGCAGCTTGCGGTAGGCATGGCGCGACCGATCGATCGCCTGATTCTTGGCAAGGATCATTGTTCCTTGCGTGTAGTACCCGACAGTGGCGAAACCGACCCAACCGGCCACTGCCAGCCATCCGGCCACGACTGCGAGTTGAACGCCAGTCGTCAATCGAATGTACCGGGTCTCGCCCTCGGTACGAAGAATGACCTGTCGTTCAGGAATCACACGACGAACAACGCCCTTCAGGCGAGGCGCCCATCCCCTGGCGTCGTCTGTCATACGGCCTTCCCCCGTCGATTACGTCGTGTAGGTCGGACCTGCCCGTCCAACCCCGCGCTTCGTCTCTCCCACGTGCAAGCGAAAGTTAGCTTTCGCCGCTATCATAGGCAAGGCAGTAACCGCAGATGGACCATCCGCTTGAAATCGGAGTCGAAATTGGCGGACGACCTGGACCTGAATGACCAGATCCGTGGCGTGGCAATGGCGGTGCGTCACTGGTTCGATATCCGTGATCTGGAAACCCTGCAGCGCTCGGTCGGAATCCTGCCGACGCCCGGCAAGAAAGCGCCGATCGACAAGCATCTCCGGGTTCTTTCGGTGACGGCGCTGCCGCCGCAAATCGTCCGCCTGAAGTCAGATGCGCCCATGGTGACGTTGCACTACATGCAGGATGTTTACGACGACGGCACCCTTCGCGCTGACCCGTGGCGGTGGTGGTTCGCGTGGGTGTCGGTGGAACTGATCGCTCGCCTTGGACCGGATCGCGACGGTTCCATGACGCGTCGATTCGTCGTCGAGGACCCTTCGATCGAGTCCGTTCGCCGGCACGCGCCGCGCTGGCTTGCGGCGAACCCACTGCGCCTGCAACTGATCGAGCGACGGCTTGCCGAGCTTGTGGACCGGGCCTCCGATCCCGACAGTTCACCCGGCCGGACGATCGAAGAACGTCTTCGCGGCTACCTGGGCGGGCATTTGTCCCGAACCCTGGTCGACGCAATGGCAGCCGAGGCGGCCTCGATCGCGGCATCGATCACGCTTCGCCTGGACGAACGCGCCCGACGCGGCTGACTCCGATCAATCCGGTCCAGCCGCCAGCCCCTCCGGCCGGCGCGGATCAGACATTCCCCGGTACCCCTCAATGACCCGGCGCGCACTCTGGACGGTCGAGAGTGGTCGCTTCACCACAACCCGATGCCCCATCCGCTCCAGAAGAGCCAGCGTATCCGGCGAGAAGCCCTCCTCGACCGCCAGCTCGTCGGGCAGCCATTGGTGATGGACCCGCGGCGCCAGAGTCGCCTCGGCTAGATTCATTCCATGGTCCAGCGTGTTCACCAAAGTCTGCAGAACCGCGGTGATGATTCGGCTGCCGCCCTGGCCGCCGGTGGCGATGGCTGTGTTCGGACCGTCCAGCACCAGGGTTGGCGACATCGAGGACAGCGGCCGCTTGTTGGGTTCGATCGCATTCTCCTCGCCCTGGACCAACCCGAAGCCATTGGAGGCGCCGGGTAGGGCCGTGAAGTCGTCCATCTCATTGTTCAGAAAGATCCCGGTGCCCTCGGCCACGATCCCGGTTCCGAATGCGAAATTCAGCGTGGTCGTAAGGGCGACGGCACAGCCCTCTCGGTCCATCACCGACAGGTGCGTGGTGTTGTTGCTCTCGTACACGTTCGGTTGGCCGGGTCCGAGCGTCGCGGACGCGGTAGCGTTCGCCAGATCGATGCTGATCCGCCGTGCCTCGGCGTAGTCCTTGGAGATCAGTCCGGCAAGCGGCACCTCGTGAAACGCCGGGTCGGCGAAATGTTTGAAGCGATCGGCATAGGCGCGGCGCATCACCTCGGTCATCCGGTGGATGGTCTCGGCTGACCCAAACCCGAGGTTGCCGATCGGCCATCCCTCCAAAACGTTCAGCATTTGGATCAGCAGCGCTCCGCCCGAGCTCGGCGGCGGCATCGACACGATCTCGACGCCCCGGTAGGTGCCGCGCACAGGCTCCCGCACGATCGTCCGGTAGCCATCCAGGTCGGCCTCGCTGATCAGGCCGTCGTTGCGCCGCATCTCATCGGCAATCGCTACGGCGATCGGCCCCCGATAGAACCCGTCGGGGCCGTCCCGCGCAATCAACGACAGGGTGTTTGCCAGATCCGGTTGCCGAAAGATCTCGCCCGGCTCGTACGGACTGCCATCCGGCTTGGCCACGATCCCTCGCGACTGCGGCCAGCGATACAGACGGTCGAACGACCGAGCGATGTCACGCGCCAGAGATCGGGTCATCGGGAACCCGTCGCGTGCCAGCCGGATCGCCGGCTCGATCGCGCGGTCCAGCGGCCATGTTCCCCAACGTGCGAGAGCATCAGCGTAACCTGCGACGGAACCCGGCACGCCGACGGACCGGTGGGAATACCGCGCCAGTTGGTTGTCGACCTCGCCGTTCGCCCCCAGGAACATTTCCCGCTTCGCCTTGGCAGGTGCGGTTTCACGGAAGTCCAACGCCACCGGCGGCACACCACCGGCGGGCCGGACCAGCATGAAGCCGCCGCCGCCGAGGTTCCCGGCCTGCGGCAGGGTCACCGCCAAGGCGAATGCCGTAGCCACTGCCGCGTCGACTGCGTTCCCGCCGGCCGACAGCACCTCCACTCCGATCCGCGCGGCAATCGCCTCGCGGCTCGCCACCATTCCGTAGCGAGCCTCGGAAGGGATGATCCGGTCGGAACCGTCGAGCGCCGGAGCGCCGAGCGTCGCCCATGCCGGTGATGTGGAGCCGAGCAATGCCAGACCGCCTGCACCGGCCAGGAACGCCCTTCGATCGGGCAAAGCCCCCAGGTTCGCCAGGAGACGCAGCCGCTGGTTCAATCGTTGATCCTCCGTCGGTCGCCTTCGGAACAATAAGCGTCCAATGCCGGTCTCGCCACCCGCGCCGGCTTGCGGCAGAGTGGCGTCGCAAGGAGGGTCCGATGGCCGAATATTCCGTCTTCAGTCTGGTGCGCCAAGCACTCAGTGGCCACAAAGGTTGGATACGCGCCTGGCGCGACCCAGAACCCAAGAAATCCTACGACGTGATCATCATCGGCGGCGGCGGCCACGGGCTGGCAACCGCCTATTACCTGGCCCGCAATCATGGCATCACCAACGTCGCGATTCTCGAAAAGGGCTATATCGGCGGCGGCAACGTTGGACGCAACACCACCATTGTGCGCTCCAACTACCTGCTCGACGGCAACAATCATTTCTACGAGCACTCCCTGAAGCTCTGGGAAGGGTTGAGTTCCGACCTCAACTACAATGTCATGTTCAGCCAGCGCGGAGTGCTGAACCTGGCACACTCCGACGGCCAGATGGATGCTCATGCCCGGCGTGGTAACGCGATGCGGCTGAACGGGGTCGATTCCGCACTGCTCGATCGGCGCGACGTCCAGCAGCTGTATCCCTATCTCGATTTCTCGGAGAATGCCCGGTTCCCGATCTACGGCGGCCTGCTGCAGCCGCGTGGCGGCACTGCCCGCCACGACGCGGTCGCCTGGGGCTTCGCGCGCGGCGCCGACCGGCTCGGCGTCGACATTATCCAGAACTGCGAGGTCACGGGGTTCGAGCGTGACGGCGACCGGGTCACGGCGGTCAAGACCAGCCGTGGCACCATCGGCTGCGGCCGGGTCGGCATGGCGGTTGCCGGCAACACGTCTCGGGTCGCCCAGATGGTCGGCCTCGAACTGCCGATCGAAAGCCACGTGCTGCAGGCGTTCGTGTCGGAGCCGCTGAAGAAACTGATCGACGGCGTGGTGACCTTCGGCGCCGGACATTTCTACATAAGCCAATCCGACAAGGGTGGGCTAGTGCTGGGCGGCGATCTCGACTTCTACAACTCCTATGCACAGCGCGGAAATCTGCCGACCGTCGAGAATGTCATGGCGCTCGGCTGCGCGATGATGCCGAACATTCGACGGGTACGGATCCTGCGCAGCTGGGGCGGGATCATGGACATGTCGATGGACGGCAGCCCGATCATCTCCAAGACCCCGATCGACAACCTCTACCTGAATGCCGGCTGGTGCTACGGCGGCTTCAAGGCGACGCCGGGTTCCGGCTGGGTGTTCGCCCACACCATCGCCGAGGACAAGCCGCACCGGTTTAACGAGGCGCTGTCGCTGGAGCGCTTCGCCACCGGCCACCTGCTGGACGAGGGTGGCAAGGGGCCGACCCCGAAGCTGCACTGACGCCGCCCGCCGACGCCCACGCCGAGGACCCACGATGATCCGCATCCCCTGCCCGCATTGCGGCCCCCGCGACCACGACGAGTTCAGCTATGTCGGTGACGCCACCAAGGTCCGCCCGGCCGACCCGGCGGCGACGAGTCCTGAGGATTGGCACCGCTACGTCTATCTGCGCGACAACCCGCGCGGCGCCCATCTGGAGTACTGGCACCACATCCAAGGCTGCCGTGCCTACCTGAAGGTGCTGCGCGACACCGCCACCCATGAGGTTCTGGCTTCCGGTCGGCCGGAAGACGCGCTGGAGGCTCCACGATGATCTTTGGACGCTTGCCCCTGGAGCAGAGCCATCGCCTGCTGACTGGAGGCGCTATCGACCGTTTGAAGCCGCTGTCCTTCTCCTTCGACGGGCGCAGCTACCGGGGCTACGCTGGCGACACCCTGGCCTCGGCCCTGCTGGCCAACGGGGTGACGGTGATGGGCCGCAGCTTCAAATATCATCGGCCGCGCGGCGTCATGTCGGCGGGACCGGAGGAGCCGAACGCCCTGGTGGAGTTGCGCAGCGGTGCCCGGCGCGAACCGAACACCCGCGCCACCATGATCGAGCTGTTCCACGGGTTGCGCGCGACCAGCCAGAACCGGTGGCCGTGCCTGCGCTTCGACGCCATGGAGGTGAACGATCTGCTGTCGCGCTTCCTGGTCGCCGGCTTCTACTACAAGACCTTCATGGGCTTCCCCGGCTGGCATTTCTGGGAAAAACGCATCCGCGCCGCCGCCGGCATGGGGGCCGGTACGGTCGAGCACGATCCGGACGGCTACGAAACCATGAACGCCCATTGCGACGTGCTGGTGGTCGGCGGCGGACCGGCCGGGCTGGCCGCTGCCCTGACCGCCGGACGCACCGGTGCGCGGGTGATCCTGGTCGACGAGACCGACGGCCTGGGCGGGCGGTTGCGTAGCGAGCGCGACACCTTGGACGGTAAGCCGGCAATCGCTTGGGCGGCATCGGTCGCAGCCGAGCTGGCCGACCTGCCCGAGGTCCGGGTTCTGACCCGCACCACCGCCTTCGGGATCTACGACAACAATCTGGTCGGCGCGGTCGAACGGCTGGCCGACCACATGCCGGTGCCGCCGGCCCATGTGGCGCGGCAGCGGCTGTGGCACATCCGCCCGCAGCGGGTGATCGTGGCCGCCGGTGCGATCGAGCGGCCGCTGGTGTTCGGCGGCAATGACCGGCCCGGCGTCATGCTGGCCGGCGCTGTGCGCACGTACCTGAACCGCTTTGCCGTGACCCCGGGCAAGCGCGCCGTGGTTGTCGCCAACAACGACGACGGCTACCGCACGGCCTTCGACCTGGCTGCCGCCGGCATCGACGTGATGCAGATCCTCGATACCCGCAGCGCCAGCCATGGCGCTTGGCGCGAGAGGGCGCTCGCCGCCGGATTCGATGTCGCCGAAGGCAGTGCCGTCACCAATGCCTACGGCCGCATGGGACTGGTCGGCTGCGACATCGCCCGGCTGGACGGCCGGGGCGGGACGGTCGGCGACAGCCGGTTCGTGCCGTGCGACCTGATTGCCAATTCCGGCGGCTGGACTCCGTCGATCCACCTGCACAGCCACGCCGGCGGTAAGGCCGAATGGAACGACCAGATCGCGGCGTTCCTGCCAGGCTCGGTGCGCAGCGACGTCGTGACCATCGGTGCCGCGCGCGGCCGGTTCGCGCTGTCCGACTGCCTGTCCGACGGTTTCAAGGCCGGCGCCGAAGCGGCATCGTCGTGCGGATTTGGCACAGGCACCGCACCCGACGCACCCATAACCGATGAAGTGCCGACCGCCCCGTTGCAGGCACTCTGGTCGGTCCCGCCCACACCAGGCAAGAAGGTGAAGCGCTTCGTCGACCACCAAGATGATGTGACGGTGGAGGACATCGAACTGGCCCACCGCGAGGGCTTCGTGTCGGTCGAACACCTGAAACGCTACACCACGCTCGGCATGGGCACCGACCAGGGCAAGACCTCCAACATCAACGGCCATGCCCTGATGGCCGCAGCGCGCGGCCAGTCGATCCCGACGGTCGGCACCACCACCTTCCGACCGCCGTACACGCCGGTCGCGATGGGCGCGTTCGCCGGACGAACCACCGGCCGCCACCTCGCCCCGACCCGCCGGACCGCCCTGCACGACTGGCATGCCGCCAACGGTGTCGTGTTCATCGAGGCCGGGCCGTGGCTGCGCCCGCAATACTATCTGCAGCCCGGCGAGGCGGTCTCGAAGGAGACGATGGACCGGGCGATCACCGACGAGGTGGTAACCACCCGCACCAAGGTCGGGATCTCCGACGTCTCCAGCCTCGGCAAGATCGACGTCCAGGGCCCTGACTCGGCCGAGTTCCTGAACCGGGTGTACAGCAACGGCTTTGCGGCCCTGCCCGTCGGCAAGGCGCGCTATGGCCTGATGCTGCGCGAGGACGGACTGGTCGACGACGACGGCACCACATCGCGGCTGTCCGACACCCACTTCCTGATGACCACCACCACCGTGCACGCCGCCAAGGTGCTGGCCGACCTGGAGTGGTATCTGCAGGTGGTCTGGCCGGAACTAGACGTGCGGGTCTCGTCGGTGACCGAACAGTGGGCCGGCATGGCGCTGCCCGGGCCGAAGGCGCGCGAGGTGCTGGCGGCCGCCGTCGACCCCGGCGCCGACGTCTCCAACGAAGCCCTGCCCTATCTCGGTGTGACCTGCACCGCGACCATCCGCGGCGTGCCGGTGCGGATCTTCCGCATCAGCTTTTCCGGCGAGTTGGGCTACGAGATCAACGCACCGGCCGACTGGGGCATCGCGGTCTGGGAGGCCGTGATGGAGGCCGGCGAAGACCATGGCATTCGCCCTTATGGGCTTGAGGCCATGGGCATCATGCGGATCGAGAAGGGCCACGTCGCCGGACCGGAACTCGACGGCCGCACCACCCCCGACGATCTCGGCCTGGGGCGCATGGCCAGCACCAAGAAATGGTTCGTCGGTCGCGGCATGCTCGACAAGCCAGCCTTCACCGATCCCGACCGACCGAAGCTGGTCGGGCTGGTGCCGGTCGATGGAGTTTCGCGGATCCGCGCCGGCTCGATTCTGGTCGACGACCCGGACGCCGCGACTCCGGTACCCAAGCTCGGCCACATCACATCCAGCGCCTATCTGTCCCCGACCGTCGGCCACCCGATCTCGCTCGGCCTGCTGGCCCGTGGGCGGGAGCGCATCGGCCAGGAGGTCTGGGCGGTGTTCCCGCTGCGCGGCATCCGGGTCCGGGCGCGGGTGACCGAGACCTGCTTCGTCGATCCGGAGGGCAAGAAGCTCCATGGCTGAGATCATGACACTGCCGCCGCGACGCTCCGCCCTCGACTCCGTGTGGGTGCTAGGCGACTACGGCATCCCCGGCCCGAGCGGACCAGGGGTCACCATCATCCGCCGCCTGGGACTCGGCGCGATCCAGCTTGACGCCCGGCGCGACACCGCCGCCGCGGTCGCCCGTGCCGTGTCCGACAGCCTCGGCATCGCCCTGCCCGCGCCCGGACGGGCCGCTTCCGGCGGCGAATTCCGGGCGATCTGGATCGGTCCGGAGCGCTGGATGCTGCTCGGCAGCGACAGCACCGGCCTGGAGGCCCGGCTGCGCGCGGCGGTCGAGCCGGCCGGCGGCAGCGTGATCGACCAGAGTCACGGCCGTGCCATCCTGCGGCTGAGCGGCCCACGGGTGCGCGACACCCTGGCCAAAGGCACCGGCATCGACCTGCACCCGCGCGCATTCGCCGAAAACACGGCTGCCCAGACCGGGCTGTTCCACCTGTCGGTCACCATCGATCGGCGGCGCGGCACCGGCACCTTCGACGTCCACGCCATGCGCGGCTTCGCCCAGAGCCTGCATGAAAGCCTGTGCGAAGCCGCCGCCGAGTTCGGTTACCGGCTGGCGTAGTCGTTCGTGACCCGCTGCGCGGGTGCCTCAGGAAGACAGACAGGGGAAACTGATCGGTTCCAAGCCTATCACCCTGAGGCGTGAGTGCAGCGATCCACGAAGGGCGCCTCTTGCCCGCCTACGCCACCGCAGCCTCAGCGCCCAGCACCCCGCGCCGCAGCATCTCGGCGTCGATCCGCGCCGCCAACCCATCGCTGATCCCGGTCATCGGCAGCCGCACTTCCGGGCTGGCGATCAGCCCTGCGCGCCACAGCCAGTGCTTGATCGGCGACGGGCTCGGCTCCGCAAACAGCAACCGCGGCACCACGGCCAGATCGCGCCAGCGGGACAGCGCGCCTTGCTGGTCGCCGTCGCGCAACAGCGCGCGCACCTCGGCGAAAGCCGTGGTCTCGACATGGGCCGAGGCCAGGATCCCGCCATCGGCGCCGTGCACCAGGGCGCTGTAGAACAGGGAGTCCTCGCCGGTCATCACCGAGAAACCGCCGGGACGCCGGGTCAACAGATCGAAAGACTGGGCCGCATCGGCACAGCAGTCCTTCAAGCCGACGATGTTCGCAATCTCGGCCAGCCGCAGCAGCGTCTCGTTCGTCATGTTCACCCCGGTGCGATACGGGATGTTGTACAGGGCAACCGGCTTGGCGGTCCGCCCTGCCAGGGCTGCGAAGTGAGCAACGATGCCGTCCTGGGTCGGTCGCGAATAGTACGGGCACGCAATCAGGTAGCCGTCGATCGGCCAGGCCGCCGTGCGCGACACCGTGGCCGCCATCCGTCGAGTGTCGCTGCCGCACAGGCCGAGCCAGAGCGGCAGCCGGCCGCGTGTGGTCTCGGCTGCTACTGTCACCAGGCGTTCGGTCTCGACCGCATGCAGCGTCAGTCCCTCGCCGGTGGTGGCCGCCAGGATCAGCCCGTCGACCGGCAAACCGGCATAGTGCTCCACCAACCGACGAACTGAGGCTTCGTCCAGCTCGCCGTCGCGGAACGGCGTGATCAGCGGAAGCCACAGGCCGGCGATCGTGGAATGAAAAGTGGAATGCATGGTGCGTGCTCCTTCGGGAATGAGCCGGTGGAGCGTGGGCGCGCATGCGAAAATCCCCGTCCGAGCCGGCCGGGGATGGTGGTAGTCGTTCGCTCAGATGATGCGCGGTGCGCTCAGGACGTGCGAAGGAGACCGTTCCCCGTGTGGAGGAGCGGTTTGGCTTTCAGAACGACGCCGTGGCGGCACGTGCACATGACGGCACTGTCGGGGAGCATGTGGCGGCTGTCAATCGGTCCGTGCGACCGCCGTCGGATCGGTTATCCTGCTAAAAACGAGCAACGATAATCGGGGGAACTGCCATGCCGTTGACCGATCTACAGCACCTGCTGATCCAGGTAGCCGATCTGGACGCCACCGTCGACTGGTACGTCGACGTGCTCGGGCTGCAAGAAGGCCCGCACCCGGATTTCGGGTTTCCGGTGCGCTGGCTGTATCTCGGCGGCAAGGACGTGCTGCACCTGACCGAAGGCGGTGCCGCCGTCAGCGCACAGCGGCAACAGTATGTCGGCCAGCAATCCCAGGCTGTCCAGGGGACCGGCGTGGTCGACCACGTGGCGTTCGGCGCCACCGGCCTGGACGCCACTATCGCGCGCCTGAAGGACAAGGGTGTGGCTTTCACCGAACGCCGGGCCGACCTGGTGGCCGCCTACCAGCTGTTCCTGCTCGACCCGAACGGCGTGAAGGTCGAACTGAACTTCCCGGCAAGCGAGGCGGCGGGCCGGACGGCCGAGGTGATGCGGAAAGACCTGACGTGATCAGCCTTAACTCGGCCCGAACCGCATTCATCGTTTCCGGCGCCCCAGATTAGGTCGCTCGGATACCATGGTTTCTGCTTCCCATCCGGCGTGCGGTTGGGAAGACTCGCTGAGTGTCCCCTCGCTTCCCGCCTCGACGCCCATCCTTGGAGCCCCTCCCCATGCACGCCACCGCAGGTCGCATCCTTTACGAAACCTTGAAGGCCCACGGAGTCACCTGCCTGTTCGGCATGGAGGATCCGATCCACGTGTTCCACGCGGTCGACCGGGCAGCCACCAAGGTGATCACCGTGCGCGACGAGAAGCACGGCGCGATCATGGCGCACGGCTGCGCCCAGGCGACCGGGCGGCCGGGGGTGTGCGCGTCGACCTCCGGGCCGGGGGCGACCAACCTGATCACCGGGCTGCTCGAGGCGCTGCAATCCTCGGTGCCGGTGATAGCCCTGGTGCAGGACCATCCGCTGAAGCTGAAGGGCAGGCACGCCGGCAGCGCGCTCGACCACGCCGCCGCCCTGACTCCCTTCGTCAAGGCGGTGATCCGCATCGACTACCCGGAGCGCACCGCTGAACTGGTGCGGTCGGCGTTCCGCATCGCCACCACCGGACGGCCCGGACCGGTGGCGCTGATCTGCCCGAGCGACGTGATGGCGACCGAGACCGACGGTGAGCCATACGCCGACCCGGCCTACGCACATTTCCCGGCGATTCGATCGCGCGCCGACGCCGCCTCGGTGGCCCGTGCCGCGGAACTGCTGGCCAAGGCCGAGCGGCCGCTGATCGTTGCCGGCGGCGGCAGCGTGGCGTCTGGTGCGTTCGCCGAGATCGCCGAACTGGCCGAGCGGTTCGCCGCCCCGGTCGCCACCACCATGACCGGCAAGGGTGCCATCGCCGACAATCACCCGCTGTCGGCCGGCGTGCTCGGTACCACCACCGGCGGGCTGTACGGCCGCGGCAAGGTATCGAACACCCTGCTGACCGAAGCCGACGTGGTGCTGGTGCTCGGCTCGCGCACCGGTCAGATCTGCTACAGCAACTGGACCCTGCCGAGGCCGGAAACCAAGTTGATCCACCTGGACGTCGACCCGGTCGAGGTCGGCCGCAACTTCCGCACCGACGTGCCGATGGTCGGCGACGTGCGCGATACCCTGCGCGACCTGCTGGCGCACTGCCGCGCCGCCGGGCTGGAGCGCGCCGACCGCGGCAACGGTGGGCGGATGGCCGGGCTGAAGGAAGAGTGGGCGCGCGAGATCGCGCCGGTCGCCACCTCCGACCGGCAACCGATGCGCCCGGAGCGGGTGTTCGCCGAGATCGGCCGCGTGTCCGATGCATCAACATTGATCGTCACCGATGCCAGCTACGTCACCGGGTGGGCGATGAGCCAACTCGACACTACCGCCGCCGGACGCTTCATCCTGTCGCCGCGCGGCACCGCCGGCATCGGCTGGAGTCTGCCGGCCGCCATGGGCGCCAAGCTCGCCGACCCGGCGCGCAGCGTGATCTGCGTGTCCGGCGACGGCGGATTCGGCTACGTGATGAACGAGTTGGAAACGGCCGCCCGCTACGGCGTGAAGGTGCTGATGGTGGTGTTTAACAACTCCACCCTCGGCTTCCAACGCCACTGGGAAGAGCTACTGATGGGCAGCTACGTCGAGTGCGATTTCATGGAGGTCGATTACTCCGAGGTGGCGCGGGCGCTGAAATGCTCAGGCGAGAGCGTAACCGATCCCGCCGACCTCGCTGCCGCCCTGGCCCGTGGCCTCGCCTGCCCCGGCCCCTACGTCATCAACGCGGTGATCGATCCGGAAGCGGCCGCCCCGATCATGGGCTTCGACAAGCCAATCCCAGCCGACGCCACTCATTGAAGCACCGAGGTTCGCCGTGCCGCACCGTCGTGGCGCAGGCAGGCACGACGGGCCGAGGCCTTCAGACCTCCAGCAGAATCTTGCCGATGTGCTGGCTCGATTCCATCAGGGCGTGGGCGCCGGCGGCATCGTCGAGCGGGAAGGTCGAGTGGATCAGCGGCTTCACCGTGCGGGCTTCCAGCAGCGGCCAGACCTTTTCCTCGAGCTGCCGGGCGATCGCCGCCTTTTGGGCGACGGTTCGCGGGCGCAGGGTCGAGCCGGTGATGGTCAGGCGCTGCAGCATGACCTTCAGGAAGTTGAACTCCTTGACCACCGGCGGCTGCAGGAAGGCGATCTGCACCAGCCGGCCTTCCAGCTTCAGGCAGTCGATGTTGCGCTGGATGTAGGGGCCGCCGACCATGTCGAGGATGACGTCGGCGCCGCCCAGTTCCTTCATCACCGCCACGAAATCCTCGTCGCGGTAGTTGATGCCGCGCTCAGCTCCCAGTTGCTCGCAGACCTTGACCTTGTCGGCCGAGCCGGCGGTCGCGATCACTCGGGCGCCGAACGCGTGGGCCAACTGGATCGCGGTGGTGCCGATGCCGGACGATCCGCCGTGGATCAGGATGGTCTCGCCCTTCTGCAGGCGGCCGCGCTCGAACACGTTGGTCCAGACCGTGTAGTAGTTCTCCGGCAGAGCCGCCGCCTCGGCGAGCGTGTAGCCTGCCGGCACCGGCGAGCAGGTGTCGGCCGGGGCCGCGCAATACTCGGCGTAGCCGCCGCCCGCCACCAAGGCGCAAACCTGATCGCCGACCTTCCAGCGCGAGACACCTGTGCCGGCCGCGACGACCCTGCCGGCGATCTCTAGCCCCGGAATATCCGAAGCGCCCGGCGGCGGCGGGTAACCGCCGGCACGCTGAAGGCAGTCCGGTCGGTTGATGCCGGCGAACGCCACCTTGACCAGAACCTCGCCCTCAGCCGGCACCGGCACCGGCCGGGTCCCGGCCTTCAGCACCTCGGGCGCGCCGGGTTTGGTGATCTCGATGGCGGTCATCGTTGCGGGCAGGTCGGCCATGATTGTCTCCCTTGAAACTGCGGCCCCTTACGTAGCCCGCCGGGCGGTGCGGGAAAAGCCCGGCAGCGGCTTGCCCGCGACCGACAGGCGGACGACACTCATGCTATGCCGGAACTGCCGGACATCGCGATTTACCTGGAAGCGCTGGAGCGTCGCATCCTCGGCGCCGAAATCACCGGCCTGCGGATCGCCAGTCCGTTCCTGGTCCGCAGCGTCGACCCGCCGATCAAATCCGCCGTCGGACACCGGGTCGAGAGCCTGCGCCGGATCGGCAAGCGCATCGTGATCGGTCTGGACGGCGAGTTGTTCCTTGTGCTGCATCTGATGATCGCGGGACGCCTGCAGTGGGCTGGGGCGGGTGCACCCCTGCCCGGCAAGAAGGGGCTGGCAGCGTTGGACTTCGACACCGGCACGTTGATCCTGACCGAGATGGGGTCGAAAAAGCGGGCGAGCCTGCATCTGGTGTGCGGCGCGGCGGCGCTGGACGAACACGATCCCGGCGGGGTCGAGCCGCTAGAGGTCGACCGTGACGGGTTCGCCGCAGCGTTGCAGGCGGAGAACCACACGCTGAAGCGCGCGCTGACCGACCCGCATCTGTTCTCCGGTATCGGCAACGCCTATTCCGACGAGATCCTGCACGCCGCCAAGCTGTCGCCGATCGCCCTGTCGCAACGTCTGAACGAGGACGAAATCACCCGGCTGTTCGAGGCGACCCGCAGCACCCTGCTGGCCTGGATCGAGCGCGGTCGCACGGAAGTTGGAGACCGCTGGCCGACCAAGGTATCCGCGTTCCGAGCGGCGATGGCCGCCCACGGCAAGTACGGCAAGCCCTGCCCGGTCTGCGCCACCCCAATCCAGCGCATCGTCCACGCTGCCAACGAAACGAACTACTGTCCGCGCTGCCAGACCGGCGGCAAGCTGCTGGCCGATCGCGCGCTGTCCCAGGTTCTAAAATCCGATTGGCCGAAGACCATCGACGAGTTGGAACGCAAACGAGGTAGCCCGTGATCGACCATGTTTCCATCGCCGTCCGCGACCTGACGGCCTCGGCCGCGTTCTACGACCGAGTGCTGGCGCCGCTCGGGCTGATCCGGATGGTCGAGCGCGAACGGACCGTCGGTTTTGGAAAGCGCTATCCCGAGTTCTGGCTGAACCTGCGCGAAGGCATGACACCGGTCGCGACGGATACCGGCAGCCACGTCTGCCTGCGCGCGCCAGACGAAGACACCGTGCGGGCGTTTCACTCCGCCGCCCTCAATCTAGGCGGCGCCGACGCCGGAGCGCCCGGTGCGCGACAGGCAGCGATCACCGTCTATTACGGAGCGTTCATCCACGACCTTGACGGTAACAAAATCGAAGCGGTCACGTTTCCTAAATAAGATTAACGTTGAATTGTATCTATTTGATTATCCACCAATTCGTATCGGTGACACCAATTGCCGGATGGTCTTGGCGACCGCCATCGCGACGATCTTGCCGGTCTTGCGGTTCTCCTCGGCGACCGCGACATCCTCCACGAAGCTGAACGAACCGAAGGCGCCGCGGGCCCGCACCTCGATCACGTGGGTATCGATGGTCGGATCGGCGACGATGGTCAGCCGGGTGCGGTCTAGGCCGATGCCGGCGAGCGCCACGGCGGCCGAGATGTTGACGTTCTGCGGGTAGGTGGCGGCCCCTTCCCGGGCGCTGCCCTCGAAGATCACCGTCGGCTCGCGCATTCCGGCGAGGTCGTAGGCGCCTTCAGCCACGGTACCGAACCAGGCGCTCGGGTCCTTGCGCACCACCATCTCGACCAAATCGAGTCCGCCCATCGCCGCCCCCGACAGGATGTCGAGCGCTCCGATCCCGGCCGATGCCAAGGTCAGAGTCGCCCCGCCTTTCTCCGCCGCCGCCCGGCAACGGGCGTGCAACGCGTCGTCGGTCAGCGAGCCGATCGAGGTCATCACCACGTCGATCCCGCGCTCCAGCAACCGGGGCACGTGATCGCGCACCGCCTGATGACCGGCGCCCTCCAGCACCACGTCGAACGCCTCGGCGTGGAACGCCTCCGGATCGGATAGCATCTTCGGTCCCGGACCGTCAGCGCGCGGCCGGCGCACCAGCACCGCCGGAATCGTCACGCGATCCGAGAGATCGCGTGCCACCAACTCGATGACATGCGCGCCGATCGCGCCCGCACCGATGAGACCAAGACGCAGCATTGGACCACTCTCTTGCGCTGTTTGATTTGGGTAATCATGCGGAGCCTAGCGCCGCGGGAGGACGAAGTCCCGCATCGCCCGTATAGTTGCAGCTCCCGCCTCGGACCAGCACAGCCATGACCGACGAATCTCCGCCGACACCACTCCTGCGCAACCGCGACTTCCTTCTGTTCGTGGCCGGACGCAGCAGCAATACCATTGCCGTGCAGGCGCTGACCGTCGCGGTGGGCTGGCATGTCTACCAGATCAGCCACGACCCGGTGGACCTCGGCCTGGTCGGCCTGGCGCAGTTCGCGCCGGCGCTCGCGCTGTTCCTGGTGGCCGGGCTGGCGTCCGACCGGTTCGACCGCCGCAACATCCTGATGGCCTGCAATCTGGTGCACGTGATCGTCGTCGGGCTGCTGCTGGCGATCCTGTGGACCGACGCTTCTGCTGTCACCCCGATCCTGGGGGTGCTGGTGCTGCATGGGGCCGCTCGCTCGTTCTACCACACCGCCAGCCAGGCGATCCTGCCGAACCTTGTGCCGCGCGCCCAGTTCCCGAGCGCCATCGCCTACTCGTCCTCGGCCAGCAAGGCGGCGCAGTTGTTGGGCCCGGCCCTGGGCGGCCTGCTGATCGCCTGGACCGGCAACGGCGTGTACTGGACGACCCTGGCGCTGTTCGCGACCGCCGGCATCTGTGCCGCCGCCATCTCCGCCCGACTGAAGGTGCAGGCGCGCGAACCGTTCAGCCTCGCCACCGTGCTCGGCGGCTTCACCTATGTGTGGGCCAACAAGCTGGTGCTGGGCGCGATCTCGATCGACCTGATGGCGGTGCTGTTCGGCGGGGTGATGGGGCTGCTGCCGGTGTTCGCCAGCGACATCCTGCACGTCGGCCCGGACGGGCTCGGCCTGCTGCGGGCCATGCCGGCGGTCGGATCGCTGATCATCGGTCTGGCCCTGACCCAGGTCGCGGCACCACGCCACATGGGACCGATGTTCTTCGCATCGCTGGCCGTGTTCGGCCTGTCGATCGTGGGGTTCAGCCTGTCCGAGACGTTCTGGCTGTCGCTGCTGTTCCTCGGCGTCTACGGCGCCGCCGACATGGTCAGCGTCTACATCCGTCAGACCCTGGTGCAGATCGCCACCCCCGACAGCATGCGCGGCCGGGTCAGTGCCGTAAACTCGGTGTCGATCAACGCCTCCAACGAACTGGGTGACTTCCGCGCCGGGGTGATGGCCGGCGGCATCGGTACGGTAGCGGCCGTGCTGGTCGGTGGGGTCGTGACGGTCGGGATCACCGCGCTGTGGTGGCGGCTGTTCCCCGGCATCCGCCGGGTCGACCGCTTGGACGATCTGGTCGAGCGCTGACGCCGCCGCCCCGGTTCTACTCTCCGTGGTCCTCGGTTGCCTGCTGCTTGTGACGCAGCAGTGCCATCAGCCGACGGTCCCGCCACACTTGGCGCTGCGCCAAACCATCGGCCGCCAGATGCTTGCGCCGTTCGACCTCGATGCGTTTCACCAGATTGTCGTCCCACGCCAGGACCGGCGCCTGCTCGGCCTGCAGACGCTCGTAAAACGGGCCGTAGCGCGCGCAGTAGTCGGCGACGCCGGCCGGTGCGTTCAGGTCGATGGTCTCGAACGGCCCCATGAACGACCAGCGCAGCCCCAGTCCGTCCTTGACCGTCTTGTCGAGATCGTCAGCGGAGATGACGCCGTCGGACACCAGCTTGAACGCCTCAGCCAGCAGCGCGCCCTGCAGGCGGTTCAGCACGAAGCCGTCGATCTCGCGGTTGACCGCGACCGGCACCATGCCGACGCTCTCCATCACCGACCGCGCCCGCGTCACAACGGCAGGGTCGGTCCAGGGCGACGGGCACAGCTCGACCAGCGGCACCAGATAAGGCGGATTGACCGGATGGGCGACCAGACAGCGCAGCCGGCCGGGCAGCGCCTCGGTGAAACGCGACGCGGTGATCGCCGACGACGATGATGCCAGGATCGCCTCCGGCTCGGCCAGCCGGTCGGCCTCCTCGAACAGCACCGCCTTGGGTTCGACCTGCTCGGCGATGCATTCTTGCAGCCACGCGGCACCACTCAGCGCGTCGCCAAGCGTCGACACGGTCTCAATGCGATCGGCAACGTCTGCAGCGCTCTCGATCAGGCCTTGCGCTTCCAGATCGTCCAGATTGGCACGCAGCAATGGGATCGCGGCGTCCAGCGCGGCCGGCACCCCGTCCCACAGCCGGACCCGCCCCCCGGCACGGGCAAAAACGATGGCCCAGGCACGACCGATCAGGCCGGCGCCGGCAACGGCGAAGGTCTCAGGCATGGCGCATCCTCGAACGTCATTGTGGTCGAACGCACCGGTAGGCGCGTCGGGAGCCGAGGAAGTGTAGCGAGGGTGATCGGTCCCCGAAAGGACCCGGTGTCAGGCGGTGACGGCCGCGAGCCGTGGCCGTCCGAACCGCTCAAAGAAGGTGCCGGCAAGCCAGCCGATCAACGCCCAGGACACTGCTGACACAACGATCGAGGTCGCAGCGAACTGGGCCGCCAATTCCGGCGGCGCGGCACCCACCTCACCGCCATGCGGATGGGGTGCACCGACAATGTGCGGCACGGCGAGAATCGCCACACCGACAATCTTCCACAGGGCCGCGCGTCCGAAGGCCAGCAGCCACAGGCCGACCGCCGCGGTCACCACAGCCGAGATCCACCAGACCTGTCGGGCCGACAACTCGGCGGCGACACTGCCCGGCACTTCCGGCGGCAGGCCCAGCGACGGCGACAGCGTCATTGCGGCGAACCCGGCCAATCCCCACAACAGGCCACGCCGGCCATCGACGGCATCGCCGCGCAGCACGAATCCGGCTGTCAGCAGCAGCGCGAAGCCGGTGGAACCGACGACGTTCGCCATCGTGGTGTAAAATGCCCGCTCGATCCCGTCGCCCGGCGCCCAGGCATCCTCGCCGTGGCTGTGGCCGGCAGCCGGGGCGGCGCCATGGTCATGGGCTGTAGGCGCCTCGCCCGCCTCGAACGTCTCGGCGTGCAGAATCAGCGGCGTGGTGGTGACCGCCTGCAACGCTGAGGTCAGCAAGCCTGCCAGCAGTCCGGCCAACACCGCGGAGAACAATACCTGACGGATCATCGAGACGATTCCCGAGCGGTCAGTGGCAGGGGAAGCCCATCGAATGGCGCCAATCGTGGGCGGCGTTGTGCATCGCGCTCGGCCCAGCCAGGCCGGTACCGAAGGTCAGCACGCTGCCCAGGAACAGCGCGAAGAACGCGGCGACCATCGCCTCGCGGCGGGTCACCCGGGCGGCGCCCTGCTTCAAAGCCTGTGTGGTCATGCCGGTCTCCATGGTCATTCATTGATCTGCCGGGCAAGCAGCATAACACCTGCCCGAGTGCGAATCCCTAGTCGACTGCCGACCGCCGGTCAACGCGAGCCGTCGGCCGTTGCCAATGAACCGCGGTTGCGGGCCGGCAATCCCTCGTCAAAGATGCCGCGAAACCTTAACCGCCCCCTGTGCCATGAACGACATCCCCTCTCCCGCCGCCGACCTCGCGGTCCCTTCGTTCGCGCAACTGCGTGTCACCCCCGCCGATCGAGCCCGCTTCGGCATCGATCCGGGCTGGGCGTTCGGCCAAACCCGGCTGGTCGAATGGCGCGACGTCGACGCGTTCCGGCACGCCAACCACACCAGCTTTCTGTTGTGGTTCGAGTCGGCACGAAACCTGTACTTGGAGGCCGCCGACCTGCCGCGTCATTCGGTCGACGCGCCAGGTCCGGTGATGATGAACCTGGAGACGCGCTACCTCCGGCCGCTTGCCTATCACGACCCTGTGTTCGTCACTGCGCGTGTCAAGTCGGTGCGGCGGACCTCGTTCGTGATGGAGTACGCGGCCTGGGGCCCGAGCGGCTGCGCCTGCACCTGCACGGCCGTCCTGGTGCTTATGATCAACGCCACGGGCGAAAAGGTGGCGATCCCCGACGCCGTCCGAAACGCGATCCGAGCGCTCGACGCTCCGGTGGAGGAATCCCGATGACCAAGACCCACGCCAACAGAATCGCCGTCGTCACCGGCGGCGGCTCCGGGATCGGCCGGGCGATCGCCCAAGCGTTGGCCGAAGCGGGTGCCGCCGTGGCGATCCTCGATGCCAACGGCAACGCCGCCGAGGATACCGCCGGATTGATCGCCGGTGCCGGCGGCAAGGCCATGGCGCTGACCTGCGACGTCGCGGTGTTCGAGGCGGTCGAGTCCGTCGGGCGGGAGATCGCGGTCGCGCTGGGTCCCGTCGATATCCTGATCAACAATGCCGGGATCTCGCCGAAGCACCAGGGGCAGCCGGCCTCGGTCCTGACCATGGACCCGGCGGAATGGCAGCAAGTGCTGGGCGTGAACCTGACCGGCGCGTTCCACGGGGTGCGGGTGTTCGGCGCCGGCATGGTCCGGCGCGGCTGGGGCTCGATCGTCAACCAGTCGTCGGTCGCGGCGAAGACCCATATCGAGTTCGTCGGCGTGCATTACCCAGCAACCAAGGCAGGCCTGATCGGCCTTACCAAGCACCTGGCCGGCGAGCTAGGCCCGTCGGGCATCAACGTCAACGCCCTCGCACCCGGCCGGATCGACACACCGTTGATGCGCGGTGTCGATCCAGCGGTCAACGAAGCAATCGTGCTCGACACCCCGATGCGCCGCCTCGGCACGCCCGGCGATGTGGCCGCTGCCGCGCTGTTCCTCACCTCCGAAGCCGGCCATTTCGTCACCGGGCAGGTCGTCGACGTGGCCGGAGGCTGGAAGTTGACCTGACCATGCGACCGCCGTCACAGAGGCGGTTTGGCTACCATATTGAATTCCAGCGGAATCCGGTTCTCTCGCGGCGAGCAAAGCTGTAACAATCCCCCCGTCCATGGAAGGCGGGTCCGGGGCAAACATCGGCCGCCGACCCGAACAGGAGGCTTCACAGATGACCAAATTCACGTCCGCGTTCGCGGCGGGCATGCTTGCCGCGGTCGCCATGACCTCGACGGCAGCGCTCGCGGCCACGCCGAAAGACACGCTCGTGATCGCCACCAGCATCGACGACATCGTGTCGCTCGATCCGGCTGAGGCGTTTGAATTCTCCGGCGGCGACCTGCTGCAGAACACCTACGATCACCTCGTCGAATTCGACCCGAAGAACCTGAGCGCCGGCTACCAGCCGGGCCTGGCGACGTCGTGGTCGGTCAGCGAGGACGGCAAGACCTTCACCCTGAAAATGCGCGAAGGCGTGAAGTTCCAGTCCGGCAACCCGTTCACGGCGGCTGACGCCGAGTTCACGCTGCGCCGCGCCGTGCTGCTGCAGAAGACCCCGTCGTTCATCCTGACGCAGTTCGGCTTCACCAAGGACAACGTCAACGAGACGATCAAGGCGACCGACGCCAGCACCCTGGTGATTGTCACCGACAAGAAGTACGCGCAGTCGTTCGTGCTGAACTGTTTGAGCGCCACCATCGGCTCGATCGTCGACAAGAAGACCGCGCTCGAGCACGAGAAGGACGGCGATTTCGGCTACGAGTGGCTGAAGACCAACACGGCCGGCACTGGTGCCTATTCGCTGAAGGCATGGAAGCCGAACGAGTCGTACGTTCTCGAGGCCAATGAGGGCTACTGGCGCGCCAAGCCGGCGATGAAGCGGGTGTTCGTCCGCCACATCTCCGAGTCGGCCAGCCAGCGACTGCTGCTGGAAAAGGGTGACATCGACGTCGCCCGTAACCTGAGCCCCGAGGACATCGCCGCAGTCTCAAGCAACGCCGACATCAAGGTCGCCGAGGATCTGCGCGGCCGGATCATGTACATGGCGCTGAACCAGAAGAAGGCGCCGCTGAACGATCCGAAGGTCATCGAGGCGTTCAAGTGGGCGATCGACTACAAGGGCATGACCGACACCATCCTGCGCGGTCAGTACACGGTTCATCAGGCGTTCCTGCCGCTCACCTATCTCGGTGAACTGAAGGACAAGCCGTACACGCTGGACATCGCCAAGGCCAAGGCGCTCCTGGCCGAGGCCGGCCACGCCAACGACATTGCGGTGAAGATCAACCACCGCAACGATCCGCAGACCATGGCGATTGCCCAGGCGATCCAGGGCACGCTGACCCAGGCGGGCATCAAGGTTGAACTGACCGCGATGACCGGCAAGCAGTCGCTGGGTGAATACCGGGCACGCGAGCACGACATCTACCTCGGCGCCTGGGGCCCGGACTATCCGGATCCGCACACCAACGCCGATACCTTCGCGCACAACCCGAACAACACCGACGAAGCGAAGCTGACCGGCAAGCTGGCCTGGCGGAATGCCTGGGACATCCCGGAGATGACCAAGGCCACTGCCGCCGCGGTCGAAGAGTCCGAGACCGCCAAGCGGGCCGAGATGTATCGCGCCATCCAGGTCGAGCATCAGAAGACCAGCCCGTTCGCGATGCTGTTCCAGAAGATCGAGCAGACCGGCGTCCGCAAGGGCGTGGAAGGTCTGGTGACCGGCAGCGCGATCTCGTCGGTCTACTACTGGACCGTGACGAAGTAACCGGACCCGATGAGCCTCACCGGTTCCACCTCGGGCGGGAGGAGAGCTTGGCTCTCCTCCCGTTCGGGCGTCTTGAAGGGTGGCCGCCTGCTGATTTCGCTGGCGGTTACCATGCTCGGGCTGTTGCTGATCACCTTCCTGATCGGCCGCGTCATGCCGATCGACCCGGTGCTGGCGGTGGTCGGCGAACGCGCAACCAACGAAGTCTATGAAGCGACCAGAGCGTCGATGGGTTTGGACGATCCGCTGATCATCCAGTTCCTGAACTACATCGGCGAAGTCGTGACCGGCGATTTCGGCAACTCGCTGCTGACCTCGCGGCCGGTGATCGACGACATCGCCCGGGTGTTCCCGGCCACGCTGGAGCTGGCGTCCGTCGCCACTCTTCTGGGCGTGTTCATCGGCGTTCCGGCCGGCGTGATCGCCGCGGTCAACGCCGGACGCTGGCCCGACCATATTGTCCGTCTGCTCGGCCTGTTCGGCTATTCGATGCCGGTGTTCTGGCTCGGGCTGATGGGTCTGATGATCTTCTATGGCAAGCTCGATTGGGTAGCCGGCCCCGGCCGCCTCGACATCTTCTTCGACGACGTGGTGCCCCAGGTCACGGGAGTGATCCTGATCGACAGCCTTCTGGCCGGCAACACCGAGGTGTTCGCCAACGCGCTGTCGCACATCATCCTTCCGGCCTCGGTGCTCGGCTACTACTCGCTCGCCTACATCAGCCGCATGACCCGCAGCTTCATGCTGGAGCAGTTGGCACAGGAGTATGTGACGACCGCTCGCGTGAAGGGACTGTCCGAATGGATGGTGATCTGGCGGCACGCGCTGGGAAACGTGATGGTGCCGCTGATCACGGTGATCGCGCTCAGCTACGCCAATCTGCTTGAGGGATCGGTTTTGACCGAGATCGTGTTCGCTTGGCCCGGCATCGGCTTCTACATCACCAACGCCCTGCTCTCCGCCGACATGAACGCCGTGCTCGGCGGGACGGTGATGGTCGGCTTGGTGTTCGTCGGGTTGAACCTGCTGTCCGACCTGCTGTACCGGGTCTTCGACCCGCGCGCCCGCTGAGGAGGCCGGCATGACCGATCACGCCATCTCCCACGGCCGGCGCAGCGCCTGGCTCGCCTGGCTGACCAGCGAGACGCCGAGCAGCCGCATGCAGGCGCGCTGCGTGCAATGGTTCCTCGGCTGGCTCGGGCTGGCCCGCAACCCGCTCGCCATGCTCGGCCTCGCCATCGTTCTCGTGCTGATAGGGGCGGCGATCTTCGCTCCGCTGCTGGCACCCTACGACCCGTTGGCCCAGGACCTGACGCGGCGACTGCTGCCGCCCGGGACCGCCGGCAATCTGCTCGGCACCGACGAACTCGGCCGCGACATCCTGAGCCGGCTGTTGTACGGCGCCCGGATCACTTTGTACGTGGTTGCCTTGGTGGTGTTCACCGCCCCGATCGCCGGTCTGATCGTCGGCACCGTCGCCGGCTATGCCGGCGGCTGGGTCGACGTGGTCCTGATGCGGATGACCGACGTGTTCCTGGCGTTCCCGCGCCTGGTTCTGGCGCTGGCATTCGTGGCGGCCCTCGGACCGGGCATCGGCAACGCGGTGCTTGCGATCGCCCTCACCTCCTGGCCGCCCTACGCCCGGATCGCGCGTGCCGAGACCCTTACCATTCGCAACTCCGACTTCATCTCGGCGATCAGACTGCAGGGAGCCTCGCCACTGCGCATCGTGATCGGGCACGTCATGCCGCTCTGCCTGTCGAGCGTGATCGTCCGGGTCACACTCGACATGGCGGGCATCATCTTGACCGCCGCAGGCCTCGGCTTCCTCGGCCTCGGCGCCCAGCCGCCGCTGCCGGAATGGGGCGCGATGATCTCGACCGGCCGGCAGTTCATCCTCGACCAGTGGTGGGTCGCGGCTATGCCGGGCCTCGCGATCTTCACGGTCAGCCTCGGCTTCAACCTGCTGGGCGATGGCCTGCGCGACGCGCTCGACCCGAGGTCCGGCCGATGAGTGCCCCGCTGCTCGAGGTCGAAGGCCTCAGCGTCCGCTTTCCGACCCGCAACCGAGTGGTCGAGGCGGTGCGCAACATCAGCTTCTCGGTCGGGCGGGAAAAGGTCGGCATCGTCGGCGAATCCGGTTCGGGCAAAACCATGACCGGCCGGGCCGTGCTGGGGCTGATCCGCCCGCCGGGCATCGTCGAAGCGCGGAAAATGCAGTTCGACGGCACCGACCTGCTGGCGCTGTCGGAGCGGGAGTACCGCTCGATCCGAGGCAACCGGATCGCCATGGTGATGCAGGACCCGAAGTTCTCGCTGAACCCGGTGATGACGGTCGGCCGGCAGATCGCCGAAGCCTACCAGGTGCACACTGCCGCTTCGCGCTCGGAGGCCCGTCTGCGCACCCTGGAGATGCTAGAGGCCGTGCGGATCCGCGACCCTGAGCGGGTGTTCGGTGCCTATCCGCACGAGGTTTCCGGCGGGATGGGCCAGCGCATCATGATCGCCATGATGCTCATCCCCGACCCGGACCTGCTGATCGCCGACGAGCCGACGTCGGCGCTCGACGTGACGGTGCAGATGCAGGTCCTGGCGATCGTCGACGATCTGGTCAGCCAGCGCGGCATGGGGCTGATGTTCGTGTCCCACGACCTCAACCTGGTCGCGTCATTCTGCGACCGGGTGATCATCATGTATGCCGGGCAGATCGTCGAGACCTGCAAGGCGTCGGAGCTGCACAAGGCCCAGCACCCCTACACCCGTGGGCTGCTTGCCTCACTGCCCCGGGTCGACCAACCGATCCCGCGGCTGTCGACCCTGACCCGCGACGAAGCCTGGAAGACGGAGCCCGGTGTCGATGCCCGCATCCTCTGACACTGCCCTGCTGATCGAACATCTGGACGTCCGATTCGGCAAACACGAGGACGAGGTGCACGCGGTCCGCGACGTCTCGCTGTCAGTGCGCCGCGGCGAAAGCTTCGGGCTGGTTGGCGAATCCGGCTCCGGAAAGTCAACGGTTCTGCGCGCCATCGCCGGGCTCGCCCGCGACTGGACAGGCCGGATCTCGGTTGACGGCGACGACCTCGGGCCGAAGCGGACCAAGGCGTTCTACGAGACCGTCCAGATGGTGTTCCAGGACCCCTACGGCTCGCTCCATCCACGCCACACGGTCGACCGGACCCTGAGCGAACCCGGCCGGATACACGAAGTCGAGAACATCGACGAACGGGTGAACGAGTTGCTGCGCGACGTCGGCCTGGGACCAGAGTTCCGGTTCCGCTATCCGCACCAGCTGTCCGGCGGCCAGCGCCAGCGGGTAGCGATCGCCCGCGCCCTGATGCTGGAGCCGAAGATCCTGCTGCTGGACGAGCCGACTTCAGCCCTGGACGTATCGGTGCAGGCCGAGATCTTGAATCTGCTGCAGCGCCTGAAGGCCGAGCACAAACTGACTTACGTGCTGGTCAGCCACGACCTGTCGGTGATCGCCCACATGTGCGACCGGATGGCAGTGATGAACGCCGGCCGGGTGGTCGAAGAGATGACAGTCGACCAGCTCCGCCGCGCCGAGCCGTCGCACAACTATACCCGGCAGCTCCTGAAAGCCTCGCTCGGCTACGACCGGGCGGCAGTGGACGCGCTGGAGACGTTCGACTGAGCCCTGCTGGACAGCGCACATTGTCCAATGGCCACACGCGCCGCATCCAACCTGGACACGTTAGAGACCACCGACCCGGTCCATTGGTGGCGCTGCGTCAACCAATTTCTTTACCGCCATCTTATATGCCAGCCGGTTGACTCCGTGGTGTTTTGCCACGGACACTGCCCGCGCCATCGTTCCAGAGCCGGGGCCACCGGCCGGTATCATCATTCAGGAGGAAGCGTCATGACGTTCACGACATCCGTGCGTCGCGCTGCGTGGGGTATGCTGGGGGCTGCGGCGGTTGCGCTGCCGCTCACCGCGGCCCAGGCAGCCGACCCGATCCGCATCGGCGTGATCTACGACTTCACCGGTCCGTTTGCCGCCGGCGGCTCGCAGGCCGCTGCCATCGGCAACCAGATCGCCATCGACATGATCAACGAGAAGGGCGGCGTCGAGGGCCACAAGATCGAGGCGATCACCGCCGACGCCCAGTCGAAGGCCGAGGTCGCGATCAACGAGACCAGCCGCCTGCTCGATCAGGAAAAGGTCGACCTGATCATGGGTGTCTACTCGTCGGCGCACTGCGTGCCGATGGCCCAGAAGATCGACGCCCAGAAAAAATTCATGTGGGCGAACGTCTGCACCGCCTCTGCGGTCTTCAAGGGCAAGAACCTGTCATATGTGTTCCGCGGCCAGGTCCACACCGACCAGTTCGGCTGGGCCTCCTGCACGTTCCTGAACGAGTACGCAGAGAAGAAGCTCGGCATCAAGCCGGCTGACCTGAAGGTCGCGATCATTCACGAAGACGGCCCCTACGGCGCTGGCGTGGCCGCCGGCAACGAAGAGACCTGTAAGAAGAATGGCATGACCGTGGTCCTCAAGGAGGGCTATGCCGCGACCGCCCCTGATCTGTCGAGCCTGGTGACCAAGCTGCGGCGGGCGCGGCCGGACGTCATCCTGCACACCGGCTACAACCCGGACATCACGCTGTTCCTGCGTCAATCCAAGGAACAGGGCCTGAAATGGGCAGCGCTAATCGGCCACGGTGCCGGCTACGGCCAGATCGACAAGCTGAAAGACACTTTCGGCAAGGATGCCGATTACATCTACAACGTCGACCCGGTCGCCGCCCAATTGCTCGACCCCAAGACCCTGGCCCCCGGGCTCGGTGACCTGACCAATGAGATGATCAAGCGCTACAAGGCCCAGACCGGCGCCGACCAGGTGCCGCCGCACACCTCCATGGGCTTCAACCAAGCCTGGGTCTTCTTCACCGACGTTCTGCCCCGCGCCATCAAGACCTACGGCGGCTACGACCCGGAAGCGCTGCGCAAGGCCGCGCTGGACACCGATATCCCGGTTGGCGGCACCATCCAGGGCTACGGCGTGAAGTTCAACCCGCCGGGCGACGTGATGGCGGGCCAGAACAGCCGGTCATCCCCGGTGGTCATGCAGTACGTCAACGGCGAGACCAAGATCGTCTGGCCGACCGCGATCCAGACGATGGATCCGGTACTGCCGTTGCCGAGCGGGCACTCCTACGCACGCTGACAACTGCCTAAAAGTACGGATGATCTGACGTCGACGCGGGGACCGACGATGGGAAGCATGTTGCAGGTGCGTGACCTGACGAAGCGGTTTGGCGGCTTTACCGCCGTCGACCGCATCGGTTTCGATCTGGACGAGGGCGAGATCCTTGGCCTGATCGGGCCGAATGGCTCGGGTAAGAGCACCACCTTCAACCTCATCGCCGGCGCCCTGGCGCCGACGGGCGGTTCAATTGTGCTGGACGGCCGGGAGATCGGCGGGAAATCCCCGACCGAAGTGTGTCACATGGGGATCGCCCGGACTTATCAGATCCCCCGGCCGTTTCGCAAACTGACGGTCCTGGAGAATGTGGCAGTCGCCGCTTACTACGGGGCCAACAGCCTGATTTCACGCTCCGAAGCATGGAGACGGGCGGAGGAAGCGCTTGCCCTCACCCGCCTGCCGAACGACCCGAGCGTCCGGGTCGATGGACTGGGCGCCGCCGGGCTGAAGAAGCTGGAGTTGGCCCGCGCGCTGGCCACCCAGCCACGCCTTCTGCTGGCCGACGAGAGCCTGGGCGGTCTCGACGAGCAGGAGATGGACCAGGCAGCCGACATGCTGAGCGACATCCGCCGCGAGAAGGGCATCACCATCATCTGGGTCGAGCACATCATGGGCGTGCTGATGCGGGTGGTCGACCGGTGCGTGGTGCTGGACCACGGCGAGGTGATCGCCAGCGGCTTGCCGCATGACGTTGCTCACGATCCGAAGGTGGTCGAAGTGTACCTCGGCAGCGACGCCGAGACCATTCAGACCCAGGTCGCCGGCCGACGCGCCAGTGCCGAGACCGGCACGGAGGCGGCCGTATGTTGACCATTGAGAATGTGTCGGCCGGATACGGGACCTTCCAGGCCCTGTTCGGCGTCAGCCTCGAAGTGCGCGCCGGTGAAGCGGTGGCGGTGATCGGCCCGAACGGCGCAGGCAAAACCTCGCTGCTCCGAGTGATTTCCAAGGTCATCTCCATGACCGGCGGCCACATCGCCATGGAAGGTCAATCGATCGACGAGGTGCCCAGTCACCAGATCATCGAACTCGGAATCGCCCATGTCCCGGAACACCGGCGGCTGTTCCCTCGCCTGACGGTCGAGGAAAACTTGCGCATGGGCGCGTTCGTCGCCAGCGCGCGCAGCCGCTATGAGGAGCGCCTTGCCTTCGTCTACGAGCTGTTTCCCCGGATGAAGGAGCGCCGGCATCAGTTGGCCGGCACCTTGTCCGGCGGTGAGCAGCAGATGTGCGCGATCGGCCGTGGCCTGATGTCGGGTCCGAAGCTGCTGCTGCTGGACGAGCCGTCGGCCGGACTGGCGCCGGTGATCGTGCAGCAGGTCTTCGACCTGGTGCGGCGCATCCGTCAGGAAGGTTACACCGTGCTGATCGTCGAGCAGAACATCCAGCAGGTCCTGAAGGTGGTCGACCGCGCGTATCTGCTGGAAGTCGGCCGCATCAAGATGAGCGGGCCGGCCGGCGATCTCCTGGCGAACGACGAAGTCCGTCGCGCCTATATCGGCCTGTAGAGGGAGGGTCTGTCATGGAATTCTCGCTGACCGATCCGTTCCTTTGGGAGACGGTGATCCAGGGTCTGCTGTTCGGCGGAGTCCTGGCCCTGCTGTCGCTTGGGCTGAACATCATCTTCGGCGTCATCGACGTGGTCTGGATCTGTTACGCCGAGCTGATCATGCTCGGCATGTACACGATCTTCTTTCTGTACACCGAGTACGGCTTCCCGCTACCGGTGGCGTTCGCCGCCGGCATAGTGGTCGTCGCTATCCTCGGGACCGTGCTGCACTATCTGGTCATCAGGCCAATCCTGCACACCGAACCGATCAACCAGTTGCTGGTGACCGGCGGTGTGCTGTTCTTCCTGCAGGGCCTGGCAACGATGCTGTTCTCCGTCGAATTCCGGAACCTCGGCGTGTCGTTCGGCAGTTTCGAGGCCGGCAACATGTTCTTCCCGGTCTCGCGCATCCTCGCCTTCGTCGTTTCGCTCGTCGCGGTAGTCGGGCTTTGGGTGTTCCTGAAGAAGACCTATCTCGGTACCGCGATCCGCGCGATCAGCCAGGACCGGGACGTCATGCCGTTGATGGGAGTGAGCCCGGCCAAGATCTATCTCGTGACCTCGGCGCTCGGCGGTGGGCTGGCCGGGCTCGGCGCCTGCCTGCTGGTGATGCTGTACGATATTCACCCGGCGATCGGCCTGACCTTCGGGCCGATCACCTTCATGGTCTGTGTGTTAGGTGGGCTGGGCAATATGATCGGCGGATTCATCGCTGCCTTCATCTTCGCGGAGTTCATCGCACTCGGCGGCTTCTACGCCGAGGTCGAGTGGGGCTACGTGCTGGCCTTCGTGTTCTTCATCGTGATGATGTTCATCCGCCCCCAGGGCATCCTTGGATCGCGGAATTGAGGGAGATCGACTGATGGGCTCCTCGAGCTTCCTCACCGGAACCAACGCCTTCAAGGGTGTATTGCTGGCGGCATTGCTGACCCTGCCGCTGTTGGGCTTCAGCGACTACGTCCTGCACATCGCCATTTCGATCCTGTTGTGGGCGTTCGTCTACACAAGCTGGTCGATCATGGGACGGTTCGGACTGGTCTCGCTCGGCCACGGCGCATTCCTTGGCATCGGCGCCTATGGCACCACCATGCTGTGGAACCACTATGGGTTGACCCCGTGGGTGGGCATCCCGATCTCGATCGTGCTGTCCGGCATCCTGGGCCTGCTGATCGGCCTGCCCTGCTTCCGGTTCAAGATCACCGGCCACTACTTCGCACTGGTGACCCTGGCGCTGACCGAGGTGGCGCGGCTGCTGATCGTCGCCCTGCGCGACCACACCGGCGGATCGCTCGGCGTGACCCCGGTCGGCATGGTGTCGCCGGAGAACCCGGTGTCGTTCTACGCTCTGCAATTCGCGTCCAAGTCGGTTTGGTTCTATATCGTCGTCGGTGTCTGGCTGGTTGGTTTGCTGATCTGGCGGGCGGTCGACCGGTCTATGCTGCGCTACGCCATGGAGGCGATCAGCCAAGAGGAGGACGCCTCCGCGTCGGTCGGCATCAATGTCACCCGCACCAAGCTTACGGTAACCGTCATCTCGGCCGCGATGACCGCGTTCGGCGGCGCGGTCTACGGCCAGTACCAGCAGTACATCAACCCGGAGACGGTCTCGGGAATCGCAATCTCGCTGCAGATTGTCTTTGCGGTGATCGCCGGCGGTATGTTCGTCCAACTCGGGCCGACGGTCGGTGCGGTCATCACCATCCTGCTCGGCGAGGGTCTGCGACTGGGCTTCGGCAACCAGTTCCACGGCCTCGACGTGACGATCTACGGGCTGATGCTGATCCTGTTCATCATCTACATGCCCCGCGGCGTGCTCGGTAAAGCCATCGATGCCTTCGCCGCTCGAACCGCTCCGCCGCGTGTTCAACCGGGCGAATAGCCGGGCAGCTTTCTGTCGCTGATCGGACCCATCCGGTAACGCGGGACCACGGCAAGAGGGCTAAAAGGACCGGTTCGGTCTTTTCCGTCTGCTCCTGTTGCGGAACCGCTTCGGCTACCCAAGCTTTCCTCCATAGCGTCAAAGCGTGGGAGGAAGGTCATGTCCGTCTTCACCGCTCCGGATTTCGCGGATCACGAACAGGTGGTCTTCGCGTCCGATCCCTCGTCGGGGCTGCGCGCCATCATCGCGCTTCACGACACCACGCGCGGACCTGCCCTCGGCGGGTGCCGAATGTGGCTGTACCCGCATGAGGATGATGCCATTGCCGACGCCCTGCGGCTGTCGCGAGGCATGACGTACAAATCCGCGCTTGCCGAGTTGCCCTTCGGCGGCGGCAAGGCGGTCGTGCTCGGCGACCCATCGCGCGATAAGACCGACGTCCTGTGGGAGGCGTTCGGACGCGCGATTGAGAGCCTCGGTGGCGCCTACGTCACTGCCGAGGATGTCGGCACGTCGGTGGCCGATCTGGAAGTCGTACGGCGCACGACCACCCATGTCGCGGGTATCGCCGAAGGCGGTGCGGGTGATCCATCACCGGCAACGGCGCTCGGGGTGTTCGTCGGGATCAAGGCCGCACTGCGGCATCGTCTCGGCGTGTCGGACGTCAATGGTCTGCGGGTGGCTGTCCAGGGACTCGGCCACGTCGGCGTCGGGCTTGCCGGTCTTCTCGCCGAAGCCGGCGCGAAGCTGATCGTCGCCGATATCGATCCGGTGCGCGTTGCCTCGGCAGTCCGGGAGTTTGACGCGCAACCGGCCGACCCCGCGAACATTCATACACAGGAAGCCGAAGTCTTCTCGCCGTGCGCCCTCGGCGCCGTACTGAACGACGTCACGATCCCGGATTTGCGCGCACCGGTCGTGGCCGGCTCCGCCAACAACCAGCTCGCCGAAGCCCGCCACGGCGCCGCGCTGTCCGATCGGGGGATCCTTTATGCCCCTGACTACGCGATCAACGCGGGCGGCATCATCCATATCGCCTATGAGTCGACCCGAACCGGCCGGGCCTACGACCGGCAGGCTGCCTTCGCCCATGTCGGTCGCATTCACGACACGTTGACGGAGATTTTCGGGTTGGCCGACAACGGGGGCATTCCAACGTCTGTCGCCGCGGACCGGTTGGCAGAAGCGCGGCTAGGCGCCGCCTGACCGGTTGGATTTGCGCTGCATCAATGTCCGGCGCCAAACAACTGCAACAATTGTTGGCAGTTGGACGTCAGTGGAGTGCCGACGATGAATGCAACGATCTACCCGCTGCCGACCGCTATGCGGGCAGCAGCACCGACAGCCGATAGTATATTGCGTCGCTTGGGCAATAGGATCGCCACACTCTTCGCATCAACCGGTGCTCAGCCGCGCGCTGTCAGCCACGTGGCAATCGAGTTGCGTGCCGCTGCCGGGACCAGTCTGCGGGTCGAGGTCGACGACGACGTGGTCACCATTTACGGTGCTGTTCTGACAATTCGAAACCATGAACCAGCAGACAATTATCACATTCAAAAGAATTACTATTGATCTATTACTGTAACGGAACCTCGTTGAAGCTGCGCAGCTTGCGCGACTGCAACTGCTCCGGCGGCAACGCACGCAGCAGTTCCATGGTCCGGAAGCCGATATCGAGGTGCTGCGCGACCTGTCGGCGATAGAAATCGTCGGCCATTCCCGGCAGCTTGAGCTCGCCGTGCAGCGGCTTGTCGGACACGCACAGCAGCGTCCCGTAGGGCACCCGGAACCGGAAGCCGTTGGCCGCCACCGTGGCACTCTCCATGTCGAGGGCGATGGCTCGTGACAACGACAAGGCGCGGTCCGGCTCATGCTGTTCGCGCAGTTCCCAGTTCCGGTTGTCGGTCGATGCCACCGTGCCGGTGCGCATGATCCGCTTGACCCCGAGCGCGTCCAGGCCGGTGACGTCGGCCACCGCCTTCTCCAGTGCCTGCTGGACCTCGGCCAAGGCCGGGATCGGGACCCATACCGGCAGGTCGTCGTCCAGCACGTGGTCGTCGCGGTGGTAGGCGTGGGCAAGAACGTAGTCGCCAAGCCGCTGGGTGTTCCGCAGCCCCGCGCAATGTCCCAGCATGATCCAGGCGTTCGGACGCAGCACCGCCACATGATCGGTGATCGTCTTGGCGTTGGAGGGCCCGACCCCGATGTTGATCATCGTCACGCCCTGGTGACCCTCGCGGACCAGGTGGTAGGCAGGCATCTGCGGCGACCGTTGGGCCGGTACGCCGATCGCGGTCCCGTCCTTGCGCAGAATCCGGCCGCCCGGCTCAACGAACGCCGTGTAGCCGCTGTCGGGGTCACGGACCAGCGCCTCGGCACGCTGCACGAAGCCGTCGACATAGACCTGATAGTTGGTGAACAGCACGAAGTTCTGGAAATGCTCCGGCGCAGTTCCGCAATAGTGCCGCAGCCGGTGCAGCGAGTAGTCGACTCGTGGCGCGGTGAACAGGCCAAGCGGCAGCGGATCGCCCGGTCCCGACCGGATGTCGCCGTTGACGATCCGGTCGTCCATCAATGCCAGCGCCGGCATGTCGAAATGCCGCTTCAACCGGGTCATCGCCGCCGCGTCGAAACCGTCGCCCACATTCATCCCGTCGGGAAACGCAAACGGCAGAGGGATCGGTGTCTCCGATAGGCCTACCTCGATCGGCCGGTCATGATTCTCGATGATGTGCGCGAACTGCTTGGTCAGGTGTCCGCGGAACAGGTCGATCCGAGTAAAACTGCCCTCGTACACTCCCGGTTGATCGGCAAAGCCGAACGTCGCTGCCGGGATCGGCGCATGGTCCTCGTCGATCACCAGGCGCGCCATCGGATAGACCGCCCTGACCCGCCCTTGCAGTTCGCTGGCCTTGAACGCCTGGAAACCGGCCTGCAGGAACTCGATCTGCGTGCGGTACAGCCGGTCGAGCGTGGCTACCACCGACTCCGCATCGTCGCACAACAGTGGCGGGTCGAGGGGAGCGCGGGAGACGGATGACGCATCCATGATTCGGGTAACCATTCCGGTCAACGGGTGCGAATCCTACCACGGACACGCCGCAACCGACCACGAACCCGACGTTGATCGAGCGGAGGAATTTGTCCCTTGATACCGAGCACGCTCGCCGCAACACTCGCGGCCGGTGGTGCCGTCGGAGCGGTCGCGACGACGGCATAATAGGGAACACGGTGAAGCGTACCCAACAGGGAGCGAGTCCGTGGCTGCCCCCGCAACTGTGAGCGCTGAGCGTCATCCACACGGCCACTGGCATTGCTGGGAAGGCTGGATGAGACGCCGGGACGCGCGAGCCAGGAGACCTGCCACCGCCCTGAAACCTGTAACGGTCGTCGGGTGGACGACCGAGGAGAATGTTCCATGAAGACGCAATACCTATGGGCGGCGGCCGTGACGGCCGCCGCTCCAGCCTTCCTCGCCGCCTCGGCGACTCCGGCGTTCGCTCACCACCCGATGGGTGGCACAACTCCCGAAACCGTCGCGGCCGGCCTGCTCTCGGGGATCGGCCATCCGATCATCGGGATCGATCATCTGGCCTTCGTGATCGCGGTCGGGCTCGCTGTCGCGTTCACTGGCAACCGCTTCCTGACACCGCTGGCCTTCGTCGCGGCCACCATCGCCGGCTGCTTGGTTCAGGTTGCCGGAACGGCATTGCCGGTCGCTGAAATCGTCATCGCCGCCTCGATCGTCGCGCTCGGTATACTGGTGCTGTCCGGCCGTCCGAAGGGTAGCGCCATCCTGATCGGACTGTTCGCCGTTGCCGGCCTGTTCCATGGCTGGGCATACGGGGAAAGCATCGTCGGCGCCGAATCCGCGCCATTGCTGGCCTATCTGGTCGGGTTTGCCGCAATTCAGTACGCGTTGGCGCTGGCTGCAGGCTACGTGGCGCTACGGGTCTGGCACTCGACCGGCCCATCGGCAATCCAACCCCGACTCGCCGGCGCGCTGATCGCCGGAATCGGCGTCGCCTTCCTGGTCGAGAACCTCGAGGCACTGATTCTGGCCTGAACAACACCTAAGACGGCGCCACCACTGTTTGTGTGGCGCCGTCCCTCCTCCGGACCGATGGAAGGGCCGGCACGCGGCCATCCGGTACAGAAACCAAGACACCTGGACATCGGAACGCCTCGCGTTGTTTCGGTTCTGCGGTCCGTTAACGGACCGTCAACCTTGATCTTTCATGATGCGGGGAGTCTGATAGCGGACTTTTGTTCGAACAGTTCCATTCCGGAACGGAGAACCCCATCTTGCTCTATTCCCTGTACGAGACCCAACGGGCCCTGATGGCGCCGGTTCGTTTGTTCACTCAGACGACCATGGCGATGAACGGTCACCCGCTGGCGCCGCTGTCCTATGTCGCTTTCGGCCGAGCGCTCGAAGCCGGAGTCGAGGTGCTGGACAGCGTGATCAAGTACCGCGGCAAGCCCGACTGGGAGATCGACACAGCCCAGACGCCCGACGGCCCGGTCGCCGTGTCGTTCGAATCAGTCCTGTCGACCCCATTCTGTGACCTAGTACACGTCCAGCGCGACACTAAGCGCCAGGATCCGAAGGTGCTGTTGATTGCACCGGTTTCCGGCCACTACGCCACGCTGCTGCGCGGAACCGTCCAGGCACTGATCGCCGATCATGACGTGTATATCACCGACTGGACCGACGCACGCGGCATCCCGCTGAGCCAGGGGTTCTTCCACCTGGATGACTACGTCACCCTGCTGATGGATTTCATGCGCCATCTGGCGCCCGATCTTCACGTCATCGCGGTTTGCCAGCCAGCACCGATCACGCTGGCGGCGGTCGCCCTGCTCGCGGATCAGGACGACCCGGCCCAGCCGGCGTCGATGACCCTGATGGGCGGGCCGATCGATCCGGACGGTGCCCCCACGGTGGTCACCCAACTGGCCGATGCCCGTGACATGAGTTGGTTCGAGACCCGGTGCATCACCACGGTACCGGCCTACTATCCAGGCGCACACCGCCGGGTCTACCCTGGTTTCCTGCAGATCGGTGCGTTCATCGCGATGAACCCCGACCGGCACGTGACCGCCCACATGGAGATGTTCCGGCATCTGGTGGAAGGTGACGGCGAATCGGCCGAGGGAAAGCAGCGGTTCTACAACGAGTATCTGTCGGTGATGGACGTTCCGGCCGAGTACTACCTCGAGACCGTCCAGCGGGTGTTCAAGGAACGGCAACTGCCGAATGGCACGATGGAGTGGTGCGGACTGCCTGTCCGTCCCGAAGCAATCCGGAAAACCGCTCTGCTCACCGTGGAGGGCGAACTCGACGACATCTCCGCCCCCGGCCAGACACTCGGCGCCCATCGGTTGACGCCCAACATCCCGAACGCCCGCCGTCACGATCACCTGGAGAAGGCCGTCGGCCACTACGGCATCTTCAACGGCCGCAAATGGCGCGAGAACATCGCGCCGGTCATCGGCCGCTTCATCCGGGACGTCTCCTGAACAGCTATCCGATCGCCGCAATCAAGGACGGCCCATGGCCAGGGCGGTTGGCCCTGGGCCCTGCCCCGCTTGGCAGTGACGATCCGTCGGCGATTGCCGCATGGGGAGCCGACAAAGTCCTTGGCCTGACCAAGCCCGAAGAATCAGCCGGACTCGGCGTGCCGGACCTGGCCGGGCATCTCGCCTCGGCCGGGCTGGCATGGCGCAACGCTCCGATCGAAGACTTCGCCGCTCCCGACGACCGGTTCAATGAAGCTTGGCCCGCCTTGCGGGACTGTCTGATCGGCCGTCTCAACGGCGGCGAAAAAGTACTGGTGCATTGCCGTGCTGGCCGTGGACGCAGCGGCACGATCGTAGCCGCCCTACTGATCGCTGGCGGTCTTGCGCCTGATGATGCCATCGGCGCGGTCAGGTCGGCCCGACCAGGCGCCATTGAGACCACCGATCAGGAAGCTTGGTTGCGGCAGATCTCCCTCCGCGGCTAGCGCCGGAAACGCTTCGACCGGGACCGCCGTCGTCACCGATGGCGGCCCCGGTCGAGGTGCTTACTTCACAGCCGCGATGATGCCGATCTCGACCGTGAACTTCGGCGACGCCAGCTTGGGCGACTCGACGCACGCGCGGGCCGGCGTGTTGCCCGGCGAAACCCATGCATCCCATACGCCGTTCATCTCAGCGAAATCATCCATGGAATTCAGCCAGATGGTGGCGGACAGCGCCTGCGACTTGTCGCTGCCGGCTTCGGCCAGCAGGGCGTCGATGCGCGCCAGGATGTTCTTGGTCTGCTCGGCGACGCTGGCGCCCGGGGCGTCCTGGGCAACCTGGCCGGCGAGATAAACGGTCCCGCCATGGACCACGGCCTGGCTCATCCGGGCCGCCGTCTGGAAGCGTTTAATGGTCATGAGAAGATATCCCTGTTGGATTGGGGGGTCGGTGCGTTGCGCGACAGCGCAGCGCGGGTATCTTAGCCCGGTCGAAACCAGCCGAGCGAGCCCCGATGGACTTCAATCTTGCCCCCGACATCGAGGCCTACCGGATCGCGGTCCGCGCCTTCGTCGCCGAGCATATCATTCCGGTCGAATCCGACCGCAGCGCCTATGACGAGCACGACAACATCGGTCTCGATCGCCTGGCGGAGTTGCGGGCCAAGGTGAAGGCGGCGGGCCTGTGGGCACCGCAGATGCCGAAGGAACTCGGCGGTCTCGGCTTCGACCAGGTCGGGATGGCACCGGCCTACGAGGAGATGAACCGTTCGATCTTCGGACCGGTGTGCTTCAACTGCGCCGCGCCCGACGACGGCAACATGTACATCCTGAACCGGATCGGCACGCCGGATCAGAAGCAGCGGTGGCTGCAGCCGATCGTCGACGGCAGCGTACGCTCGGCGTTCGTCATGACCGAGCCTTCGCCGGGATCGGGCTCCGATCCGAGCATGATGCTGACCCGCGCCGAGCCGGTCGGCAACGCCCGCTGGCGGGTGAACGGTCTCAAGTGGTTCATCACCGGCGCCGAGGAGGCGACTCACTTCATCCTGATGGCCAAGACCTCGGACGATTCCCGTAAGGGTTTGACCGCGTTCATGTTCCACAAGGATCAACCGGGCTGGCGGATCGTCCGACGGATTCCGATCATGGGACCGGAGGAACACGGCGGCCACTGCGAGATCGAATTCGAGAACCTGGAGATCGACGACCGCGACCGGTTGATGGAGGTCGGCGACGGTTTGAAGCTGACCCAGATCCGCCTTGGCACTGCCCGCCTCACCCACTGCATGCGCTGGCTGGGGCTGGCCAAGCGGTCCATGGAGATCGCCATCGAGTATGCCGAGCGCCGAGAAGGGTTCGGGGTCCGGCTGTCGGATCGCGAGACCATCCAGACCATGCTGGGCGACCTCGCCTACAAGATCGAGATCGGGCGGCTGCTGACCATGAAGGCCGCCTGGAAGCTCGCCGCTGGCGACTTCGCCCGCAAGGAAGTGTCGATGGCAAAGATTCATGTCGCCGACACCCTGCACGAGGCGGTCGACACCGCGATCCAGATCAACGGTGCCCGTGGCTACTCCAAGGACACGCCGCTGGAGTGGATCTATCGCTATGCACGGCAGGCCCGGCTGGTCGATGGCGCATCCGAGGTGCACAAGATGGTGCTCGCCCGGTTCTACCAGCAGGAGCGGAACGACTTCTGGACCTGGGGCGTCTGAGCCGATGACGCCAGAGGCTGTTCAGGCACTCGGCCGATGGATTGCGTCCGAGATGAACGCATCGGAAGTACGTCTTGGTGCTCCCGCCAAGATGTCGGGCGGTGCGATTCAGGAGAACTGGGCGTTCGATGCTCTGATAGTCGACGGGCCGTATGCGGGGACGCTCGGCCTCGTGCTGCGCACCGACGCACCTTCCGGGGTTTCCTTGAGCCGGAGCCGGGCTGAAGAACACGCCCTCCTGACCGCAGCCTTTGCGGCCGGCGTGACGGTCCCTGAACCTTTGGCCGTCGATCCGGAAGGGAGTGTCATCGGCAAGCCCAGTTACCTGATGCGGCGTGCCTCCGGTAACGCCAATCCCCGCACTCTGGCCCGTGACCCGGCGCTCGATCCGCATCGGTCGGCCATCACCGAGACGCTCGGACACGAATTGGCCCGGATTCACACAATCCATCCGCCACGGCCCGATCTGGACTTTCTCGGCTCCGACATGAGCCCGCCCGCCCATCGACGCATCGCGGAATTTCTCGAACAGCTCGATGCCTTGCCTCACCCATACCCGGTGATCGAGTGGGCAGTTCGCTGGCTGGAACGCAACGCGCCCACACGACCGGCGTCGGTGCTCGGTCACGGCGACTTCCGTTGCGGCAACCTGATGGTCGACGCGACGGAGAGCCCTCAAGTAACGGCCGTGCTCGATTGGGAATTCGCCAGTTGGTCGGACCCGCTTGAGGACATTGGCTGGCTCTGCGCACGGTGCTGGCGGTTCGGAGCCGACGCGCGGACCGTCGGCGGCATCGGCGAGTTCGACGACTTCCGCCGGGGCTACGAAGCGGAAACGGGACGGACTCTGGACTGGGCCGAGCTTCCGTACTGGGAGGTACTGGCCACCGTTCGCTGGGCCATCATCGCTCTGCACCAGGGCGAACGCCACCTGTCCGGGCGCGAGTTTTCGATGGAACTCGCCCTGACAGCCCGCAAGGCGGCGGAAATGGAATACGACCTTCTCGCCCAGATCCGCTCCATCGATGAGGCTGCCTGATGCTCGACCGCCCGGACCGCCTCGACCTTTTGAAGGCCGCCGAAGCCACGCTCAACGACGAGGTCCTGCCAACGCTGGACGGATCCGCCAAATACGCCGCCCTGATGGTTGCCAGCGCGATCGCCATGGCCCGCCGCGAGATCGAGGCCGGTCATGAACCGGCCCGCAGGGTCCTTGACGCCTTCGCCGAGTTCTACGGTCAGGACAATGTACACCGCGCCGGCAGCGACGCCGTTCAGCGTGCACAGGGCCTGATGGGCGACCTGGCGCGCGAGATCCGCGACGGCGACTACGACGACGCCCTGCTCGGTCCTGTCTACGAAGTGCTCCGAATTCTTGTCGTGGAACGCCTCAAGCAATCCAATCCCCGCTTCCTGGAAGCCAGGGAGTACAGCCAACCCAGCCGTTGCTGAACAGACTGGGTGCCTAAAAAGGCACCGGTCGTTGGCCCTACCGATTAACTGAATTCACCGACGGCAGCGTCAGATTGCGCGACGTCCGAGTCCAGGGCCATCATCCGGAACGCCGGAAAATAGATCGTCACCGCCGTACCTTCGCCCAAACGGCTGCTCAGTGTCAGCTTACCCTGATGACATTCCATCAGCGTCTTGCTCAAGGACAAGCCAAGCCCGGTTCCCTGGTACTTGCGGGCAAACGCGTGTTCAACCTGCGCGAACGGCGTTACCACCCGCTCAAGGTCGGCCTCATCGATTCCGATGCCGGTGTCGGTGATCGTAATCTCAATGCCATCCCTGATTTTCACACCAATGGATATAGCCCCTCCGGGGTCGGTGAACTTGACTGCGTTTGACAGCAGATTGATCAGTATCTGACGCACCCGTATCGGGTCGCAGCGCAGCTTGGGACCGGGTAACGGTAATGCCTGCTGCTCCAATTTGATGCGCTGGGCGTGGATGGACGGCGAGATGATCCGCAATGCATCTTCAAGCAGTCCATCGACTGAGACCGTCGCCTCCTGGAGTTCGAGCTTTCCAAACTCAATCCGGGTCGTGTCCAGAATATCCCCAATGATCTCTATGAGATGATTGGCGCTGTAGTGGATATCTTTGGCATAGTCTTCATAGCGTGCATCGCCAAGCTTGCCGAAGAGCTGGTTCACCATGATGTCCGAGAACCCGATGATCGCGTTCAGCGGTGTTCGAAGTTCGTGGCTCATGTTCGCCAGGAATTCAGATTTGAAGCGGTTGGCGCTCTCTAGCTCGGACTTCGATTCCTGCAGATCCGCTACCGTCTGATGCAGCCGGACGTTGGCGTCCTGGAGTTGGGTCGTCCGATCATCAACAAGACGCTCCAGCTGCTCACGGTAGACCATCAACTCACGATGCTGGGTTTCGATCTGTTCCAGCATATGATTGAATCCAGTGATCAAATCGCCAAGCTCGTCGTTGGTTTCACGCACGGCCCGGCGTGCATAAGCCTTTTCCGAGCTGACTTGATGCATCACACCGGCCAGGTGCGTGATCGGGCGGATCAACGCCCTCTGAAGGGTTGTGGACAGAGCGAATGCGATCAACGTGGAGAAAATGACGATCACGCCAGCGATCAAAATGAGCGCGTTCCGCTCGTTCCGTAAGACATCCAGCGAAACGAGAAGTTCAACCGAACCAAGGCTGTCCCCGTCCAGCAAGATCGGCCACTTAACCAGAAGATGGTTCTCGCCGAACTGCGCGCCAAGGCTGCCGGCCGTCACGGCATCGCCGGCATCCGGCAGCATCTGCCCGAACTGCGCAAACACATCGCCGGATGTCCTGACCACACGAGCGCCGATCACGTCGGGCTTGACCCGCAGTGCCGTGAGCGTCTGAGCCGCCGCGGTGGGATCGTTGAACACCAGCGCCGCGCTGCTGTTCTCGGCCAGGACTTGAGCAAGCGCGGTCATCTCGCGGACAAGATTCGAACGTGTCGCCGAGTTGGCATAGATCAGGAAGCTGATCGTCGCGAACGCGGTCACGACCATGCCCACCAGCATGGTCACCGCCACGAATTTGGCGCGCAGCGACAGGTTTGAGAACCAGTTGGGCATTATTGCGTCACCGGCCCGACGATCTCCGCGAGTTGCAGAAACTTCGAACTCAACTTCAATCCGGTTTTAAGGGTGGCGTCCAGATTCACCTGGAACCGCAATCGATTGCTGTCCTCGACCAAGCCGATATGCCCACCAAGAACGGCAAACCCCGGCATATTCGATACCAGCAGGACCCCATTCAGGGTCGCTGCAACCAGCAACGCTCTCAACGAAGGCTCGGACTGAAACCCGCTGGCAAACAAGATATGACACCCGCCAATCGCAGCGCCGGGGTTCATGGTTTCAATCCGCACCAGCCGATCGCCGACCTGCTTCTGCTCCAAGGCGCGCAGCGCTTCTGGATCAAGATCGCCGCGCTGCACGCAAAACCGCATCGGTTCCGACGGCGACCGAAACCGGTCGGGCGGCCATGTCGTGAATTTGGCGAAGTTGTAAACGAACGCCACCTTGATTGCCGCCGTCTTGAAATCGTCGGTCGAGCGACTGTGGGCCGCCGTACTGCCGAGCACGACCAGCAGCATCAAGCACGTCGCAACAACGTCGCGACACGCCCGAAGCAGAGAGCAGGCGATCAATCTGGCCATGCTTGGAGAACAAAGCATGTCAATCAGAACTTCAGGCTCACAGACCCGAAGATCGATCGTTCGACCTTTGTCGCCTGAGTTCCGGCCAACGGATCGCTGCTGAACTCCAGTCGTTCGTCGTGCAGCACGTTCTGACCGACAATCGCGAGTTCCACGTTCGGAACCGGGCGCCATGCCAAGCGGACACCAAACTCGGCATAAGCATCAATGTCGACGCTCTCGATCTCACTGACGTAGCGCGCGGTCGCATCAAGCGTGACCGTCGGCGTCACATTGTACAGAGAGCGTATCCCGACCTGATTCTGAGAGTCGTCGTCGCTCTTGGCGAACGCGTACCACCCCTGCAACCGCAGATCGTTCCTGGGCTGCCAGTTGGCCAGCAACTCAAAGCCATACACATCGGCCTCGCCGTCGTTGTTGGTGTTCAGCGGAACGACGATGTGTGGAACACCATTCGTCGTTGTGACGTAGGATGTTCCAGTGGAGGCTGAGACCAACCGGTCGTAAAAATTGTAGAACGTCGCAAGATCAAACGACAGATAGTCGCTGGTCTGCCAACGGTAGCCGGCCTCAAGAGCCAGCAGTTCTTCCGACGCCAGGGAACGACTTCCGTTGTACTGAACGACCGTCGGAAGCCCGCCGGTCGCGGCTGACGGTGAAAACACCAGCGGAGACGCCGCGACATCGTTCTCCGCACGCGACGGCGTTCGAACCGCGCGGGATGCCGCCGTCCACACCGAATTGCGTTCATCAAGATGCCAAAGCGCCCGCGCGTTCGGTTGAATCTCAACCCCGGTGTAGTTGTTGTATTCGAGCTTGGTCCCGAGCGTCAGTTCGACGGCACCGTTCCACAGGGCAATCGTGTCCTGGGCAAAGGCATTCACCAGATATTGCTCTCCGCTGTCCGGCTCGAAGCCAAACTGGAAGCTGTCTTGGATGTCGTCATGGCTGTAGCGGCCACCCACACCCCAGACAAAGTTATGCCGATCGCCAATCAGGAACCGGTGCGACGCCTCGACATCAAGGGTGCTTCGGTCTTCGGAAATACGCGGATCGCTGAACGCCTCTTGCTGATAGAAGGCACGAACTTCAACTCGATTGCTGACTGCAAGATCGCGGCCCCAACTCCCCAGGAAATAGTTGCCGGACGCATCGGAGTCGGTGGCGAGACGCTGGGCGTAGGGCGCGGTCAGTGACGGCGACGAGTACGCGTCACCGGCGACAGTGGTGAACGAGCCTCCCTGGAAGTGCCACGTGTCGCCTGACGGATCCGTCAGGTCGGCTCGAAAGCCCGCGCGTCCCGAACGCCAGTCATCGGCACCATCAGTTCCGTTCGACTCGGGCCGGTTACCCTCGGTGAAGGCCTTTCCGAACACCCGGTAGTGACCGTATTCGCCGAGCGCACCGCCGTAGCGGACTTCGCCGCGCGCCTGATCGTCGGAACCGGCGCCAACCTGCGCATACCCGCCCTGAGTATCCCGGGCGTTCTTGGTGATGATGTTGATCACGCCGTTGACGGCATTGGCTCCCCACAGTGCCGCGCCGGGCCCACGGATCACTTCGATCCGCTCGATATCCTCCAGGATCGTATCCTGACGGTCCCAGTACACTCCTGAAAACAGCGGCGTGTAGACGGTCCGGCCATCAACCAGCACCAAGAGTTTGTTGGCGAACCGGCCATTGAACCCGCGGGCCGAGATCGCCCAGGTACTGGCTGTGATCTGCGCTACGTTCAGGCCCGGCACCATCCGCAGCGCCTCGGGAACAGAGCGGGCACCCATCCGTCTGATGTCCTCGTTGGTCAGGACGAAGACCGCAGCCGGTGTGTTGAGGATCGACTCTGGGCGCTTCGCCGCCGAGGTCACCTCGATCTTCATCAACTGTTCGAGAGAGAGGTCCGCGTAGTCTGGCAATGCCGCGTGCCCGACCGACGTCGACGCCGCAATGCTCCCCACAACGACAACCACGGCCCTGGAATGCCGAACCATCTTTTTCGCCCCCCGCTCCAAACGTCTGCGGAGGATACCCCATTGGTGCAAACAGTGAATTAAAATAGATCCTTAACAAAGCATTAGCTATGTTCGATATAACGAAGGCGTACGGATGAAACGAACGATCCGGCGCGCTTTTGCGGTAGCTTCAATCCCCAATAGGCCGTCGCCTATCTTAACCAGAACCTGAGTCTACACCTGCGCATCATGCGCCGCCTCCAGCTTACTCCAGTCAAAAGAGACCCCTGATCCAGGAACATTAGGCGCTATTGCCAATTGACCTTCCACAACGAGTGGGCGCATCGTGTAGGCATCGACTGGGAAGGAATGAACCTCCATCCAACCGGCGTTCTGTTGCCCCGCCATCAGACTTACGTGCAGTTCCTGCATCCCATGGCTGCACACAGGCAGCCCGTGCCGACGCGACAATTCCGCGACGCGCAGCCAGCCGGTGATCCCTCCGCAGTTCGACGCATCAGGCTGGATAAACGCGAGTTTAGCCTGGGCAAAGGCATGCTCGAATTCGTGAATGGTGTGAAGATTCTCACCCATCGCGACCGGCATGCCGGTCTCATCGGCGATTCGGGCGTAACCGGCATAATCGTCCGGAATCGTCGGCTCTTCAAACCACACCAGATTGTACGGTTCGAACGCCCTGGCGGCACGAATCGACTCGTCCACGCTCAATGAATAGTTGGCGTCCACCATGAAGGCGACGTCAGGGCCGATCAGTTGGCGGACCGCCCTCACCCGGGCCACGTCCTCGGCCAGATCGGCCTTGCCGACCTTGATCTTCACCCCGTTGAAGCCTCGATCGAGATAGCCCTGCACGGTGACCAGCAGCTTCTCGAGCGGGAAATTCAGATCGATGCCACCGCAATACGCTTTGCTGGATTGCCCAGCACCGCCGGCCATCTTCCAAAGCGGCTCGCCGCGCCGCTTGCCGCGACCGTCCCACAGCGCAATGTCGATCGCCGAAATGGCAAACGACGCGATGCCGCCGCGCCCGACGTAGTGCACATGCCACTGCATGTCATCATGCAGCGCCTCCACGTCGGCACCGTCCCGTCCGATCAGGAAGGGCGCAAGGTCGTGACGGATCATGGCAAGAATAGCGCTCCCACCCCGGCCACCGGTGTAGGTATAGCCGGTCCCCTCAATGCCATCATCGAACGTAACCGTGACCGTCACCAACTCGAAATGTGAATGGTCGCCATGCTTGGCGTCGCTCAGAACCTCGGCTAGCGGAATTCGGAACAGACGCGCGACGACGGTTTGGATTATGGACATAACGTCAGGCGCTCCGGTCAAAAGGGGACGTCTCAGCGGCTTGGCCAAGTATCGGATGGATGCCGTAACAATCCCAGCATCAAGAGAACCCGACGGCCAAGCGTGGCGCGCTGTCGTTTTCTGGCATAATAGGTGAGTACCGTCGCGATGCCGGTAGCAGGCGGCTGACTGGGCAACGACCAAAATAGCGCAAGGTAATATCCTTCGCAGACACTGACGCCTGCGCACCAGGTCTCACCGTGACAGACGGCCGGCTGCACAACCCCGACCCGTTCGGCCAGACGCCTATGGCTCATCCTGCGCCGAAAGGCGCGGCGACCGCCGAGACTTTGACCTTGACCGGATCCAACTTCTTGGGCAGGTCAAACGGAGGCGTCGTATTGGTCCCTGGCCAGTCCGGCAGCATGCGGAGCCGGCTCGGTCCAAGCTCGCTTGAACGTCGTCATCGGCGCCGATATCCTGAACCAACAGCCTTTTGAAAATGAGTTCTGGGACATGAAACACTGCGGAGTCCGGGCGGCTGGCCGCCCAGGGAAGGCATAGCGGTGGCGATCCAGGTCGTCTCGGTCGCCGCCTTGAGCTGCAGCTTCGGCACAGCTCCGGCAGTGCTCAGCGTGATCCCGACCGCGATGGTCAATGCCGGCGCTCTGCCGGCCGCAACCATCATGGATTACGCACCATTGGTGAACGTTCCGACGTTTGCCATGTGCTCCAGCTTGGCAAACCCGACGGTCGCCTCGGCGACTGCGGCCGCGCTGGGCGCGCTGACTCCGATGCCCTGCATCCCGGCGACCACGGCGCCTTGGACTCCAGGCAGCGCCACCGTGATGATCGGCGGCAAGCCAGCCCTGAACGACGGGTGCAAGCTGATGTGCATGTACGGTGGATCGATTTCGCTCACCACCCCTGGACAGTTCACGGTCAACGTGGCCTGAGAACCCGCCTAGAACTGGTCGGGAGGCGCGTCGTGCCAATGCCCGATCCCAATTCCCGATCGACGAAGCCTCCAGCCATTCAGCGCGCTCTGGGGCCCGCTGAATCGCCTACGCGCGTTGTTCCGAGACTGCTAGGTTTCGCACCATGGATCAGGCTACCCAGGACCAGATAGAAAGCGTGGCATCCTCCGACAGTGGCGACGGCGTCGGCCGGCTCCATGGCGTCGTGACACGCGTGAACGATGCTGGCGTGGTGGTCGAGACCGCGACGTTTGCCAGCGGCGTGCTGCATGGTCCGTTTTGCCAGTATGACGACGCCGGTCGACTGATCCGCGAGGCCGAATACCAGCAAGGCGTCCTCCATGGGGTGGCAGTCAACTACGATACGGAAGGCCGGGTTACCGCCAAGGCGCGCTATGTCAACGGCGCGCGCAACGGGCCCTGCGTGATCTACGCCAAGGGACGCCGGGTTTTGCACGCCAGCTACGCGGCCGACGTCCTGGACGGCAACCTGTACAATTACAGCGAGGCCGGCGCGATCGCGATGGTTACACCGTACGTCGCCGGTCTCCGGCAGGGCGTCACCTCGGTCTTTCGACCCGACGGTTCGTACCAGCGCACCATCGCCTTCGAGGACGACCTGCCGCACGGCCCAACGGAAGATTTCGACGGCGAAGGACACCTGATCCGCCGCACGATGTACGAATTCGGCATGAAGAACGGTCCGGAGATGGAGTTCGACGATAAAGGCGAGGTCGTGTCGGTCGTCCAGTACATAGACGATAAGCAGACTGGCCGAGCCGCCCGTTAGGCCGCCGCCGGTATACCGGTCTTCCCGAAAACGCAGCAACGTCATCACATTTTAGCGAAATTGAAACCATCTCGAGTGGATCGTCCGAGCGGATGTCCGAGATCGCACAGGGGTCATTAGGTGATGGCGAACAGTTACGCACAGAAGCTGGAGTTCATCGTGGACGACCAGCCCGCGGACACCTTCGCGGTGTTTCGGATGTCCGGCCGTGAGGCGATATCGGAGATGTTCCGTTTCGAGGTCGATCTGGTGTCCGACGACCCGAACCTGTCTCTTGACGCCCTAGCCGGCAAGGACGCCACGCTCACGGTCACCCGTCTGGAGCAGACCCGCAAAGTGCACGGCATGCTCGAGAGCATCGAACTGCACGCCGCCACGCCGCGGTCGCACTACATTTACAAGGCGGTGCTGGTGCCGCGGCTGCAGCGGCTCGAACTGTCCAGGCAGAATCAGATCCACGGAACAGCGGTACCGGTGTCGGTGCGCGAGGTGCTCACCGAGCAGTTATCGGCGAGCAACCTGAAGGGCGGCCCCGCCTCCTCGGTCTCCGGCCGCCTCAACACCAACGACTTCGAGCTCCGACTGAGCCAGACCTACCCGAAGCGCGACTACATCGTGCAGCACGACGAGAGCGATCTGTCGTTCATCTCGCGGCTGTGCGAGCACTACGGCATCTTCTACTACTTCACTCACGACAGCGGCCGCGACATTGCGGTGTTCGGCGACTACCGGGTCGCGTTCCCGCAGATCGGCGGCCCGGGCAACGTCGCCTACCGACCGGCCAGCGGCCTGACGAACGCCGGGGACGCGGCCGTCTTCCGGTTTTCCGGCCGTTCGAGCCTGCTGCCGTCGCAGATCTGCCTGCGCGACTACAACTACCGCACCCCCAATCTGACGCTGGAGGTCAGCGAACCGGTCGACCCGAAGGGCCACGGAGTCGTCGTCGAGTTCGGCGCACATTTCCGAACGCCACAGGAGGGCCGGGACCTTGCTCGGGTGCGGGCACAGGAGTTGCTCTGCCGTAAGCAGGTGTTCCAGGGCGAAAGCGACGACGTCCACATGATTGCCGGCGGCGTCTTCTCCCTGACGGGCCACTTCCGCAACGGCTTCAACGCCGGGTACCTGCTGACTTGGGTCGAGCACGAGGCGACGCAGGCACTGCCTGGAATCGCCGATTTTACTGGGCCAGGCCACCAGAGTGCCTACCGCAACCGATTCGGATGCTTGCCGAAAACGGTCGACTTTCGCCCCGTTCGCAGGACCCCGAAGCCGCGCATGTCCGGGTTGTCGAACGCCGTTGTCGATGCCGCCGGCTCCGGCCAGCGTGCCGAACTGGATGCGACCGGTCGCTATAAGATCCGCCAGCAGTTCGACCAGCGCGGCGAGGCTGCCGGCCAGGCCTCTCGCTACATGCGCAAGTCCGAACCCTATGGTGGCGTCAACTCCGGCATGCACTTCCCGTTGCTCAAGGGCACCGAGGTGATCCTGGCATGCGTAAACGGCGACCCGGACCGGCCGGTCATTGTCGGCGCCATGCAAAACGAGCCGTATCCGAGCGTGGTGAATGCCCAGAGCAATACCAAGAACCGCATGCGAACCACCGCCGGAACCCTGTTCGAGATCGACGACGGCCCGGCCAGCGGTGGTGGCGGAAGCGGGGCATCCTCAGGTGCCACCCTGGCACCGCAACGGGCCCTGGAGGGACCCGCATTGGAACGGCCGACCGTCACTCAGTCCCTTGCTACGCAACGCCCGGAGTCGAGCACCGAATCCTCCAGTGGCGCGACCTCGTCCTACGCCCGACTTCAGGTAACCGCTGGCACCGACAGCTACTGGCGGCTCGGCTCGAAGCCGACCGACAGCACCGAGGACAGCCGCACGGCCGACATGTCGAACATGACGGGAGGTGATGACGCCGGCGACGCCGGTTTCTTCGAGTACACCGCCGGCGACCGCACCTCGCTGATCGACGGTGCCAGCTACAGCCAGGTCGGCGCCAACCGCCTGGATTACGTCGTTGCCGACCGACGGATGAGCGCCACCAACCACTTCACAGTGGCAAAGACGCAGTACCAGGTCATCGCCCAGGGCGTCAGCATCGAGGCGTCGAAAGCCACCCTGACCGACAACTCGGTGCCGGCGACTGCCACCAAGGGCAATGTCGACATCGTCGCGGCAGCAGCAGCGAATCTGAAAACCGGCACCGACTACATCCAGACCGTCGGTGGCAAGCTGACAATCAAGGTCACCGGCGACGTGAGTATCGACACCAGTGGCAACATGACACTCACCTCCCACGGGGACATGACCCTCAAGTCCCACGGAGACATGACGATGGATGCCGACGGGTCGATGACCGCGAAGGCCGGTGGGTCGACGACGGTGAAGGCAGGGTCCAGCATGACTATCTCCAGCGGCACCGGGCTTACCGGCAAGGCCGGGACCGCTCTCGACCTTCAGGGCGGAACAACAATGTCGATCAAAGGCTCCGCCAGCGGCACCGTCGACGGTGGCGGCGCGCTGACCGTGAAGGGCGGCATCATCAACCTGAACTAGTCATACGGAGCTGACGTTGGCTTCACTACCTTGCGCTCGTTGGGATTGTCGAAGGGTTCTCAGCAGGACATGGCTGGCCTGACGACCGCGCTATCAGGTCCGCATCACTCCGACATCGCCTTCTGGATCAACCGGGTCGAACGCCGGTTCGCCGAGCTGGCCCGAAAGCAGATCCAGCGTGAGCTCACACTTCGGTGTGCCAACTGGAAGCCGATATCCAGACCTTCATCAAGATCCACAACCTACAGCCAATGCCTATCATTGGGCCACGTCAGCCGACGAGATCCTCGCCGCCGTCAGACGCTTTTGACAAAAGGCGGATCGAACATGGTGCAGTCATCGGTTCTCGAACACCTCGTACCGGGTGCGATTCGCCTCAATGAAGTCCCAGTCATAGACCACTCCCAGGCCTGGGCCGGTCGGGACCGGAACGCAGCCATCGGTGCCGACACAATCGAGTTGATCGGTGTAACCGCAGGTGTAGACCGGCGGCACCGCGTTCGGGCAGTCGGGGCCCACCAGCGCAACCTCGTAGTAATTGCTATTGCGGGTCGCTGCCATCACATGGCGATGCGCCGGACCGGCGGCGTGCACTTCGACGTCGATCCCAAACGCCTCGGCCAGGTGATGGATTTTCATCGCACCAGTAATGCCCATGTCGTACTCAGGATCGGATCGTAGGAAGTCCGTGCCGCCGGCGATCAGGAAATCCGCCTTCGGCTCGACGCCGCGGATGTGCTCAGTCTGCAGGATCGGGGTTCTGATCATCTCGCGCAGCCGCTTATGCGCAAACGCCGACACACCGGAGTCCCGGAACGGGTCCTCGTACCAGAAATAATCGGCATCATCGCACGCGCGGCCGACGTACAAAGCGTCGGCAAACGTCCGAAGCTCGCACGCCGGGTCGAGCATCAGGGTCATGGTGTCGCCGACCATCTCCCGGACCTTCAGGACGTTGGCCGCTTCCTCCCGACGATCCCCTTCATGCCAGCCATGCACTTTGAAGGCCCGGTACCCCATCTGCCGGCACTGCAGCGCGAACTCGCCGAATGCCTCCGGGCTGTCCAGGCCACCGTCGCGGTCGCCGTGGTAGGTCGAGGCGTAGGCTGGCAGGCGTTCACGATGCGCGCCCAGCAGCGTCGAAATCGAGCATCCCAACTGCTTGCCGGTCCAATCCCACAGGGCAATGTCGATCGGTCCATGGCCCATATGGTCGAACTGCCGAGCCTCGCGCTTCAAATCGTCCCAAATTCCTTCGCGCTGTTCGGCGTGCCGTCCGACCAGCAGCGGGGCCAGCATCAGGGTTTGCCCCAACGCCGAGGGCGATGCCACCCAATGGGTCACGTACTCGCCGCGGCACCCGTCCTCGGTCTGGATCCGAACCGCATACTTTGAGATCCGCGACGTTGCCCCCTTACGGTAGCTGAGCGAACCGATGCTGCCACCCTCGGCTACACGGCCGAGGTTCACCGCATCGAATCCAAACTCGTGAACCTCAACGCGATCGATCCGGGTCATGCCATCCTCCGAGCGTGCAGGCGAACGCGATGATGCCCGCCGATCGGCGATGGAACAATGATTGTCGGATCGCGCTATAGGAGGTTGAGCAGACCGCCGTGCCCGGGTGCTGCCACCAGGCGGTTCGCCGGGAGAACCACCGAAATGGTGGTCCCCCGCCTCGGGGCGCTGTCGATCGTCAGTCGACCGCCGTGCGCTTCAACGATCGCCTTGCAGATCGGGAGGCCAAGCCCGGTCCCCGCTTCGCCGGTTCGCATTGCAGATTCGGTACGACCGAACGGCAGAAGCGCTATGGCAACCTCGTCAATCGACATACCGACGCCACCATCAACCACGTCTATGCACACCTGTCCGTCGTCCTCGATCCAGTGTTTGATCGTCACACCTCGTCCAACCGGCGAGTACTTGATGGCATTGCTTACGAGGTTGACGAAAAGCTGTCGCATTCGGGTTTCGTCGGCGTAGATCAACGGCAATCCGGCCAGGTCGGCGACCTCCACGGTGATGGATTTGAGAGTCGCCGAACGTTGCAGCATGGCGATGGTCGACGTCAGGACCGCACGCAACTCCACCGGGCGTTCGTCCAAAGTGTCTGGACCAGCGCTCGCTCGGCCCAGGTCGAGGGCGCCGTTCACCAGGGCCAGCAGGTGATAGCCGGCCCCTACGATATCGCGAGAATAGTCCTTGTAGCGCGCCGCCAGGGGACCGAAGTGTTCGCCGACCAGTATCTCACCAAACCCGATGACCGCGTTGAGCGGAGTGCGCATCTCATGCGCCAGATTGGCAAAGACGTCGGCAATTCTACCACGAGCCTCATGGCGGGCGTCAGCGTCCAATGCCTCGTTGCCGTCTGACATCGACGGGACCAGAAGGAGCAAGCGGGTGGTCTGACCATCAACCATCCAATCCGGACCTTGGGATACCAATACCGGAGCCGCGTTTCCGGCGATGGGACGGATCAGTGCGTGTCTCCATCGCGTCCCGGCGCCGTCAGACGCGGCAGCATTCTCGAGATCAGCTGACACCGGGTCACCGACCACGACCACCTCAGCAAACGTCCGGCCAATCAGTTCCGATCGGTCGATTGCACCAGCCAAACGAAGTCCGAAGGTGTTGACGTCAACGATCCGGTCGTTGCTCAACACGATAACCGCAGCGGGCAGCGCCTCGATCGACACTCCACCACCGGCAACGATCGTCCGGTCGTCCAGCGGCTGAGCGATGTTGCCCACCTGCACCATCGTCAGAGCCCTCGGGCGCCGTCGAGATCGACGCCATCAAGGACTGCCCCTTGCAGACGAGCACCCTCCAGCATTGCGCCGCGCAACACCGCTCCGGTCAGATCGGCATCCGTCAGATCCACACGACGCAGGTCGGCACTGCTGAAGTTCATGCCCATAAGTTTGGCGCCTTCGAGTCGCGCTCCGACCAGCGAGGCCGCAACCGCATTCGCCCCGATCTCCCGGCCACGCACGCTAACCGCCAGAGGACCGAGATTCGCACCGCGCAGATCGGCGTCGTTCAAGTGTGCATCGTTCAACGTCGCGCCACGCAGATCAGCGGATCGCAAGTTCGACTGGCGCAGATCGGTGCCGGTCAGATCGGCCAGCGCCATCGATGCCCCGGTCAAATTCGACGAGAACAGAACCATATTGCGCAGCGATGCCGCCGCCAGCGAGCTGCCCGCCCAGTCCTGTCTGAGCAGCATCATTCCGGTGAGCACCAGACGCGACCCGCTTGCCGCGTTGGTTTCGACCCAAACCTTATGGTCCGCAAGAAGAGCTGGGAGATCCAGCCCGGCCTCCTGCTCGGTCATCGGCTTGGTGGCGTTGTGCAGGGCGGGGTGGTCCAGAAGCGCTATGTCGATGATCGCGCCGGTTAGATCGGCTCCGGCGAAATCGGAGTCCTCCAGATAGACATCGGTCAGGATGGCGCCGCGAAAATCGGCATTCGCCGCCTTGCAGCCGGCAAACCGCGCACCCTCAAGGTTGGCGTTCCGAAACACCGCAGTGCGCAGGTCGGGGGTATGTCCCGGTCGATGTTGAAATAGGGGAGCAGGCGTTGCCCGCCTTGAGCCATTAGGCTCGGGGTGTCGAATCCGCGAAGGAGAGCAACGCCATGAAGAAAGCTACCAGATCTGCCGGCGTGGTGCCGGCGGCAATCGTCGATGAGGCTTGGCAGGAAGTCGGAGCCAGCTTCGATCGTTTCTGCCTGACGGCGGGCCTGGCGACTTTGGCGACGATGATGGATGAGGAGGCGGCCGAGCTGTGCGGCCCGCGCTACGGCCGGGCTGCTGGGCGAGACGGGTATCGCTGGGGCAAGACCAAGGGGAAGGTCGGCTTCCACGGCGGCAAGGTCGAGATCGATCGTCCTCGCGTTCGTGCTCGCGACGGCGGCGAGCTGGCGCTGCCGAGCTGGGAGGCGGCGCAGTCGGAAGACCTGCTCGGCAAGTGGGCGCTGAACCTGATGCTGATCAACGTCTCGACCCGCAAGTTCGGCCGCGCCGTCCGCCTGCCGGGCGGCGACATCCCGGCGGCCCCCGGGTCGGGAGTGTCGAAGTCGGCGGTGTCGCGGCGGTTCGTGGCGCTGTCGGCGGAACGCATGAAGGAATGGATGGCCGCCGACTTGTCCGCCCTGGACCTGCTGGCGATCCAGATCGACGGCATCCACATCGAGGAAGACCTGATGCTGCTGGCCGCCGTCGGCATCGACGGCATCGGCGACAAGCATCCGCTCGGCGTGATCGAGGGGGCCAGCGAGAACGCCGCCGTGGCCCAGGCGCTGCTCGACAACCTGGTCGGCCGCGGCCTCGATCCCGCGGTCTGCCGACTGTTCATCATCGACGGCGCCAAGGCGCTGTCGAAGGCGATTCGCAACACCTTCGGCCGCGACACCCCGATCCAGCGCTGCCAGGTCCACAAGGCCCGCAACATCGCAGAGCGCCTGCCCAAGTCCTTGCAGGCCGGCGTCCGCAAGGCGCTGCGTCAGGCCTGGGAACTGGACGACGCCGACAAGGCCGAGAAGCTGATCCGCAACCTCGCCCGTCGCCTGGAGCGCGACGCCCCGGGCGTGTCGGCCAGCATCCTGGAGGGCCTCGACGAGATCCTCACCGTCACCCGCCTCGGTCTGCCAGTCGAACTACGCCGGTCGCTCGCCTGCACCAACATCATCGAGAACATGAACGGAACCGTCCGCCGGGTCTGCCGCAACGTCAAACGCTGGCAGGACGCGGCCATGGCGCTGCGCTGGACCGCCGCTGCCATGCTCGAGGCCGCCAAGGGTTTCCGCCGCCTCAAGGCCCACAAGCAACTCCCGAGCCTGCGCCGAGCCCTGGCGGCCCACCAGGACAGGAACGCGATCAACCACGACCTTGAACAGCAGGCGGTCGCCGCATAGCATCGTCAACCAACAGCGCCTGCCGAGCAAATTTCAACACGGCGAGGGACATCCCCCAGGTCGGCCCCCTGGAACGAGACGCCACGCATCTGCGCACCGGTGAAATCCGCTCGGACCGCAAAGGAATTTCCGATGCGGGCCGCAGTGAGGTCGGCGCCGTGTGCCCGAAGCCCCGACAGGTCCGATCCGTGTTTCGCTGCGTCTTGGGAGTACTCGGAATCCGACGCGCCACCCGGCCCTGCCCGCACAAGCACCGCTTCGCGGATGTCCGACTGGGTCATGTTCGCCCCCGACAGGTCGGCACCGCGGAAGCAGGCGCCACGGAGGTCGGCTCGCGTCAGATCGGCACCGTTGAGGCGCGCCCGTGTCAGATCGGCGCCAAAGAAGTTCGCGAAGCACAGAACCGATTTCTCAAGCCGAGCGTCGACCAATGACGACCCGGTGAAGTCAATCTCATCGAGTCGGCGTCCACCAAGGTTGATACCGTCCAGACGCAAATTAGCAAGCTGGGCGCGTCGACCACCCGGTAGACGCTTGACGTATCGGTCGTGAAGCTTGATCGCCGTTGCAACCGCCTTGCTGTCAGGAACAGCCGGCCCGTCAGGCGATGCCGTGCTCGCACTCGTCATTCATAGACCCTGCATCTTCTCCAAGCTCTTCCTTAAAGGAGACTCGTTAAGGGAGGGTTGACGATCTTCAGTCATATCCGGGCGGCGGAACGAACCCACCAAGCTCCCGTTCGATCATTTTGGCGAATGCTAGGGCTGTTTTATCCCGCCCATGCCCCGCGATGATCTGCAGTCCACATGGCAATCCATCCTTGGCCAGACCCACCGGGGCAACCGTACTCGGCAGATAGACCACCGACGACAGGCCGGCCCAGAACAACTGGTCGACCGTCGGTTGCGGACGACCATTGATCAAAATTGTGCGCTCGTGCCGCTGACCTTCCTGTTGATGGGGGAATGCCGTCGACGCCGCCGTCGGACAGAGCAGAACATCCCACTCGTGAAAGAACCGCGCCCAGGCCTCGCGAAGATGGGTGCGGCGTTCATGGGCTCGCAGCCAGTTGCGGTGAGGCTGGGTTACCGCCCGAGCCACCATCGGCAGGTAGCCGTAGTCGTCGGGCTCGGCGGTTTCGCTAAGCGCCAGCTGTTCTGCGTAGTCCGCGTCCGACATTCGGGCGGAGGTCGCCGCCCTGAGCAGGTGAATGTACAGCCTGTGCGATTCCGTGGTGTCGACCGCCGGTCGAGCCGTGTCCGAAACGGTAACCCCGATCCGCGTCAGCGCGTCCACCGTTTCCTGAAGCTTAGCTGTCAGGTCGTCGTCCTGGGCGCAGTTCGGGTCGGTCAACATGACCGCTGCACGGAATTCGCGAGGCTGCGTTCGAACATCAGTGGGAAGGTTCAGTCGCCAACACTCGCCGTCCAGACCATCGGCGCCGGCCATGACGTCCAGTGCAGTCTCCAGATCCTCGGCAGACCGCGCCAGCGGTCCCACGACCGAAATGTCCGCTTGAGCAAGCACACCGGGCGTCGCGTGCCCGCGAGGCGACACGATCCCGTAGGTCGGCTTGTGGCCGTAGACGCCGCAATAATGCGCCGGATTCCGGATGGATGCACCGATGTCCGACCCGGCATCGATGCCCGTTAGTCCAGCGGCCAGGGCCGCAGCACTCCCCCCCGACGATCCGCCCGGAGTTCGTGACAGATCCCAGGGGTTTCCGGTGCTGCCGTACACCGGATTGTAGCTTTGCCAGTCGGCGAGCAAGACCGGCACGTTGGTCTTCCCGAACAGCACCACCCCGGCCTCGCGCATCCGACGGACGACCGTGGAGTCGCGAACGGCCCGATTGTCGGCCAGGGTCGGCAGCCCCCACGTCGTCGGCAGGCCCTCAACGTCGTAGCTCTCCTTGATGGTCATCGGAACGCCGTGCAGCGGCCCCCAGACGTCGCCACGGGCAAGTGCCGCGTCGGCCGCATCGGCTCGAGCACGAGCACGCTCCACGTCCAGCACGACGATGGCGTTCATGGAAGGATTGTACCGCTCGACCCGGTCGAGCATGTGATCGAGCAGTTCCCGGCAGCCGATCCGCCGCTCCCGGATCCGGGCGGCAAGCTGTGTCGCTGACAAAAATGCAATGTCGGGCATGGAAGTCCTCGCGTCCTGACGCTCCACGATAATGCGCTTCGCGATTTTCGAGCGATCGGCATGCGAGCACGCTCACGCCTTAGAATAAACGCTAAAAATGATTTTCTACAATAAACGCTGCATTACGGTAGCGCCTTTGACTCCGGCTGTGCAGGTCTTGAGCGTCGGGCAACAAGTTCAGGCACTGTCCAGAACAAGATGACCGCCAAACCTATGAACACCGACGACATCAGGAATCCGGCATCGTATCCACCGGTAAGATCGTGCAGGAAGCCCGCGATCCATGACCCGGCGGCGGCACCGAGGCCCTGACCGGTGGTGATCGTTCCATAAATCGTCCCGAGACCCCGACCAGCGAACAACGTAGCCGCGATGGTCGACACGATCGGCCCGCGCGCGCCCATGCTGACCCCGAAGAAGATCACGAACACCACAACCAGCGCGAACGATGGCGCAGCCTGCATTGCGAACAGCGCGACAACGCCAACGAAACTGCAGGCATAGCTTACCGTCGCCGTAACCCTGTTTCCGTAGCGATCAGCCGCAATCCCCGTCACCAGCATGCCAACAATAGAAAGGACGCCGGTAAAGCCGAACGCGCTGGCAGCTTCCAGAGGCGAATACCCCTGATCAACCAGATAAGCTACCGATTGCAGGCTGACCGAATAAATGGCGACCGCCGTCAGGAAGAACACGAAGAACAACGCCCAGAACGGCCGTCCGCAGATTACACGCAGCAGTCCAGGTCGGACGGCGGGAATTCGTTCGGTCAGCGGCCGGTCTGCAACCGCGCCGCTCGTGATTCTACTCCAGGGCAGCAGTGCGACCGGTACCGCAACCGCAGTAATGATCGCTCCGAGCCAGAGATAGGCAGTGCGCCAACCTTCGACGTCAATCAGAACTTGGGCAAGCGGCACCAGCACCAGCGTCCCGGTTCCCAGGCCGGTCGAGGCGACCGCCATCGCGGTAGCCAGACGTCGGTCGAACCAACGGCTAATGAGAGCCGATGCGGGAATCATGCCCAGCGAGGCAATGCCGAGCCCGCCCATCAACCCAACGCTGAGATACATCTCCCACAGGCTTGCCATAGAGCCTGCGAGCATGAATCCGCTGCCAAGCAATACGAGTCCGAAGACGTAGAGAATCCGTGGCCCGAACCTGTCAAACGCCAATCCGACGAACGGCGACGCGAGACCGTTGGCCGCCATGTACAGGGAGTACACCGATGTCAGGTCACCGCGATGCCAGCCCGTCTCGTCCCCGATCGGCAGCAGGAACACCGCGTAGGTCTCGCCGGCCCCACGGGCAAGCGCGTTCATGACGAAGCAAAAGGCGAGCACACCAAGGGCGGCGAGTCCGCCCGCGGAGGGCTGAAAGCGGGACATGATCCGACTCTACGGCGAGGACATGCATTGAGAAACCGCGTGAGTCGGCAACGCTGCCATGGCAATCGAACATGACGGAACGGCCCGCGCAAACACAGAACGGCGGACCGCTGCGAAACGTATTCGTTGCGCCTTACTGCGCGTCCGCCTCAAACCAATCACCCGGAACCTCGGCGCCGCCGATGACGACGCAACACTCCCCGATCAATTGGCCGCCACGAGCTTCCAGCACTGCCGCCAATTCCGACAACCGCCCCCTCACCACCTCCTCGTGAAGCTTGGTGAGTTCGCGGGCGAAGGCCGCTGGCCGGTCGCCCAGGACGGCGATCGCATCCTCGATCAGTTTCGCGACCCGGTACGGGCTCTCATAGAAAACCAGGGTGTGCGGAGAGGCCGCGTCCACCTCAATGAATCGCCGACGCGGCCCACCCTTCTTTGGTGGAAACCCCCGGAACGTGATCCCGTGAACCGGCAGGCCCGACAGCACCGCCGCCATCACGAACGCCGCCGGGCCCGGCATCATGGTAACCGGCACCCCGGCTCGGGCCGCCGCACGGACCAACGAGAAGCCCGGGTCGCTGACCCCGGGCGTGCCACCGTCGGTCGCCACCGCGATGCGCTTGCCCTCGATCGACCAACGCACCAGCGTCTCGGCCATCGGTCGCTCGTTGTGCTCATGGTAGGCGACCATCCGGGCCTTGATGCCGGCAGCGGACAGCAAGCGGCCGGTCCGCCGGGTGTCCTCGCAGGCCACCACGTCGGCCGCTTCGAACGCGGCGCGGGCGCGAGGACTAAGGTCTTCCAGATTGCCGATTGGCGTCGCCACCAGTTCGATCACGCCGCTGTCTCCTGCTCGACTTTGCGGATCCGGCATACGAAAAACGCCTCCATGAACGGGCCGGCCACGACCCGCAACGCGTTCGCGAGGCTCGGATCATAGTCGCGCTTTTCCCACCGGGTCAGCCCCGGAACCGCCTCGGGAATTGCCAAGTCTATCGGCTCGATGACGGCGCTAGGGTTGTGCCGAACCAGATGGTCGACCGGCGCCTCGTTCTCTTCCGGCGAGACGGTGCAGGTCGAATAAACCAAGATGCCGCCGGGCCGCAGCCGCTTGAACGATGCCACCAGCATACGCTGCTGCAGGCGGCTCATCTGCTCGACCCGCTCGGGCGTCCAGAACCGCAACGCATCGGAACGCGACAGGTCGGCCATACCCTCCCCAGAGCATTGGGCGTCCAGCAGGATTCGGTCGAATGTCTCCTCGACGAACTTGTCCAGGTACTGGCCCGGATGTTCGGTCACAGCAGTTACATTTACATTCAATAATTCAATAACTTCCTGAAGTTTTCTAAGGCGTGACTTTATTCCATCATTGACCCACAATCGAGCCTGGTTGACGGTCAGCGCCCCGATATGCGCCGCCTTGCCGCCAGGAGCCGAACACACATCCAGGATGTCCTGGTCCGGCTGCGGGTCGAGAGCCAGCGCCGGCACCAGCGACGAGGCGTTCATCACATAAACCTCGCCGGCCGCGTGAGGTGCACTTGCCGTAATCGCCCGCTTATCGCCGACGATATGAAACGCATCCGGACACCAGCCGATCGGCTCCAAATCCGTCAACGCCTCGATGTCCCGGCGGATCTCCTCGACCGGCCGTCCGGCCAGCGGGTTGATCCGTACGCTGGAACGCCGATCTCCACTTAAGCGGCGCACGACCTCTTCGGGACGGACACCCCAAACGCTGGCCACACGTCCCACAAAGCGGTCGCGGCGGCGGGCTTCCGAAGGGTGTGTAGTACGGCGGGACATGACGAGGCTCGCTTCCAGCGAAGGTCGGCGCTACCGGCCGGTCATACAGACCGAGAGAGCGCCCGTCACGTCTGTTGGATACGGGGTTAAAGTTGCGCTGCCGGCTCAAGCGTGAGCGGAAACCATACCGAGATTGTCGTTCCCCGGCCCGGCGTGCTGTCGACCGCTACGGCCCCGGCGTTCCGGTCGACCAGGGATTTGACGATCGACAGGCCAAGCCCCGTGCCACTGTCAGGGACCGCCAGCGAGGGATTACCGACCTGATGGAACGGCTCGAATATCTGGTCAATCTGGTCGGCGGGAATACCGATCCCGTGGTCGCTCACCGAGAACCGCAAGCGGGAGCCGTCCTGAATGACCATCAGTTGGACGACGCCGTGCTTCGGCGAGAACTTGACTGCGTTGCTCAGGAGATTGATCAGGATCTGGCGAATTGACCGCGGATCAGCAAGGACGCTCGGCAGGTTCCTGGCCAGGGCCGCCTCCAGACGAACCGATCTGGATCGTGCCACCACCCGCATCAGACGGACAACTTCAGCCACTGACCGGCGTGGATCGGTCGGTTGCGGAGTGACGGCAAACCCGTCCGCGTCCAGCCGAGCAAAATTCAGGATGTCGTCAATGTGAGACAGCAGAATGCGTCCGGCCTGCATAACGTCGCCCAGATACTCCCGCCGTTTGGCCGGCGACAGCCGGTCCTCCATGAGCATCAGAGTCTCCGAAAGCCCTAGTATGGCATTCAGCGGCGTACGCAGTTCATGGCTCATCCGGGCCAGAAAACCCGACTTGGCGGCGTTCGCCTCTTCGGCGGTATCAACTGCCTTGCGCAGTTCCAGTTCGGCGTCCTTGCTGTGGGTCACGTCGGTGGCGATCAGCAGCGTGCCACCGTCTCCCAGTTTCTGGTCCTTGACCCTGAACCACCGGCCGAACCGATTGATGTCCGTCGGACCGGATGGGTTCCGGAACTGATGCAGACGTTTTGGAACCTCGGTCTCGGGGTTGTCGATGATGCCCCGCAACGCGAAGTCATTGAGGATCTCCCCCAGTTTCTTGCCGGGAATAAGGATCCCGTCGAACTGCGGATGAAGCGCGCGATAGGGCCGGTTCGCGAAGACCAGCCGCTCATCAGCGTCGAACAACGCCACCACATCTTCGATGGAGTCGAGCGCACGGACCAGCCGGTCAACGGTTTCGCGCGCGCTGACCTCCTCGGTGATGTCGCGGCCTGTTCCTCGGTACCCGACAAAGCGGCCCTCCGGGCTGAACACCGGGCGACCGCTGATCGATACATGGACCAACGCATCACCGGACCGGTGAAGAACGTAGCGGAAGTCCCGGAACGAACGATGGTTCTGCAAATCGTCGAGGTGCTGCCGCCAGGGTTGCGAAAGCATATCGCCGGCTGCGAAGTCCCAGCGCTTGGCGCCAATCAGGTCTCTGTCCATGTCCTGCGGCCGAGGCCAAGCGCCGGACAACGACAGGAAACGATGGTTGGCATCGGTCTCCCAAAACCAGTCGGAGGCCGTTTCCGTCAGGTCGCGAAACCGCGCCTCGCTTTCGGCCAGAGCGCGCTCTGCCCGTTTGCGCTCGGTAATGTCCTCGCGGATGGCCACGTAGCCTTCATGCTGGCCGTCGACCGAACGAAACCGATCCAACTGCAGGGCGAAGACCCGTTCCTGACCGAGCCGGTCACGGTTCATGATCTCTCCTCTGTAGTGGCCAGTTGCCGTCAGTGCCGACCGTACCTCAGCCACCAGCGCGGGTTCGCCCTGATCACCGTAGAGCACGTCGCTGGGTCGACGCCCGATCGCATCCGTCCAGAGCACACCAAAGGTGTCGAGGAACGCCGAGTTCATCCACACCAACCGGAACTCCAGGTCCATCACATACGTCGGATTGGCGCTGTGCCTGACCACTTCGGCAAGCCGGGCATTCTCCGCAACGTGCCGCTCGAGTTCCTCGCGCCCCTCCTCCAACTGCTCGCTCTGCGCCAAGGCCTGGGTCTCGAACCGCAACTGGGCCCGCCGATGCGCAATACTCAGCCCAAGAAGACTGCAGGCATCACGCAACATCGGTTCCAGCGGTTTGAAGCCGGTCACATCCGACACCCTGAGACGCACTTTGCCCAGACGATCCGGACCGGGGCCGATCTCATATTCGTGGGTCCAGTCGTCCACCGCGCCGTCATCTGCCGCGGTATCAAGCAGCAAGACCTCAACACCGGATACGAACGGCAGAGCGAGGACAGCGCCGCGGATCGCTGCCGTCATGCTGGGCCCGACGGGAAGCAACTGAGCGCGGTTCGTGAGGCTCAACAGGATTGCGCCGGGATCCGACGCGATCAGACCAGTACCAGGCAAAGGCACGCGGCCGTCCTCCTGTGACGCACCATGACGCTCCCGTCACGCCCAGCCGGGATCATCCTGCAGCACCCGACATGCTTCTGCCTGCGCCAGGGCTTGTCAGGTTGCCTCTCCCTGGTCCAACCGTCACCCGCACTGGTCGGACCAGCGCTATGCCCCGGCCGAAGCCGTGACAGCGTACAGCATGATGGCCGTGGCCGCGGCAAGGTTCAATGAGTCGGCGCCGTCCCGCATCGGGATCCGGACCAGTTGATTGCAGGTAGCCGCAATCCGAGCCGGCAGGCCACTCTGCTCGTTGCCCATTACCAGCAGGGTTGCCGATCCCCGTTCAACCGACTCGGGTTGTAACTCTGCCCTCAGATGGGTCCCGACCGTGCGTCCGGTCCAGCCGCGATGCCAGTCGAGATAGGCCGCCTCGTCCAGTCGGATCAGCGGGACGTTCACAATCGAGCCCATGGACGCTCGGACCGCCTCAGTCGAGAACGGGTCCACGGTATTTCCGATCAACAGGACACCCGCGACCGCAAAGGCGTCGGCGCTGCGTATGATCGAACCGAGGTTGCCCGGGTCGCGAATGCCCTCCAGCGCCAGCCAGGTGACCCTCGGTGCTGCGATCACCGCCTCCAGGTCTCCCCAGCGCTGCTCGATCACCGCGATCACGCTCTGCGCGTTGTCGCGTCGAGCGATCCGGGTCATCAACTCGTCGGTCACGGTCAGAACGCGACCGCCGCTGGCTTCACAGCCTTGGATCGCCTCGCGCAGCAACTCGCTGGAGGATGCACTCTCCGACAGCACCAGCCGGCTGACCCGCCACCCCCGTCGGACCGCTTCGACCACGTGACGCAACCCCTCGGAGACGAAGGCGTTCTGCTGGCTGCGGCCCTTCTTGGTCTCAAGCGCCCGCAGCTCCTTGATCTCCTGATTGGCGGCACTGCGGATGACGATGGGGTTCTGGTCAGGCATCGCGGCTCCAGCGGACATACAATGACGTCGGCAGCGGCCGCCCGGTCGTCTCCTCGCGCAACGCCATCTCACCGGCCGTGATCGTGCCATCGAGATCAGCGAACGCGTCTCCGACCAGCCGCCACAGCGTCAGCATCGACAGGTGCGTGGCATAAGCGGTCAGGATCAGCATGGACGAGCGCTGGTCGAGCAACGCGCGGCAATCGGTCAGCAGCTGCGGCAACTGCTCTTCCAGCCGCCAGACCTCGCCCTTCGGACCACGGCCGTATTTCGGCGGGTCGAGTACGATGATGTCGTACCGGCTGCCCCGACGGACTTCGCGGGCGGCAAAGCGTGCGGCGTCGTCGCAGATCCAGCGGATCGGTGCCGCCGACAACCCCGACATTTCCTGGTTGGCGCGCGCCCAGGAGATCGCCTTCTTCGAAGCGTCGACATGGGTGACCTTCGCACCGGCAGCGGCCGGCAGCAGCGAAGCCATGCCGGTATAGCCGAACAGGTTCAGCACCGTCGGCGGCTCGTTCCCTACCCTTGCCCTTGCGCGCTGTTCTACCGCCGCCAATACCCGATTCCAGTGCACTTGATGTTCCGGAAACAAGCCCAGGTGACGGAACGCCGTAAGCTGCGCCTCTATCCGCACCGGACCATAGGCGATCGGCCATGGCTCGGGCGCCCTGCGGCCCGTCGCCTCCCAGCGCCCAGCCCCGTCCTCTTCCCGGCCGGCGAGGAAGCGGGCATCGGCGGTCGACCACCGCACCGATGACAAGCTCGGGCTCCAGATCGCCTGAGTATCGGGTCGATCGAGGATATGCCGGCCGAACCGCTCGAGCTTGCGGCCGTCACCGCTGTCGAGCAGGGAATAGTCGGCCCAGCCATCGGCGACCAGAATTTCCGGGGTCAGAGCACCCTCCCTTGGCGTTCGAATCCGGCGCGACACTACAAGGCCAGAACGAGCGGAGCGAGCCTGTTAGAACAATTCGGCCGACCGCTTCATCTCGACCACCAGCCCTAGGTCTACTCCACCGGCGCTTCGCCATCCCGCCGATACCATGAACCGATCGGCCAGCACCCGCTGGTGGAACCTCCAAGCCCGTTCGTCGTCATCGATCGCAGGCGTGAACCGGATGCGCGGCGGATCGACGTCGAACCAGAACTCGTCAAGCGGCTGCGACAGCCCTCGGCCGGTCGCCTTGATGTAGGCCTCCTTCAGGGTCCACAGTCGCAGAAAGCTTTCCAATTGCCGGTCACGGGGCTGAACGGCCAGCCAGTCGGCCTCGGCGCCGAAGAAATACCGGTCGGCGACGGCCAAGTCGACGCTGCGATCAACCGCTTCGACGTCAATGCCAAGCTCACAGTGGCGCGATACTGCCACCGCCACCAGCCCGTCGGTGTGCGAAATGTTGAAGTGCAGATCCAGCGGTCGGTCGCCGATGAATGCGCGGGGCTTGCCCTTGAAGCCGATCTCGTACCGGAACGCCGTAGGCGCCTCTCCGCTCGCCGCACTCAGCATAGCTCGGGTCAGGGCATGGGCCGAGGCGTACTCGATCCTGGTACGCGGGATCGCCAACCGAGCCACACGGGATCGCTCAGTGTCGTCCAGGACATCCAGCCATGCGGCGACATCGTCTTCGGTCAACTCCGCCGTCGGCATCGCCCAAAGCCTGACCGGTGGTATCGACGCGGGCGTCATCGTCTCTCCAGAACTCCATCAGCAACCGGCGTCGGCGCGCTTGCGGCGCATGACGCCGCCCCGACAATGGTGAATGATAACAGCCTCAAAGCCCACACGTGTCGATCCGATGACGATGGTTCAGCCTGAGATCACCATAGCGCCACTGACGCCGGAGCGCTGGCCCGACTTCGAGACGCTGATGGGACCTAAAGGCGGCTGTGGCGGGTGCTGGTGCATGCTGTGGCGGCTGCGCAAGCGCGACTATGATGCCATGCAGGGCGATGCCAACCGCGATGCGATCCACGCCGTGGTGAAAGCGGGACCGCCGCCGGGGCTATTGGCCTATGACGACAAACGGGCGGTCGGCTGGATCTCGATCGCGCCGCGCGATGCATTCCCGAGGCTGGAGACATCAAGGGTGATGCAGCTGGTCGATGACCGGCCGGTGTGGTCGGTGTCGTGCTTCCTGATCGCGAAGACGCATCGGGGTCGCGGAGTGGCGGTCGACCTGCTCGATGCGGCCTGTCGATTTGCCGGGCAACACGGTGCGACCGTTGTGGAGGGCTATCCGGTGGCGCCGTTGAAGACGCCCTACCCCGACACGTATGCCTGGACCGGGTTCGAGACCGTGTTCCTGCGGGCCGGCTTCCAGGAAGTTGCCCGACGCTCCGAAACCCGCCCGATCATGCGGCGCAGCCTGTAGGCGTCACACCGACATATGGCGTTCCAGTTCGGCGCCTAGCGCACCCTTTGGATCACCGGATGCCACTACCCGCCCGCGATCCAGCACCGAGACCGTATCGGCCAGTTCACGCGCGAACTCCAGGTATTGCTCGACCAGCAGGATTGCCATTTCGCCGGTCGAGCGGAGAAACCGGATGGCGTTGCCAATGTCCTTGATGATGGACGGCTGGATGCCCTCGGTCGGTTCGTCCAGGATCAACAGACGCGGTCGAGTGACGAGTGCTCGCGCGATCGCCAACTGCTGTTGTTGACCGCCGGACAGGTCGCCGCCGCGCCGGTCCATCATGGCGTCGAGCACCGGGAACAGTTCGAACAGCGTGTCCGACAAGCTCCGCTGTGATCGCGGCAAGGCGGCGAATCCGCTTTGCAGGTTCTCGCGCACGGTCAGCAGCGGGAAAATTTCCCGACCCTGCGGCACATAGGCGATGCCTCGCCGGGCACGCTCGAACGGCGGCAGGTTGCCCAGCACTTCGCCTTCCCATTTCACGGTGCCGCTGCTGATCGGATGGTGGCCGGCGATGCCGCGCAGCAGGCTGCTCTTGCCGACGCCGTTGCGCCCGAGCACGCAGGTAACCTTGCCGGTCTCAACTTTGAGGTCAACGCCCCACAGTGCCTGCGCGGCGCCGTAATGCAGGTCGATCCGCTCGGCTTCCAGCATCGTCTTACCGCCCCAGATAGACTTCGATGACGCGCTCATCGGCGCTGACCTGATCCAGCGATCCCTCGGCAAGGACCGAGCCCTCGTGCAGCACGGTCACCCGCACGCCGAGATCGCGCACGAAGGTCATGTCGTGCTCGACCACCACCACGGAATGGGTCTCGGCGATCCGCCGCAGCAGCGCCGCGGTCTCGGCGGTTTCGGCGTCGGTCATGCCGGCGGCCGGCTCGTCCACCAGCAGCAGTGCCGGGTCCTGCGCCAGCAGCATGCCGATCTCCAGCCACTGTTTCTGGCCGTGCGACAGGCTGCCCGCCAACTCGTCGCGGCGGTCGGACAGGCGGATGGTCGCCAACACCTCGTCGATCCGATCGCACTCGCGCCCGGTCAGGCGGGCGAACAGGCTGGAGAACACGCCGCGCGGCCCTTCCAGCGCCAGAACGATGTTGTCGAGCACGCTGTGACTTTCGAACACCGTCGGGCGCTGGAACTTCCGGCCAATGCCGAGTTCGGCGATCTCCGCCTCGTCGAGCTTGGTCAGGTCGCGCTCACCGTTGAACAGCACGTCGCCCTTGTCCGGACGGGTCTTGCCGGTGATCACGTCCATCATGGTGGTCTTGCCGGCGCCGTTCGGGCCGATGATCGCCCGCATTTCGCCGTGGCCGACCACCAGCGACAGATTGTTGAGGGCTCGGAACCCATCAAAGCTGACGGTGACCCCGTCGAGGTACAGCAGGGATTTGGAAAGTTCGGTCATCGCCCTACTCCGCCGCCTGTCGGTCGATCACGGTCACCGGTTCACCCGGCGCCTCCACCGGTGCCGCCGACGCGACACGCCGGGATCGGACCAGGCCGAGCAGGCCCTTCGGCAGGAACAACGTCACGAAGATGAACAAACCGCCCAGCGCGAACAGCCACAGCTCCGGCAACGCTCCGGTGAACCAGCTCTTGCCGACGTTCACCACCAGGGCGCCGAGTGCGGCACCGACCAGCGTTCCACGACCGCCGACCGCCACCCAGATCACCGCTTCGATCGAGTTGGCGGGCGCGAACTCACCAGGATTGATGATCCCGACCTGCGGCACGTACAGCGCGCCGGCTACGCCGGCCATCATTGCCGACACGGTGAAGACGAACAGCTTGTAGTGCTCGACCCGGTAGCCGATGAACCGGGTCCGGCTCTCGGCGTCGCGGACCGCGACCAGTACCTTGCCGAGCTTGCTCGACACGATGGCCCGGCACGCCAGGAAGCCGCCAGCCAGGGCGATGGCCGACAGGGCGAACAGGCCGCAGCGGGTGGCGTTGTTCTGTAGGTCGAATCCCAGGACGCCCTTGAAGTCGGTCAGACCGTTGTTGCCGCCGAACCCCATGTCGTTGCGGAAGAACGCCAGCAGCAGCGCGAAGGTCATCGCCTGGGTGATGATCGAGAGATAGACCCCGGTAACCCGCGAGCGGAACGCGAACATCCCGAACACGAAAGCCAGCGCTCCCGGCGCCAACACCACCATCAGGGCGGCGAACCAGAACTGGTCGAAGCCGTACCAGTACCAGGGCAGCTCCTTCCAGTTGAGGAACACCATGAAGTCCGGCAGGACCGGGTTGCCGTAGACGCCGCGGCTGCCGATCTCGCGCATCAGGTGCATGCCCATGGCGTAGCCGCCGAGGGCGAAGAAGGCGCCGTGACCGAGGCTGAGAATGCCGCAATAACCCCAGACCAGATCGATCGACAGCGCCAGCAGCGCGTAGCAGAGGTACTTGCCGAACAGCACCACGTTGGTGGTCGACACGTGCCAGGTGGAGTCCGACGCCACCGTCAGGTTCAGGACCGGCACCAGAACCGCTGCCACGGCAAGCGACAGCAGGAACGCAACGCCGATCCGGCTGAGGCCCAGGGGCATCGCGACGGCTCTCATGACTCCACCGCCCGGCCCTTCAGGGCGAACATCCCGCGCGGCCGCTTCTGGATGAACAGGATGATGAACACCAGCACCAGGATCTTGCCGAGGACGGCACCGGCGTACGGCTCAAGGAACTTGTTGACGACCCCCAGGGTCAAGGCACCCACCAGGGTTCCCCAGAGGTTCCCGACCCCGCCGAACACCACCACCATGAAGCTGTCGATGATGTAGGACTGGCCAAGGTTCGGGCTGACATTGTCGATCTGCGACAGCGCCACCCCGGCGATGCCGGCAACACCGGAGCCGAGACCGAAAGTCAGTGCGTCGACCCAGGTCGTGCGGATGCCCATGGAACTGGCCATCCGGCGGTTCTGGGTGACCGCGCGCATCTGCAGCCCAAAGGCTGTGCGCTTCAGCACGACCAACAATAAAATGAACACCGCAATGGCGAACACGATGATCCACACCCGTCCGTAGGTCAGGGTCAGCCCGCCCAACTCGAACGCTCCACTCATCCAGCTTGGCGCCCCGACTTCACGGTTGGTCGGGCCGAAGATCGAACGGACCGCCTGCTGCAGCACCAGGGACAGCCCCCAGGTCGCCAGCAACGTCTCCAGCGGCCGGCCATACAGCCAACGGATGATCCCGCGCTCGATCACCACGCCGACCGCGCCCGCCGTCAGGAATGCTAATGGCAGAGCGATCAGCAGCGACACGTCGAACAGCGCCGGCGCCGAGGTGCGGATCACCTCCTGCACCATGAAGGTGACGTAGGCCCCGATCATCACCATCTCGCCGTGCGCCATGTTGATGACGCCCATCACCCCGAAGGTGATCGCCAGCCCGATCGCCGCCAGCAGCAGCACCGATCCCAGCGACAGCCCGTACCAGATGTTCTGGCCGACGGACCACATCGCCAGCGACTGTTCGATCAGGGCAATCGATGCCGTCGCCTTGCGCTTGACCTCGCCGTCGGCGGAAGCGGCGACCGACGACAGCAGGTCCTTGGCATCCTGGTTGCCGTGCTCGGCCACCACCGCGATTGCCGCCAGCCTGTCGGGTTCGGGGCGGTTGGTCTGCAGGATCGCCGCAGCCCGCGCCAGCACCATTCGCCGTCGGATGCCGTTATCGGTTTCCGCGGCGATCGCTTCGTCCAGGACGTCCAGGGCGCTGGCGTCGCGGCTCTTGAACACCGCGTCGGCCGCCGCGCGGCGCACTGACGGATCCTTGCTGCGCAGGGTAAGCGACCCGACCACCGCGCTGATCACCCGGCGCAGATTGTTGTTCACCCGGATCTTGTCGAGCGCCGCCCGGTCAACCGGACCAAGGTCGGCGGCTGAGACCGGATCAATCGCCTTGTAGGAATTGCCGTCGCGCACGGCAATGATGACCTTGCCGTCCGTCTTGCGGACCTGCAGGTCGCCATTGCCCAACGCGGTCAAAGCGGGAACCGCCTCGGCATCGCCAGCGGCCGCCAGCTCGTTGATGATCGCTTCCTTAGCCGCGAAGTCGGCCGTCGCCAGCGCGTCGATCCGGGCACGCAGCGTATCGGCATGGGCGCCGACACCGGATGCACCGACAACAGCCAGCGCGACCGCAAGCACGATCCGCCGGAGGGTGATCCCGAAGGGCATGGGTAGGTCTCCTGGGCCGGGCAGAGCGGAGATGGTCGGCCCCGGGACCGCGATCAGCGGCCCCGGGGCGCGTCCAGGCCACACGATGTCGGGCGTCAGCTGCCCTTACCGCCGCACTTGCCGGTCGCGACGTTGAAGTTCCCGCACGACATCGGCTTGCGCCAATCCGCGATCAGGTCCTTGGAGTCCGGCAGAAAGTCGGACCACGCGTCGCCCGGAACCAGGCCCGAGGTCTTCCACACCACGTCGAACTGGCCGTTGTCCTGAATCTCGCCGATCAGGACCGGCTTGGTGATGTGGTGGTTCGGCATCATCGCCGAGTAGCCGCCGGTTAGGTTCGGCACGGCGACACCGATCAGCGCGTCGATCACCGCGTCGGGGGCGACTGTGCCGGCCTTCTCGACCGCCTTCACCCACATGTTGAAGCCGATATAGTGGGCTTCCATCGGATCGTTGCTGACCCGTTTGGCGTTCTTGGTGAACGCCTGCCAGGACTTGATGAACTCGGCGTTCTCCGGCGCCGGGACCGACATGAAGTAGTTCCACGCGGCCAGATGACCGACCAGCGGGCCGGTGTCGATGCCGGCGAGTTCTTCTTCGCCGACCGAGAAGGCCACGACCGGAATGTCCTGGGCCTTGATGCCCTGGTTGGCTAGTTCCTTGTAGAACGGCACGTTGGCGTCGCCGTTGATCGTCGACACCACCGCGGTCTTCTTACCCGCCGAGCCGAACTTCTTGATCTCAGCGACGATGGTCTGCCAATCGGAATGCCCGAACGGCGTGTAGTTGATCATGATGTCTTCAGCCGGCACGCCACTGTCCTTGAGATAGGTCTCAAGCACCTTGTTGGTGGTGCGCGGGTAGACATAGTCGGTGCCGGCGAGCACCCAGCGCTTAACGCCTTCGACATCCCGTAGGTAGTCGACCGCCGGGATCGCCTGCTGGTTCGGCGCCGCACCGGTGTAGAACACGTTGCGCTGGCTCTCCTCGCCTTCGTACTGCACCAGATAGAACAGCACGCTGTTCAGTTCCTCGAACACCGGCAGAACCGACTTGCGCGACACGCTGGTCCAGCATCCGAACACCGCCGACACCTTCTGGCCGGCGATCAGTTCGCGCGCCTTTTCCGCGAACAGCGGCCAGTTCGACGCCGGGTCGACGACCACCGCCTCGAGCTTCTTGCCGAGCAAGCCACCCTTGGCGTTCTGCTGCTCGATGAGCATCAGCATGACGTCCTTCAGCGTGGTCTCGCTGATCGCCATGGTGCCTGACAGGGAATGCAGGATGCCAACCTTGATGGTGTCGTCGGCCGCGCTAGCAGCCTGAGCACCGAACAGGGTTCCTGCCACAAGCGCCGCTGCTGCTACCAAATTTGTCCGGAAGTGTGCTTTCACTCCCCGCCTCCTCATGTTGTTTCACGGGGAGCCCCCTCGCCCGCGATCAGTGATGCGCTGCAAGAGGTGTGCCTTGAGGAGGTATTTCGATCTAATCTATTGTTATTTAATTATCATATCTCAAATTTTGATTTTCAGATTACCGCAAATGCTGCGTCGCACAATGTTGCAGAATTAAGCAGTTGCACAGGTAGTGCACAATTTTATCGCGCTCTGTCACCGTTTTTTTGGACGGACACGAGAGAAGAACGCTCCTGTCGCGCCCCTGCATCGACCAACAAGCCTCCGAGCGCATCGAGTGATTCAGCGCGACGCGAAATATCCGCTAGTGGTGGGAATCAGACAGATGAAACCCGTGCATCAGCAAACGCATGGCGGAAATCTGCCGATCCAGACGGACTCACCCGTTTGATTTTCACCACTAGCGTGCGATCCATCGACCCTAAAACCATCTGCCGCGACCTCTCCAGATCCGACGACGGAGCCCGGTACAAGGGTTGGTTCGCTTCGTGCAGAGAGAGCAACAACGGTACAGTCGCCGCGATTCCACCAGCCATCATTGCGAGAGCAAGAGCTGCGCAGATGATCAATGACCGACGGTTCACCCGATCCCTCCGTATCCACAATGGACATGACGGGCAAACTCTCAGGGAGCGAGGAGGTTCCGCCGCTTGGCCGCGTGCGTTCAGACGTTGTCGGTGCGCAACGCCTCCAGCACGGCATCGGTAACCTGACGGGTCGTCGCCATGCCGCCAAGATCCCGTGGCATCGTCTTGCCGGCTCCAGTGACCCGTTCAACCGCAGCCATCAGGCGCGCGGCCGCTTGAGGCTCACCGATGTGCTCCAACATCATGGCTGCACTCCAGAACGAACCGATCGGGTTGGCGATGCCCTGGCCCATGATGTCGAAGGCCGAGCCGTGGATCGGTTCGAACATCGACGGCCCGTCGCGCTCGGGCCGCAGGTTCCCGGTGGGAGCGATGCCGAGCGAACCGGACAATGCCGCCGCCAGGTCCGACAGCACGTCGGCGTGCAGGTTGGTCGCGACCACTGTATCCAGGCTCTCCGGTTTCAGGACCATGCGGGTCGTCATGGCATCGACCAGCATCTTGTCGGTGCGCACATCCGGGTAGTCGCCCTTGATGCCGTCGAACACGGTGTCCCAGAACACCATGCCGTGGCGTTGCGCGTTCGACTTGGTCACCAGGGTCAGCAGTTTGCGTGGCCGGCTGCGCGCCAACTCGAAGGCGAAGCGCTGGATCCGCTCGACGCCGACACGGGTGAACACCGATACGTCCAGGCCGACCTCTTCCGGCAGCCCCTGGTGGACCCGCCCGCCGGCCCCGGAATACTCACCCTCGGAGTTCTCCCGCACGATCACCCAGTCGAGCCGATCTGGCCCGACGCCTTTCAACGGCCCGTCGATGCCCGGCAGCAGCCGCGACGGCCGTACATTGGCGTACTGGTCCAGAGTCTGGCAGATCTTCAGCCGAAGGCCCCACAAGGTGATGTGATCCGGCAGGTGCGGATCACCGGCCGAGCCGAAATAGATCGCATCGAACGCGCGAAGGGTGTCGACACCATCCTCCGGCATCATCACGCCGTTCGCCCGGTAGTAGTCGGCCCCCCAGGGGAAAGTTTCGACGTCTAACGTGAACCCACCGTCACGCAGCGCCACCGCTTTCAGGACCTCGACGCCAGCCGAAATCACCTCGGAGCCGATGCCGTCGCCTGGAATGCTCGCGATACGATGCGTCTTCATAGTGGTTTCCTCTGATGGAGTCGGATCCGCGCCGCAACATACACGCGGACGCAACAGTGATGGGGCGGCGATCTTAGGCGGATTTCCCGGCAGGGGTAGAGAAGCTAGGAACCGGTCCCGGCAGCAGTCAGAGGCTGCCGGGACACGATACGGATGGCGGACGGATCGACAACCAGGATCGCATCACCGTTTCCGGAGGCGCTTTTATAGGTGAAACCAGAGAGACCCGCCGACATCAGCCGACCGCTCAAGTCACGCCGAACAGACTCGAGGAACTCGGGCGGCAGGAAGAACAGATCCATCTGGGCCGACAAGATCGGGCACGCCATTCGCAAGGCACGAAGCATTTCGCTGAGAGCGGATCTGTCGCGATCGTACAGGGCATCCAGCCAACCGCGACGGCTCCAGTCCGCCTTGAGTTCCTCCGCAGCGCCGCGTTCGTCGTCGCGGATCGGGGCGCCACCGAGTTCCAGGATGTCCCGCAGGGTGCTCCAGGAATGATTGTCGCAAAGGGCGGACACCGTGCCGGCTTCAACGGACTGCCAAGCCGAGTCCGAAAGCGCGCCAGCCTGCGCCGCGATCAGATACAGCGCGGTGGACGACCAGTTCCAGAGATCGATCGTCGGAACGAACAGACCGTCGGCATCCAGACGACAGACCAGCGCCGTGAAGACCGAACGGTGGTAGCGTTCATACATCTCCCGCACGCCGGGAAAGCCGCTGTCATCCAGGCCCAAATGAATCCCCGGCGCTCCGCCGATCAGTTCAAATCGATCAAACGATCTCGGCGTGAGATGGTGCAGGTCAACGTCACTGCGTACCGGTTGGAGGCGGGTCAACGCCAATATGTTGATGTCTGTCATCAGTGGCGGCGTCTCACCTGGCTGTGCGACCAATCCTGTCCGGCAGTTGCGGTGTTGTTAACAGGTGTCTCCATCTACCGCTCTAACTTCCGAACACACCGCAGGCTGAGAGCCGATTCTGACCGCCGTCGCGAGTTGGTCCGTTCAGTCATGCGCCAACGTCGCGCAGGGCGACGTCCAGCACCTGCAACCGCGTGAGATAGCGCTCCGATGCCCCCGGCATGTCGAGGGACGCCTGCAGCTTTGCCCGCATCCCCACCATCCGCGTCAAGGCGGTTTCGTGGTTCAAGCGGATGTCCACGAGCTCAACTGACGCCAGCAGCGCGTGACCAAACAACAGAACGCGGTGCAGGACCCGCAGAACCGATTGGGCGAAGTCCCCCGCGGCACCAGCGCTCAACAGGTGTTGCTCGGCGATATCGAGATAGCGGCCGGTCATGTGCCGAAGCCCATTTACGAAATCCTGCATTGCCTGCTCACCGATCGTCAGAACGAACGGATGGCTACCGGACCGCCGTTCATCGCGATCGCTCTGCAGCACCCGCAGGATAACCACCAGAAGATCGTCGACCGCCGACAGTGTTGCCACGGCGTCGAAATGACTCATTTCGTCCGGCCGGATCTTGAACCGCTCGAACACCACGCCCGCCCAGACCACCGATTGTCGGGCAGCACGGTGCGTCAACAGCCGGATCTGTTCTGAATGGCTGGAGCCTCCCGCGATCTCGATCACCCACTCGACCGCCTCGACCCTCAGTATGTCGACCGCCAATTGCCGGACGTCGGGAATGTCAGTGTCGCTACCTGCGTGCAGATGCCCCTCGATGCAGCTACGGCAAGTCTGAGCTATCGTCGACAGGCGGTGTTGGATCGCAGTTCGCAATCGCGTGTCAGGGCCGACGGCAGCTTCCCACCCCGCCATCGCCGCGATCGCCTCCGCATACTCCACCGCCGTTGCCTCGTTGGCGTCGCGGGTTGCCGGGTGATCATCGGCCGTTATCGGCAACAAGGCGGCGAAGCGCGTCAGGATCACAGGACAGGCCCGCGCCAACGCATGTTCGGCGATCGCAGCCGCCGAACCGGAGGCCGCGCCGCGGACGGCCAGCGTACCCGACAGCCTCGCCCGGACTTCGCGAGCGTGAACCTCCAGCGCAGTAGCGAAGCCAGAAAGGGTGCTGCCAGACATCCTTGCCAAGTCCTGGTTAACCGACAGGATCTGACGCTCGAGCGCCTCTAAGGTTGTCCGTCGACGATCGGCGTTCGTCACACTTCTCCCCTTTGGTCTCCCTTTTGGAGCCCGCCTGTCCGGCACGGCCTTCAGGTCGCCCCAACCGTTTCGTCCGTCTCCTTCTCGACCGATGAGAGCGCTGTGTCCAGAATTCCCAGCCTCTTCAGGGCGTCCGGCGGGGCCTTGTGGGTTCCCAACGAAGCCTGGAGTTTTGCTCGCATCTCCGCCATGCGCGCGACGGTCGCCCGGTGGCTCATTTCTATCCCCACCACGCTCACGACGGGGAGCAGGACATGGTCGAGTCTCAGAATTCGTTGCAGCACCTGCAACACCGACAGAACAAAAGCTCCCGCCGCACCGCTGGCCAGAAGATGGTCTTCCGCGATCTCCAGATAGCGCGCGGTCATGTGCTCCAGGCCGGTTACGAACTCCTGGAGCGCCTGCTCACCGATCGTCAGCACGAACGGGTGGCTGCCGGAAGCGCGCTCCATCCGGTCGCTGTCGTGAACCCGCAGAATGACCACCAGCAGTTCGTCGACAGCCGCCAGGGTCGCCACCGCATCGAAATGGCTGAACTCATCCGGATCGGTCCGGAAGCGCTCGAACACCCGTCCGGCCCACGCGACGGACTGCCGAGCGGCCCGGCTTGCCCGCTGCAGGATTTTGGTGGAATGCTCGGGCGCCCCGGCCAGACTAAGAACCCATTCCGCCACCTCGGCCCGCAGGATCTCCCGGGCGAGTTGTCGAAAGTCCGGGATGTCGGCTTCGTCAGCGATCGACAGATGTGCGTCGATCCGGGCCAGACAGGCGGCGGACACCGACTGCAAGCGTTTGCGGATCTCGGATCGCAGCAGGACGTGCTTTCCGACCGCCGCCTCCCACGCATAGACCGCCGCAACGGCTTCGGCGTAGTCGATCAGCGAGGCCTCATCGGCGTCACGTTGCGCGAAGGTCCGATCGCTCGTCGGCAGCAGACGGTCGAACCGCTCAAGCACCAACGGACAGAAGCATGTCTGCAAGTGCCTGGAGATCGTCTCGACCGACTGCCAGATCGGACCGCGGATCGTCAGGTGATCGGCACGGGCGTCTCGGACCGCCCGTCCGTGAGTGTCGAGCATCGCGATCATCTGGTTCACAGACACGGTAGGCAATGCACCGCCGCCCTGTCCGATCGACAGGATCCGTCGGTCGATTGCGTCCATGGACGCCCGTGTCCGATCCGCCTTGTTCACGTCTGTGCCTGGTCGCCGTAGAATTGGTTCCGTCGCTCGGATCACCTAGCGTTGAGAGCATCAAACCTATATACAATTCTGATGATCGTGTCGCCGGAGTCCGGCATCCGCGAGTCCGCATCCAGCCTTCTGCTCCCAGATGTGATGGTACCGACAGAAACCCTGCGTCTCGCCAGCCAAATTTCGGAGATTCGGCGACTGGCGTTGGCGGTCGAGAAGTTTGCGGCGCGCCACGGCGTGCAGGGGAACGCGGCGCATCACATCATCCTGGCCGCCGACGAATTGATTACCAACGCGATCGAGCACAACCCACCGCCGCCCGACCTTCAGATGACCGTAATGCTCCGCCTTGAGCGGAAGCGTCTGATCATGGAGATCAGCTACCAGGGTACACCGTTCGATCCTACCGTTGAGACCAAGGCACCGGAACTCGACGCGCCGATTGAAGACCGGCCGATCGGCGGCCTTGGTGTCCATTTCGCCAAGACTCTGCTGGACGGCCTGAGCTACGTTCGCCGCCAAGGCACCAACCACCTGACCCTGACGAAGAACCTTTAAGCGTATAGACGAGAGGTACCACCGCCATGACGATGACCATCGAGAGCCAGGACGGCCTGGCCATCGTCGTCCTGACCGGACGGCTGGACAGCACCAACGCCGCCGACACGGAAGCCAAGATCGTGGCGCAGATCGAGGCCGGACATAAGCGGGTCGTGGTCGATGCCTCTGCGCTGGATTACCTGTCGAGCGCCGGGCTGCGGGTCTTTCTGGTGGTTGCCAAACGGGTGAAGGCTGCCGGCGGCGGCCTGGTCCTGCATTCGCTTACCAATCACGTCCGCGAAGTGTTCGAGATCAGCGGCTTCATCAACGTGTTGACCGTCTGCGCCAACCGCGACGAGGCAGTCGCCCGGGTCTGATCTCGACCTGGCGGCCTTACACCCAGCCGCCATCCACGATGTAGTTCTGGTTGGTGCAGGCAGCGGCCTCGTCGGAGGCGAAGAACACCACCACGCGGGCGACATCGGCAGGCTCGAGCTTCCGCTTCAGGCACTGGTTTTTCATCAACTCGGCCTCGCCTTCCGGCGTCAGCCACTTGTCGATCTGGCGCTTGGTCATTATCCATCCCGGCAGCACCGAGTTCACACGGATGTTGTGTACACCGAGATCGCGGGCCAGAGACCGTGTCAGGCCGACCACTGCCGACTTGGCCGCAGAATATCCCGGCATTCCGCCCTGCCCGATCATCCAGCTGACCGATCCGAGATTCACAATCGCACCACCGCCGGCTTCGGCCATGCCGTGCCATACCGCTTGCGCTGCAAAGAACTGATGGCGAAGGTTCACCGCCATCCGGTCGTCCCAGTACTCTGGCGTGACGGAATCGATGGTGTGACGCTCGTCGTGAGCCGCGTTGTTGATCAGCACCGTGATCCGACCGAGATCATGCCGGATCGCATCGATTGCGGTACGCAGTTCATCGATGTCGGTCAGGTCGCATGCTCGGAACGCGGGTACAGCAAGCCCGGCATCCGACAGTCGGGCGATCAACGCATCGGCTGCTTCGATGTCACAGTCAACGAAGCCCACCCGCGCCCGCTGCCGACAGAAGTGCTCGACGATCGAGGCCCCGATCCCCGACGCGCCGCCCGTCACCAGCACCACCCGATCCTGAAGGCTTGGATAAACCGCCCCATCCACCATCTCTGATCTCCCTGCCCGCTCTTCGATCGTCGTCACGTGGCCACCAATGCGGTCGAGCGGGCCGGGCGCAAATGCCCACGCCAACGCTGATCTGAACGAGTCCTGCGCACGCGTCGCCTAAACATCCATCAGGTCGGGCCATTTGGCCGCGACTGCAGCGGCAACGTCAGCTGGCCGGGTCGCCGCTGTGTCAACCACCAGAGTTCGGTTCGGCGCCAGACGGCGCAGCGCCGCTGTCGCCGCGTCAGGGTCATAGTGTCGGGACTCCTCGACGATAATCGCCGCGCCGCGCGACACGACAGCCGGATCGATGTTCAGATCAGCCAGCGACCGCGTGAGTCGATCGAGCACATCGCCGGACACCAGGGAGTCAAACTTCTGCTCGACCAGCCCTGCACGGATCGACTCTGCGCCCTCGCCTGTCGCGGCAGTTTCACGACCATGGGTGCCGTCGAAGGGGTCGTTCCGACCGCACAGACGCCACAGCCGTTCCTCCGGCGCGCACTCCAGCACAAGGAACCGCGCCGCCGGCAACGCTAACGCCGACGTAACCTCCGCTTCGCCCCGCAGCCCGTCGAACAGAATGGCCCCCGACGGCAGGACGGCAGGCAGAGTCAGCCACCGCAGAACGTCGCCCATGCCGCCGGGATGCCGTTCCTTGAACGCCGCCGTCAACCTGAACCGCTCGACACGGTCCGACACCGGCGACCTGTTCCCTGTCATCATCGGAAGGATCAACTCGTCGGTCACCGACCGCCGATCGGGCAGGAGTGCCGCAACCGGCAGATCGTTGGTCAATCGCTCGACGGTAGTAGACTTGCCCGCGCCGGTCAGGCCGACCAAAATCAGCAGCGACGCGTTCGAAAGACGCTTATCCTTCGGTACCGCCGAAGGATCTTGTACCATTACGAGTTCGTCGGCGGTTATGCGTCGCATGTTCGCTGTTCCGTACTTTGGCCTGAATCATGCTTGCCAGATCTTGGAAGATCAGGTCAACTGGTCGGGGCTTGTCGGCGACCAGCCAGTGGTGGCATCGCCAGCCCCACCGGAACACTCGCGACCACGTCTAAGTTATTGATGGGGCATCACCGGTCGAGTTAAGTTAGTGTCCGGTACCCAGAACGGGCATAAGGAGCAGGAGGGGCGTCCATGCGACGCGGAGCGATCGGGGCAGCAGCCGTCACAGCGGCCGCTTTAGCTATGGGTGTTTACGTGTCGGCTGGATCCGCGTTGGATCGGTCGAACGTCGGTAGTGCACCCTTGCCAGTGCCCCTGGCTGACTTGGCTGTCGCGGCACCGGCACCAAATGGGTCGGTCGTCGCTCAGGAGTCCGACGCAAAATCTCCATCAATGGTCGAGTCGACTGGCACAACGGCGCTTGCTGTTGCCGATACAGTTTCGGCTACCAGTTGGCAGTTGGCGCTTGGTGCCTACTACCTCGGCAGCGAGTTGCTGCAGACCAGCGGCATCGTCGGGACTCATATTGTCACCTCACTCGGTATCGTGTCGGTTCAAACCGAACCAACGGCTGGGTCTGCGCGGGCCCCGGCGCTGTCGCAAGCACCCACTGCCGCGGAAGACGCCCGGCTTGGCGCCTGGACTGGAACCGGACAGGCGAACCTCACACCATCGCTTGAAGGGCCGTCCAAGGGATCGACGCCAACCAGTGTCGGCTTCAGCAAGCCCGGCACCCAGTTGAGAGTTCCTCCAGTTGTCGCAGCCGCCACAGCGGCCAAAACGCTCGAGACTGGCGTTCGGCTCGAGAAGGCTTCCGTGAGCTCGGCCCCGGTACAGCGACGCAGCGAAAGCAGTCCAGCAGAGACTGATGCTGTCTGCGTCTGGCCGGCCCTGACGTTGAAGGAACCTCGCGAGACGGAGTCCGCCACGCTTTCCAAGCTTACGGAGTTGGGACTGATGTCGGAGCCGGCCGTTCGGTTGCCCGACGGTGCGGTGTTCCTGCCAAAGGTTGCTCAGCGGCTGTTGCAAATCCGAACCGGGTATCCGTGCAAGGGCGGCGTTACGTCCAGCCGTACATTGATCGGCCATGTGATCGCTGATCCGACGGCGTCCGGCCTCGTCCAGGCGAGTCAGGACGGGCGGATCGAGGCTGTGGACTGGGGCCTGCCGCGCCTCGGCCAGCGGGTCACGGAAGGCGAGGTTCTCGTCTATCTTCGGCCGATCTGGTCCAACCGCGATCGCGCATCGATGGAGGCCGAGATCGCAACGCTACGCGGCGAAGTCGCCGAAAAGGAACTGGAACTGGCGCGGTCTCGCGAACTGCCGCTGCTTCCGTTCCGGCAGGGGCGAATTCTGTCGATTCGCCTCGAACTCGACAAGCTGCGCCGTCACCGGGACGCCCTTGTTGAGGGGCTCGAGGGTCGCGAACCAATCCTCGCTTCGGCCAATGGTGTAGTCGCTCGGGCCGACGCTCGAGTTGGTCAAGTCGTGGAAGCTCAGCATTTGCTTTGGGAAATCGTCGACGAGCAGCGGCTGTGGGTGGAGGCCGACTGGTTCAGCAGCGAACCGCCGACAACGATCAAGGGGGCCACGGCGCAGCGATCCAGCGGCGCGTCCCTGGCGCTTAGCTACGAAGGGGCGGGTTGGACATTGACGCAGCAATCCGCACCGCTTCAGTTCCGTGTTCAGCAACCGGTCTCCGGGCTGCGGATTGGCGAACGTGTGACGGTTCTGGTGCATGAGCCCGTTGTCACCGAGGGCGTCCTGGTCCCGCGCAGCGCGTTGGTGCGCAGCGGCAACGGCGAGACCGGCTTGTGGGCCGCGACCTCCGCTGAACGGTTCGAGACCTACCGTGTCCGATGGAAGCCGGTTGACGGCTCAGTCGTATCCATTGAAGCCGGGTTGCCGGAAGGTGCACGGGTCGTCGTCAGCGGCGCTACTTTGTTGTCGGAGATCCGGTGATGAGTGGCAGATCCTTCATCTCGGTATTGGTGCTTGTCCTAGGCTTTGCCTTGTCGTCGGCACCCAACGCCTTCGCCCAACACGAGGGGCACAATCACGGCGAGGCCGAGAAGCCTGCGGGTATGGCGGACATTCCGGCCCGAGCATTTGCAGTCGGCGCAAATTTCCAGCTCGTCGCGCTGCCGAAGGCCGGCCAGTTGGTGATCTTTCTCGACAACACCGAGACCAACGCCCCAGCCAAGGACGCGCGTATTGAGATCTTCGCCGGAGACGCGCTGGTAACCGCCGAGGAAACCGCCCCGGGATTGTACGTTGTGTCCCCCTGGCCGCCCGAGGGTCTGTCGGTTGAGGACGCAGAAACCGTCGAACTGATCGCCACAGTAGTGTCCGGCGATCGGGAGGAAGTTCTGCTTGCCCACATGTCGGGCGCGGTTGAGGGAGGCCACGAAGGCCACGATCACGGCCCGACCGCCGGCAAGTCGACCGGCGCGCAGGTCGCGCTCTGGAACGGCGCACGGCCGTTCGTTCTGCCGGCCGCCGCCGGACTAATCGCGCTGTTCGGAGCGGTGACCGGCCTGCGCGGAACCGGTCGCCGCCGGTGGATCGGCTTGGGGGTCACCGGTGTTGGCATCGTCACCATGATCGCGGCCACTGGTCTGGTCTGATCCGGCGCTCGCCGGTCGGCGAGTGAAACGAGCCCAGCGGAGAGCCGCCCTATGTTTGCCTACACCGTTGAGCAGAGCCTGCGCCATCGCCTGTTCGTACTGATCGTCGCGCTTGGGCTGGTGATCTATGGGCTGATATCGCTCAGGGCGATGCCGATCGACGTGCTTCCGGATCTGACACGGCCGATGGTGACACTCATCACCGAGGCGGAAGGTCTGTCACCGGAAGAGGTCGAGTCCCTAGTCACCTATCCGATCGAGGCCGCGATGAGCGGGCTACCAGGCATGCAGCGGGTCCGCAGCACGTCCGGCGCCGGCCTGTCGGTGGTCTATCTGGAATTCGACTGGGACACGGACGTCTATATCGACCGGCAGTTCGTAGTCGAACGGCTGGGGCAGATCACGAACTCCCTGCCCCCCGGGTTGGTGCCGTTCATGACACCGATGTCGTCAGTCATGGGCGAAATCATGCTGATGGCGTTCACCTCCGACTCCACCTCCGCCATGGATCTCCGGGAACTGGTGGATTGGGTGATCCGACCGCGTCTGCTCACCATTCCCGGAGTTGCGCAGGTCATCCCGATTGGTGGTGAAGTACGGCAATACCGGGTCAAACCGAACCCAAGCCAGATGATGTCTCTGGACGTCAGCCTGGAAAATCTGTCCCACGCACTGCACCAGTTCGGCGCCAACACCGGCGGCGGCTTCGTCAATCAGCACGACCGGGAATACGTGATCCGCAACGTCAGCCGAACTCGGGCGCTGGACGATCTGCGCAACCTGATCGTCGCCGAACGGCACGGCGTCTCCATCGCTTTGAGCCAGATTGCCGACGTCGAGTTCGAGCCGCGTGTCAAACGCGGTGACGCCGGGTATATGGCGGAACCGGCGGTCATCGTATCGGTCATGAAGCAGCCGGGTGCGGACAGCACGTCGCTGGTGGCGTCCGTGAAGCAGGCGATGGCCGGAATCAGCCAAAACTTCCCGCGCGACGTGAAGTTCCGCGACATCATTTATGACCAAGGCGACTTCATCACGGCGTCCGTCGAGAACGTCGAGCAGGTTCTGATCGAGGCATCGGTGGTGGTCACGATCGTGCTGTTCATCTTCCTGATGAACGCCCGGACCACGATCATCTCGCTCACCGCCATCCCGATCTCGGCCTGTGCCGCGATTCTGGTGCTCAGCTTCATGGGCCAGACCATCAACACCATGACGCTCGGCGGCCTTGCCATTGCGATTGGCGAACTGGTGGACGATGCGGTTGTCGGCGTCGAGAATGTGTTTCGACGGCTGCGCCAGAATGCACTGCTGCCAAATCCACGCCCAGCGATACGGGTCGTCGCCGAGGCGTCGATGGAGGTTCGATCCGGCATTCTCATTGCCACGATCATCATCGTCGTGGTGTTGCTGCCGCTGTACGCGCTGTCCGGGATCGAGGGCCGGATGTTCGCGCCGTTCGCCACCGCCTATGTCATGGCGATCCTCGCGAGCCTGGTAACCGCGATCTCGGTCACGCCGGTGCTCTGCTACTTCCTGCTCTCAAACTCCAAGATATTGGAGGACGAAGATGGCCTGGTCCTGCGATTTCTGAAACGCATCAACCGCCACGTGGTGGGATGGGCCATTGCCCGCACGCGAGCGGTGGCAATCGGCGCGCTCTCGGCTGTCGTCCTCGTCGGGGTGACCCTGATCTGGATTCCGCGGGTGTTCATGCCGACGATGAACGAGGGTTCGATCGTCGTCCTGGCCGAATTGAGCCCCGGCATTTCGCTGGAGGCATCAAACCGCATCGGACGAATGGTCGAACGGCTCATCATGCAAGTGCCGGAGGTCGTCACCGTGGGCCGGCGGACCGGGCGCGCCGAGTTGGATGAGCACGCCGAGGGCATCAACGTCTCTGAGGTCAACGTCAGGCAGCGGCGCGCCGATCGGACCGACGAAGAGATCCGACAGGACATCCGTCAACGTCTCTCCTCCCTGCCGGTGCGTGTCCTGCTGGACGAACCGCTGTCCCACCGCATCGACCACATGATCTCCGGGGTCCGGGCGAAGATCGCGCTGAAGATCTTCGGCGACGACCTGGATACGCTGCGGTCGCTCGCCGGCTCGTTCGAGCAGAAGCTCAAGACCGTTCCCGGGATCGGCGACGTAGCCGTCGCGACCCAGGCGCGAATCCCGCAGATCGAGATTGCGGTCGACTACGATCGGGCAGCCAGTTACGGCGTGGCCCCGAGCTCGATCACCGAGGCGCTGCAAAGCCTGACCATGGGCGAAACCGTGTCGGAGATCCTCGATGGCGAGCGGCGTTTCGATCTCGTCATCCGGATGCACGATGCGGATCGGACGACCGAAGGGCTTGCCGGACTGCTGGTCGAGACACCGCGCGGCCGCATTCCGTTGTCGACTTTTGCCGAGGTCCGGGAGACCGACGGGCCGAACAACGTGCAGCGGGAGAACACGCGCCGGCGCATCGTGGTCCGGGCCAACGCGGACAGCAGCGACATGAGCCGTGTCGTGGAGGAAATTCGCAAGATTGTCGCGGAGACCCAGATGCCTCCCGGTTACTTCACCGACCTGGACGGCACCTTCCGAGCTCAGGAAGAGGCTTCACGATCGATCATGGTGCTGGCCGCCATCTCGCTGGCGATGATTTTCGTGGTGCTGTACAGCCGTTACCGACACGTGTCTTTGACGCTGATGATCATGGCAATTGTCCCGATGGCGATGATCGGCGGCGTCGGCGCCCTGTGGATTGTCGGCCTTCCACTGTCGATCGCCAGCCTGTTCGGCTTCGTTACTCTGGCCGGTATCACTGCCCGCAACGGCATCCTGAAGATCAGCCACTACATCAACCTTGTACTGCATGAGGGCGAAACTTTCGGTGACAAGCTGCTGCTGCGCGGCAGCGAGGAACGCCTCGCTCCTGTGTTGATGACCACGCTGGCGGCCGGCTTGGCCTTGATCCCGCTGCTATTCGGCGGTGACGATCCCGGCAAGGAGATCCTCCACCCGATCGCCGTGGTGATCTTCGGTGGCCTCATCAGCACGCTGACCCTCGACACGTTGCTGACCCCAGTGCTGTTCAAGATGTTCGGCAAGAGCGCCCTGATCAATCTGACCGAAGACAACGCCGGCCGCGTCGGCCTGAAGGAAGCCTACTAAGCCCAAATACCCACACGGAGAAATGCCCCATGATCACGACGTTCGTTCGCACCGCCGCCTTTCTGGCCGTCATATCCATGCCACTCAGCATGGCGACCGTTGCGTTTGCTGCATCAGATCAGAAGCACGAACACAAACATGATCATGAGGCTGTCGCGAAACACGGCGGCACCATCGCCGAAGTCGGCTCGTACGACGTCGAGGTCGTTATCGCCGACGGCAAGATCGTTGCCTACGTTTACGAAGAGCACGGCAGGGACATCAGCAAGAAGGTTAGCAAGGGCGACGCGATCTTCGTCGTCTCCGGAGCGAGCAAGAAGGTGTCTCTATCGGTCGTCGACGATCGTCTGGAAGGTACTTTGGGCTTCGCAACGGCGCCGGGGGCTGACCTCGACATGGTGCTGCGTCTCGTGGTCTCCGGCAAGACCCACACCGGCAAGGCCGACGTTCACCCGAAATGACCCTCACGCAAGAACGGATTGCGATATAGCTAGCCCATGACCTACGAACTCGCCGTCCTTCTTGCCCGGATCCCGCTCGACATCGCAGTCCCGCTGCTGATCGGCATCGCGGTGCTGATCTCGGTGCTGGGCACCTGGATCGTCAACACGATCTATACGCCCTTCCAGTTGGAGCCGAACAACGCAATCGGCGGCATCAAGTTCGGCTTTCTGGGCGAGGTCTACGCCGTCACCCTGGCGCTCGCCCTGATCGGAGCTTTCGACCGCTACACCGACGCCCAGACCACAGTGCAGAAGGAAGTGGCCGCGTTGGTAATGCTGGATCGCGCCGCAGAGGTCTACGACCTACCCAGCCAGTCCGACGACCGGGTTCGCATGACATCCGCCGTGCGGGAGTACGCACGGGCCGTCGTCGAGAAGGAATGGCGGACGATGAGCGTCGGGATTCCGAGCTTCGAAGTGACGCACCGATTCCGACAACTGTCTGATGTTTTCCTGAAGATCGAGCCGATCACCAACGCCCAGCAGGCCCTTCAGCAAAACACCGTGGAATGGGTTCGGCAGGTCAATGAGAGTCGCAGCTTTAGGCTGACCACTGTATCGCGCAGTCTGGTCTCCCTGGTCTGGGTGCTGCTCGGCATGGGCACGGCCCTGGCGATCGTGTTCCCCTGGTTCCTGGGGTCGGCCAATGTCGCTATTCAGGGCCTGATGTCGGCAATTCTGATAAGCTTCCTGGTCATGCATTTGATTGTCGTGCTGCATCTCGCCTACCCGTTCGTCGGCGAGACCGCGATCAGTCCCAGTGTGTTCCTTGTGGTTGCGCAATAGAGGGGTGTCACAGTGCCGCTCTCGGACGTTGTCATCGTTGACTCCACTCTGCGGGAGGGCGAGCAGTTCGTTCACGCCGACTTTTCCCGCGATGCGAAACTGGAAATAGCCCGGGCACTGACCTCTTTTGGCGTCAACTACCTGGAAGTCACCTCACCTGCGGCCAGCCGGCGTTCCCGGACCGACGCGGCGACAATCGCGAATGCGGGGTTACCGGCGATGGTGGCGGCCCACATCCGTTGCCACAAGGATGATGCAGCGATCGCGATTGACACCGGGGTCGGTGCTTTGCACATGGTCATGGCGACGTCACCGATCCTCCGAGCGGCCAGCCACGGCAAGGCAATCGCTGAGGTTGTCAGGATCGCGGCCGAAGTCGGTGAGTTCGTACGGAACCGTGCGCCGAACATCGAATTGCGGTTCTCCAGCGAGGACGCCTTCCGGTGCCCGCTGAACGATCTGATGAACGTCTACCTGCCGCTGTCCGAACTACGGTTGTTCGACCGCTTTGGGCTGGCTGACACGACCGGTGCAGCCACGCCTGACCGGGTGGCCGAGGTTGTGAATCTGCTCCGCCGCCTGACAACCACGCCGATCGAGTTTCACGGGCACAACGACATAGGCTGCGCCATCGCGAACGCTCATGCGGCTGCGATGAACGGTGCAACGCATATCAATACGACAGTACTCGGGTTGGGTGAGCGCAACGGAATCACCCCGCTGGAGGGGCTGATCGCCGTGATGTATGCGGCCGATCGTGGCCGCACAATGGCCCAGTTTCAACTGAGCGAACTCCCCGCCCTATGTCGACGAGTGGCAGAACTGGCTGGCGTCGCCGTTCCGTTCAATCAGGTATTGGTCGGCGAATCTGCTTTCAGCCACAAGGCCGGGATGCATACCAAGGCCGTCCACAACGACCCACGCTCGTACGAGGCGATGGACCCGTCCGACTTCGGCCTGACCCGCGAGATCGCCATTAGTCACCGCCTCACCGGATGGAACGCGGTGCGGGTCCGCGCCGACGCGTTGGGCCTGCGGCTCGCGCTTGCCGACCTGAAGGAAGCCACGTCACGCGTCAAGAGCGCCGCCGACGAACACACGCTGTCGCTCGACGATGTTGACCGCATCCTGACCGATGTCGCGGCTCTGGCAACGGCGCGCCCGCACTGACGGGTGTCAGTGCGGCGGAGCGCGCATGACCATCGTGCTGCCCGCGTACAAAATGCCTAAACCAGCGAACACCGCTCCGAAAACGATCAACGCCGACGCATTGCCGTGGGCCGCCAGCAACAACGGTCCGACCAGGGTCGGTCCCAGGATATGGCCAAACCGCTCGGCCAGCCGATAGATCGCCAGGGTCCGATCGCGCCCTACGCTGTGCGCTGCATGACTGTCAGCCACACGCGCAATCACCGGTGCCGCGATAAGCCCCTGCCCCACACCCAGCGCCGCAATCGACAACGCAATCGCTATCCCAGCGGCCGCCGGAATGGAGCTCGATGCGACGGCCGACTGAACAGCAGCGGCGGCATCCGACGCCCAGGCCGGGATGGAGGTCGGCGCAGTCGCATTGATCCCGGGTACCACCAGAAGCCCCAGCAGAACCGTTCCCAGCCCAAGCATCAGCATTCCGATCGTCAACACACCGTCGATCGATCGTAGGCGCGCCACCAGCCTCGGGGCTCCACCGGTCACCAGATAGGTGACCACGGCGAACACCATCATACCCTGCCCGACCTCGTCGTCGTCGTACCCGCTGCCGTGCAGAACCAACGGCACGGCAAACATGGCAATTCCGGCCAGCGCAAATTTCGACGTGATCCCAACGAAACCGAGAACAGCCATGAAGTCGGGGGCTCGCGCCAATCGCCCAACGCCGCTCAACAGCCCGATCGAATCCTCGTCGCGGCGGAGCAGTGGGGGCAGGACAAACCGGATATAAACCGCGGCGGCCACCGCAACGATTCCTCCGGCGAACAGCACGTCGCGGTCCGGATTGAACACCGCCAGCAACCCACCAAGACCGGTCCCGACGATCAGCCCGCCGTTGTAACCGAGAACTTGGACCGCGGCGGCTCGCGTACGCTGGGTTGGACCCACCACTTCGAACGCGTAGGCCTGAACGGCTACCAGGAGCGTGCCCTGCCCGGCACCGCCGAGTGCTCGTCCGACACACAAGGCCCAGAACTCCGGCACCAGCGATACCAGGAACAGTCCGCCGCCGACCGCTACGGCCCCGATCATGAACAGTCTGCGAAGCTCCATTCGCCCGGTTACGTAGGACGCAGGCAGAAGCGCCGCCGTCAGTCCGACGAAGAACAACGTGAACGGTAGCGACACCCATCCTGCCGGCAATCCCTCGGCAACCACTGTTTCGTGCGCGATCTCTGGCAGCAACGACAGCGACAGGGCATCGGCAAAAATGCCGAGGAAATACGCCGGCCGGAGCAAGGCCAGACGACTGTCCGTCATGTCGCTTCCCACCGGGCTGATGGAACCAGCGCCTGGCCCCTCTCGGACCGCCCGCAGGAACACCAGCGCAAAAACCGCGCATCCAAAGAACAGGGCGATGAAATTTCGTGCGCCAGCCCCAAGGGCAGCAAGGACCACCGACAGCGGCAGTTCGACCGACAGCACGAGATCCTGGCCGGAACCGTTGTGGATCGGCAGTTCGAAGGTCAGTCGCCGCAGGTCGATCGCCGACAGCGCGCCGGCCCCAGGTGCATTGTCCACGCTGTAGAGAACCTGACCCTCCCGCACCAGGGAGATTGCCGCGATGTTCGGATTGATGCGGCGATACTCCTCCAGCGCCTCGGCGATGCCCGAGAACGCCGACAGCGGAATCCCAAGTTCGGTGGCGGCGGACAACCGCATCGCCATCGACCGGGCCAACGCTTCGGCCTGACCCTCGGTGCCCTTGCGGTACAGATCGAACATGACGGCGACCAGCACCACCAGATTGATCGCGACCACTCCCATGAAGAGACGGGTCAACCAGCGCTGGCGCGTGTCCTCGCTTCGCCAAGCCAGAACCAATTGTATCAGCGTAAACAGGACGAACAGACCTGCCGATAGCATCACGACCGGTCTAAACGCAGCGTCGACAACCGCCTCGATGCGGTCTCGATCCACGTGGACGACCACAGCACCGACCGTGCCAAACTTGTCGCGTACCGGCAGTTCTAACCGAACATCGGTCGCAAACCGCCCGAACGGTGAGCTTGCGGTGCCATCATGGATCTGCTCGCTGAGCGCCTCTTGATGGCAAAGCCGGTCTTTGGCCGTGGCCTCCGCTTCGCAGGCTATCGGCTTGCCGTTCACGTCGACAATGGCCGTCGCCAGAATCGCCGGGTCGACCTCACGAAGCTGGGTGCCGCGCCGATCGAATCCGCCGAACTGGTCGAGCGACAGCCCCGACTTGGCAAACTGGTCGACAACGGTTTGTAGCGTCGCGCCCAGCTGCTCCAGGCGTTCGAGGCGGATCTGCACGTAGACCCGGGTGGCTTCGCCGTAGCCGACATAGGCGAACAGCAACAAGCTGAGGGCCGCCAGGGCAGCACTCGGCAACACGCGTGCAATCGCCTTCATGTCACTTCCGCTTCGCCCGAATGTACCGGCACCCACTCCGGTGGACGCAACTCCGGATCATCCCTGGAGCGTTCGCTCCAGGTACATCCGCCCGTCATCACCGGGAACGCATGCCCTTGGCCAACGGAACTGCTTCCTCTAGAGCCGGATCGACCTCGCGTTGCACCTTGCGAAGTGTCTCCACGTAGGCTTGGTTGTGGCCACCCTCGAGATGCAGAGCTTGGCGGAGGTACTCGGCACCTCCTGCCTTGTCGCCGTTCGCGGCCAGGTACTTGCCGTAGGCGAACAGAATTCGCGGGAAATGCGGATCCATCGCCACCGCCTGCTCGTACTTGCGGCGAGCTTCGTCATGCTGGCCGAGCGCCGTCAACGCTTCGCCCCAGGCAACCAAAGCCTCGGGATACATCGGTTCGATCTCCAGGGTCTTCTTGTAGCGCCCGATCGCCTCGTCATACCGACCCTGATCGGCCAGCGCGTTACCCCAGCGCATCATCGGCCGCGGAAACTTCGGATCCAGGATCATTGCCTGGCGGAACTTGATGATCGCCTGTTCGTAACTCCCTTCACGGCGAAGCGCATCACCGAGCAAGGCGTAGGTCCATGGCAGTTGCCGGCGGTCCGCATGGACGAGTGCGAAGTCGATCGCCTGCTTGGTGAGCGTAAAGTCACGCTTCGCCGACTCCTCGCGGAAATGGTAGACCGCGACCAGATACGGATCGATCTCCTGCATCAGGCGCAACGCGACCTTCTTGATCAGACCCTCGACGTCATCCGCGGGGCCGTGCTCCTCGATCGAGAAATGCCAATACTTCGGCGACTTGCCTTTGATTGCCAGCAACAGGTCGTCACCCTTCTCGATAATCTCTCCCTCGAAGGTGTACGGCAGAAACCCCAAGGCGACCTGCGTCGAACGTATCGGGCTGGCCAGACCGAACCAGTCGCTCAATGCCTCGACCGAGCGGCCTTGAGCCGTCAACTCTGTGGTCAACGTGCCGCGGCTGCTCCCGGCCGCGTCGGCGATCTCCGCCATCTTCTCGGTGAGCATCCCGGCGGCGACCTCGTGGGTCACTCCCAAGTCCGAAAGATGGTGGGGAACGGAGATGTCCTCGATGATAATCGTCGCAGGATTCACAAAGTATGAGACCGCGAAGAACGCCCCCACAGCCAACACCGGCAGCGACAGAAACCCGTCAAACATATTCGCTCTCCCCCGTCCCACCCGGTCGCCCGCCTGCAGCGGTCCGGTGACCATGACCCATCAACGCGTGAGACTACCCCATCGGGTCGCTGAATTTAAGCGGATGAAACGCAAATCCTGCGATCTACCCGCCAACCCGTTGCCCAAATTCGATAACGGCCCGTCCGGTGGGATCGTAGACGAAGGTAGCGGACTCGAAGAACGAGAACGGAATGGCGATTCCAATCCGCTCGGCGACCTGGAAATTGATCGCAAGGTCCGGCGGTGCGACCATGCCGACCGGTAGGGTTGCCGGGTTCGCTTCGCCCAGCAGCACATCTTTGGCGTAGACCGCAGCCAAGGCCACCGCGCTGGACAGGTTGACACCGATCGACAGCAACGCTGAATCCAATCCGGGTCGCACGACATCCGGCAGCATCGAGACAACCGGCACCCGGCCTGCGTGACGATTCACCTGGTCGATTCGCTCGTATACCGGCGTCGAACCGGTGACCAGCAAGACGCTGCGTTGCAGATCGGCGTCGCTGCGACGCATGGCGTCCAACCCGGACGGCATTGCAGAGTCCAACTCCGCCGCCGCCGCAGCCTCATCCTCTACCGAAATATCGATGACCGTCAGGCCCAGAACATTCGCTGCATCGTGGAGCGGTTGGACCTGGGTGCGCAACGCGCTGGTATTGTCCCTCGAGTACATGACACCGATCGTCGTCAGGCCCGGAACCAACCGACGCAAGTAAGCGACCAGTGTATCGGTCGCCACATTGATTGACGTGTAGGCGATGTTGGTACCGCTTCCGGTCTGGGCGTTCGCGACCTGTCCGGACGCAACCGGGTCTTTGGAAGCGCTGGTCACCGCCGGTATCCGATGCCCACGATGATGCTTGTGCAGGTAGGCGGTAGCGACCGATCCGACCGACATGATCAGGTCAACCGGTTGGGCGTACGCCCAGTCCAACGCCTCACGCGCGACGGCGTCGTCCTCGTCGTAGAACCAGACCGAGAAGCGCGTCGGCACGCCGTGCTGGCGAAACACCTGCAGGATGGTGTTTACGGACGTTGAGTACGCGATCTCCGAACGCTTCGGGATCAACAGCATCACCAGCTTGGCCGAGCGTTGTTGGGCTTCCGGTGCCCATGCCGGGTCAATGCTATGGCGTGCGCTGTCGCCGGTGTCTTGGTTGACGGCATACTCGTTCAGCGCAGTTGAATCGTATTGCAGCCAGTCGAGCACCGGTCGGGCTTGCGCCGCCGTTGGGACGGTTCCCCCGGCAACGCACATAACCACCAAGCCCAAAGCCATAAACAGTTGCGGAAGTCTCGAACACGATACTGGAGCCAGCATCGCCAACCTCCTCAAAATGGGACGGTGCCCGCAATCGTCAACCGGTGCATGACCCGCGGGAGATCCGGCGGAGTAAACGTGGCGCTATGGATTACCGCGGCATTGTCCCAGACCACCACATCGCCTTGCCGCCACTTATAGCGCAGCACCGTATCCGGCGCGGTGGCAACTTCGCAGAGACGACGCAGCAACGGCACCGCCTCCTCGTCCGGGATTCCCTCAATACCAACTGTCATCTCGTCGTTCAGGTAGAGGCCCTTCGAACCGGTAACCGGATGGGTTCGCACGATCGGGTGCAGGCGATCGGGCTCCTGATTGCTGCGTTGCGCGGTCGGTGACGCCGCGTCCGCGGCGGCTTCCGCCATGCGCAACGCCTTCACGCGTTCGATTTCCGTGCGTTCGGCATCGTCGATCGTACGGTCACCGGAGTACACGAACTCCTTGCGCTGGTAGCGGTGGATGGCACGCCGACCCTGAATGCGAGCCTTCGTTTCGTCGTCCAACCGGTCGTAGGCGTCCGCAGTGTTGACGAACAGGGTGTCACCACCGCGGTCTGGCACGGTCACCCCGTGCAGCAAGGTTGCGCTGCTGGGCTTCTCGGTGAACGTGCTGTCGCTGTGCCAGTGCGTGCCGGCACCGTCTCGACCGATCGGCTTGCCGTCTTGCCGCACGTTCGACAGCACATAGATCTGCGGGTGCGTCGGCAGATTGTAGGCGCTGATGAAAAACGGCTCGATCGTTCCGAACGCTTCGGCAAACCGAATGAACCCATCGGGCGCCACATCCTGGCCACGTATGACGATTACCTTGTGCTGCCAGAACAACGTGAGAAGTTCCTCACGATCCGCATCCGCGATCGGAGACGACAGATCGAGTCCCTTGATCTCGGCGCCGAGTACTCTGGAAAGCGGTTCAGCCGTCAGCATTATCGCACCACCACCGATTCGGAGAAGATCAGCCGGGACGACACGGAGTCGTCAACCTGTACCTCGACGCCCGTCAAACGAAACCGTTCACTTGGGCCAGCGTCACGCCAGTCGGCTGCGTCGAGGAGAATGCGAACAAGCGCGAGCTCGGGCCTGGCATCGATCGACGCCCGGTCATTCAACTCGCGTAGCAGCGCCACGCGCTCGTCCGGCGCAAGGTCGCGGTCATGGCGAAAGTTCAGGGTCAGGTCCTGCCGATCGGCCGGCGCAACCGCATAGCTCGCCAGCGCGTAGCCCACCCTGGCGGCCAGAACATCAAGTTGCTCCGGTGCTTCAATCGCCAGGCGACGGAATGCATCCGCCGACCGGGTATCGTCCTGCGATCCGGTGATCCGGCCAACGGCCTTGTCGACCCAAGCAGAAAGCGCGGATTCCAGCTCGCTCAGCCAGCCACCGACCGACACAACGGCGTCACCCAGAGCGCCCGCCCGTACCGGCACCGCGCCGCCCGAAACCGTCGCTGCAACCAGAATCACCGCGACCAGGACTCCTTTCATTGTGAACTCTTCCGCTTCCGATCCCCGGAGCCAATCCGGCCCGACGGCGTAGGAAACCTCATTCCCGGCCGCCACGCAACGCGGGCTTTGCGTTGAAAGGCCGATCGGCCATTATGAGTAGAGGGTGGATCAACGGAGCGACACACAAAATGGCCAGCGTCCTCGTCGTCGCCACCAGCAAAGGCGGAACCGGCAAAACAACCATTGCCGCGTCGCTTGCGGCGTACTGGCGCAGCGACGGCAAGCGCGTCGCGATGCTCGACACCGATCCGAACCAGGCCGCCACGCGCTGGTTTCGCAAAGGCTCCAGTTACGACAATGTCGAGGCGCAAGCGACCTCTGATGAGCACGCAATCATCGGAGCCGTCCAGGATCTGAGCGAGCGCGCCGACATCGTCATCGTCGATACTGCGGGTTTCGGAAACCAATCAATGATCTACGCCGTCGGGATCGCCGATCTCGTCCTCATACCGGTAATGGCGGACGAAGCCAGCTTGTTCGAAGCCAGCAAAATGAAAAAAGTCATTCAAAGTGCCAGCGCTTTGACCCGCCGGGAGATTGCCTTCCGCACCGTTCTGAATCGGGTAAAACGGGCAACCGTCGTGCGGCATACGGAACGACAGCTAGAGGCACTCGGCCTCAACCCGGTCGACGCTCGGATCGGTGATCGTGCGGTGTTCCAGGAGGCGTCGTATCACGGATCATCGCCGCAGGAGTTGGCCCCCAAAGCCACCGCCTCAATGGAAATACGCCGGCTCGCGCGTGAGCTTGAGCCAGCGCTTTTGAAAACCTGATCAACGAACCCGCTACTGGATGCGCGACGCCGTGACGATGATGTAGGAGTCCAGTTCCTCGCGAACAGCCTCCGCGGTAAGCCGGGCTCGGACGAGTTCAATCCAGGAAGCCGCCAGCGCGGCACGATCGGCCGGCAGAACGCTGAGCGTATCAATCGCCGTCTGGAACTCTCCCTTGCCAACCGATTGCTCGGCGCGTGCCACCACGGCCGAGACACCATCTCCGGTGGGAGCACCGTCAAGCCGCCAGCGCAGCCGCATCGTCGCGGCCGTCAAACTCGCCATGGTCTCCGATACCTGTGACGCCAGATCGCTCTGCGCCTGCGGCCGCTGTTCCGCGGTCAGGATTGCGTGGGCGGCATCGTCAAAACGATCCTGCAGGTCATCAACACTCGGCACACCAACCTCGGCCCGCGCTTCGATGGACGCGATGATCCGTCCGGCGGCCTCATCCCCCCCTGTCAGCGCCCGGAACAGGTTGAGCGGTCCGGCATAAGGCTCGGAACCGGCCAACGCCGCACGCAGATCCTCCGCGACCATCAGGATGCCGGGAAGCTTGGCGGTACGGATTGCCTGCTCCAATGCGACCTGCTGCTCAGTCATCGCCGAGACGGTTGCCTTCAAAGCGGCAACTTCGCCCTTCAATTCGGAGCGCACCTGATCCGCCGTGACCCGGTTACTGGACCCGGTGGATCCGTACACGATCGGCGTCCATTGCGGATAAGTGAGCGCCAGAACGATGCCGATCACACCGGCGAACAGACCCGCCATGGCCACCCCACCGTTTCCGGCGCCAGCCATCCGATCAGGAGCCGGAGACGAATGGACAACAGGAGCCGGAGCCGCCTCGGCCTTCGGTGCGGTCTCGGTCACTTCAATTTTCGCTTCAGATGCCACGGGAGCCTCGGCTGCCTTGCTCGACGGAGCCCGCGCTTTCGGCGCGGCTCGGGTCGACGGTGAACGCGCGGGTCGCTTGGTTTCGTCGGCCATTTTGCCTCCGATCAATCGTGGCTGGTTCAAGAAGGGCGTCGCTCGATCATGGGGCACCGGCGGATCGAGTCAAGACGCACGTGGAGCATATTCCAATCAAACGCACTCAATGAGCGGCCGCCTTGCGATAATACTGCAGTATAACAAGCGCTACCGCAGCCGCCCAAAAATTCAGAGTGTTAAAGGTATAGGCGACCAATGTAATCGCATAGACGGTCACCACCTGGGAGAACAGGCAGAGAAACACAATCCCGACGAGGCCGGCCGCCAGATCGATTCCCTTAAGATACACCAATGCCGCAATGATCGAGATTCCCAAGAGGATGGTGATGCCCAACATCACCAGTGCCAGGATCGGAGCGATGTCCGGGCTCTGAATAACGGGCAATAGAGCATCGTAGCCGTACAGCGCGGGATCCGCCCGATACTGCAGGAAAAACGTCCACGGCAGATCCCAAACGCCCCCAACCTCGAAAATCGCCGATATACGAAAGCTTGGGCTGTGCGGATTGGCATAGAGCACCGCCCACCCGAGCAGCGCGCCGGCAACAACCGCCGGTCTTGTCACGATTGGCACGTGCCAATACCCGCGAAGGTTCGGGAGGCGGTGGAGCCACCCGAGCAGGGCGAGTGCCACGACGGGCATCGCGATAAGAAAGCCCCCGGAGATCGCCTTCAATGCCAGTACGCCGACCCAGTCGAGCAGTCTCTCGAACTCACCGTCCACCACGACGTCCTCGATCGTGAGTTCCGCAACCGCCTCGGCGGCCGTAACGACCGGACCACCAAGCTGGAGGGAGTCCTATCCGGAGGTCCCGATCCGAGCGTAGATCCGCGCAGACAACTGATCGAACGCACGCTCGGTCGCGAGACGACGCCGGGCCTCCACAATCCATCCATCGAGCAGCACGTCGCTCTGCCGACTGTTCAGTGCGATCGTCTCGTTGATCGCCAGATCCAACTGGCCAGCTTCAAGAACCGCGTCGATCGACGCGATCGCAGCAGACATCTGTCCTATCGAATCTGCCTCGGGCACCGAACGGGTACCGACCAGAACCTCGACCCAAGAGCTCAAGCGCTGAGTCCAACTGCGCATCACAGTCAACGTGCCGCCCATCTGGGTCGCTGCGAACGCGAAGTCGCGGCGCAGGCTGCGCAGGCTTGCCACTCCGGTACCTGCCTGAGATTCCAACGCTGCAAGAGCCGCCAACGATTCCGCATCGTCACCGACAAGCTGCTTGGCCAGTGCAAGCTCCATCTTGAACGGCGTATCCCGATTGAGAGCGATGCGGAGCTGGGTCATGCCGATCAGCGGGAGTTCCATAGATTTGCGCTGCTCGGCAACCCGGTTCGTCAGTGCGGCGACCGGAGCCAGCCGTTCGTGCGCCGTGGCAATCTCGGCTGACAGCGCGTCAAACCGGCCAGACATTCCCTCGATCAAAGCAGCCGTCTGAGCGTCCGATGCGCCTAACGTCGCGAGGGTGGCCTGAACCGAAGCAAGGGATTCCTGCAACGCAGCCAGCGCCTGCTCCGCCGACGCCGCCCGTCCCGCGAGCGCATCGATCGACTGCCGGACCTCGTCAAGACCCGCAATCTGCTTGTCGACCCCATTGAGGCGGTCGGCGATCCCATCCAGCGTGATTTTCTGAGCAGCAGCAGCCGCTTCCACCGCACCGAGGCGCTCGTTCTGCTCGGTCTTCAGCAACAACTCACGCGCTGCCGTAGGATCCAGCCCCGGCGCCGCCGCAATCCGCCCGAGCGCTTCGGTCAAACTGGCGATCCGCTGGTCTAGGCCGTCGTAGGTAACCTCCAGGCGCCGTGTGTCATGACCGGTAATAAGGTCAACAGTCTTGGCTTCCAACTGCGGGATGTAACGTTGGAGAAGCGCCCGCGCCTCGCTCCGCAAGCTGGGCGCCGCCAACGATGCGAACGCCGCTACGATCGCAACAACCGCAAAGAGCGCTGGCCAGAACACGCCGGTTTTCGCTGCGGGCTTCGGAGAGGTCTCCGCTTTGGTCACAGCGCCGGCTTTGGCTGACGGACGATCGCCACCACCGTCGCCGGGGCCACCGCCGGTCGACCCACCACCGCCGCCGCTGCTACCACCTAGCTTAGGCTCCGCGCGCCCGTCGTTGCTGCCCGGATACTGGCTGGCGAGCTTCGACAGCGCATCGGGATCCACGTTCGGTAACGGTCGGTTTGCCATACCCGCAATCCCCCTCCACCGGCAACAAGCCGGATCGCTCCATTCTAGATCAGGTGGCCTTGATCGAATTGTACCAACGGCGCGACCGGATCACCCACCCAGCCCTTTTAGGCTGGACGTTGTTCTCATCCATGATCGCCTTGACGCGCAACCGGGCTTCGTCGACCGTCACCCGTCCCTTGGTCTTTGCCCGATACATTTCGACCGCTTGCTGGAATTCCGCTTTGGACAATCGGCGGCCCCGGTTCCGTGCCGACTGAACCAGGATCAGGTCTCTGATCTCTGCCTCGGTCGCTCGTTGCAGTGAGAATCCCTGGTCGTTGACCGTCGAGAGCAGCACTCCGCGTGCTTCCTCCAATGACAGATTGTAGCGCGCCATGCCGTCCTGCAGCAGACGCCGCTCCTCATCTGCCCGGATGAAACCGCCGTTCATCGCCTCAATACGGACCGTGTCCGCAAACCGGCGCCGGCCATCCGTCCCCTGCGGCATCGTGTGGTCCATCTCAGTGTCGCCCGTCCTTACACAGCCTCACCATCAGGCTTGATGCACGTACAAACCGCATCGAGCCTGATGTTTCAAGCTATTAACGATGAAGCAACCGGCTTTCACCGACTACAGCACCGACTGATGACGACGGAGATCAGCTTGTTCCCGTCGTCTGCCCCATTGGCGGGGCCGTAACGAACCAATGCGCCGCAACACCGCCGACGACGGCACCGGCGATTGTCGCCAAGCCGCCACCGCCAAGCAGATCGATCAGAATGGCCCCGCCGGCAGCCCCAATTGCGATCGCCGCAATCTCGTTGGTGCTGAGGACGACGGTCTGACTGCCGCTCGCCAACCGGCCCGCCGTGCTGCGCGCCGAGTTGACCATGTCCTGCATGGCCGACTGCATGCGGCCCACCATCGACTGCAGCTCCTCGATCTGCTCTGGCGTCAGCACCTGCTGGGCGGCGCTCGCCGATTTCTGGGCCGGAGCGGCGGCGGCGGCAGGCGGTGTGGTCGCTCCCGCCGTCTGGGCCTGAACGCCGGAAACCGACAGCATCAAAGCTCCGAACATGAAAACGGCGATCTGCCAGGCGCGCATCTGCTTCTCCTTCACGTCATTCCGTTTCCAACGTCAACTCCGACGCCGACGTCTTACATCAATTCTGGAATTACAGCGCTATGATGACATTCACGTTATCGGCGCGCCACCGTCTTTCTTCGCGTTGCGGTATAATCTTGCCCTACCAGGGTGGCTGGCCGTACAGGTGCCTGATGTGCTCGAGCACACTGGCAAGGGAACCTTGGATGATCGCGGTGCTCCGCAAGCCGACCGGGATATCGTGTCCGGCATTCCTGCTGTTGCTTGCCTGGGTGCTTCTGGCACCCATGCCGGCGGCCGCCAACATCCTAGAAGCGCAAGCTGCGGCGTGGGTCGCCAATGACGCAACGACCTTGCATCGTGCCGCGCCGAGACTGGTCGATGGCGCGGTCTCCCCGCCCTTTGACGCCATGGATCGCCGTGTCACCGCCTATTCTGACTGGGTGTTCGGTTGGCTGACGAGCCTGTTCACCGCGTGGGACCTTGCCTATGTCGGTACAACCGAGGCCGCGCGCGAGATTTATGATCGCGGGACGCCGGATCCAAAATCCGTCCACGACCGACTTGCTCTCGTTGTGGTTGAACGTTTCGAGGACACGGTTGTGCTGCCGACGCAGACCGCCCGATCGCTGGACGACGCCTGGCAGCGGACGATGGTCAGATTGGTCGCGCTCGATTCTCAACTGGCTGCAGCGCGACGTGCTCGCATCGAACGGTTGGCTGCGCAACGTGCCGTAGACCCGCAACCGGCCCTGGAACGCTATGGCAACCCGCTTCTGTCGGCGACGCTGCTTAGCGCCCCTCCTCCGCCCAATCTGCTGCAGCGCGCCATGCTCAACGTCGACGAGGACGGCGGCGGCACCACGGATCAGGTATTGGTCCGATCGCTCCGGCCGTTGGCCACCCGCACGATCAGCGTGGTCACCCGCCTGCTTCTGGCACCGGTCGTCGGCGGCCTTGTTGCATCGCCGGTCGCGAATGTGTCCGGAATTGGCACCGCCATCGCGACACTAGCGGCGGTCTCGGCGGGAATCTGGGGACTCGACTTCACGGTCAACCGGATTGACAGCGCCGTCAGCCGACCCGCGTTCGAGGCCGGGTTGCGCCGGATTGTTCAAGACGCCCACACACGGGCATCCTCGGTTGCCCGTGAGCAAGCTGCGGTCACCGTTTGTGCGGCAATGACGGCGGCTGTTGGATGTCCTGGACCATCTGCCGTTGCAGCCCCTAGCGCCACGCGATAAGTTTGCTGGACTGTAGCCGGGCCGATATCCCGGCTCGATTGGGAGTCCGGGACAGGCCGGAGGGTGGCCATGGGAAACACTCACACCCTTGATCTAGGCGGCGTGCTGGCGCGTGTGCTGTTCTGCATCTTCATCGTGTTCAGCGCCTACAACGCCAGTGGGTATTCCTACTACCACTGGGTAACGTCCGACGCGCTTCAGCCGCCGAGCGAGCATGTGCTGCAGATCGCCATAGCTGGCGCGCTCGGGTTCGGGTTCTACACGATCGGTGACATCACCCGGCGGTCGCTCCAGAAGGGCGGCGTGGGATTGATTACCATCATGTTCGCCGCTGCCTCCTGGTATCTCGTCGAGGCCGAGTGGGTCGAGTTGCGGACGACCGATGACCTGATAACCGCAGGACAGTTGACCGTCGTCGGGATCCTGACCTTTGGCGTCAGCTTCTCATTCCTGCACTACCGCCTCGGCGGCGTGAAGCAGGTTGAAGAGACCTAAGCAAACGGCGCCAGACAATTCGATACGGCTGCAATCCATCCCGGTCGGCCCGTCAGGTGACCTGCAGTCCGCCATCAACGAACAGGATGTGGCCGTTCACGTAGCGTGCCGCCTGCGACGCCAGGAACAGCAGTGGACCAACCAGTTCCTCCGGCTCGGCAAAACGCTTGAGCGGCACCTGGTCGGTCATCGCCGCCGTTCGGACCGGATCGCGGCGCAGGTCGGCGTTCATGCGCGTCCGAATGAAACCCGGCGCTATGGCATTGCTGCGGATGCCGAACGGTCCCCACTCCAGTGCGAGCGAGCGGGTCATGTGGGCGATGGCCGCCTTGGACGTGCAATACGCAACGCGACCGTCCAGTGCCTTGATCGAGGCGATGGAGGAGATGTTGACGATCACGCCCTGCCCACGTGGCTTCATCAGCCGTCCGGCAGCCCGCGCGCACAGGAACGCGGCGTCGACGTTCACGCTCATCAGCGACCGCCAATGCTCGAACTCAGTCTCGTCGGGGGCCGCCCGAACCATGACTCCGGCATTGTTTACCAGCAGGTCGATGCCGCCCAAACCGTCCGCCACATCATCGGCGAACAGTCTGTCGACGGCGGCCTCGTTGGTTATGTCGCAGACCGCGATGCTCACCCGCTCGCTGGCCCACTCGTCCATCGCGTCATGAAGCGCGTCGGCATCGCGATCGACGGCCAGTACTCTCGCTCCGCCGCCCGCCAAACCCGCCACCAGACACCGGCCGATGTCGCCGGCGCCGCCGGTTACCACCGCCCTGAGTCCGTTAACCTCGAATTGTTCGGTCATTCCTGCGTCTCCCCAATGAGCCTGACGTTCACGCGGGTGCCGGTTCCCAACCAAGGCCAGCCAACGCCCGATGGCTCTTGGCGATATCGGCGTCGCCGTCCGGCGAGATGATCTCCAGCATGGTCGGTACATCCACGCCGATCTTGCGCATGGCATCGGCGACCTCGGCGAACGGCACCACCCCGGAACCGATGGTGGCGTGATCCCACTTTTGCAGCCCGGTATCGGACAGGTGCAGCACCTTCAGCCGCGATGCGACGAGGCGCAGCCCATCACCGGGAGATTCCCGCGCGAACACCGCGTTGGCGGCGTCGTAGCAGATCCCGAGCCGGTCGTTGCCCAGCCGATCGATCGCGCTCATCAGGGCGTCGGCCGTTGGCAGGAACGCCATCGGGATGTTCTCCAGAACGATCCCGAGCCCCTTGTCCTCGGCATACCGATCCAACTCGGCAACGGCCTCGGCGAACCATCCCCAAACCCGATCGGCCGGGGCCGGGAGCAGCGGATGGGTCTTGCCCGGCACCACCAGAACCTGGGGCACGCTCCAATCCGCCGCCAACTCGATCACCCGACGGTAGTGCGCACGGGTCATCGATCGCATTTCCGGCGACGGGCTGACCAGATTCAAATCGAGGCTCGGCGGGTTCAGAACCTCGATCGTCAGGTTCCGCTCGGCAAGCAGGCGGGCGGTCGCCCGTCGCTCTGCTTCCGTCAGTTCCTCTGGCCAGACATGAGGCCGGTTGATCAGCAGCTCGAACCGTCGGTATCCGCGGTCTGCCAGATGAACCAACGTGTCGTGAGCCGACATTTGCCAGATGTAGGAGTAGGTATGGATTCCGACCGGCCACCCGCTCATGGCGCGTCTCCTCTGCTCGCCGCGTTGGTTACGGCTTCATTCCGGCCGCCTCGAGAGCCTTGCGGAAATTTGGCTCGGGATTCGGCAACGGCGGCAACTCCCAGCTGCCGGTGCCGACCGGCCGGATCTCCCGGTCGACCGGGACTTCCAGCAGATACGGCTTGTTCGCCTTGATGGCGTGACGAAGCGCGTCCTCCACCGCATCGGCGCGGTCGACCCGGGCCGACTCCACGCCCATCGACTTCGCCATCATCGCGAAGTCAGCGCTGAACAGTTCCTGCGATGCCTCGTGGATGAACCCGGTCGCCAGTTCCCGGCCGCCGAACAGGCCGACCTGAAGGTCGCGGATCGAGCAGTAGCCGTTGTTGTTCCACACCACCCAGACCACCGGGATGTCGTACTCGACCGCGGTGAGCAGCGCGTGCGGTGTCATCAGGAACGAGCCGTCTCCGACAATCGCCACGCACGGTCGGTCCGGGGCCGCCAGCTTGGCGCCGAGGACACCCGACGTGGCGAAGCCCATGGCGGCAAAGCCCCAGCTGTGGATTAGCTGGCGCGGCCGCCGGGTTTCCAGAAGCTGGATCACCCAGTTGTGGTGGACGCCGACATCGGAGGCGACGATCGCGTCGTCCGGCAACGCCTTGGTGATGGCATCCATCAGCCGTTCGGGACGCATCGGCATCTGGTCCGACGCGGCGAACGTGGCCTGGTATTTCTTCCAGGTCTCGCGATTGCCCTTCAGCGTCTTCAACCAGGCAGCCGTGCGCTCGGGCGTGCTGGTCAGCCGCGCCTTGGCTTGTTCGGTCATGATCTCCAGGCTGGCCCGCGCATCGCCGACGATTCCCAGCTCTGCCGGATAGTTCTTGCCGATCTCGTAGGTGTCGATGTCGATCTGGATCAGCCGGGACGGCGGGATCGACAGGGTGTAGCCCTGGAGCCACGCACTGGTCGCCCGATCGTCAAAGCTGAAACCGAGGGCCAGGATCACGTCGGCGTTCTTGCTGGCCTCATTGCCGGCATAGGTGCCGTTGCGACCGATCGAGCCGAACGCCAGCTCATGGCGATCGTCGATCGAACCCTTGCCGTTCGGACTGGTCACCACCGGGATCCGCGCGGTCTCGGCGAAGGCGACCAACGCTTCGGTTGCCTCGCTCAACAGCACACCCTGCCCTGCGATGAGTACCGGACGCTCGGCGCCCAGCAGCATCTCCACCGCCGTCGCAAGGTCGCCGGGGGCGCCCGGCGAGCGTTGCTTCATCCGGGGCGAAGCCTCCTGCAACTCGACCTCGGCTTCCTCGACGAACACGTTCAGGGGCACGTCCAGGTTAACCGGCCCCGGCCGACCGCTGCGCAACAACTGGCAGGCCTGGCGAACCGCCAACGGCACCATGTCCGTGCGGGTCGGCTGGTAGCTGCGCTTGACGTAGGGCCGGATCACCGACGGAAAATCACCTTGGTAGAACTGGCCGGTTTCCTGGAACGGGTTCCGGTTGAACTGGCTGGTCGGCACGTTGGCGGTGATCGCCAGGAACGCCGAGGAGTCCATCATCGCAGCCGCTAGGGCGACCACCAGATTGGCCGAGCCCGGCCCACAGGAGGTGAAGGTCGCCACCGGCTCGTGCTTCACCTTGTAGTAGGCGTCGGCCATGTAGCCGGCCGACTGTTCGTGGTGAACCGAGATCGTCTTGATCCGGTTGCCGGCCTTGTAGGCGCCGTCGAGGAAGCCGACGTTGCCGTGGCCACACACACCGAACAGGTAGGGCATGCCCTCCTTGACCAACTGGTCGACGATGATGTCGGCGCCGTTGTGCAAGGCGCGCGTATTGTCGTCCATGAAAGCTCTCCTTGGGTGTCGTCAGGCTGCGGAATCGGCAGATCGACGAAGCAGTCGGGGGCTGCCGAGCATCCGCGAAATGTCGAGTGCGGCGTCCTTGACCTGCGGCACCAGCGCCGCGACCCGATCCCCGGTCATGCGGTCGGTTGGCGCCGACAGGCTGACCGTCGCGAACGGACGGCCGGAATGGTCGGTGACCGGCACGCCGATGCAGCGCAGCCCCATGGCCATTTCCTCGTTGTCCAGCGCGTATCCCTGCTCACGGATCGTGCGCAGTTCCTCGCGGAACCAAGCCGCATCGGTAATCGTGTTGTCAGTCAATCCGTGCAGGCCGTAGGTCGCGACGTACTCGTCGACCTCGGTATCTGGCATGTAGGCGAGCAGCACCTTGCCCAGTGCGCTGGCGTGGGCGGGACTGCGTTTTCCGACGAAGGAATGCATCCGGACCAGTTCGGTGCCGTCCACGATCTGCACGCAGACCGCATCGCCTTCATAGAGAATGCCGACATAGACCGTTTCACCGGTGGTCTCCGCCAGCGTCATCAGCGGCGGCAGGGCCTGCCATTTGAGCTGCTCGTGCCGCACCGCGGTCTTGCCGAGCGAGTAGAACCGCATGCCCAGCCGGTAGCGGCCGCTTTCCTCATCCTTCGTCAAATAACCCGAGCCTTGCAGCGTGTGCAGGATGCGGAACGCCGTTGCCTTGTTGAGACCGAGATGTCCCGACAGCTCGGTCAGGCTCCAGCTCTCCCGCTCGGCAAAGCAGTCGATCACCTCGAGTCCCTTGCGAAGCGAGCCGATCAGGTACGGGTCACGGTCCGGTTCGGTCACTCTGGCTCCTCCAGTTGCGGTAATCTCACTCAACGCTAGCAGATCAAATTTCGCCTGCCCATAAATTTGAAACCCAGTTTCTATAATTGACAAAATATTTCTCATAGCGAAACATTTGACAGAATACAGGTCAGTCGGAGGATGCGATGCGGTTCGAGAACGTACTGGTGACCGGCGCTGGAGGACTGCTCGGAAGCTATGTGGTCGACGAGTTGAAAGGCCGTTGCCGGTTATCCGGCCTGGACCTGCTCGCCGCGCATGGCGGCATCCCGCATATCGTGGACAGCATAGAGAACCTGGATGCGGTTCGCCGCGCCTGCGAAGGACAGGACGCCATCGTCCATGTGGCGGCCCGGCCGAACATCTGGAGCGGATCAGGCAGCGAGATCATCCAGACCAACGTGACCGGCACCTGGAATGTGCTGGAAGCGGCCGAGCAGGCTGGAGTCCGTCGGGTAATCGTGACGTCCAGCGACTCGGTAATCGGCTTCACCGTGTTCGAGGGAAAGATGATCCCACCGAGCTACCTGCCGGTCGACGCCGACCACCCGCGCCGACCGACCGACCCCTACGCGCTGAGCAAGAAGCTGTGCGAGGAGATGGCACGCAGCTTCGCCGACCGCGGCACGATGGAGGTCGTGGTGCTGCGACCGGTCTACGTCCTGTACCCGGAGTTTGAATGCGAGGTGAAGGCGCGGGCCGCCGACCCGGCCGGCTACAAGGGGCCCGCGGCGGGCGGGCGGCAACCAGCCGGCGGCGGACCAATGTGGCATTACGTCGACCCGCGCGACGTGGCGCTGGCTTATCGCTGCGCACTGGAGGCGGAAAACCCCGGTTTCGGCCCGTACTTCATCTGCGGACCGACAACCCTGGCCCTGGAGCCAACGACCGACCGGCTGACCGCCAAGACCGGCCGGGAAACTGAAATCCGTGACCTCGCGCTGTACCGGAACAACCCGAACGCACCGCTCTACGACCTGTCGGCCGCCGCCGATCGGCTCGGATTCCAAGCGCAACACGACCTGCGGCGCGTGCTGTACGGTTGATCGACGAGTGATCGATCTGGCGTTCCTGTGATCACCACACCGCAGGAAAGTTCCTGAACGGGACTAGATGAATCAGACCGGGCAACCGCCAGCGCCATCGACCGGGATGGCCGAGGAGTGATGCTGGCGGATCAATCCGACCGGACCTGCCCCGCCCCGCGTCACCACGTAGGTGAAGCGCGCCGGGATCGTTACTCGCCCGCGATTGGGATCGGTATAGGAGAACGAGTATAGTCCGCTGGCCACCGCCGGGTCGGCGCCGTCGACCGCCAAGGTCGAAGCGAACTGCACCGTACCGGCCTGCGCAATCACCAACTTGTCGAAATACCCACGCATCGCCTCTGGACCGCGCAGCGGTTCCCCGGCGGCCGTCGCCAACAGCAACGCATCTGGCGCGTACAGAGCCAGAATTCCCGACACGTCGCGCGCGGTGAACGCCGCGGCCCAGGCTTCCAACGTGGCGCGAACCGGGGCCTGAACCTGCGGTGCTATCGACTGAATCGCAGCCGCATCCGCGGCCGCTCCTATCGGTTGGGGAATTCGGTTGAACCAACGGCGATTCCGAATCAACACACCGGACGCGCGGGGGGCAAAACCACGCCGAATCATCAGGTCCTTGACGCGACTCTCGACCACCTGCTGACCGAGCAGATTCCGTGCCCGAGACCGGTACAGATCAACCGCAGACAGGAAGGCGCCGCGCGATACCCGGCCCGATGGCCCGGCGCGGGCCGTCAGGTAGTCGGAGACGCTCGCTTCGATCTCGCTCTCCAGAACCAAACTGTCCGCAGCAGCCGCGTCGAGCACGACACCCCGGGCACCCTCGAAATCAAGGCCGTACCCAGTGGTACCGAGACTGATCAGAGCACGTTCCTGCTCCCGGCTGACAAACCCGCCGGTGCCCGCATGCGCCTGAACCTGATCACGGAAACTCGCCATCCCGCCCCTCTTCTCCCGCTTCTGCCGGGCTAGAACGTCGTTTCCAGCCGGGCCGATACGTACTTGAACTCGATCAGCGTCAACGCCGACTGCCAGATCAGGACAAACGACAATCCCCAGATCAAAGCCTGGGCGATCGACTGGTTGATGTCGACCACCGTCGACTTCGGACGATAACCGAAATAAAGCGCGATTCCGGCGGCGCCGACAATCGACGGTATCGCCTTGGCGGCGATCCAACCGGTGCCGTCCATGATCAATTCGCCAGGTGGCCACATGCGCTGAAAGTACTGGTCGCGCCACATATAAGTTGATTCATCCGGGAAGATGTACGACCAGGTCGCCATCGCGACCCATGTGGTCAGACACTCCGACATGATCACCAAGACCACCGAAGCGACAGCGGAAGCCACCAGCACCGTTCCCGTCAGGTAGACATCGTGCGGGATGTTCAGGTTCCGCATCGACTTGATCTGATCGGAATAGACCTTGTGGCCGATGTCGGCGCCGATCAGGGCGGTGTTGCGCGTCGCGATCAACACCCCCGTCGTCAAGGGCGCCAGCACCCGCAACTCACTGAACGCGAGGCCCGCCAGGGCATCGGAATGGATGATCGGCATCAGCAGGTCGCGGAACGGCAGGTACTGGAAGATGAACCACGTCGTCACGAAACCGACGATGACGCTGCCGAGTCCGACGAAAAGCAACGCCGATGGCGAAAAACACAGCTCCCACAGATAGCCGGCCAGGAACCGCAGCGTCCAACTCAGCCGCCAGGCGGCGGATGCCCGCATCGGCCCGGCTGACACGGCAATGGTGGCTGTTGCCTTTTCCGGCGCCAGCGGTTCGGCGCGCATCTCATCGAACGGTACTGCGACCGCCTCGATCGCTTCCAGTTCGCGTTCGACCCGGCGGGCATTTGCGGGCAATTCAACGAGCGCGTGCCGCCGCGGATCGAGCATCAGGACCCGGTCGGCGACATCGATCAGGTGGCGGTAGTGGTGAGCGATGATCACCACCGGAACGCCGACGTCGCGACTCAACGACTTGATCAAGGCTGCCAGACGCTTCGATGCCGAGACGTCGAGACCTGAATTCGGCTCGTCCAGGAACAGAACCGGGTGATTGCCGAGCAAGGTTCGGGCAATTGCAACCCGCTGCCGCTGGCCGCCACTGCAGGCGTTAACTGGCGCGCTCCGGTCGACATCCTTCAGAAGGCCGTCGATCGCGGTCACCAGGGCCGTCCCGACCGCCTCGTTGTGGTCGCCCGCAATGCTCAGGTTCTGGCCGACGGTCAGTTCGTCGAACAGCGCGAAGTTCTGGAACACCACGCCCCCGAGGGTGATGCGTTCGCGTGCCAGGTCGACCCTGGTTCCGGCGTACCGGACGTGCCCGGATATCCGCCAGCCCTCGTCGGCTGACGAGATCGCGCCGGACAGCAGATTGACCAAGGTCGACTTCCCGGACCCGCTTGGCCCCGCAAGGATCACGACCTCGCCGGCGGCAAGCTGGAAGTCGGCCTCATGCAACAGAACACGCCCATGCGGCTGGGCGATCGTCAGCTTCTCGACGGCGACGATGGGCGCCGCCGGATGGGCCGTTGCTGCTTGGTTCATGAACGGATCTCGACCAGAGGCTCGTAGCGGGTCAACTCAAGAGCGGCCGGCGAGCCGTCTGGGACCACCAGGGCCACAAGGCGGCGACGGTTCAGCAGGATGTAGCGGATGACCCGGACGGCCAATGTGTCGGGACGGCCGTTCGAGCGCTCGACGATGCGAGAGAACACTTCCATCGACATTGCCGACAGTTCGGTCTCCAGCGTGCGCAGCTCCTTGGAGAATCGGGGGTCACGCAGCATCTTGTCGACCAGCGGTTGAAGCCTGGGATCTGCCGTCAATGCGTCCAGGAAGGCGTCCGCCATCAGGGCGCCGACCCGCCACGCCCGCTCGTCCTCGGCAATGTCGAACAAGTGTCGGACCATCAGGCGCTGCACTTCCGGATCGATCATGATCTCGGCTGCCGCCTGTTCCAGGGGACGGGTGTCCATCTTGCCGTCGACAACAAGATCGTGCATCTGCTGCCAACTCGGCAGCATCATTTCGAACACGGCCGAGCGCAGTTTCGGCAAGGCGATCGGAAGCAATGCCGCCGCCAGGCGCTCCCCATCGTTCTGGTTGAACATATCGCGAACCGTACGCTTGATCAGCTGCATCTTCGGGTCGCGCCACATCTGGATGTAGGCGTCCTCGACGATCCGCTGCAACGGCTTGCGGTAGTCTTCCGTGAAGGCCGGCTGTCCGATCATCGCGACGAACCGGTCCCGCAACACGCTGACCAGTCGCTCCCCGACACGCGCGATGTCGTCCTTTGACGCACGCGGAACCAGGGACCACAGCGCCTTAACGTCGGTCTCCAGGAAAACCACCCGGGCACCGTCGAACGACACCGACTTGAGATCGGGAAACAAGCGCATCTCGACCCGATTGTCATCGAGCAGGATGGCTCGGCCGACCGGGACGGCTGTACCGTCCGCCGACAGGTTGTACGCTGGATAAGTGCTCGGCGCAGCGATCCCGGCGGTCCAGTCCGGACGCACAAACAGCCTGGCATCAGCGCTCTCAAGGAACGGTGAGCCCCGGAAACCCCAGACGCCCAAAAGGCCCGCAAAGGCGAGAATGCATACGGCAAACAGATAGGTGACCGGGGTTCCGCGGCGCAATTCGGCTATCTCCCAGCTCTGGCGAACGCGGCCGGCCGGATCGTCCAGAGACGAAGAACCGTCTCCAATTCCTCGACGAAATGCTCAAGATCGCGCTGATCCAGAAAGCCGGCCATATGTACATTCTCCGCGAACGCATCGCGCCAGTAGTGGCCGGTCAGCGGTCGGCTGCCGGCATAGTGCAGAACAAGCAGCGGGGGCAAGATCATTGGGCGAAACACCTCGAACCCGGTGATCAGGTCCATCCGGATCGTGGTCTCGGCCTCGGCCCGGAAGGTGTGCAGGATTTCCGCCATTGCCGCGGCAACCCCATCGCGCACCATGCGAACCCGATCTTCATACAATTCGGTCCGTCCGGCGAAACCGCTCATTCGGGCGATCACCGGATCGTTCTGTTCGGTCATGACGGGCCGGCTACCTTGCTTTTTGAACGACCAGGATCGGCAGCAGAACCTACGACGAACCAGAGGGCGCCGCGAACGAAAATCGCGGATAGGCCAGGATCGGATTCCTTGACCGCGTGCCCGGCACAGCGATACCTTAACTCGGTTGGAGGGACACGATGGGCTTCTTTTTGGTAGCGTCCGCCGCATTCATAGGAACGGTTGCGGTCGAAGGCGTGTTGGAAATCGGAGCCGAGATCGGCGCCGGGTGGAACGGCGAGTGGGCATCCCACTACTTCTGGGATGTTCAGGCCGACCAGAACGGGACCGAGTCGCAGCGCTTGGCTGCTGAACTGATCGCGCGCGTTCCGGACGGCGATGGCTACAAAGAGCTTTGTGCGCTCCCCTTGGCACCGAAACCAATTGTGCAACTGACCCAATGAACATGCTTCTGGTCGCAGCGGTCACCGGGTTCCTGGCGGGTGAGTTTGCCGGGGCGCTGATTGCCGAGAACATCGCGCACGAGTTCGAGGAACTCTACGCAAACGGCTTCTATATCGTTCCAGCAACTCCTGAGGTTTCGCTGGCGAACGCCGCTACGGACTCCGAGGAAGCCTATCTGGCCCGGCTCTGCCGGTTGCCGACCGAACAGAGTGCCGCAGCGCTCAACTGACGGATCTTCCATTTGGATGCAGTTCGCCTCGTGATACGCTTTTCAGGGGAATGAGACAGTCAGGGATGGGGATCGTGCGAGGCTTTGTTTATCTTCTGGGTGGAATACTGCTGTTGACGGCGCCCGCATTGGCGGTCGCCCAAAGCGAGATACCGCCGCCAATCGTCAAGACTCTGGACGATCCCGAAATCCCCGATCCGTACAGCCCATGGCTGGGGGCGGTCGCCGGAACCACCGTCGCGGTGGTTAGTGTGAACGTCTGGACTGGTGGCGCGTTGTTGGCGCCTGCCGTCGGTCCCGCCCTGTCCGGTGTGCTTGGCGGTGCCTGGCTTGGAACCGCTGCAATGGTGCCTCTGGCAGCGCAGTCGTTGTTTCAAACGACCACTCTCTTCGCGACCGGTCTGGCCGGTGGTGGCCTAGGCTACTGGATGATGGGTGACTGAAGAACTCGGCTGGCTTGAACTTGATGTCGTGGACATCGACCGGTCGATCACGCATTCTACTTTCACGATCCTGCGTAACCGTGGGATAGCGCGTTTCTGGCCTACAGGAGGGTGGTAAAATGAAGACACTAGTTGCAGTAACTCGGGCGTTGGTGATTGTGGCGGCTTTGACGTTGGTTCCGGCGGCAGCCAAAGCACAGAGCCTCGGTTCCTCGTCCACAAGCGCATCCAGCTTCGACGCCTATCGAGCGATGGCGATCACGGCGGGTGTCGTTGGCGGCGCGGTTGTCGCAACCATCGTCACCGATGGTCTTATCCTTCCGGTGATCGCCGGCGGCGGCATGAATGGCGGCGCCGCTGCAATGGCAACCCGGCTGATCAGCGCGGGCGGCACCGTGTTTGGTGCCATTGCCGGCGGCATGCTTGGCGATGAGTGGTACAGCAAGCAGTAAACGTACTACTGAGCGACACGAGACAAAGGCCCGACGCCACGTCGGGCCTTTTTTCGTCTATCTCAGTTGGTTACGACTGGTTCTGGTTTCGTGTAGTACGAGCTGTACACCCACATCGTCACCACGCCGCCTGCGAATGCGGCCGCCACGGCCGTCGTGACCACGGGCATGGTCGCGTAGAGATAACCAGCGCCAGCGCCGAACGCCGCATAGATCATCCGAATGGCGAGGTCCGCCGATGAAATCGGTCGCTGCCCGCAATTGCAGTCGGTGGACGGCATCGGCACCCGTTGTTGAACCAAGATGATCCGAGGCCCGGTGATTGAGCTGCCGGCTGATGCCGGTGACGCGCCGAACAGCAGGCCCATGGCCAGGATCGCTATTGCCAATGCGCGCATTGTGCACCTCCTCACGTTACAACACCGCCGTCAGTCTGCCGCCGGCGCATTCTCGAAATCGACCTCCACGGTAGCGTGCCCCACGCCGAACCGTTCCTGCAACCGCTGCTTGATGGCCGCCACGGTCTCAGCCATGACGACACCGTCTCCCAGTCGGGCGTGCAGCGTGATCATCGGCCGTTCTTGATTGATCGACCAAGCGTGAATGTGGTGCACGTCCCGGACGCCGTCGATCGTTTCGATCAGGTCGGCACGGACAACCTCAGTCTCCAGTTTGGCTGGCGCTCCCTCCAGCAGGATATGCACCGCGTCCTTTGCTACGACCCAGGCGCTGCGCAGCACCAGGATCGAGACAAGGACCGACAGAATCGGATCGATCGGCAGCCATCCGGTCCACATGATGACCACGGCCGCGATGATCGCGGCAACCGAGCCAAGCAAGTCTCCCATCACGTGCAGGATGGCGCCGCGAATGTTCAGGTTGTCCCGGTCAGCCGTCGTCAGAATGTAGAACACGGTCATATTGACCAGCAGGCCGAGGATCGCAATCACCAGCATCGGCCCGGCCAGGATCGGTACCGGCTGGCCATAACGCTCGATCGCCTCATAGACGATCCAGCCGGCAATCCCGAACAGGCTGAGTCCGTTCAGCAGCGCCGCCAGCACCTGGACCCGCTCCAACCCGAAGCTGTGCCGCCACGTGGCCGGCCGGCGTGCAACGCGGAAGGCCGCCCAGGCAAAGATCAGGGCGATCGAATCGGTCAGCATGTGGGCGGCATCGGCGATCAACGCCAACGACCCGGAGATCGCGCCTCCGACCACTTCAGCCATCATGAAGCCTGCAGTCAGGCACGCGCCGAGTGCTACCCGGCTTTCGTTCTTGGTGGCGCCGCCGCCGTGACTGTGGCCCTCGCCCATCCCCGTCGCCCTCTCGTTCCGCGCGAACGGACTTTACCCCGTACGTTCCATTCGCCAAAGCCCGGACAAAAGGCGCGACCGGATCATGTAAAAAATGGAACAAGGTTCCGACTGTAGGAACAAACCCGGTTGGCTCCCTCCCCCGAGTCCTGCTATCGAAGAGACCGACGGCTCGGCAAGAAGCCGCCTGGACAAAACCAAGGGAGGCACCATGAGCGCCGCGCCGATCGAGCGTCGCGGGCCGATTGCGGTCGTCAGGCTCGACAACCCACCGGTTAACGGTCTCGGCGCCGCAGTCCGCGCTGGGCTCGAGGCCGCGTTCAACGATCTTCTCGCCGATTCTGACGTCTCCGCGATAGTGATCGCCGGTGCCGGGCGCATGTTCAGCGCCGGTGCCGACATCAAAGAATTCGGCAAGACACCGCCGACCAACGTTCCGAACCTGCCGGAACTGATCGACTGGCTGGAGGCCTCAATCAAGCCGGTGGTAGCCGCGATTCATGGCGTCGCGGCCGGTGGCGGGCTGGAACTGGCGCTTGGCTGCCACTACCGGATTGCCGCACCGAAGACCCGGGTAGGTTTGCCCGAGGTCACGTTGGGAATTCTTCCCGGCGCCGGCGGGACCCAGCGACTGCCACGCGTCGCCGGTGTCGAGGCGGCGCTCGACCTGATCGTCTCCGGCCGGCTGGTGTCGGAGCGCGAGGCGCTGAAACTGGGTATGATCGATGCGATCGCTGACGGCGACTTGATCGACGCTGCGGTCGCGAAGGCGATAGAGCTTGCCGACGTCGGCGAAAACCCACGTCGATCCAGCACCCTGAGCGATGGGCTCACCGAAGCGCAGGCCAACCCCGGCCTGTTCGACGCTTTCCGAAAGAGCATGGAGAAGCGGGCGCGCGGCATGAACGCGCCTTACGCCTGCGTGCGCTGCATCGAGGCGGCGACCCGCCTGCCCTTTGCCGAAGGCCGGCGGTTCGAGCATGAGGAGTTCAAGGCGCTGGTGACCGCCGTCGAGGCCCGGGCCATGCGCCACGCCTTCTTCGCCGAGCGCGAGGTCTCCAAGATCCCCGATGTCCCCGACAGTACCCCGACCCAGCCCATCGAGAGTGCCGGCGTCATCGGATGCGGCACCATGGGGGGCGGCATCGCCATGGTGTTCGCCAACGCCGGTATTCCGGTGACCATCGTCGAGTCCGACGAAGGTGCCCTCGACAATGGACTGACCAAGATCCGAGCGAATTACCAGGCGACCGTCGACAAGGGCCGGATGAGCCAGCAGGCGATGGACGAACGCATGGCCTCGATCACCGGCGCGACCGACTTCGCGGCCATCGCCGATGCCGACATCGTCGTCGAGGCGGTGTTCGAGGAGATGGCGGTCAAGCAGCAGGTGTTCCGCTCGCTCGACGGCATCTGCCAGCCCGACGTGGTCCTCGCGACCAACACTTCCACCCTCGACGTCGATACGATCGCCGCTGCAACCGGTCGGCCGGAGAGCGTCATCGGCACCCACTTCTTCAGCCCAGCCAACGTGATGCGGCTGCTGGAGGTCGTGCGCGGCGCCAAGTCCTCGCCGCAGACAATCGCCACCGCGATGGGGCTGTCCAAGACCCTCGGCAAGGTCGGGGTGCTGGTCGGGGTGTGCGACGGCTTCGTCGGCAACCGGATGCTGCACCAGTACCTGCGCGAGGCCGCCTTCCTGGTCGAGGAAGGTGCCCTGCCCCAGGACGTCGACCGGGTGATCTTCGAGTTCGGCTTCCCGATGGGGCCGTTCGCGATGAGCGATCTGGCCGGCAACGACGTCGGCTGGCGGATCCGCAAGGCCCAGGCCGCCGAACGCCCGAGCAATCAGCGCTATTCCGGCACGCTCGCCGATCGGATCTGCGAGCGCGGACGGTTCGGGCAGAAGACCGGTGCCGGCTGGTATCGTTATAAGGACGGCCGCACGCCGCTGCCCGATCCGGATATCGAGGCGCTGATCCTCGCGACATCGCAGGAACTCGGCATGTCGCGGCGTGTGATCTCGGACCAGGAGATCCTGGAACGCTGCCTGTACCCGCTGGTGAACGAGGGTGCGAAGATCCTGGACGAGGGCATCGCGCTGCGCGCCAGCGATGTCGACGTGGTGTGGATGCAGGGCTATGGCTTCCCACGGTACCGTGGCGGACCGATGTTCTGGGCCGACACCGTCGGGTTGGACGTGATCGCCGCGGCGATGCGCCGATTCCAGGCGGAGCACGGCGATTGGATGGCCCCGGCGCCGCTGCTGGAGCGGTTGGCGGACGAAGGCACGGGCTTCAAGGACCTTTAAACACAATCACACCCCTCAGGAGAGGAACGCGACAATGCGGGAAGCGGTAATCGTCTCGACGGCGCGCACGCCGATCGGCAAGGCGTTTCGCGGCGCCTTCAACAACACCCACGGCGCCACGCTCGCCGGTCACGCCATCGAGCAGGCCGTGGCCCGTTCCGGCCTGGCACCGGGAGAGATCGAAGACGTGATCGTCGGCTGCGGCCTGCCCGAGGGTGCGACCGGTCACAATGTCGCCCGCATCGCGGCGGTACGCGCGGGCCTGCCGGTGACGACGGCCGGAACCACGGTCAACCGGTTCTGCTCGTCCGGCCTGCAGGCCATCAGCATGGCGGCCCAGCGCATCGTCAGCGACGGCGTGCCGGCGATGGTCGCGGGCGGGGTGGAGTCGATCAGCCTGACCCAGGCCAACCTCAACGGCACCCACCGGATGGAACCGTGGTTGGCCGAACACAAGCCCGACCTGTGGATCTCGATGATCGAGACCGCCGACATCGTAGCCAAGCGCTACGGCGTGTCGCGCGAGGCCCAGGACGCCTACGCGCTGCAGAGCCAGCAGCGCACCGCCGCCGCCCAGCAGGCGGGCCGGTTCGATGCCGAGATCGTGCCGATGAGCGCCACCAAGCTGGTGCAGGACAAGGCCACCGGTACGGTTAGCGAAGAAGCGATCACGCTGTCGAAGGACGAAGGCAACCGCCCGTCGACCACCCTCGACGGGTTGAGCGGGCTGGAACCGGTGCGCGGTGCCGACCAGTTCATCACCGCCGGCAATGCCAGCCAGTTGTCCGACGGCGCCTCGGCCTGCGTGGTGATGGATCGCAAACTGGCCGAGCAGCGCGGCATCACCCCGCTCGGCGTCTACCGCGGGCTGGCCGTCGCCGGCTGCGAGCCCGACGAGATGGGCATCGGCCCGGTGTTCGCGGTGCCGCGCCTGCTGGAACGCAATGGCCTGACCGTTGACGACATCGACCTGTGGGAACTGAACGAGGCGTTCGCGGTCCAGGTGTTGTACTGCCGCGACCGGCTCGGCATTCCCGACGAGAAGCTGAACGTCAGCGGCGGATCGATCTCGATCGGCCACCCCTACGGGATGAGCGGCGCGCGCATGGTCGGCCACGCCCTGATCGAGGGCAAGCGTCGCAGCGCCAAATACGTCGTCACCACCATGTGCGTCGGTGGCGGCCAGGGCGTCGCCGGACTGTTCGAGGTCGTGTGATGGAACTGGCGCTGTCGGCAGAGGACGCCGCCTTTCGTGAGGAGGTCCGCGCCTTCCTGAAGGACAGGCTGCCGCCGGAGATTGCCGCCAAGGCCGGCAGCGGGTTCCGGCTGTCGAAGGACGACCACGTCCGCTGGCAGCAGATCCTGTTCGAGAAGGGCTGGATGGCGCCGGGTTGGCCGGTTGAGCTTGGCGGCACCGGCTGGACCGCCATGCAGAAGCACATCTTCGATGAGGAGTGCGCGCTGGCCGGCGCACCGATGGTGATCCCATTCGGTGTCACCATGGTGGCTCCGGTGATCATGGCGTTCGGCTCGCAGGAGCAGAAAGACCGCTACCTGCCACGCATCCTGCGCAGCGACGACTGGTGGTGCCAGGGCTACTCCGAGCCCGGTTCCGGCTCCGACCTCGCTTCGCTGCGCACCAAGGCGGTGCGTGACGGCGACCACTATGTGGTGACCGGCCAGAAGACGTGGACCACCCTGGCCCAGCACGCCGACATGATGTTCACCCTGGTGCGCACCGACGACAGCGGCAAGCAGCAGGAGGGCATCACCTTCCTGCTGATCGACATGAAGTCGCCCGGCATCACGGTGCAGCCGATCACCACCATCGACGGCAGTGCCGAGATCAACAACGTGTTCCTGGACGACGTCCGGGTGCCGGTCGCCAACCGGGTCGGCGAGGAAGGCAAGGGCTGGACCTACGCGAAGTACCTGCTCGGCCACGAACGCACCAGCATCGCCGCGGTCGGCCGTTCCAAGGCCCAGTTGCGCAAGCTGAAGGCAATCGCTCGGGCCGAGGCATCCGGCAACGGCACGCTGATCGACGATCCGGACTTCGCCCTGCGTCTGGCCCAGATCGAGATCGACCTGCTGGCGCTGGAATCCCTGGTGCTGCGCGCGCTGTACGCCGAGACCGCGGGCAAGCCGCCGGGGCCGGAGGCGTCGTTCCTGAAGATCAAGGGCACCGAGGTCCAGCAGGGCCTGACCGAACTGCTGGTCGAGGCGGTCGGCCCGTATGCCGCGCCGTTCCAGCCGGAGGCGTTCCGCCAGGACAACTGGAACGAGGAGCCCGTCGGCCCGGACTATGCCCCGGCCCTGGCGCCGCTGTACTTCAACTGGCGCAAGGCGTCGATCTACGGCGGATCCAACGAGATCCAGAAGAACATCATCGCCAAGACCGTGCTCGGTCTGTGAGCCGAACGCGGGGAGACCACCGATGAGCTTCGCCTTCACCGAAGACCAGCAACTGCTGGCCGACAGCGCCGCACGTTTCCTGGCCGACAAATACGGATTCGACGCCCGCCGGACGGTCATGGCGGCTGAGAATGGCTGGAGCCGGGAGATGTGGCGGGCGTTCGCCGACCTGGGCTGGCTTGCCCTGCCGCTGCCCGAGGCGCATGGCGGGTTGGGTGGATCGACCGTCGACCTAGCGGTGCTGATGGAGCATTTCGGCCGGCATCTGGTGGTCGAGCCGTACCTGGCGACTGTCGTGCTCGGCGCCGAAGCAATAGCGCGGTCCGGATCGGAAACGCAGCAGGCCGAGATCCTGCCGCAGGTCGCCGAGGGCAAACTGACCTTGGCCTTCGCTCATGGTGAGCCGACCGGACGGTTCGACCTGGCGCGGATCGCCGCCACCGCCACCAGACGAGGCGACGGCTGGGTGCTGTCCGGCCACAAAGCGGTAGTTCTCCACGCCCAGACCGCCGACCGGCTGATCGTCTCCGCCCGAACCTCCGGAGAGATCACCGACCGCGACGGCATCGCCCTGTTCCTGGTTGACCCGAAGGTGGCGGGGGTCACCCTGCGCCCGTATCCGACCGTCGACGGGCTGCGCGCTGCCGATGTGATCCTCGATGACGCAATCGTGCCTGACAGTGCCGTGCTGGGCGAGGTCGGCGCCGCGCTGCCGGTGATCGAACAGGTCGTCGATCGGGCGCTCGTTGCGTTGTCGGCCGAGGCGGTCGGCGCCATGGACGCAACCATCGCTCTGACCGGCGAATACCTGAAGACCCGCCAGCAGTTCGGCCGGCCACTGGCCTCGTTCCAGGTCCTGCAGCACCGCATGGTCGAGATGCTGTCAGCCAAGGAGTTCGCCCGCGCGCTGTGCTATCGCGCCGCTGGGGCCATGGACGACACCACCGGTGTTGAGCGCGCCCGGGCCGCCGCCGCGTTAAAGTCCGAGACCGGTCGGGCCGGCAAGCGCATCGGCCAGGACGCCGTCCAGTTGCACGGCGGCATGGGCATGACCGACGATATGGCCGTCGGTCACTATTTCAAGCGCATGACCATGATCGACGTGCAGTTCGGCAACGCCGCCTACCACCTGCGCCGGTTCGCCGGCCTGTCCTGATTGATCCGCCCGCTACAGGAGCCTCCCCATGATCCCCGAGATGAGCCCGAAAGCCGCCGACCTCGAGGCCCGCGTCCGGGCCTTCATGGACGAGCACGTCTATGCCGCCGAGGCGGTCTATCACGAGCAGCTCGACGCCTCCGACAACCGCTGGCGGGTCCCGCCGATCATGAACGAGCTGAAGGCCAAGGCGAAGGCCCTGGGGCTGTGGAACATGTTCCTACCGGAGTCCGACCGTGGTGCGGGGCTCAGCAACCGCGACTACGCCCCGCTGTGCGAAGTGATGGGCCGGTCCCCGATCGGGCCGGAGGTGTTCAACTGCTCGGCCCCGGACACCGGCAACATGGAGGTGCTGGAGCGCTATGGTACCGAGGAGCACAAGAAACAGTGGCTGGAACCGCTGCTGGCCGGCGAGATCCGTTCCTGCTTCGCCATGACCGAGCCTAAGGTTGCATCCTCCGACGCCACTAACATCGAGTCGAGCATCCGCCGCGACGGTGACTTCTATGTAATCAATGGCCACAAGTGGTGGACCTCCGGCGCGCTGGACGAGCGCTGCAAGATCTCGATCTTCATGGGCAAGACCGATCCGAACGCCGAGAAGCACAAGCAGCAGTCGATGATCCTGGTGCCGCTCGACACCCCCGGCGTCACCATCAAGCGGGCGCTGACCGTGTTCGGCTACGACCACGCGCCGCACGGCCACGCCGAGGTGACGTTCGAGAACGTCCGGGTTCCGGCGTCCAACATGCTCTTGGGTGAAGGCCGCGGTTTCGAGATCGCCCAGGGCCGCCTCGGACCAGGACGCATCCATCACTGCATGCGGGCGATCGGCCAGGCCGAGCGGGCCTTGGAGATGATGAAGTCGCGCGCCCGCTCGCGGGTCGCCTTCGGCAAGCCGCTGTCCGAGCAGGGCGCGCTGCGCCATACCATTGCCGAGTGCCGGATCTCCATCGACCAGGCGCGGCTGATGGTGCTGTTCGCCGCCCACAAGATGGACACGGTCGGCAACAAGGCGGCACGCAAGGAGATCGCCATGATCAAGGTGCTGGCCCCACGCATGGCCTGCGACGTCATCGACAAGGCGATCCAGGTGCACGGCGGCGGCGGTGTCAGCCAGGCATTCTCGCTGGCCTACGCCTACGGCAGCAGCCGCACCCTGCGCCTCGCCGACGGGCCGGACGAGGTGCACCTGGAGTCGATCGCCAAGGCGGAGTTGCGCAAGAACGACTGAGCCGGGTTATCCGGCGCGGCCTACTTCGATCGGAGGCGCTGCGAATTCTGCTGCGCCGCGCGGTGCCAGGGCGCCAACAAAGCAGCGGTGGTGGCGCCCGGCATCATGGCGGCGAAAGCCATCTGCTGGGTCGCCCCCAACTTCTCCGAAACCATAGACTGGTATTCGGCGAATGAGCATTGGCCGAAGGCCATCAACGCGGCGCGATGGAAGATGGTCTCGACCGATGCGACGGAGAGTTCGGCCAGCATCGTCGGTACCCCAGGCTGGCCCTGGGACGAATGTCGTTTGACGGTCATGCGCCTATTCAACTCCATGAAATCGAATGCGCTCATCATGTGACTACGGCCGGGTCATTCCGTTAGCGATTAATTCCGGTTCATCCGACAGGGTCGACGGATGGCACGCCCGCGCATTTGCGAAACCAGGGGGGAGACAGCCCGCGCGACCCGTCTTAGGGTTCGAGTCCCGACACCGACCTCTCCGCCGGAACCATGATCCCAGAATCAGTCAATGCCTTCGTTCCCGGCACCGCCGTGCGCGTTTCAGGCACATCAGGTGGCCCGCTGACCGGGCTGAGCTTCGCCGCCAAGGATCTATTCGATGTGGCCGGGCACCGCACCGGTGCCGGCAGCCCCGACTGGGGTCAATCCGACCCAGTGGTGCCCGACCGACACGCCTGGGCGGTGCAGACCCTGCTCGATGCCGGTGCCGATCTGGTCGGCAAGACCGTCACCGACGAGGTGTCGCTGGGCATCCTCGGCGAGAGCGCGTTCGACGGCACGCCGCTGAACAGCAAGGCGCCGGACAGGGTGCCGGGCGGCTCGTCGTCCGGCTCGGCCGCCGCGGTCGCCGCCGGGCTGTGCGACACCGCCATCGGCACCGACACCGGGGGATCGGTGCGGGTACCGGCCAGCTTCTGCGGGTTGTACGGCATCCGGCCGACCCATGGCCGCCTGCCGCTCGACGGGATGATGCCGCAGGCTCCCTCAAGCGACACCACCGGCTGGTTCGCCCGTGACGCGGCGACCTTCGCTCGGGTGTCCGCCGCCATGCTCGGCGAGGCAATCCCGTCCAAACTGCCGACCCGGCTGATAGTCGCGGTCGACGCCTTTGGCTTTGCCGACCCGGAGACGGCTTCGGCCCTGCGCCAGCTGCTCGACCGGCTGTCCGCCCTGATCGGCGACACCCGCGAGGACCTGCTGGCGCCGCCCGGCCTGTCGGTGTGGGGCCGCGCCCAACGCACCTTGCAGCCGGCGGAGGCTTACGCGACGTTCAAGGACTGGCTCGACCGCGACAACCCGCGCATGGCGTTCAACGTGGCGCGCGGGCTGGTCATGGGTTCGATGATTTCGGAGGCCGATCTGGGCTGGGCCCGACTGATGCGCCAGGAAGCGCGGGCGAGGCTCACCTACCTGCTGCCGCCCGGGACCATCCTGGCCATGCCGACCACGCCGTTCCCCGCACCGCTGAAGGGCCTGCCGCTGTCGCAGCAGAACCCTATCCGCGAGCGGATCCTGTGCCTGGCCGCCCATGGCGGTCTCGCCGGCTTTCCGCAGGTCAGCATTCCCGGAGCGGAGGTGGGCAGCCTCCCGGTCGGCCTGTCCATCCTGGCCGCCCGCGGCGCCGACGCCCAACTCGTTGCCATCGCCCAAGCCCTTGAGGAAGCGATATGACCGATGCAAATGCCGACGACCTGACACCGAACCTGCCGGAGGTAGTTGCGGAGATCCGGGCGCTGTTCGAGCGCTACGAGAAGGCGCTGGTCGAGAAGGACGTCGACGTGCTGGACGCGACGTTCTGGAACTCGCCGTACACGATTCGCTACGCCATGAACGAGATGGGCTACGGCTTCGAGGCGATCCACCAGCACCGGGTCAACCGCAAGCCCGGCACCCGACACAAAGGCGAGCCGCGGCGGGTGGAAATACTGACGCTCGGCCGCCGGTTTGCCACGGTGAACTATGAGTATCATGTTCGCGACAGCGACCTGATCGGCCGGCAAAGCCAGAGCTGGGTGAACTTCCCCGATGTCGGGTGGAAGGTCGTCGCCGCCCACGTATCCACCACCAACGGCCAGCCGGTCTGGTAGGCTGCGGCCGGGCATGGAGGCATCCGTGTCGAACTATTTCGACAGCCCGTTCATGGGCAAGCTGCTGTCCGAGCAGGTCACCAACCCCAACATCATCGTCGGACGGTACAGCTACTACTCCGGCTACTATCACGGTCACTCGTTCGACGACTGCGCCCGCTACCTGTCCCGCGAAAGCGGTGCCGACAGGCTGATCGTTGGCAGCTTCTGCTCGATCGCCAGCGGCGCCAGCTTCATGATGGCCGGCAACCAGGGCCATCGAAACGACTGGATATCGACCTTCCCGTTCTTCTACATGAAGGAAGAACCGGCGTTCGCGGGTGCGCTGGACGCGCACCAGCCAGCCGGCGACACGGTGATCGGCAACGACGTGTGGATCGGCTCGGAAGCGATGGTCATGCCCGGCGTCCGGATCGGCCACGGGGCGATGATCGGCAGCCGGGCGCTGGTGACCCGGAATGTCGAGCCCTACACCATCGTCGGCGGCAACCCGGCCAAGCCGATCCGCAGGCGGTTTCCCGACGACGTAATCGAGATGCTGCTGGAGATGGCGTGGTGGGACTGGCCGCTGGAGCGGATCCGGAATGCCATGCCGCTGCTGTGCGACGGCAACATCCCGGACCTATATCGGCATTGGAAAGCGACAGTCCGGTCAACCTGACTGCCCGCAGCCGGTCAGTACAGGATGGACGGCAGGTAGGCGCCCTGCGGCTCCCGGTAGGATCCGCGGGTCATCAGCGTCATCATCTGAATCACCCGCAAGCCATTCTCCAGGCACCAGTTCAGCAGGTCGCTGTCCCGCATCGGCACCAGGAAGCCCGGTCCGGCATAGGATGGTGCTGCCGCAATCAGCGCCCGCATGTCGGCCTCGCCGGTTGCCACCGCGTGACCGAAGAAGCCAATCCCGGTGGTATAGCCGGTGATCGCGCCACGCCGCTCGACCACCATGGCCGTCCCCTGGCGAATTGAGGTTGCCAGTTCGCCGGCACGGTGATGACCGTGAACCCGCACGCACAGGTGGTTGGCTTCGGACAGGTCCTCCTCGATCGCAGCCCGGACCCGACGTCCGTCGACCGAGATGCCCGGCGGCGTTCCCTGCAGCAGCGCCAGCGGTTCACGAACCGCGAAACCCAACTTGGCGTACAGAGACAGCGACCGGGTGTGGTAGGCCGCCTGGACCAGCCGCACCGCATCGGTGCCCCGGACCTGGGCGCGATCCAGCACCGCGGTCATCAGCCGACGGCCGACAGCGCCGTTCTGCACCTGCGGATCGACCGTGATCGGCCCGACCCCGGCGGCGTAGTCCGCCTCCCACAGGAAATTGCTGCCTACGACCTTGCCGTCGATCTCGGCGACCACCCCATAGACGTCGCTGCGCGACAGCGCATGCTCGGCGAACCCCAGAGCCGCCTCCACGTTCGGAAAGTCCGGCGGAAACCGATGCCATTCGGCAATCGCCCTGAAGGCATCGTAGCAGATCGCGGCGATCCGCCCGGCGTCGTCGGGCCGCGCCGGACGGACGGTAACGGCGATGCGATCCTCGGCGTCGACGCCGAACGAGGCGCGCCTGTGCTGAACGTTCATCGGCATCACTCCGGCATCGCAACGGTGAGATACGGGGTCGTCGGCTTTTCCGATGCGCCGGTGTTGGCAGGCACTTGGTGGCGCACCGGCGGCAGACTCTTCAGGTACGACGCCAGAGCGCCGACGTCAGCATCGGTCAGCCGGCTGTAGCTGTGGTACGGCATCACCGGAACCAGCACGCGACCATCGGGTCTGACACCGGTGCGCACCGCGTTGACGATGTCCCGCTCGCTCCAGTCGCCCAGCCCCGTCGCGCGATCGGACGTCAGGTTCGGCGGATAGACGATGCCCAGCTCCGGGATCTGAAAGCCGATGGTCGAACCCGCCAGATACCGTTGCGGGTCCGGCTGTCCGACCAGCGCGCCAGTGGTGTGGCAACCGGTGCAGTCCATGATGGTCGCCAGATACGCCCCCCGCTCCAGCCGCGGCGACTGCTTAGTCGCAGCAACCGCCATGGCGCTTGCCAGGAGGCCGGCCACCATGGCCGTGCCAGTCAGAATCGATACACGCATTGCAATCAGCCTCTGTCGTCCGCTTGATCGGGAGCGGAGGCTTCTACACCGTCGCTTTTTCCGGTGCCGTTTCCGGAGTTTGCCGGTATTTTCCGACAACCTTTCCGGCAGAACCGATTCCCGAGTTGCCAGGAACCCCGAGCACCATGGACGACAGGAAGCGGATTGCGGCGGCGCTGAGGGATCATCTGGCCCGCGAGCGGATCTCCCGCGAACAGTTCGCCTTCAAGACCAGGCTCGGCAAATCCACCGTCGACAAGCTGCTGACTGGCCTGTTCTCCGACCGGACGCTGGCGATTGTGGAGGGCCACACCAAGCTGTCGCTTCGAACACCCGACGGCACGGCCGAGGTTCCGTCCGCCCTGGGAACTCAGCCCGTTGGCAAGCCGTCAATCGCGGTCCTGCCCTTCACCAACATGAGCGGCGATCCCGAGCAGGACTATCTTTCGGACGGAATCACCGAGGACATGATCACCGCCCTGGCGCGCCTGCGTTGGCTGTTCGTCATCGCCCGGCATTCCAGCTTCGTCTACAAGGGTCGCGCCGTGGATGTCCGGCAGGTCGCCCGTGAACTTGGGGTCCGCTACATCCTGGAAGGCAGCGTCCGGACATCCGGCCAGCGGATCCGGATCACCGGGCAGTTGATCGACGCCGAGACCGGCAACCACATCTGGGCCGAGAAATACGACCGGGACTCAAGGGACATCTTCGCCGTCCAGGACGACATCACCGAGCACGTCGTCGCGGCGGTAGAGCCGCATCTGTACGCCGAGGAAGGCTTCCGGGCATCGAGCACGCAACCGGACAGTATCGACGCCTGGGGCCTGGTCGCCCGCGCGCTGATGCTGCTCAATAAGGTCGAGCACACCCAGAACGAAGAAGCGCAGGTGCTGCTGCTAAGGGCGATCGCACTTGAGCCGGGATATGCCAGAGCGCACGCGCTGCTGGCCTGGGCGGCCTGGTGGGCGGCGCTGTGCTACTGGGTCGACGATACCCAGGAGGGTTATCGGACGGCGGCTGCACACGCCCAAGATGCCTTGTCATACGACCCGACCGATCCGTGGGCGCGTATGGTGTCAGGGCTGTGCTTCAGTACCGCCGGGCAGCATGACCGGGCGCTTGGCGAACTGCAGGCCGCACTCCGCCTCAACCCGAGCTTTGGCCTTGGTCGAATGGCGCTTGGCTGGGGCCTGTTGCGCGCCGGTTCGTTCGACGAAGCGGTGGCGGAGACCGGCCGAGCCCTGCGCATGAGCCCGGTGAACAGCTTCGCCGGGTTCTACACTTCGATCCACGGCCTCGCCCTGCTGGGTGGCCAGCGTTTCGAGGAAGCGCTGCCTTTCCTGCGAGCATCGGTAGCGGCATTCGCGGAGTATTCCGGCCACTACAACACCCTGATCAGCTGCTGCGGTCACCTGGGATTGCTGGACGAGGCCAAGGAGTTCATCGCCGTCCGCAACCGGATCGGCCCGCCGCTCCGCCTCAGCGTACTCCGCCAGAATCTCGGCCGGTTCGCGCACCGCGACGTGTTCGTGGACGGACTGCGGAAGGCCGGAGTACCGGAATAGACGCAAGTCACCCCATCAGATCACCATACCGAACACCGCTCCGATCGCTGCGGTTGCCACCATAGCCAGCGCGCCCCAGACCACAACTCGCGCTGTGGCCATCAGTACATCGGCACCACCTGCACGCGCCGACAGCGCGCCAAGCAGGCCAAGGCTGAGGAGCGACGCCACCGATACAACCGGAATCGCGTGAGTGATCGGTGCGAGCACCACGGCCGCCAATGGCAGTGCTCCTCCAACAGAGAACGTCGCTGCGGACGTCAGCGCGGCCAGGACAGGCCGAGCGGCGCCGAAATCCGTTATGCCGAGTTCATCGCGGGCATGTGCACCCAGGCTGTCGTGCTCCATCAGTTGGGCTGCGACCTGGCGCGCCAGTCCGACCTCGACACCACGCTCAACGTAGATCTGCGCCAACTCCTCAAGCTCGACTTCCGGGACATCCTCAATCGCTTGCCGCTCGGTCTCGAGATCCGCACGCTCGGTGTCGGACTGCGAACTGACCGACACGTACTCGCCGGCGGCCATGGACATTGCACCAGCCACTAGCCCGGCAACGCCGGCAATCAGGATGCTGGTACGGTCCGGGGCGGCGGCCGCGACCCCGACGATCAGACTGCCGGTTGAAACAATCCCATCATTAGCCCCCATGACGGCAGCTCGCAGCCAACCGATGCGGTGGATGAAATGATGCTCCTTCCCATGCGGCGCGCTCGTCACGTCAAATCTTCTTTCCTCACCACAGTGTTAAACGTTGCTCCAGTGTGCAGCCCGATCGGAACACGGACCCATCTACATCCCTCAAATCAGGCGCATCCGGCGCATGATCCAGACCTCGACGCCGATCAGGATCCCCAGAATCGCCACCAGCCCGGCAAATGCCCAGGGCTGCTCCGAGCCGGGAATACCGCCGACGTTGACGCCCAGGAGACCGGTGATGAAGCCGATCGGCATGAAGATCGTTGCCACGATCGACAGCCAGTACATGTTGCGGTTCATCCGCTCGGCCACCTTGATCGCGATGCCGTCCTCGACGATCGCGGCGCGCGACCGTAGCGCGTCCAGGTCCTCCACCAGGCGCGTCACCCGGTCGATGGTTTCCTGGAAATCCAGCGGATCCAGGTCGGCGAGACGTTCGCCGGCGTTGCGGCGGAACTCGACCAGCGCATCGCGCTGCGGAAACAGGTAGCGGTGCAGGATCAGCGCCCGGCGACGCACTTCGCTCAACTGGCCCCGGTTGACCTCACTGCTGTCGCCCAGCGACGCCACTTCCATCTCGTCGAGGGTTTCCTCCATTTCGTCGATCTCTGGCGCCATCCGCGCCGTCAGCCGCTCGACGATCCGCAACACCAGGTCGGAAACGGTGCGCGGCCCCTCGCCGCGCTCCAGCGCCTCGCGCAAGTCGGTGACCGCCATGATCCGGTAACGCCGCAGCGACAGCACGCGGTCGGCCGTCACCCACAAGCGGACCGCGATCGTTTCCTCGTGCTCGGCAGCCGGATCGAAGTTGATGCCACGCAGGATCAGCAGCACTCCGTCAGGCCGAACCACACAGCGCGGACGGGTGTCTTCTTCAAGGAGCGCGCGGGCAACTGCCGGCGGGACATCGCCGTCCGCGGCAATCCAGCGCTGCACTTCGGGGTCGGAGCGGTCGAGGTGCAGCCACAGCGGCCCGCCGTCCGGCCGCTCGGCGGTTTGGATCGGCGTCGCGCCGCCTCGTCCATCCAAGCCGAGGGCGAACACCAATCCGTTGCGCGGCAGTTCAGCAGCCATGCCGGCAGTGTCGGTGATTCGCGGCACCGGCGGTAGTCAAAGCACGCCCAAACATCTCACCCGGTGAGCGGATCGAACCCCCAGGAGAACAGCGGGCGCCCGCCATCCTTACCGATGACCACCACTTCCTCCAGCCACGACCGTTCGTGCTCACCGCCCGGATAGAGCAGGTGGAACGGCACCACCATGCCTTCCTCCAGAACCCAGTCAGTGTTCGGCCGGCCGTCGGCCGTCGCCTGCTCGATGTCCATGTGCGAAAGGCCGAGCCCGTGGAAGAACACAACGGCGGCATCCGGATCCGGCGCCCCGGCCTTGCGGTAGACCGAGCGGGCCCGCGCCTGCAGTTCGGACACCCGTGCACCCGGTCGCATCGCGTCGAGCAGATCGGCACCAACCGCCGCCGTGGCATCGGCGAATTTCCGCGCCTTGCCGTCAGGCTCGCCGCCGACCACCCAGGTTTTGCCACCGTCCCAGCAGTACATGTCGATGGTGCCGTGGCAGTCGAACATCACATGGGTGCCAGCGGTAACTTCGTCGGTCTCCAGTCCGGTCTGCAGCATCAGCGTCGCGTCGGCGCCGCGCGGGTGCCCCCATACCATGCCGCCGGGATCGTGGACGAAGCCGCCCAGGTCGGTGACCGCCATCGCATAGGCGTGGTTCAGATCCCGCCACGTCGCCCCCGGCTGCCACGCCTCGACCGTCCGCCGGATCGCCGCCTCATTGAGCCGGGTCGCGCGCTCCAACAGGCCGATCTCGGTCGGGGTCTTAACCGACCGGGCGAACATCAGAGGGTTGTAGCCGTCCATCACCTCGACATCGTCGAGCCCGAGCCTCAGGCCGAAGCCGACATCGTCGAACGCGATCCGCCCATGCTCCAGGCCGAGATCAGTCACCGCCTGCTTGAGAGATGCCGCCATGCTGAAGCTGTAGCGCAGTCGGGCCCGCTCCACCCACGTCACCCCATTGCCCGAGTCCGGAATGAAGCGGTCGATGTCGGCACGCTTGGCCGGCAGATCCAGCGGCATCATCACTGCCCGAAACGGCCGAATGTCCTCGATCCAGGTCGGCTGTCCCAGGAAACTGGCCAGGTAGTAGTCAGCAACCACCAGGACCGGGCGATCCGGCGCGTGGCGAGACAGCAATACGGCGTAGGGTCTCGGCTCGTCTGCTTTGTGAGCTATTGGATTAAACCCGCTGAGATAAAACACATTATAAGGAACTGTTGCCACAATTCCATCGATCCCTCGCGCCTCCAACGCGTGCCACAGACGGTCGAGATTGCAGAACTGTTTGGGTAGCGGGACGCGGGCGAAATCGTGGGGATCGGCCATGGCCGGGGCTCCTGGAGAGCGGCTGGAAACGGATGGAGACTTCGTCGGAATATGGACGAACCGTGGCATCGTTCCGGCAGCCCGATCAATTGTCTGGTTGGTCAAGTATCTATCGCCCGAAACGCATCGACCGCTTGCGTCCTGTTGTGCCGCTGGCCGCTACGCGCTATCGATTGACGGGGCATCCTGCACTGCAGCATGAGGCAGCATGGCTATCCACGTCGCGCTTACGCACGAGACCAGCTACCTCTACGAACGGCCGATCGCGCTTGGGCCGCAGGTGATCCGGCTGCGTCCGGCACCACACTCCCGCACCAGGATTCTCAGCTACAGCCTGAAGATCGAGCCGGAACAGCATTTCCTGAACTGGCTGCAGGACCCGCAGGGCAACTACCTGGCCCGAGTGGTGGTGCCGGAGAAGACTGACCGCTTCCGCGTGACCGTGGATCTGGTCGCTGACATGGCGACGATCAATCCGTTCGACTTCTTCGTCGAACCCGAAGCCGAGCGCTACCCCTTTGTATACGCGCCGGACCTGAAGCACGATCTGACACCCTACCTGAAGGCCGACCCCGCTGGCCCGTTGTTGACGGCCTGGCTTGCCGAGGTCTCGCGAGGCGACGCGCAGATCGTCGATTTCCTGGTCGGCCTGAATCAACGCCTCCAGGGCATGATCGGCTACATCGTGCGGATGGAGCCGGGTATCCAGACCACCGAGGAGACGCTTGGCAGCGCCAAGGGGTCGTGCCGCGACACCGGCTGGCTGCTGGTGCAGATCCTGCGCCATCTCGGCCTCGCTGCCCGGTTTGCGTCCGGCTACCTGATCCAATTAAAGCAAGACATCAAGGCGCTGGATGGGGGGCCGTCCGGGGCCGAAGCGGACTTTACCGACCTGCACGCCTGGGCCGAGGTCTACATTCCCGGAGCCGGCTGGGTCGGCCTTGATCCGACCTCGGGCCTGCTGTGCGGCGAAGGCCATATCCCGGTCGCCTGCACGCCCGACCCGCGCTCGGCAGCCCCGATCGAGGGCATGATGGAGCCCGCAAAGGTCCAATTCGCACACAACATGTCGATTGCACGTGTGCTGGAAACGCCGCGGGTCACAAAACCCTACGATGAGGGGCAATGGCAGGCGATCAACCAACTCGGCCGGCAGGTCGATGCCGATTTGGAGGCCGGTGACGTTCGGCTGACCATGGGCGGCGAACCGACCTTCATCTCGATCGACGATCTGGACGGCGCTGAGTGGAACACCGCCGCCGTTGGCCCGACCAAGCGCAAGCTGGCCGACACGCTGATCCGCCGGTTGCGCGACCGCTTCGCCCCGGACGGGCTGCTGCACTACGGCCAGGGAAAGTGGTACCCGGGCGAGAGCCTGCCACGCTGGTCGTTCGCACTGTATTGGCGCGGCGACGGGCTACCGCTGTGGCGCACCAACGAGCTGATCGCCCATGAGGGCAAGGACTACAAGCCGACCGCCGCCCAAGCCGAGGCGTTGACGCATGCCATCGCCCGTCGCCTGGATGTCGACGAGAGCGCTGTGCTCTGGGCGTACGAGGACCCGATCCGGTTCGTCGACCGGGAGAGCAAGCTGCCGGACAACGTCGACCCTCTCGACTCCAAGCTCGACGATCCGGAAGAGCGGGCGCGTCTGGTGCGGGTGTTCGACCGAGGACTCGGCCAGCCGGTTGGCACGGTGCTGCCGATCCAGGCCCAGCAATCCCGGGATGGTGGACGGCGCTGGCTGACCGAGGTCTGGAAGTCCCGGCGCGGCCGCATCCTGCTGGCCCCTGGCGACTCGCCGGCCGGTCTGCGGTTGCCCCTGGGCACACTCCCGCATGTCCCGCCGGCGCGGTATCCGTACTTCAACCCAGCCGACCCATTCGACGAGTTCGGCCCTCTGCCGCAACCGCAATCCCATCAGGCGTTCATCGCGGGCCGGCCCGACGAGGCCGACGTGCGCCAGGAGACCCAGCCGCAGGAGCTGCCGGGTGGCGACTCCGACCGCGCGGTTCGCACCGCATTGGCAGTCGAGCCACGTGACGGACGGCTGTGCGTGTTCCTGCCGCCGACCCGCTCGGTCGACGATTATGTCGATCTGCTTGGTGCGGTTGAGGGTGCCGCCATCGAGCTCGGCACGCCGGTACATGTGGAAGGCTACACCCCACCGAACGACGCCCGGATGAACGTCATCAAGGTCACTCCCGATCCCGGCGTGATCGAGGTGAACGTTCATCCAGCCCACAGTTGGGACGAACAGGTCGCCATCACCGAAGCGGTCTACGAGGAAGCGCGGCTGACGCGCCTCGGCACCGAGAAGTTCCTGGTCGACGGCAAGGCGGTCGGGTCGGGCGGCGGCAATCATGTGGTGATGGGTGCGGCCCGGCCGGCAGACAGCCCGTTTCTGAGACGCCCGGACCTGCTGGGCAGCCTGGTCGCGTACTGGCAGAACCATCCGTCTCTGAGCTATCTGTTCTCGGGCCTGTTCATCGGCCCGACCAGCCAGGCCCCGCGGATCGACGAGGCCCGCCACGACCAACTCTACGAGATGGAAATCGCGTTCCGGCAGATCCCCGACCGGAGCGCCGGACGGGTTCCGCCGTGGTTGGTCGACCGGATCTTCCGCAACCTGCTGATCGACGTCACCGGCAACACCCACCGCACCGAGATCTGCATCGACAAGCTGTATTCGCCGGACGGGCCGACCGGACGGCTCGGCCTGGTCGAGTTCCGCGGCTTCGAGATGCCGCCGCACCCGCATATGAGTCTAGCTCAGGCGCTGGTGCTACGCGCCCTGGTCGCGTGGTTCTGGAAGACCCCATACAAGGGCCGCCTGAAGCGCTGGGGCACCGCCCTGCACGACCGGTTCATGCTGCCGCATTTCGTCTGGCAGGATTTCGAGGACGTGCTGGAGGACCTGCGCGGCGCCGGCTACCCGATGCAAGCCGACTGGTACCGGCCGCATCTTGAGTTCCGGTTCCCCACCATGGGCCGTGTCGGCTGGCGGGACCTGACGCTGGAGATCCAGACCGCTCTGGAGCCGTGGCATGTCATGGGTGAGGAAGGTGCGGTCGGCGGTACCGTGCGCTATGTGGACTCGTCCCTGGAACGCCTACAGGCCAAGGTCACCGGTTTCGACGCTACCCGCTACCGCATCACCTGCAACGGCTACGACCTGCCGTTGACCGGTACCGGGCGGGTCGGCGAGGCCGTCGCCGGTGTGCGGTTCCGGGCCTGGCATCCGTCCTCCGCGCTGCATCCAAGCATAGGGGAGCACGCGCCGCTGACCTTTGATGTCGTCGACGACTGGACCGGCCGTGCGGTCGCAGGCTGCGTCTACCATGTCGCCCATCCGGGCGGGCGGGCGCATGAGACGTCGCCGATCAACGCGTTCGAGGCAGAAGGCCGGCGACTCGCACGGTTCGAAACCATCGGGCACACGCCGGGTCGGACTACGGCGGGCCGGCAAGTGGTTGATAACCCTGAGTTTCCACATACGCTGGACCTTCGTCTGACGTAAACAGCCTCTGCATGCTAGCGTCGCGCCTCTCTTGAGCGCGGAACCGAAAATGTCGTTGAGCGCCTCCATTCCCTTCGACGAACCTGACGGCCTCCTGTCCGAGTACCGGACGGTCAACGGCATCTATGACGAACTCGTGGGTGTCGATGGGCGGAATCGCGCCTATTGGCAGGCTTTCATCGACGGAATGCAGGCCCTGCCCCCAGACGAGGTCGCGCAGCATTCGGAAACCGCCCTGCGGCTGATCCGCCAGCACGGGGTCACCTACAATGTCTATGGCGATCCCAAGGGCGAACAGCGTCCGTGGGAACTCGACACCCTCCCGCTGGTCATCCCCGAGCACGAGTGGCTGCTGCTCGAACGTGGCCTGAAGCAGCGCGCAACCCTGATGAACGCGATCCTGGCGGATATCTACGGTCCGCAGACGCTGATCAAGGATGGCGTCCTGCCGGCGGCGTTAGTCTACGCCAATCCGAATTTCCACCTACCGTGCCACGGCATCGTTCCACCCTACGAGACCTTCCTGCAGATCTACGCGGCGGACCTCGCGCGTGCGCCCGACGGGCGCTGGTGGGTGTTCAACGACCGCACCCAGGCACCGTCGGGCGCGGGCTATGCGCTGGAGAACCGGGTCATCACGGCGCAGTGCCTGAGCGACCTGTTCCGCGATGGCCAGGTGCACCGGCTCGCCCACTTCTTCCAGGCATTACGGGAGAACCTGCGGGCCCTGTCCGGCAAGGATGACCCGCGCATCGTTCTGCTCACCCCTGGCCCGCTGAACGAAACCTATTTCGAGCACGCCTTCCTTGCCCGCTATCTCGGCTATCCGCTGGTCGAGGGGCCGGACCTGACGGTGCGCGACAACCGGGTCTATCTGAAGACGGTCGGCGGCTTGCAACCGGTCGATGTCATCCTGCGCCGGGTCGACACCGAGTGGTGCGATCCGCTGGAGCTGCGCCCGGACTCGACCCTGGGTATTGCAGGCCTGGTCGAGGCGGCGCGGGCCGGCAACGTGACGATCGCCAACGCGCTGGGTTCGGGCCTGGTCGAATGCACCGCGCTCATGGGTTTCCTGCCGGGCCTGTGCACCCACCTGCTGGGTGAGGAGTTGATCCTGCCGCACATCGCCACCTGGTGGTGCGGCCAGGAAAGCGCTCGGGAATACGTGATTGCTAACCTGGACAGCATGGTGGTGGCGCGCACGTTCCGGACCCCGACGCTGGTGTCCGCCGACGCCGGCCAAGTGTTGGGCTCGGAGCTTTCAGCGACTGAGCGCGAGGCATTGATCGCGCGGATCCGCCAGCGCGGCTACGAATACGTCGGCCAGGAGCCGATTACCCTCTCCACGGCGCCGGCCTGGAACGAAGGCCGTCTGGTTGCCCGACCGATGGCACTGCGGATGTATGCCACCGCGCTCGGCGACGACTACGTGGTGATGCCGGGCGGCCTGACCCGGATCTCGGAGAACAACTCGACGCGCGCCATGTCGATGCAGCGCGGTTCCGGCTCCAAGGACACCTGGGTGCTGTCATCGGCGCCGGTCGACAGCTTCAGCCTGCTTCGTCATGAAGAGGCGTCGCCAGTGCTGCGTCGGGCCGGCGACGATCTGCCGAGTAGGGCCGCCGACAACATGTACTGGCTCGGCCGTTACGCCGAGCGCACCGAGAACGCCATGCGGCTGCTGCGCAGCTTGCTGACCCGGCTCGCCGAAGACTCGGTCCAAGACGCCAACGCGAACCTCGCGGTGCAGAAGCTGTTGTACATGCTCGCCCATCCTGGCGACGTCTACGGGCTAATGCGCCGGCGCGGCCGGACCCTGTCCGCGGCCCGGATCGAGCAACGCATCCAGGCTTATCTGTTCGACCCGGCCGAGCCGAACGGCATTCCCCAGCTCATCCACACCGTGAATCGGGCGGCGGCCCTGACCCGGGACCGGTTGTCCCTGGACGCCTGGCGCACCTTGGACCAGTTGCACCAAGACGCGCTGCGTCAGCGCCCGCGGGTCTGGCTCGATATCGGCGACGCTTCGGCGGTCTTGAACGATATGCTCCGGACGATGTCGGCGTTCTCCGGCCTCGGCATGGAGAACACCACCCGCACCCAGGGATGGCGTTTCCTCGATATGGGCCGACGCATCGAGCGGGCGACGACGATGGCCGGACTGCTGCGCGGATTGCTCTCGACCGGCGATCCCGAGAGACAAGGTTTTCTCGACCGCTTGCTGGAACTCGCCGACAGCTTCATGACCTATCGGGCGCGCTATGTGAGCGCGCCGCGTCTGGTCCAGGTGCTCGATCTTCTGCTGGTTGACGAGAGCAACCCCCGTTCGGTCGCCTTCCAACTCGACGCGCTGGAACAGCACGCGGCGCGCCTGCCGCGTTTCAACGACGCACTCGACCGGTCACCGGAGCAGCGGCAGATCCTGTCCTGCCAGGCCGCAATCCGCTTGGCCAACGTCCGGGCGCTGGCGCACGCCGACTCCAAGGGCCGTCGCGCCGACCTTGATACCCTGCTGGCCCGCGTCACGTCCGCCCTCAACGATCTGTCGGAAACCATCGGCCGGCACTATTTCAGCCACGCCGACCTTGGCCGGCACACGGAGGCCGCCTCACTCCGGCGGTTCTTCGAGCCGTGATCCGCTACGATGTCCGCCACCGGACGGACTTCCTGTACTCCACGCCGGTCTCGATTTCGCACCACCTGTTGCACCTGACGCCACGGCCGACCGATAACCAGCGCACCGAGGTGTGGCGGGTCGCCCTGTCGCCGGCTCCGGCGGTGCGACGGACCGAGGTCGATTTCTTCGGGAATCCGGTCGAGCACCTCACACTGCAGGACGAGCATTCCAAGCTGGTGATACGGGCGCGCGGCACCTTGGTGGTCGAGGAACCGGCGACGGTCAATCCGTCGGAGACTCCGCCTTGGGAGCAGGCCCGCGTGAACGGTTCGATCGCCAAGGATCCGGAGATCCTGGCAGCCCAGCCCTTCGCCTACGATTCACCGATGACCCGAGCCGGCGAGTCGGTCTGGGCCTGGGCGCAAGAATCGTTTGCGCCCGGCCGGCCGATCCTGGAAGCCGCCCTGGAACTGAACCATCGCATCCATACCGGGTTCGAGTACGATCCAGCAGCGACGACCGTGTCCACACCGGTCGCCGAGGTGTTCCGCATCCGCCGCGGCGTGTGCCAGGACTTCGCGCATCTGATGCTGGCCGGACTACGCGGCATCGGCTTGCCGGCGCGCTATGTCAGCGGCTATCTGCTGACCTATCCGCCGCCCGGCGGCACGAAGCTTCAGGGCTCGGACGCCAGCCACGCCTGGGTGTCGGTGCGGGTGCCGGGGCATGGCTGGGTCGATCTGGATCCGACCAACGACAAGATCACCACCACAGAGCATGTGACCTTGGCGTGGGGCCGCGACTACGGCGATGTCAGCCCGGTCAAGGGGGCGATCGTCGGTGGCGGCGAGCATGAGGTGAAGGTCTCGGTCGACGTGGTGCCGATCGTCGATCCGGTCGCTTGAACGCCGCACCCGGGACGTTCGAACCGCTCAAGAAATCGTGCAACCTTCGTGGGCCAGCAGCCAACGCTTGCGCTCGATGCCGCCGCCGTAGCCGGTGAGCGAGCCGTCGGCACCGATCACCCGGTGGCAGGGGATCGCCACGCTGATCGGGTTGGAGCCGTTGGCGTGGCCGGCGGCGCGTATCGCGGTCGGCCGGCCGATCCGCGTTGCCAGCGTCCGGTAGGAGATCGTCTGGCCGCACGGTATCCGCCGCAGTTCCTGCCACACCGAACGCTGGAACGCCGTTCCGCCGGTTGCCACCGGAAGCCGATCGATCATCCGGAGATCGCCCGCGAAATAAGCCTCGAATGCCTCAGTCAGTCCGCCCGGGTTCTTCGCCGGCTCGAAGCGGATTTCATGTCCGGCATACTGTTGTCGCAACAGTTGGAGCATCCGGTCCTCGTGGTCGCTCCAATCGACCGCGCGCAAATGCTCGGCCTCATCGGCGACCACCACGAGTTCGCCGATCGGCGTGGTCAGGCGGTCGACCAGAAGATCGAGCGGAGCAGCCACGGTTCGCCCCAGCCGTTACTTGTAGAAGGTGGCTTTCGCCTTGGACGACGGCGTTACCCGCTCAACGCACCCAGCGATATCGCCGCTGGCATCGGCACACGCCGTCACGTCGTTCAGCAGCACCGAGCCGATCTTGTCGCAGCTCACGCCGGCGACATCGAACAGTTTGACCGAAGTCTTGCCGGCGCGCAGAGGGGCGGCGTCGATCGCCAGCCATTTCTGGATGACCCCACCGGTGTCGAACACCAGCAGTTCCATCTTGAATTCCTTGAACTCGGTAGCCCCCGCCGGCCGGACCACGAAATACGCCCGGCAGCTGCCTTCGAGCGGTTCGAGCTTGTTCAACTCGATCGAGATTGCCGGTTTGTCCTGCGCAATCGCAACTGACGCCATTCCCGCCGTAAGCCCCATCGCCAGTCCTGTAGCGATGACCCCGCTCGCCAAACGACGCATGCCCGTCCTCCGTTTCGGTTTCCTGCAACCTGTTCCAAATACCCGCGATATGTGACCGTCACAAGGCAACGGCACGCAAGCCCCGCGGTTGCCGTCCGGGCCGAGCTTGACACGCCTGCTGCCGAAACCGATAAGCGACAGGTCGACGGTTCCCCAATCAGGGGATTCAAAGGGAACGTGGAGCGCGCGCCCGAAGAGGCACGCGAAGCCACGGCTGCCCCCGCAACTGTAAGCGGCGAGCGACGGGTAACAAAGCCACTGTTCCGAATCCGATTCGGGGCGGGAAGGCAGCCCGGAGCCGAGACCCGCGAGCCAGGAGACCTGCCGTCGACCGTCGCCCGTTTCGACCCGGGGTGAGGTCGGAGCGCGGGGTTTCCCCGGCGACGCCACGCGTGCACAAGGGCCGCTCCCCCGAGTCGCCCGATGGAGGCCAGCATGGCGAAGAAGATTCCCGCCACCGTCGTTACCGGCTTTTTAGGCGCCGGCAAGACCAGCCTGATCCGCCACATGATCGAGAACGCCAACGGCCGTCGGCTGGCGTTCATCATCAACGAGTTCGGCGACCTCGGTGTCGACCGCGAACTGATCACCGGCTGCGGCATCGAGGGCTGCGAGGACGAGGACGTGGTTGAGCTGACCAACGGCTGCATCTGCTGCACGGTCGCCGACGACTTCCTGCCGACCATCGCCGCTCTGCTCGACCGGCCGAACCCGCCGGACCACATCGTGATCGAGACCTCGGGTCTCGCCCTGCCGAAGCCGTTGATCAAGGCGTTCGGCTGGCCGGAGATCCGCACCCGCGCCACGGTCGACGGCGTCATCGCGGTGGTCGATGTCGCGGCCGTCGCGGCGGGGCTGTTCGCTACCGATCCGGCAGCGGTCGACGCGCAGCGCGCCGCCGATCCGAACCTGGACCATGAAAGCCCGCTGGAGGAGTTGTTCGAGGAACAGCTCGGCAGCGCCGACGTGGTGGTGCTGAACAAGACCGACCTGGTCGACGCAGCCACTCTGGCCCGCGTGAAGGCCGAAATGGCGCCGCATCTGCGCCCGGCCGTACGGATCGTCACCGCGGTCAGCGGGGCGCTCGATCCCGCCGTGCTGCTCGGCCTCGACCTTGCTGCCGAGGATGACCTCGACACCCGGCCATCGCATCACGACGACGGCCACGAGCACGACCACGACGACTTCGCCAGCATCGTCGTCGACCTCGGTGAGATCGCCGATCCGGCCGCCCTGGAGGCTCGCATCAAGCAGGTCGCTACCCGCCACGACATCCTGCGGGTCAAAGGCTTCGTTGCGGTGCCGGACAAGGCGATGCGCCTGATCGTCCAGGGTGTCGGCGACCGGGTGCAGCGTTACTTCGACCGGCCGTGGGAGCCGAACGAGATCCGCACATCGCGGCTGGTGGTGATCGGCCAGACCGGCTTCGACGCCGAGGCGGTGACGGCCGAACTGCGCGCCTGATGCACCTGCTCGCCACCCGGTCGGGCGCCGTCGACGACGGATCGGAGGCGGTCGACCTTGGCCAGACCCCCGGCGAGGTGGTGGTCCTGTCGGCCGCCGACACCGACCTCGCCGGACTGGCGACAGCGCGTGCTCGGCGGCCAGCGGAAGCAAGCAGCTTGCGGCTCGCCAACATCATGCGGCTGCAGCACCACCTGTCGGTCGACCTGTATGCCGAACAGATTGTCGGGCACGCCCGGCTGGTGGTGGTGCGGCTGATCGGCGGGGTCGCCTATTGGCCCTACGGCATCGAGCAGATTACGGCGGCGTGCCGCGAGAACGGCGTCGCCCTAGCCTGTGTGCCTGGTGACGATACCCCGGACGCGGACTTGATGGGCCGGTCCACCGTGCCGGCCGAGGCCGTGCACCGGATCTGGCGCTACCTGCAGGAGGGCGGGCCGGAGAATGCCGGCCAGTTGCTCGCCTACGTCGATACCCTGATTGGCCGCGAGGCGGAATGGCGCGAGCCGGCCCCGATCCCGCGGGCAGGGCTGTACTGGCCCGGCCTCGACCGCCCGGATCTCGCTGCGATCCGAGCCCGCTGGCCGTCAGCCAACGCTCCGGCTGTGCCACTGGTGTTCTATCGCGCCCTGGTCCAGGCCGGACAGCTTGCCCCGGTCGACGCCATGGTCGAGGCGCTGGCCGCGCGCGGTCTGGGTGCGGTGCCGGTCTACGCCCAGAGCCTGAAAGAACCGACCTCCGCCGCCCTGGTCGCCGACACTCTGGCCGACTGCCCGCCATCGGTCGTGCTGAACGCCACCAGCTTCGCGGTCTCGCAGCCCGGCAAGGCGGTCGATGGGCCGTTCAGCGCCTGCGACCGACCCGTGCTGCAGGTGGTGTTCTCCAGCGGTGCCCGCGATGCCTGGGCAGACGGAACCCGCGGCCTCGGACCTCGCGACATCGCCATGCACGTCGCCCTGCCGGAGATCGACGGCCGCCTGCTGACCCGGGCAGTGTCGTTCAAAGGCGACGGGCACTGGGACGAAGCGACCGAATGCCCGATCGTCGCCCCCGAGCCGGTGGCCGATCGGATCGCCCATGTCGCCGACCTCGCCGCCGCCTGGGCCCGCCTCGCGGCCACCCCACCGGCCGATCGGCGGATCGCTCTGGTGCTCGCCAACTACCCGACCAAGGACGGCCGGCTCGGCAACGGCGTCGGCCTCGATACACCGGCGGCGACGGTCGCTGTCCTGCGGGCCCTTGAGGGAGCCGGGTACACCGTCGAGGGCATGCCCGCCGACGGCGACGCCTTGATGACCCGCCTGTCGGTCGGCCCGACCAACGCGCTCGACGGCCGGGCCGGCAAGGTTGGCGGGGTCGACCTGCCGCTGGCGGACTACGTCCGCTTCCTCGATGCCGTTCCGGAGGCCGCCCGCACGACTGTTGTCGACCGTTGGGGTGCGCCCGACGCCGACCCGTATGTCGAGGGCGATCGGTTCCGTCTGGCGGTCCATCGGCTCGGCAACGTCGCGGTCGCGATCCAGCCGGCGCGCGGCTACCACATCGACCCGAAGGCGAGCTACCACGACCCGGACCTGCCGCCGCCGCACGGCTACCTGGCGTTCCACGCCTGGCTGCGCGGCGCGTTCGATGCCCACGCCGTGGTGTTCGTCGGCAAGCACGGCAACCTGGAGTGGCTGCCCGGCAAGGCGCTGGCGCTGTCGGAGAACTGCTTCCCCGAGGTCGCGCTCGGCCCCCTGCCCGTCCTGTACCCGTTCATCGTCAACGATCCCGGCGAGGGCAGCCAGGCCAAGCGCCGGATCGCCGCCACTGTCATCGATCACCTGACACCGCCGCTGACCCGCGCCGAGTTGCACGGCCCGCTGCAGGAGTTGGAAGCGCTGGTCGACGAATACTTCCAGGCCATGGGCGTCGACCCCCGGCGCCTGCCGTTGCTGTCGGAACGGATTCTCGACGCCGCCCGCCGCACCGGCCTGGACAAGGATGTCGGCATCGACCCTGACGAGGCCGAGGAAGTCGCGCTCGGCAAACTCGACAACCATCTGTGCGAGTTGAAGGAACTGCAGATCCGCGACGGCCTGCACATCTTCGGCACCGCGCCGGAGGGCCGCCTGCTGACCGACCTGCTGGTGGCGTTGGCCCGCGTGCCGCGCGACCGGGGCGAAGGCGGCAACGCCTCGCTGCAACGGGCCATCGCCGCCGACCTCGGCCTTGATGGCTTCGACCCGCTCGATCCGGCGTCGGCGAAGGCTTGGGCCGGGAAACGCCCCGACGCGCTGGCGGCTATCGACACGATGCCCTGGCGCACCGAGGGCGACACGGTGGAACGGCTGGAGATCCTCAGCTGCCGGCTGGTGTCCGGCGAGACGCCCTGCCCCGCCGGCTGGCCGCGGACGACCGCCGTGCTCGCCGAGGTCGAGTCACGGTTGCGACCGGCGGTTCTGCAATCCGGGCCGGACGAGACCGCCAACCTGCTGCGCGGCCTCGACGGCCGCTTCGTCCCGCCGGGACCGTCCGGCGCTCCGAGCCGGGGTCGCCCGGACGTGCTGCCGACCGGGCGCAACTTCTATTCGGTCGACACCCGCGCGGTACCGACGGCGGCGGCCTGGACCCTGGGGCTGAAATCGGCCGCCCTGGTACTCGACCGCTACCTCCAGGAGAACGGCGAGTGGCCGAAGCGGCTGGCGGTATCGGCCTGGGGCACCGCCAACATGCGCACCGGCGGGGACGACATTGCTCAGATTCTGGCGTTCCTCGGCGTGCGGCCGCAGTGGGAGGCGGTCTCCGGTCGGGTCACCGGGTTCGAGATCCTGCCGCTGTCGGTGCTGGACCGGCCACGGGTCGATGTGACCGTGCGAATCTCCGGCTTTTTCCGAGACGCCTTCCCCTATCAGGTCGACCTGATCGACAGCGCTGTGCGCGCGGTCGCCGAGCTTGAAGAGCCGGCCGAGTACAATCCAATAGCGGCGCGGGTCGCCGACGACGCGAGGGGCCTTGAGGAGACCGGCGTCACCCCGGCCGCCGCCCGCAGCCGCGCCGCCTTCCGGGTGTTCGGCTCCAAACCCGGCGCATACGGGGCGGGCCTGCAGGCGCTGATCGACGAGCGGATCTGGGAGGACGAGGCCGACCTCGCCGAGGCCTACTTGGAATGGGGTGCCTACGCCTACGGCCAGGGTGCCGAGGGCGCCGCGGAGCCGGACCTGTTCCGCGCCCGGCTCGCTGGCGCCGAACTGGTGGTACACAACCAGGACAACCGTGAGCACGACCTGCTGGACAGCGACGACTACTACCAGTTCGAGGGCGGCATCACCGCCGCCGTGCGCCACCTCTCAGGCGCCCAGCCGGTCGTCTACCACACCGATTCCAGCCGCCCTGAGAGCCCGAAGGTCCGAACCCTGGCCGAAGAGATCGCCCGCATCGTCCGGGGCCGCGCCGCCAACCCGAAATGGATCGCCGGCGTGATGCGTCACGGCTACAAGGGCGCCTTCGAGATCGCCGCCACCGTCGACTACCTGTTCGCCTTCGCCGCCACTGCGCGCTGCGTCGACGACCACCATTTCGAGCAGTTGTTCGACGCCTACCTGGAGGACGACGCGGTGCGCGGCTTCCTGGAGGACAAGAACCCGGTGGCGCTCAAGGAGATCGCCGAGCGGTTCCAGGAAGCCATCGACCGCGGACTCTGGCATCCACGGCGAAACACGGTGCAAGGCCGACTAGTGGAAATTACGGAGGGGCGTGGACAATGAACTGCTCCAGCGAAATGCTATACTGCCGATGACCGCAGCCGGTTGGCACTCCGCGTCGGATAGACCCGCTGACGCCGCGCGGTTTCCCCGGAATCCTTGATGGTCTGCGAGATCGAGCAATGGCGGTAACCAAAATTGCTTCAGGATCGGTTCCGGGCTTTGAATACGAAACGTACCGGCATGGGCAGGAGTTCTTGCACCGCGTGAAGATCACTGGACCGGTCACGGTCACGGAGCGAATTCCCCTCTACCGGCTGACGTTGGACCAGACCGACTCCACCGCCTACTTCTGCATTCTTGATAACAGCGGCCGGTACGACAACTCGCTCACCCACGCGGACATGCAATTGCTTGATCGCATGGCCATCAATGCGGGGATCAGTCATTTCTACGGAGCGACCGTCACCTTTGACCCGACTTACCCGCGCATCGTGAAGCTGGCGAGACTAAACGCCGAGATCGCCGGTCTGACGGGGGAGTTGCTCGCAACCGGCGACCCAACAGAAGCAGAACACTTCATACTCACGAAGATCGAACAGTACCGGACGCAACGAGATCATCTGAGGACAACCGGACGTGACCAAAACCCCAACCGCTGACATCGACCCCGAGATCGCCGCCCGGCATGCCGAGAAGATGGCCAAGAAGCGGGCCGCCCGCGACAAGATCATGGCCACCAAGGACAAGACCGGCGGCCTGCTGATCGTCCACACCGGCAAGGGCAAGGGCAAGTCGACCGCCGCCTTCGGTATGGTCTGTCGGGCCATCGGCCACGGCATGAAGGTCGGCGTCGTGCAGTTCGTGAAGGGCAAGTGGGAGACCGGCGAGCGCAAGGTGCTGGACGCATTCCCGGAGCTGGTGTCGATCCGCACCATGGGTGAGGGCTTTACCTGGGACACCCAGAGCCTGGAGCGCGACGTCGCCGCCGCCCGCGCCGCCTGGGAGGCCGCCAAGCAATTGATGGCCGACCCGGAGATCAAGATGGTGTTGATGGACGAGTTGAACATCGTCCTTCGCTACGACTACCTGCCGATCGCCGAGGTGGTCGAGACCTTGAAGGCCAAGCGCCCCGACCTGCACGTCATCGTCACCGGCCGCAACGCCAAGGACGAGTTGATCGAGGCCGCCGACCTGGTCACCGACATGACCATGGTCAAGCACCCGTTCCGCAGCGGATTCCAGGCCCAGGCTGGCATCGAGTTCTGAGGGAGTGCCGTTGTCCGACACCGGCGATTCGACCCAATGCCGCTTGGCCAAACGTCTCTCCCGCGGCTAAATTTCGTGTCGGGCGATGTCGGAAATACCCCACTTCACAGCGCGTGTTAGCTGTGGATAACCTGGCAACCGCGCGCCACGCTGCGCGGATTGCTGGACCAACCCCGGGAGTTAGGAGCCTGTTGCTGAATGAGTCTGGCTTGACGGCATGAAGCAGCTATCCGGTGATTTTGCCCTCAGACGGCATTTTTCTTGTCCAATTGCTTCAGTTCAAGAGCCATTTTCCACCCTTTCTTCCTCTGCGGACGGACTCCGAGTGTAGTTTTTTGATGTTGTGGGCGGCGCAGTGCAGGTTCCATTCACCCTGGGTCTCCTGCTCCCCGCGCATCATGAATCCGTCTGCGCCCTGGGTCTCCTTCATTTGCCCGAACACCGGTTCCACGGTCTGGCCGCGCAGCCGGTAAAGTTTTCGGCCCCGTTGGGTCAGGAGCTTACGCTCCATCTGGTCACGGGCACTCATGTCCCTGGGTATACGGCCCCGGGGTGGTGGAGCATCACGCATCGCCTTGCGCTGCTTCCAATCCTTAGTGGTGGCGATCAGGTATTCGCATTCCGCTGTTTCCGTGGCCGCGTTCTCGTCAGACCAATAGCCCGCGTCAAACAGGCCAACCCCCAGCACCGCCTCGTCGCCGGTCACCGCCTCCATCATCGTCAGGGTCCGGGCAATCATCGGGGCCAGTTGGCGAACGTCGTTGGCCTGGTTCGTCACATCGGTGGCGAGGATGATCTGGTCCGCCGTCACCACCGCCTGGGCATTGTACCCCTGGAGATATCCCTTGCGGCTCTTCATGATCCGGCTGTCCGGGTCGCTCACGTTGGCCTTGGCCTCTTCCTTGACAACCGCCTCGGCTGTCTTCGGCTTCCGCCCGCGTTTGGCTTTTCCGTTCGCCTTTTCCTCGGCAATCCGGGCGTTGATCTTCTCCTGCTGCTCGACCCGTTGATGGTCGGCTTCGCGCAAGAGACGTTCATGACAGGAGCGAAGACGGGACAGCCGATCTGACGGCTTCCTCAGCCCGACGGGAACATCGTCACCTCGGCCCTCCCCGAACATCCCGTCCTCGGCGGCATCGATCGCCTCGGCCTCCGACAGCATGGCGGCAACCTCCGCCTCCAGGGACTTCGAGGTCTGGTTCGCCGCAAGCGACGCATTTGCCTTCACCTTGGTCCCATCCAGCGCCACCACGCCCAACCGCACCAGCCCCGCCGCATGACACAGCTTCAGGACCTCCACGAACAGGGTCTCCAGGTCGCCCCGGTGCCGCTTGCGGAACCGCGCTATCACGCTGTGGTCGGGAACCTCGGCGCACACGATCGTCCGAAACCCAGCATCCCGCACGCACAGGCGCTCGATCTTGCGGCTTGAGCGTTGCCCGTTCGCATACGCATAAACAAGGAGACTAACCATCATCCTCGGCGCGAACGGTGGCGCTCCCGACCCACGCTTCCGGTAGTGCGTCTCGAATGCCGATAGATCCATCAAACCCACGGCATCCAGAAGAAGGTGCACGAGGTCTGTGTCCGGAACCCAATCCGCCATGTCCACCGGCAGAAGAAACCGCTGCCTACGATCTGGTTCTCGGTAAAAATTTGCCATCTCCCCCCCCTTCAAATTGCCTCTCCCAACGGAATCAGGACCCCGTCAGTGGGTCAAGCGGAGATCGTCGGTGGAACCGGTGATTCTGCAACAGCCTCTTAGGGGATATTTAATGTAGAATTGAATATGCTTGGCATGACTTGTGGGGCAAGGGGAGACGGCATGTCGAGTGATCCAGCATGACGGGTGACAACAAGCGGCTGAGCCCAGTCGACCGGCGCAGCATGAAGATCCTGGCCAACAGCACCAAGGCATCCAGCCCGAACAACGCCCGCATTGCCGAGCGTTTGGAAAAGGCCGCTGGCACCGGCGACCCATCCGACTACCGCCAGGCTGAACAATCATTCGACTCGTTGCCAGCGATCGAACGCCGACGCATCGGCACCCACGCCGAGAAGCAGGCGGAAAAGCAGGCTACAAGCGGATTCAAGGGCAGCATCCCGGTACCGCAACCGAGTGCATCGGCGAAGCCGAAGGTCGATGACACGCTTGAATGGCAGCCGTTGATCCGCGATCACAGTCCGGCGACCGATCCTGCCGTCGTGCCGCCGGTTCCCAAGCCGCGCGGCACTGCCGGACCGGCCGAGCCATCGCCACCAAAGTCCGGGCCGCCCAGCAAGGCGGGACCTGGAACCCCGCCGCCGGCGCCGTCCAAGAAGCCGGCAGCCGCCGCCCGCACGGCCCCAGCCAGTAAGCCGAAAGCCACGGACAAGAGCTGGGACTGGCAGAAGATCCCCGAAGATCCGGTCAGCCGGTCGAGCCGCAAGAGGCCCGCCAGCGACGACCCGTTCGACGCGCTCCGCCGCGAGATGATGGGCGACAAAAACAAATAAGGTTGAAGCCGCTACCGCTCGATGCCCAGCAGTTGCGGTGCGATCCACCGTTGGACTGTGGGCATCGGCACGATGTTGCGCATCACCAGATTGCGCGCCGATTGCGCGATGCCGGGCTTCAAGCGCGCCACCCGGAACATCCGGTCGGTGATGGCGAGGATGCGGGCAGCGATCCGGTGCCGTTCGGCGGTGTAGCCATCCAGCGTGCCTGCCGCATGGCGCGCCGCGAACGCGCACGCGTCCCAGATCCCAAGATTCATGCCGCGGCCGCCGGCCGGCGAATGAACATGCGCCGCGTCACCGGCCAGGAAGCAGCAACCGTCCTGATACCGCTCCGCCTGGCGGAGTGCTACGTGGAAAGTCGAATCCCAATGGGTCTCGCGCACGACCGACCCTGCGGGGAGCAATGCCAGCGCGTTATCGGTCTGCGAGATGGCGCGAATCCGGTCCGGCGCGATCGGCACCGTGAACAACAACGCGCCATTGCTATGCAGAAACAGGTTCACCTCCCCGTAGCCGTAAGGCCAGTCCAGGGTGACGTCGGCCAAACTCCAGGTCTCGTCATAGCGCGCGCCAGTGAACGGGATGCCCAACCCCTGCCGGATCGCGCTGCGCGGCCCATCGGCGCCCAACACCCGACCAGCCGCCGCCTCGTGCTCACCGCCCGGACCGCGCAAGCTGGCGGTCACGAAATCGGCATCCTGCGAAAACGCGATCATCTCGGTTTCGCGTTCGACCACGATCCCGCGCTCGGCCAGCGCCGATTCCAGAATGCCCTCGGTCTCGCTCTGCGGCAGCGCCAGGATGAAGTTAAAGCGGTGCTCGGCGCGGCTGAGGTCGAGCGTCACCAGTGGCTTGCCGTCGAAATGCAGGTTCGCCCGGGCAATCCGGATCCCGGCGGCCAGCAGACGCTCGGTCAGGCCGCTGGACTCCAGCAGTTCCAGAGTCTGGGTATTGATCCCGACCGCTTTCGACAGCTTGGTGTGGGCGCCCTCACGGTCGACGATCCGCACCGAAGCGCCACGGCGGTTCAGTTCGATCGCACCGGCCATTCCGACGGGCCCGGCGCCCACGATCAGCACGTCCGTCACGGTCATGGTTGCCCCCTTTCCACCGTCCGGACAGAATCGGGCCTGACGAACGGCGCCGTGAGTGTCACTCTATCGGCCGCGGAAGCTTAGCCGCTTCACGCATAGTTGAGGAGATCTGGTTTGCGGCATCGACCAAAGCACCAGACGCTGCGCGCGGCGATTGTGGGATTCACCGCCATCACCGCCCTGCCCGTTCAGGCATCGGCCCAGGAATCGACCCCAGCACCAACCTCGGTGCTTGAGCCGGCTGTTCTGGAGCGCTCGCTCTACAAAATGCTGGTGTTCGAAGCCGGGACGAACGCGTTGGATCTGGCGCTGTTCGCCAGCGTGCTCGGTGGGCACCTGTATGTCGGTCCGACCTTTCTCGCGGTGAACGCCACCGCCGCCGCCGCGATGTATTATGGCCACGAGGTCGCGTGGGGGTACCTCGGGCCGCCGATCGAAGAGTACGACGCCCGCGCCAATATCCTGAAGGGCACCACTTTTCGCCTGGCAAGCTCGACACGCGCATTCGCCGTCGGGTACGGTTTCACAGGCGACCCGATCGCGGCCGCCGGCTTCACGATCTTCAGCGCAGTGGGTGAAACCGTCATGTACGTTGCCAACGAATACGGCTGGGCGTTCTACGACCAGCTGCGCGAACGGTCCGCCGTGGCGGCCGCTAAGCGAACCGCCATGGTACCGGCCGCCTTCTCGGCTGTCCCGGCATGGTGACGGCACCGACCCGACGGATCCTGACAACCCACGCCGGCAGCCTGCCCCGCCCGCAAAGGTTGGTGCAGTTGTATGCCCACCGGGTCAACGGCGAACCGGTCGATGAGGCCCGGATCACCGCCGAGGGCGAGGCGGCGACCCGCGACGTGGTCGCCCGTCAACGCGACGCAGGCATCGACATCCCGAGCGACGGCGAACAAGTACGCGAGGCGTTCTTCCTCTACGTCCAACGCCGGATGTCGGGCTTCGGTGGCCAGTGGGCCCGTACCGGGTCCCGGGAGTTCGACAACTACCCCGAATTCGCCGAAGCCCGGCGCCAGACCCTGGCAACCAAGACCGCCGTCTCGAACTTCACCCCGCCGATGGCGATCGGCCCGATCGTCTACGAGGACCGGGCCGCCAACGAAGCCGAAATTACCGGCTTCAAGAGCGCCCTGGCCGAGGTCGGCGGAGGCTTCGCCGACGCCTTCATGACCGCCCCCTCGCCGGGCATCGTCGCCACCGCCATGAAGAACCAGTACTACCCCGACGATCAGGCCTATCTGGATGCCGTCGCCGAGGCACTGAAGGTCGAGTACGAAGCGGCGATCCGTCACGGACTGATCCTGCAGATCGACGCTCCCGATCTCGCCCTCGAACGGCACCTGACCTACGCCGACCGCCCGGTGTCGGACTTCGTCGCGTTCGTCGAGCGGGTGGTGACGACGATCAACAAGGCGATCGCCGGCCTGCCCCGTGACCGGGTCCGCCTGCACGTCTGCTGGGGCAACTACGAGGCACCGCACGATCAGGACGTGGCCTTACGCGATATCCTGCCGGCCATCCGCGAAGCCGATGTCAGTGCCATCATGATGCCGTTTGCGAACGCACGACACCAACATGAAATCAAAGTGTTCCGAGACATTCCTCTCGCAAAACATCAGTCATTGATCGTCGGCTGTATCGACACCACTTCGTCGTTCGTCGAGCATCCGGAGGTCGTTGCTGACCGGCTGGAGCGGGCCGCCGAGATGATCGGGGATCCCACCCGCATCATGGCCAGCACCGACTGCGGCTTCGACACGTCGGCCGGCATGGGTCGCCTCACTTCCGATGTCGTTTGGGCCAAGCTGCGCAGCCTGCGCGAAGGTGCCGACCTCGCCAGTTCCCGGCTGTTCTGACGATCAGTAGCTCTTCGGCAGGCCAAGCACGCGCTCGGCGATGAAACACTTGATCAGTTCCGGCGATACCGGGGCGATGCGGGTGATCAGCACTTCGCGTAGCAGCCGCTCGACCCCGTACTCCGCCGCGTAGCCCATGCCGCCCAGTGTCATTACCGCCCGCTCGCAGGCCTTGAACGCCGCCTCGGCGGCCAGGTACTTGGCGGAATTGGCCTCGGCCCCACAGGGCTGGCCGGCGTCGTACAGGGCGGCGGCTCGCAGGACCATCAGCCACGCGGCCTCCAACTCCATCCAGTTCTCGGCCAGCGGATGCTGGATGCCCTGGTTCTGGCCGATCGGCCGGCCGAACACTACCCGTTCCTTGGCGTAGGTCACGGCCCGCGACAACGCCTGACGGCCGACGCCGATCGCCTCGGCGGCAATCAGGATCCGTTCCGGGTTCAGGCCGTGCAGCAGGCAGCGAAAACCCTGTCCCTCCTCGCCGATCCTGTCCTCGACCGGCACTTCCAGCCCGTCGATGAACAGCATGTTGGAGTCGACCGCGTGGCGGCCCATCTTGTGGATCGCCCGGATTTCGACCTTGGATCGGTCCAGCGGCGCGTAGAACAGGGTCAGTCCGTCGGTCGGCTTCGGCGTCGCCTCGACCGGCGACGTCCGGGCGATGATCAGCACCCGGTCGGCCTCTTGCGCCGTCGACGTCCAGATCTTGCGGCCGGTGATCCGGTAGATGTCGCCATCGCGCACCGCCATGGTCTTCAGACGCCCGGTGTCCAGCCCGGCATCCGGTTCGGTCACACCGAAACAGGCACGCTCGGTGCCGGCGATCAGCGGCGGCAGGAAGCGCTGCTGCTGCTGCTCGGTGCCGAACACCACAACCGGGTGCAGACCGAAGATGTTGATGTGGATCGACGAGGCCGCCGCCATCGCACCGGCCGAGTTCGCCAACCGCTCCATCATCAGTGCCGCCTCGGTCAGGCCGAGCCCGGCGCCGCCGACATTCTCCGGCATGGCGATGCCGAGCCACCCGCCCTCGGCGATCGCCCGGGCATATTCGTGAGGAAAACTTGCGGTCTCGTCCGCCTTGCGCCAGTAGTCATCGCCGAATCGATCTGCAATCTTTCCAATGGCTTCAACCAAAGAGTTCTGGTCTTCAGTGAGTAACGATACACCGGTCATCGGGTGGGCAACCTTACAAATCGGGGCGGCGGTCAAACCATGGACGCGCCTGTTCAAGCTGTCCGGCGAGCCGCAGCAGCAGATCCTCCCGACCATACGCCGCACCGATGTGAATGCCGACCGGCAAGTTGTCGGCGGTCCAATGCAGCGGCACCGACATGGCCGGGCAACCAGTCATGTTGAAATGGTGGGTGACCGGCATCTCGGCCTGGCAGCGATGGCCAAACGCCTCGCCGCCGGTCTCGTCGGCCAGCATTATGCCGAGTGCAAACGGCGGACGCCGCATGGTGGTTGATACCAGCACGTCGTAAGCCTCGAAGAACTGCCCGAACACCCGGCCGGCCCGGTGGAACGTCGCCACCGACGCCGCGTACTCGGTGGCGGTCAGGGTACGACCTGCCTCGGCGATCTCCCGGGTTGAACGCTGATAGCCGGCACCGTCCGGCGCCCGGCCCAACTCCGCGCTCCGGAAAGCCAGCGTGTTCCAGGAGTTGGTGGCGACGATCACCATGATGGCCCGGTTCAGGGCAGCCGCATCGATTGCCGGCTGCGCCTCGGTGACGGTGTGGCCGAGACCTTCCAGCAACCGGCCCGCCTCCTCCACCGCCCGCCGGTTCTCCGGATCGAGCGGCACGCCGTCCAGGCCGTCCAGGTGCAGAGCCACCCGCAATCGGCCCGGATCACCACCAACCTCCTGCAGATAGGGCCGCAAAGGCGCCGGAGCAGCATAGGGATCGCCCGGGGCGGGCCCGGCGGTGGCATCCAGCATGGCGGCACTGTCCCGAACGCTGCGGCTCACCACGTGCCCGGTGGCCAGGCCGCCCCAGCCCTCGCCGACGAACGGTCCCATTGGCATGCGGCCACGGCTCGGCTTCAGACCGAACAGGCCGCACTGGGCCGCCGGTATGCGGATCGACCCGCCTCCGTCAGAAGCGTGTGCCATCGGCACGATGCCGGCCGCCACGGCCGCCGCCGCACCACCGGACGACCCGCCGGCGGTGCGCTCCAGGTTCCAGGGATTGCGGGTCGCCCCGGTCGCCACCGACTCGGTGGAGATGCTGACACCCTCCTCCGAGGTCGCGGTCCGTCCGAAGCTGACCAGTCCGGCCGCCCGGCAGCGCTCGACATAGGTGAAGTCGACCGGTGCCACGAACCCGTCCCAGAAGTGCGAGCCGTTGCCGGTCGGCACACCGGCCTCCCAGGTGTAGAGATCCTTGAACAGGAACGGCACGCCAGCGAACGGGCCGCTGCCGATCCCGTTGGCAGCCGAGGCACGCGCCCGGTCGTCGAGGCGGCGAACGATTGCGTTGATCGCCGGGTTCACCGCATCGGCGCGGGCGATTGCCGACTCAAGCACCTCCGCCGTCGACACCGCGCCCGAACGGATCAAGTCCGCAAGCCCAATCGCATCGTACCGTCCGTAGTCGCTGAAACCACTCATTGTTTCCTATTCTCCAGGGTCACTGTTTCCGGACCCTAGAGGTCAGGCCGTCGATCGAACCAGGGCTTGGCTTGCTCAAGTTGCGACGCCAGGCGGATCAGCAGATCCTCGCGGCCGAAGGCGGCTCCGAAGTGAATGCCCACCGGCAGGCCACCGGCGGTCCAGTGCAGCGGCACCGACATGGCCGGGCAGCCGGTGGAGTTGAACAACGGCGTCACCGGCATCTCGCCCATCAGAGCCTGCATGTAGTCGTCGAGCCCCTGCTCGTTCTGGCGCAACGTGCCGAGCTTGACCGGCGGCTCGCGCATGGTCGTGGACAGCATGGCGTCGTAGTTCTCGAAGAACTGCGCCAACTGCCGGCCGGCCACGTGGATGGCGGTCAGCGAGGCGGCGTAGTCCGACGCGGTGAAGGTCCGGCCCTCCTGCGCCCATTCCCACGTCGCCTTCTCCAGCCCCTCACCGTCCGGATCGCGGTCGAGAGCGGCGTAGCGCATCGACACGGCGTTCCAGAGATTGCCGGCAATGATCACCCGGAACGCCTTGTTGAGCGCGGCAAGGTCGAACACCGGCATTGCCTCGTCGATCTCGTGCCCAAGCTCACGCAGCATATGCGCCGCCTGGTTTGCCGCCGTAGCGTTCTCAGGATCGAGCGGTCGGCCGTCGAGGCCAGTTGTGTGCAGTGCTACCCGCAGCCGTCCAGGATCGGCGCCGACCTCTTTCAGGAACGGTCGCGCCGGGGTCGGCGCCGCGTACGGGTCGCCGGGAGCCGGGCCGGAGGTGGCGTCGAGCATCGCCGCGCTGTCGCGGACGCTGCGGCTGACCACATGGCCGGTGGCGAGGCCCGACCACCCCTCCCCGATGTACGGGCCGGCCGGGTTGCGGCCGCGTGTCGGCTTCAGGCCGAACAGGCCGCACTGCGCCGCCGGGATGCGGATCGAGCCGCCGCCGTCGGTCGCATGGGCGATCGGCACGATTCCGGCCGCCACCGCCGCAGCCGCACCCCCCGACGACCCGCCGGCCGTGCGTTCCAAGTCCCAGGGATTGCGGGTCGGGCCGTGGGCCACCGGCTCGGTGGTCCAGGCGATTCCCAGCTCCGGGCTGTTGGTCCGACCGAAGACGACCAATCCCGCGTCGCGGCAACGCTCGGTGTAGGTGAAGTTGGCCGGAGAGATGTAGTCCTTCCAGAGTCGCGACCCGTTGCTGACGGGCGAGCCCTCGTAGCCGACATACAGATCCTTCAGCAGGAACGGCACACCGGCGAACGGGCCGGTCGGCAGATCGGCAGCCACCCGGCCACGGGCGATCGCGTCCATCCGGTGCACGATGGCGTTGATCGTCGGATTGACCGCGTCGGCCCGCTCGATCGCCGCTTCCAGCACCTCCTCCCGTTTTACCTCGCGCCGGGCGATCAGGTCGGCGAGGCCGAGTCCGTCGTGATCGGCGTATTCGGTGAAGGTGGCCATGACGCCCTCCGGTTACAGGTCGATCTTGTCGGCCAGCGTCTCGCCGCCGAAGAAGCGCTTGGCGTTGGCGAACATCTGCTGGAACTTCTGCTGCATGATATCGCGTGTGCCCGGCGCGTTGTGCGGCGTCAGCACGACGTTGCGGAACTCGGCGAACGGTGACGGGCCGACCACCGGCTCGATCTCGAACACGTCGAGACCCGCACCACCGAGTTTTCCGGACCTGAGCCCCTCCAGCAACGCCGGCTCAGAGACCACCGGCCCTCGGGCGCAGTTGATCAGGATAGCGCCATCCTTCATCGCGGCGATTTCCTTGCCGCCGATCATGTGATGGGTCAGATCGGTCAGCGGCACGTGCAGGGTGATGAAGTCCGAGGTGGCGATCAGCTCGTCGAACGGCAGACGCTCGACCCGCAGCGCGTGCTCGACCGCCGGGTCGATCTCCAGGATATCGTGATAGGCCAGAACCGACTCGAACGGGATCAGGCGCTTGGCCACCTGCTTGCCGATCCGGCCCAGGCCGATGATCCCGACGCGGGCGCCGCCGAGGCCGCGTGCCTCAGCCCGTACCGTATTGGAATGCCAGCGGCCCGCGCGAAGCTCGGCGTCCTGCCAGGCCAGCCGACGGCCGGTCGCCAGCATCATCATGATCGCGTGCTCGGCCACGCCTTCCGGGGTACCGCCCGGGGTGATGGCCAACGGGATCTGCCGGTCGCGCAGCGCCGTGGTCGCCACCGTGTCGTGGTAGCCGACGCCTTGGTGCAGCACCAGCCGCAGCTTCGGCGCCGCCTCGACATGCCAGGGCAACAGGACCTTGGCCCCGACCATCACCACCTCGGCATCGGCCAGCTTGGCGCGGATCTCGGCCTCGTCGTCGCTCTCCAGATAGACGATCTCATAGCCCTCGGGCCGCTCCGCCTCGATCAAGGCTCGCAGGGGGGCATGGGCGGGCACGAAGTACAGCAATCGGACGGTCATGGCTCAATTCGATCTCGGTGACGGGAACGCGGCTGATCCTAGAACTGGACCGCGCGGGCCGGAATGCTAAACACCCTTCCACGGGTTTGTCATGCCAAGGGGCTTTGATCGGATGCTTTCGCAACCGAACGACGACATCGAGGCGGAGTGGACGGCACGACTGCGCGGGCTGGTCGTCGACGATCCGGCCGCCGACAGCGCCCACGACATTCATCACCTGGACCGGGTCTGGGCGAACGCCCGCACGATCATGGCCGCACCGGAACACCGGGATCGGGTAAACTCCCTGGTGGTGCTGGCGGCCGCCTACCTGCACGACTGCGTGGCGGTGCCGAAAAACTCGCCGGACCGGCCGCGCGCCTCTCGGATGGCCGCGGAACGGGCAACCGGACTGTTGAAGGGCATCGGCTTTCCGGAAGCCAAGCTGTCGGCTGTCGCGCATGCCATTGCCGCCCACAGCTACTCGGCGCGGATACCGACGGAGACCCTGGAGGCTGAGATCCTGCAGGATGCCGACCGGCTCGATGCGGTCGGCGCCATCGGCCTGGCCCGCACCATTGCGGTCGGTGCCGAACTCGGCCGGCCGCTGTTCCACCCGACCGATCCCGCCGCGCGCAGCCGCGCGATCGACGAAGTCGCGTGGTCGGCCGACCACCTGATGGAGAAGATCGTCAAGCTGCCGGCGACCATGAACACCGCTGCCGGCCGGGCACTGGGCGAGCGGCGGATCGCTATCGTGCACGCCTTCCTGGCCGGCCTGGAGGACGAAACCGGCGCTAGCGTATTTCCGCAACCGTAACCGGGGTAACCAGTTGTCGGCAGGTGACGGCGACTTCGCCGACCGGAAACATTCCGACCGGAGCGCACAGCGTGCGCCTTGACTACAACAGGCTGTCCTGCCGAGGGTCGGTCCGGTCGCGCCCGGCAATCCGTACCTGTACCGAATCGTGCTCCTCCAGCGTCCCATCGGCGCGCAGATGCCTGACCGCATGCCCGCGCGCCACCAGCAGTGGCGCTACCAGCCGGGCACGGTGGCACTGCGCCGGATCGGCTTCCGCGCACATCAGGGCAACCCGGTAGCGCTCCGCGCCATCGGCCAGCCGGTCGAGTGCCTGGGTCACCGCCTCGGCCGGCGGTGTTGCACCGCCCGCGTGCTTGCCGCCGAGTGCGTCACCCAGCCAGACATAGGCGACCCCGACGCTGGACAGGGCGGTGCGCAATGGCTCGCGGTTGAAGTACTTGAAACGTCGGGAATACGGCGCCGACCGGACATCGGCGATCGCCGTCACACCGGTCGACTTCAGGAGAGCCAAGAAACGCTCGAGCGGATGGTTGGAATGGCCGACCGTCCATATGTCAGCCGGCCCGCTCATCTCAGAACGTGAACAGCGATTCGATCTTCCGGCGCAGCTGGTTCGGGCTGAACGGCTTGACAACATAGGCATCGACGCCGTGCTCGCGCGCCGCCACCACGAAATCGCTGGTTGCCTTGCCGGTCAGCATCACAAACTTCATGTGTGGAAAGCGCCGCCGGACCGCCTTCAGGAACTCCAGGCCGGACATCCTCGGCATGTTCCAGTCCGACACGATCAGCTGGAACCGGCCTTGTTCGTGCTCCAGGACCGCCAGCGCCTGCTCGCCGTCGCGGACCGCCACGATGTCGGTGATGCCCATGACCTTCAGCGCGCCCTGGGCAAGCTTGGTCGCCATCGGCTCGTCCTCGGCCAGCAGCACCCGCAACCCGGCGTAGGTCGGCAGCGGCTTCGGCGACAACGGGCGGTCGGGGTCGATGGTCATTCGGCGGCGGTCCTGAGGGCGTGGGCGCGCAGGGCGGCAAGTCCCTGCTCGACGGCGACCGGCAACGCCTCGCAGCCCGCCACCGCTTCCTGCATATGCCCCGCGGATGCCGCCTCTTCAACCGCAGATGCCGCCCGCCACGCTGTGCGCAGGCCGATAGAGCCGGCTGCGCTCTTCAGTCCATGGGCGGCGTCCAACATATGGCCAGCTTCACTGCCGTCCCGGGCTGCCGCCATCGCCGTCAGCGCCTCGCGGGCCGTTTCCTCGAAGGCCATCACCAGTTCCTGCACCATCTCGACGCCGAGTTGCTCGGCCAGGGCATCGTAGATCGCCGGTTCGAACGCCCCGGTACCCGCTTCCAGCAGTGCGACGGGATCCGGCTCGCCGAACTCGTCCACTTGTGTCGCAGCGTCGGCCACTACACGCGCCAACGTACGGAACAGCGCGCGCGGGTCGATCGGCTTGGCCACCGTGGCGTCCATGCCGGCATTGAGACACGCCCGGACCTCATGCTCCATCGCACCGGCGGTGGCTGCGACGATCGGCACAGATGCCAACGCTCCGTCGAGCGCTCGAATCGCCTTGGTTGCGCCGATGCCGTCCAGTTCCGGCATGTGCAGATCCATCAGCACGACATCCACCCCGCCGGCCGCCACGGCGGCCACCGCCTGCGCCCCGTCCGGCACCACGGTGACCCGATGGCCGCGCTTCTCCAGCAGGCCGCGGGCGACCCTCTGGTTCACGATGTTGTCCTCGGCAACCAGCACATGCAGCGGACGCAGGTGCTGGATTTCGTCATCGGAGTCCGCCGTCGGCGCGACGCCCTCCGGAATCGACAAATGAACCCGGAACGTGGAGCCCCGGCCTGACGCACTGTCCACCTCAATGGCACCGCCCATCCGGTCGACGACCCTCTTGGAGATCGACAGCCCCAGGCCGGTGCCACCGTATCGCCGGGCGATCGAGGCGTCGGCCTGGGCGAATTCCTGGAACAGTCGGGACCGCGCGGTCTCGTCCATGCCAATCCCGGTATCAATTACCTCGAGAACCAGTGGCACCGTCGTTTGGTCGGAGCCAGAGCGCGTCACCCGCACGGTGACCGATCCAGCGTCGGTGAACTTCACGGCGTTGCCGACGAGGTTCAGAACCACCTGGCGCAATCGGCCGGCATCGCCGCGAAGGTATTGCGGCATGTCGTCGGCCACTCGGGCCTGCAATGCCAGCCCCTTCTCCGAGGCCCGGCCGCTCATCAGCGTCACCGTTCCCTCGACCAATCGGCGCACGTCGAAGTCGATCACCTCCAACTCGAGCCGCCCGGCCTCCAGCTTCGACAGGTCGAGGATGTCGTTCAGGATCGTCATCAGCGCTTCGCCGGATTCCAGCACCACCCCCGCCGTCTCCCGGTCGCGTGCCGCAAGATCGCCGTCCAGCAGCAGGCGGGTCATGCCGATGACTCCGTTCATCGGCGTGCGGATCTCATGGCTCATCATCGCCAGGAACTCGGACTTCGCGCGGGTTGCCGCCTCCGCTCGCTCCTTGGCGTCGCGCACTTCGGCCATCGCGTCCTTGAACACCGCCAGGGCAGCGGCCATTGCGCCGACCTCGTCGCGCCGGCCAAGGTCGGGCACAGCTACGTCACGCTCGCCGCCCGCCAGCGCCGTCATAGACCGCTCCATGCGACCGAGCGGCCGCACGATCGTCTGGATCATCCAGGCCGCCACCGCCAGCGCAGCGGCCGCCACCACCGCGACGACCGCCAAGGTGAAGGTCTTGGTCTGCTCGATCAGCCGTTCGGCCTCCAGCCAGAACCGGAAACCGCCGGAGGCCGCCGCCTCGACCAGAATCTCCAGCTTCTCACGGATCTCGGCCGCCTGATCCACGCGTGTCGGCGCTTCGTCCGGCAAGCTTGCCCATACGCCGACATCGGCGCCGATCGTACCGGCGAGGCCGCGCATCGCATCGGACTGGGACCGTTCCGCCACCACCGCCAGGTCCGAGACCAGTTGCTCGTGCCGTTCGGCCCGCTCCTCAGGCGTGTCGGCGCGCTGCATGACCGCGAAGGCGGTCTGGGCGGACCGAGCGTGGCTGATGGCCTGCAGCGGCTGGTCGTACAGCCGCTGGGCGAGGTCGGCGAGCGACCAGGTCGCGGTCAAGGCCACCGCCGCCAGAGCCGCCGCCGCGACGACAGCGACCAGGAACGCCCCAAGAAGCTTGATCCGGATGGACATGCCCTGTCCTCTCGGCCACCGACTATTCGACAGTCACGACCAGCTTCATCTTCGGATGGATCCGGCAGCGCACGTCGACGATACCTGCCGTCGCCAGGGTCACGCCGTTGGTCTGGCCCGGCGGCTGGATGCCGAGGTTGAAGACGTTGCCGGTGGACTCCGAATAGACGTTGTGGTCGTAGAAGTCTTCGTTGACGAAGGTGACGGTGTCTCCGGCCTTGACGGTCAGCGCCTTCGGCTCAAACGCCTTCCCGGTCTGCACCACGCGGCTCTCGGCGGCGAGTGCGGCGAGCGAGCCCAGTGTGATACCGACCACGACGGATGCGGCGGTGATCCGGAATGACTGCCCCATTGCCTCGTTCCCCGATCGTTTCGACCGGCGAAAGACTACCGCAGCGCGAACCTCGGGTCTCGACCTTGTAGGTCAACTCACGGTCATCTGATGACTGCGGTCATCCTGTCAGCTTGGCCTTCAGCAGTTCGTTGACCATGCCAGGATTGGCCTTGCCGCCCGAGCGCTTCATGGTCTGGCCGACGAAGAATCCGAACAGCTTGTCCTTACCGGACCGGAACTCGGCGACCTTGTCCTGATTCTCGGCCAGGACGGCATCGACGATCGCCTCGATCGCGCCGGTGTCGGAGACCTGGCGCAGCCCCTTCTCCTCGACGATCGCGGCAGCGTCCTTGCCGGTCTCAAACATCTCGGCGAACACGTCCTTGGCGATCCGGCCGGAGATCGTGCCGTCGCCGATCAGGTCAATCAGCCCGCCCAACGCGTCGGCCGATACCGGGCTGTCGGCGAGATCGAAGCCTGCCTTGTTCAACGCGCCGAACAGCTCGGAGATCGTCCAGTTGGCCGCGATCTTCGGGTCGCGCTTGCCGTTGCCGCCCTTGACCAAGGCCTCATACCAGTCTGCGATCGCCCGCTCTTCGATCAGCGAGGAGGCGTCATAGACCGACAGGCCGTACTCGGCGATGAACCGAGCCTTCTTGACGTCCGGCAGTTCCGGCAGCGCCGCCTTCAGCGCCTCGACCCGCGCCGGGTCGAGCTTCAGCGGCAGCAGGTCGGGGTCCGGGAAGTAGCGGTAGTCGTGGGCGTCTTCCTTGGAACGCATCGAGCGGGTCTCACCCCGGTTGGCGTCGAACAGCCGGGTTTCCTGCTTGATGCTGCCGCCCTCCTCCAGGACCTCGACCTGACGGCGCGCCTCGTATTCGATCGCCTGCTGGACGAAGCGGATCGAGTTGACGTTCTTGATCTCGCAGCGCGTACCGTATTCGTCGCCAGGTTTGCGCACCGACACGTTCACGTCGCAACGCATCGAGCCTTCCTGCATGTTGCCGTCGCAGGTGCCGATGTAGCGCAGGATCGAGCGCAGCTTCTTGATGTAGGCGGCGGTATCCTCCGGCGAACGCAGGTCCGGCTTGGAAACGATCTCCATCAGCGCGACGCCCGACCGGTTCAGGTCGATGTACGACTTCGACGGGTGCTGGTCGTGCAGCGACTTGCCGGCGTCCTGCTCCAGGTGCAGGCGCTCGATCCCGACTTCCTTGGTCTCGCTGTCCGGCAGGTCGAGATGGACCACGCCCTCGCCGACGATCGGCTGCTCGTACTGGCTAATCTGATAGCCCTGCGGCAGGTCGGCGTAGAAGTAGTTCTTGCGGTCGAACACGCTGACCGGATTGATTTTCGCTTCCAGCGCCAGGCCGGTGCGCACCGCCTGATCGACGCACTCGCGGTTGATCACCGGCAGCATGCCCGGCATGGCGGCGTCGACCAGACTGACTTGGGTGTTGGCACCGGCGCCGAAGGTGGTCGCCGAGCCGGAGAACAGCTTGGACTTGGAGATCACCTGGGCGTGGACCTCCAGCCCGATCACCACTTCCCAGGCCCCGGTCTCGCCCTGGATGCGATACGGCTCAGACATGGCTCAGATTCCCTCCAGCATGGCAGGGCGAGAGGTGAAGGTCGCAGCCTTCTCGATTGCCCGACCGACCCGCAGCACCATCGGCTCGTCGAACATCCGACCCAGCACCTGCAGGCCCAGCGGCAAGCCACGCGCCGACAGGCCGGCCGGCACTGACAGGCCCGGCAGGCCGGCGAGGCTGGCGGGCACCGTGAACACGTCATTCAGGTACATCTTCACCGGGTCGTCCTCGTTGGCGCCGATCGCGAAGGCGTCCGACGGGGCGGTCGGCGTCAGGATCGCGTCGACCTTGCCGAACGCCTCGTCAAAGTCGCGGCGGATCAAGGTGCGGACCCGCTGGGCCTTGCGGTAATAGGCGTCGTAGTAACCGGCCGACAGCACGTACGTGCCAATCAGGACGCGGCGCTGCACCTCGGCACCGAAGCCTTCGCCGCGGGTGTTGGCGTACATCTCGTCCAGGCTGCCGCCGTCGACCCGCAGTCCGTAGCGCACGCCGTCGTAGCGCGCGAGGTTCGACGACGCCTCGGCCGGGGCGATGATGTAGTAGGTCGCCAGTGCGTACTGGGTGTGCGGCAGCGAGATGTCGATGATCTCCGCGCCCGCGTCCTTCAGCCACGCGATGCCCTTGGCCCAGATCTCGCTGATCTCGGTCGGCATGCCGTCGACCCGGTACTCGGCCGGCACGCCGATCCGCAGGCCCTTCACCCCGCTGTCCAGAGTCGCCTCCAGATCCGGCAGCGGCTCGGCGGCCGAGGTCGAGTCTTTCGGGTCGTGACCGGCCATCGCGCTCAGCATGACCGCCGCATCGTGCACCGTGCGGGTCATCGGCCCGGCTTGGTCGAGCGACGAAGCGAACGCCACGATTCCCCAGCGCGAGCAGCGGCCATAGCTCGGCTTCATACCGACGATGCCGGTCAAGCTGGCCGGCTGGCGGATCGACCCGCCGGTGTCGGTACCGGTCGCGGCCAAGGCCGCCCAGCCGGAAACCGCAGCGGCCGAACCGCCCGACGAGCCGCCGGGAACCAACCTGGTTTCGCTGTCCTGGGCGCCGCGCCACGGATTGACGGGCGGTCCGTAGTAGGACGTAGCACTGGAGGAACCCATGGCGAACTCGTCCAGATTGGTCTTGCCGAGCATGACCGCGCCGGCGCTCCACAGATTGCCGGTCACCGTCGACTCATAGGTCGGCTTGAAGCCGTCGAGGATGTGCGACGCCGCGGTGGTCAGCACGCCTTCGGTGCAGAACAGGTCCTTCACCGCGATCGGCAGGCCTTCCAGCCCCCCGCCCTCGCCCTTGGCCAGCCGTTCGTCCGACGCCTTGGCCATCGCCTGCGCCTTGTCGGCGGTCACGGTGATATAAGCGTTCAGATCGGCAGTCGCTTCGATCCGCGACAGATAGGCCGACGTCAGCTCGGTGCTGGAGATCTCGCGGGCGCGCAGGGCATCGCGGGCGGCGACGAGATCGAGGTCGAGGATACCGGCCATCACTCGACCACCTTCGGCACCGCGTAGAAGCCGTTGCCGCCGTCCGGCGCGTTCGCCGTCACCCGGTCGGGATAGCCGCCGTCGGTCACCGCGTCCTCGCGCTGCGGCAGCGAGTGGCCGGTAACGCTGGCAAGCGGCTCTACCCCGTCGGTGTCGACCTGATTGAGCTGCTCGACGAAGCCGAGGATTGCGTTCAGATCGGCGACCATCGGCTCCAGACGATCCTCCGGAACACGAAGGCGGGCGAGTGTCGCGATGGACGCGACGGTGGCCTTGTCGAGCGACATAGGGTAAAGACCGTTCCAGACAAACATGAAAACTGGAAAACGGCGGATTTCCGCCGTTTCGGAGCGCGGAAGCTAACACCCACCATGGCCATCTGCAAGCCTGCCGACCTGCACCGCCTGCTCGGCCCCGGCGCGAGGCTGATGGGCCTGGATTTCGGCACCAAAACCATCGGCATTGCGGTGTCGGACGCCGCCCTGCGCGTCGCCTCGCCGGTCACCATCATTCGCCGCCGCAAGTTCTCCGAGGACGCGGCGGAGATCCTGGCGCTGGTGGGCAGTCGCAACATCGGCGGGTTCGTCGTCGGCCTGCCGCTGAACATGGACGGCACCGAAGGACCGCGTTGCCAGTCGACTCGCGACCTGACGGCCGAACTGCTTCTGCGTCACGACCTGCCGACGGTATTCCAGGACGAGCGGATGAGCACCCAGGCAGTCGAGCGCGCGATGATCTCCGAGGCCGACCTGACCCGCGGCCAACGCAAGAAATCCATCGACTCCGCTGCCGCCGCCTGGATCCTGCAGGCCGCCCTGGATGCCCTGCCGGAACCCGAGCCGCGCAGCACCGGGTTCGCGCCGCCCACTCCCGAGTAGTCCCAACCGCTTGAACGCCACGGCATGAACGCAACCCTGGCCGCGCTGGCGCCGGTGTTCGGCCTGATCGTGGTAGGTGCGATCCTGCGGCCGATCGGTCCGATCGGCGAGGACGGCTGGCGCGGCATCGAGTTGATCACCTACTGGCTGCTGCTGCCGGCCCTGCTGGTGCTCAAGCTCGGCGGCACCGACCTGACCGGCTACGAGATCGGCCCGATGGTGACGGCAATGGCCTGCGCGGTGCTGATCGTCACCGGCCTCCTGGTCGCAATCCGACGGATCACCGGCATCGGCAGAGCCGCGTACACCAGCGTCATCCAGGGTGCCATCCGCCAGAACACCTACATCGGCATCGCCGCCGCCGGCGCGTTGTACGGGCACGACGGAGTAGCGCTGGCCGCCGTCGGCATCGCCGCGGTGATCCCGCTGGTGAACGCCCTGTCGGTCTGGTTCCTGACCCGGATGATCGGCGACAAGCCGGCCAACCTCGGCGTCGTGGCGGCCTCGATGGCCAAGAACCCGATCATCGTCGCCTGCCTGCTCGGCATCGCCTTGAACGCCAGCGGCATCGGCCTGCACAAACTGGTCGCCGACGGGCTGGACCTGTTGGGGCGCGGCGCCCTGGCGCTCGGCCTGCTCGCAGTCGGTGCCGGCCTGCGATTCTCGGCCCTGCGCACCGGCTGGGCGCCGCTGTTGCTGTCCAACCTGCTGAAGCTGGTCGCGGTGCCGGCGCTGACCCTGGCGCTCGCCGGCCCGCTCGGGCTCAGCGGCGTCGCCCTGCAGGTCGCGGTGCTGTTCAACGCCCTGCCCAGTTCGGCCTCGTCCTACGTATTCGCCCGCGCGCTCGGCGGCGATCATGCCCTAATGGCGGCGATCCTTACCACCCAGGTGGCGATGGCCGCGGTCACCCTGCCGCTGTTCATCGCCTGGGTCGGTTAGCCTCTTTCTCGTCTCTCGGCACGGGACTAGGCTGAGCCGTCATCGACGGAGCGTCCCGGCCATGCCCCCCGCCTTTGAGTTCGGATCCGCCCTGGCTGTGCTGCACCTGCTGGCGGCGATGGTACCGGGACCGAACACTGTCGTGGTCAGCCATCTGGCCGCCGCCCATTCGCGTGGCCTGGCGTTCCGCGCGGTCACCGGGGTCGCCACGGCCACCGGGATCTGGGTGGTGCTGACCCTCAGCGGCATCGCGATCCTGCTGCACCAGTCGGAGATCCTGTTCCAGGCCCTGCGGATCGCCGGCGCCCTCTACCTGATGTACGCCGGCATCCGCCTGCTGTCCGGGCTGCGCCGACCGGCAACCACCCTCGGAAGCGCCACCGCCGCCAGCGCGCTGGCGCCCTATCGGCGCGGGCTGCTGACCAATCTCGCCAACCCGAAATCCGGGGTGTTCTGGAGCAGCGTGTTCGCGGTCGCGGTACCCGCCGGCGCCCCGTTCGGCTTCTACGTCGCCGCCGTGCTGCTGATCCTGGGTCAGACCCTGGCCTGGTACGGGCTGGTCGCCCTGGTGTTCGCCAGCGGTCCGGCCCGCCGCGCCTACCGGCAGGCCGGAAAATGGCTCGAGGGCGCCGCTGGCTTGGCGATGATCGGCTTCGGCATCAAGCTGGCGGTCGCCGGCCGATGACCGCAGCGTTCGACCTGGAGCCGGTGACACCCCGGCTCGGCGCCCGGCTGACCGGCATCGACCTGAAGCGTCCGATCGACGACGCCTTGGCCGACGCTCTGCGCGCGGCCCTGGCCGAGCGACTGGTGCTGTTCCTGCCCGGCCAGTTCCTCGACGGGGCGGCTCTGAAGCGCGCTACCGAGGTGTTCGGCCCCCTGTTCCGGGTGCCGTACATCGCGCCGTCGGCCGAAGACCCGGACGTGGTCGCAGTGCTGAAGGAGGCCGACGAGCACCGGATCTCCACCTTCGGCGGCGACTGGCATTCCGACTTCTCGTTCCTGGAACGACCACCCGGCGGCTCGCTGCTGCAGGCGGTCGACCTGCCGCCGGTCGGCGGCGACACCCTGTGGGCCGATCAGGCGACCGCCTGGGACACCCTGCCCGACGATCTGCGCGCGTTGATTGCCGGCCGCCGGGCGATCCAAACCGGGGCGCCCTATGGCGTGCGCCACGCCCCGACCGTCGCGACCAGCCGTTCGATCAAGATCGCGCGCGGCGACCCCGAGGCCGACCGCGAGATTGCCCACCCGATGGTCCGCCGCCATCCGGTCAGCGGCCGGGCGGCGCTGTTCCTGAACCCGATCTACACGATCCGACTGGACGGCATGACCGAGGCCGAGAGCGCCCCGGTCCTGGCCCGGCTGTACGCCCATATGACCCGGCCCGAGTTCTGCTGCCGGCATCGCTGGCAGCCCGGCGACCTGGTGATCTGGGACAACCGCATGACCCTGCACTTTGCCGTCAACGACTACGACGGCCACCGCCGCCTGCTGTGGCGCACGACGTTCGCAGGCGAAGCGCCAATCGGGGACTGATCGGCAAGGGTCGAAAATCGATTGGAACGATCTGGCATGCCCGGGCGGAACGATGCCACCATTCGTCCTGGCAATCGGTCGGAAAGGTCATCCGCCGAGAAAGATCCGGTGAAACGACAACATGCGGCGCCGTGACCGGGCAACCGCGGATTGGGCAGAAGCGATGACGAGCCCAAAACCGGGCGCTTGGGACAGTGCGCTGACCCTGAAAGACCCCGCGCTGCAGCGACTCCATCAGCTGTGGCAGGCCAAATGCCGATCGGATGCCCTGCCGGCCCGCGGCGATTTCGATCCGCTGGAAATGAAAGACTGGCTGGGCAGCATGTTCCTGGTCGAGGCCATTCCGGAGGACAACGACTTTCGCTACACGCTGATCGGAACCAAGATCACCCAGCACGTCGGTGTCGACAACACCGGCAAGCGGATCAGCGAAGTCTTCGGGCCCGCGGGGCTCGACCTATACCGCACGGTTCGCGACGAATGCCGTCCGATCCGGGTGCACGGCACCGTCGACTGGCGGCGGCAGGAATACAAAGCCTACGAGACCCTGATCCTGCCACTGGCCGATGACGGACAGCGGGTGAACCGGTTCATCGGCGCCATGGTGTTCCAACTGCCACGGGCCTGACCTTCTGACAGACCCCACCCGCTTGATCCCTCCGACAGGCCGTCGCACCATCGCCGTTCCCGCCGTTACCCCGTGAGCGCTATGGCCGAGACTACCACCACCGCCGGTGCCCTTGCCGGGATCCGCGTCATCGACTGCTCGCGCATCCTGGCCGGGCCGATCTGCACCCAGACCCTGGGCGATCTCGGCGCCGACATCGTGAAGATCGAGCGGCCGGGCATGGGCGACGACACCCGCAAATGGGGACCGCCGTTCCTGAAGGACGCCGACGGCCAAGACACCTCGGAGAGCGCCTACTACCTGTCGTGCAACCGCAACAAGCGCTCGGTCGGGCTCGACATCTCGCGGCCTGAAGGTTGCGAGGTGCTGCTGAAACTGGTGGAGACCGCCGATGTCTTCATCGAGAACTTCAAGGTCGGCGACATGGCGCGCTATGGCCTGTCCTTTGAGCAGCTGCGCGAACGGTTCCCGCGCCTAGTCTACGCCAGCATCACCGGGTTCGGGCAGACCGGTCCCTACGCCCCTCGCGCTGGCTACGACTTCCTAGCCCAGGGTATGGGAGGGATCATGAGCGTCACTGGCGAGGACGGTGGCGAGCCGATGAAGGTCGGAGTCGCCATCGCCGATGTGATGACCGGCATGCACACCGCCACCGCCATCCTGGCCGCCCTGCGCCATCGCGATGCCACTGGCCGCGGCCAGTACATCGACGCCGCCCTGCTCGACACCCAGGTCAGTTGGCTGGTCAACCAGGGCCTGAATTACCTGGTCGGCGGCACCGCGCCCACCCGGCTCGGCAACGCCCACCCTAACATCACGCCCTACCAGGTATTCGCCACCGCCGACGGCCACGTGATCCTGGGCGTCGGCAACGACCAGCAGTTCGCCAAGTTCTGCCGGTTTGCCGGACGCGCCGACATCGTCGCCGACCCGCGCTTCACCACCAACGTGGCGCGGGTGCGCAACCGCGCAGAATCGGTCGCCACCGTCGCCGCGATCATGCAAACCCGCAGCACCGCCGACTGGGTGGCGGGATTGGAATCGGTTGGCGTGCCGTGCGGCCCGGTCAACGACATCGACCAGGTGTTCGCCGACCCCCAGGTGCAGGCGCGCGGCATGCAGCAGACCATCCCCGGCCATCCGTTCAGCCCGGACGGTGTGCCGAGCATCGCCTATCCCCTGAAACTCTCAGATACCCCGGCGGAGTATCGTCGTCCGCCGCCGATTCTCGGTCAGCACACCGAGGAGGTGCTGGGCGGTGAGCTTGGCCTGTCGGTCGACGAGCTGGCAAAGCTCAAGGAATCCGGGGCAATTTGAGATTCGTGACGGGGGATGCTTGCCGGTACCCGGTAGCGCCCCCTATAACGACGCTTTAATGACCAGCGCCATCGCCAGCGACGCCGCGGCCGCCCCTTCAGACGGCTCCCGGTATCCCTATCGCCACCTCCTCGGAATCGAGGGGCTGACGCGATCCGACATCAATTTCCTCCTGGACCGGGCCGACGGGTTCGTCGAGCAGAACCGGCAAGCCGACAAGAAGGCGTCGACCCTGCGCGGTCGTACCCTGATCAACCTGTTCTTCGAGAACTCCACCCGTACCCGCACCAGCTTCGAGTTGGCCGGCAAGCGGCTGGGTGGCGACGTTATCAACATGTCGGTGTCGACCTCGTCGATCAAAAAAGGCGAGACCCTGATCGACACCGCCATGACCCTGAACGCCATGCACCCCGACGCCCTGGTCGTGCGGCATTCCGACTCCGGCGCGGTCCATCTGCTGGCCGAGAAGGTCAACTGTTCGGTGATCAACGCCGGCGACGGCAGCCACGAGCACCCAACCCAGGCACTGCTTGACGCCCTGGCGATCCGTCGGCGGCGCGGCACGCTGGAAGGGCTGGAAGTGGCGATCTGCGGCGACGTCTCCCACAGCCGGGTGGCACGTTCGAACATCCACCTGCTGTCGATCATGGGCGCACGGGTCCGGGTGGTCGCCCCGCCGACCTTGCTGCCGGCCGGGATCGAGCGGCTCGGCGTCGAGGTGCATCACGACATGGAGCGCGGCATCGCCGGCTGCGACATCGTCATGATGCTGCGGTTGCAGACCGAGCGGATGAAGGGCAGCTACGTGCCGTCGATCCGCGAGTATTTCCGCTACTACGGGCTCGACTATGAGAAGCTGCTGGCTGCCAAGCCGGACGCGCTGATCATGCATCCGGGGCCGATGAACCGTGGCGTGGAGATCGACTCCGTGGTCGCCGACGACATCGACCGTTCGCTGATCCGCGAGCAGGTAGAGATGGGCGTGGCCGTGCGGATGGCTGTGCTCGACGCGCTGGTGACCAACCAGACCGAACCGTGGGCGAAGAACCAGTGAGAGCCACACTGTACAAGAACGCCCGCCTGCTTGACCCGGCCAGCCGGCTCGATGCCAAGGGCGCGGTGCTGGTCCGCGACGGCAAGATCGCCGAAGTCGGCCCGAACGTGTTCGTGGACGCCATCCAGGCCGACGCCGAGGTGGTGGATTGCGGGGGCCGATGCCTGGCACCCGGCCTGGTCGACATGCGGGTCCAGACGCGAGAGCCGGGCGAGGAGCATATGGAAACCCTCGCCTCGCTGCAGCACGCGGCGGTCGCCGGCGGCGTGACCACGCTTGCGACCTTGCCGAACACCAACCCGATCATCGACGACGTGTCGCTTCTGGAGTTCGTCGAGCGCCTCGCCCAGGAGGTCGGGCTGGTCAACGTCCATCCCTACGCCGCCGCCACCAAGGGTATGCGCGGCGAGGAGATGACCGAGATCGGCCTGCTGTCGGCGTCCGGCGCGGTCGGGTTCACCGACGGCACCAAGGCGATCGCCGACCCGGTAGTGATGCGCCGGCTGCTGTCCTACGCCACCATGTTCGGCCGGCCGGTGATCCAACACCCGGAGGAGCCGACCCTGGCCCGCGAGGGTTGCGCCACCGAGGGCGAGACCGCAACGCGCCTCGGCCTGCCAGGCATCCCGTCCTGTGCCGAAGTCATGATGATCGAGCGCGACCTGCAACTGGTGCGCCTCACCGGCGGGCGATACCACGCGGCCCACGTCTCGACCGGTGCGGCGATCGAGGCGATCCGCCGGGCCAAGGCCGAGGGGCTGGCGGTGACCTGCGACACCGCCCCGCACTATTTCGCGCTGAATGAATTGGCGATCGTCGACTATCGGACCTTTGCCCGGATGTCGCCGCCGCTGCGCTCGGAGGCCGACCGGCGGGCGGTGGTCGCCGGCGTCGCCGACGGCACGATCGACGCCATCGCCAGCGACCACAACCCCGAGGACCAGGACTCCAAGCGCGTGCCGTTCGCCCAGGCTGTGCCTGGCGCGGTCGGCCTGGAGACCCTGCTGCCGATCAGCCTGGGCCTGCACCACGATGGGGCCATGCCGCTGCTCGACATCATCGACCGGCTGACAGCCCGGCCAGCCGCCATCCTCGGGCTGGAGGTCGGCCGGCTGTCGGTCGGCGCCTGGGCCGATCTGGTGGTGTTCGAGCCGGATCGGGCGGTGCGGATCGACGCCTCGAAGTTCCGGTCCAAGTCGAAGAACAGTCCGTTCGACGGCAAGCCGGCCCAGGGACGGGTGTGGCGCACAGTGTACCGCGGCCGCACCGTGTTCGATCTGGACACCGAAGCAAGCGGGCCTCGCTCACGCCGGGAGAGCGCCCATGCCTGATCCCCTCGGTAGCTTCACCTACACGTGGCCGTTCTACGCAGCCTTCGCGCTCGCCTACCTGCTCGGCTCGATCCCATTCGGACTGGTGCTGACCAAGCTCGCCGGGCTCGGAGACATCCGCAACATCGGTTCCGGGAACATCGGCGCCACCAACGTGCTGCGCACCGGTCGCAAGGGGTTGGCGGCGGCGACCCTGCTGCTGGACGGCGGCAAGGGTGCCGTCGCGGTGTTGATCGCCGCACAGTATGGCCCGGATATGTCGGTGCTGGCCTCGGCCGGCGTGTTGCTGGGTCATTGCTTTCCGGTCTGGCTCAAGTTCAAGGGCGGCAAGGGGGTGGCGACCGCCATTGGAGTCTGGCTGGCGCTGTCCTGGCCGGTCGGGCTCATCGCCTGCGCCACTTGGCTGATTGTCGCTGCCGTCCTGCGCTACTCGTCGGTCGCCGCCCTGGTCGCGCTTGCCGTGGCTCCGCTGGTGGCTTGGCAGATTGATGGCCCACAATTCGCCGAACTGGGCGCCTTCGTCGCTGTCCTGGTATGGATCCGGCATTACCAGAACATTGCCCGCCTGCTGCGCGGTGAAGAAGGCCGGATCAACCTAAGCCGTTCAAAGAAAACCGAAACCTGATTCTCGGTTTCGAAACTGCCCTTGCGGTTTCACCCTTAAACTCGATGCGGTTCCGCATCGTTCGGTAAAAACCCGCCCTGCCGCACCCATAGCCTCCTGGATCGACGCCACCGGAGCGCCCGTCCATGCCGACCGCCCTGCCTCACCTCGACCAAGGTGAACGCCTCGACCGCCTGAGGTTGATCCGAACCGAGAATGTCGGACCGGTGACCTTTCGGCACCTGATTGCACGATACCGAACCGCCACTGCCGCGTTGCAGGCCCTGCCCGATCTGGCACGCCGCGGTGGTCGGCGCCGCTCCCTGAATGTGCCGTCGATCGGCGATGCCGAGCGTGAACTGGCTTCCGTCGAACGCGTCGGTGCTGCGCTGCTGGTGATCGGCGACCCGGACTACCCGGTTCGGCTCGCCGCGATCGACGATGCGCCACCCTGCCTGACAGTTGCCGGCGATCCGGCGCTGCTGTCCCGACCATCGATCGCGGTGGTCGGCGCCCGCAACGCATCGGTGAACGGTTGCCGGTTCGCCACCGGCCTGGCCCGGGCGTTCGGCGAGGCCGGCTATGCCGTTGTATCTGGTCTGGCCCGCGGCATCGACGCGGCGGCCCACGAAGGCTCCATCGACACAGGGACGGTGGCGGTGCTTGCCGGCGGAATCGACGTGACGTACCCGCCGGAGCATGCGGGCCTGCTGCAGCAAATCGTCGAGAACGGGATCGCGGTTGCCGAGATGCCGGTCGGCACGGAACCGCAGGCCCGGCACTTCCCGACCCGCAACCGCGTCATCTCGGGGCTGACGCTCGGGACGGTCGTGGTCGAGGCGGCGAAACGATCAGGCTCCCTGATCACCGCCCGACGTGCCCTCGATCAGGGCCGCGAGGTATTCGCGGTCCCCGGCTCACCGCTCGACCCGCGCTGCACCGGTTGCAACGCCTTGATCCAGGACGGAGCCGCCTTGCTGATCCAGGATGCCCAGGATGTTCTGTCGGCCCTCGACCTCCTACCGTCGATCAATCGAGCGGTCAGAACGGTCACCGGCCTGCACGATCCTGAACCGGTCGCGCACCCATTGGAGAGTGATGATACAACGCGCCGGACGGTGCTCGACGTGCTCGGCCCGGAACCGGTGCCGGTTGACGAACTCATCCGCGGCTGCCAATTGTCTGCACCAATCGTCGCGACTGCGCTCCTTGAAGCGGAACTTGCCGGTCTGGTTGACCGATATCCGGGGAACCAGGTGGCGCGACGGATGAGTACCCCGGCTTGAGGGCACTATGCCAACGGCCGCGCCGGGCCGGATAGACCGTGCGCCCGAAGGGCGTCGCCGGAAGAGGCCACAGGGAAGCGAACGCACCGCATGAGTAAAGTCGTCGTCGTTGAGTCCCCCGCCAAAGCCAAGACGATCAACAAATACCTGGGTGACGACTACTACGTCCTGGCCAGCTACGGGCACATCCGTGATCTGCCGCCGAAGGACGGATCGGTCGATCCGGACCAGGATTTCGCGATGCTCTGGCAAATCGATCCGCGGGCCGAGAAGCAGGTCAAGGCGATCGCCGAGGCGCTGAAGGGCGCCACCCAACTGATCCTCGCCACTGACCCGGATCGCGAGGGCGAGGCGATCAGTTGGCATGTCCAAAAGGTGCTGGAGGAGCGCAAGGCGCTCAAGGGCATTGACGTGACCCGGGTGGCGTTCAACGAAATCACCAAATCGGCGGTGCTCGACGCCATCGCCAAGCCGCGGGCCCTCGACCAGGACCTGATCGACGCCTACCTGGCGCGCCGGGCGCTGGACTACCTCGTCGGTTTTACCCTGTCGCCGGTATTGTGGCGCAAATTACCCGGCGCCCGGTCGGCCGGCCGCGTGCAGTCGGTCGCACTGCGTCTGATCTCCGAGCGTGAAGCGGAGATCGAGCGTTTCAACCCGCAGGAATACTGGAGCATCGAAGCCGACTTCCGCACCCAGGAGCGGAAATCCTTCACCGCCCGGTTGACCCACCTTGACGGCACCAAGCTCGATCGGCTCGACATCAAGAACGAGGCCGAAGCCAAGGCTGCAGTCGCCGCCATCGAGGCCGGCGACTTCACCATCAGCGAGGTCGAGAAGAAGCGGGTCCGGCGCAACCCGCAACCGCCGTTCACCACCTCGACCCTGCAGCAGGAAGCCTCGCGCAAGCTCGGATTCAGCGCCACCCGAACCATGCAGTTGGCCCAGCGGCTTTACGAAGGCGTGGAATTCGACGGCGAAACCGTCGGCCTCATCACCTACATGCGTACCGACGGCGTCCAGCTCAGCCAGGAAGCCATCCAGTCGATCCGCACCGCCATCGGCTCGACCTATGGCGACCGGTACCTACCGAACACCGCCCGGGTCTACACCTCGCGTGCCAAGAACGCCCAGGAAGCGCACGAGGCGATCCGCCCGACCGACGTCAAGCGCACGCCGGACAGTCTGAAGAGCCACATCGATGCCGACCAGCTGAAGCTCTACACCCTGGTCTGGAAGCGCACGGTCGCCAGCCAGATGGCCAGCGCCGAACTCGACCAGACCGCCATCGACGTGCTCGATCGCAAGGGCCGGTCAACCCTGCGCGCCACCGGATCGGTTATCGCGTTCGACGGCTTCCTGACCCTGTACCAGGAAGATCGCGACGAGCCTGCGTCCGAGGACGACGAGTCCGGCAAGATCCTGCCACCGGTCGAGCGCGGCGAGAACGTCGCCCGCCAGGAAACCCGCTCGGACCAGCACCACACCCAGCCGCCGCCGCGCTATTCCGAGGCGAGCCTGGTGAAGAAGCTCGAGGAACTCGGCATCGGCCGGCCCTCGACCTACGCCAGCATCATGCAGGTGCTGCAGGACCGGCAGTACGTCACCCTCGACAAGCGGCGCTTCATTCCGGAGGACCGCGGTCGCCTGGTGACCACCTTCCTGTCCAGCTTCTTCACCCGCTACGTCGCCTACAACTTTACCGCCGATCTCGAAACCCAGCTTGACGACGTGTCGGCCGGCCAACTCGACTGGCGCAAGGTACTCCGCGACTTCTGGCAGGCATTCAAGGGCTCGGTCGACGGCACCAAGGACCTCTCGATCACCCAGGTGATCGAGGCGCTCGACCAGGAACTCGCCACCCACTTCTTCGCGAACGGACCGGACGGTGCGCCGGACCGCGGCTGTCCTAGCTGTGACGGCGGCCGGCTGTCGTTGCGGCTCGGCAAGTTCGGCGCGTTCATCGGCTGCTCGAACTATCCGAACTGCCGCTTCACCCGGCAACTCGGCGAAGCTGCCGGCGGCAAGTCCAACGGTGCCGACGGCGAGGAAATGAACCTGCCGAAAGTGCTTGGCACCGATCCGGAGACCGGTCAGGAAGTCAGCCTGCGCAAGGGCCCATATGGCGTGTACGTGCAGCTTGGCGAGCCGCCGGAAGGCTCGAAAGAGAAGCCGAAGCGCGCTTCGCTGCCGCGCCAGTTGCCGCCGGCCGATGTCGACCTGCCCAAGGGCCTGTCGCTGCTGTCCCTGCCGCGGCCGATCGGCGACCATCCCGAGACCGGCACCAAGATCGAAGCCGGCATCGGCCGCTACGGGCCGTATCTGAAGTATGACAGCGTCTACGTGAACCTGCCGCCTGACGACACCGTGCTGACCATCGGCCTGAACCATGCCGTCGAGCTGATCGCGCAGAAGGGTGCCAAGAAGAAAGCCGGGCGGGCGCTCGGTGACCACCCGGAAGACGGCAAGCCGGTCACGGTGCATGCCGGGCGCTTCGGCCCGTACGCCCAGCACGGTGCGCTGCGCGCCACCCTGCCGAAGAGCGAGTCGATGGACGACATCGCGCTGGAGCGCGCGCTGGAGATCCTGGCTGCCAAGGCCGCCAAGGGGGGGGCCACCGGCGGCAAGGGGAAGCCCGCCAAGGCGGCGGCCAAGCCGAAGGCGGCGAAGAAGCCAGCGGCGAAGAAAACTGCGGCCAAGAAAACTGCCGTCAAGAAGGGTGTGGCCAAAGCCAAAGCGAGCGGAGGCGGGGCCGGTAAGGCCGCGACCTGATCCCAGATGGCGCGTGCCCCTGCTCCGGTTCCGACGCGTGAGGCGATCCTGGAGTTCGTGCAGTCCAGCACGAAGCCGGTCGGTCGCCGAGAGATCGCCAAGGCTTTTGACGTTCGCGGTCCGGAACGTGCCGACCTGCGGCGCATCCTGAAGGACATGGCCGAAGCCGGCCTGCTGGACTTCGGCCGCCGCCGCAAGGTAGCCCCCCCGGGCGCCCTGCCCGAGGTCACGGTGGTCGAGGTCACCGGCACCGACGAGAACGGTGAGGCGCTGGCCCGTCCGGCTTCCTGGAGCGATGACGGCCCACCGCCGCAGATTCTGATCCTGGACGACCGCAAGGGCGGTGCGATGGGATTTGGCGACCGTGCGCTGGTCCGTCTCGAGCGCCGTGGCGAGAGCCGCTATGTCGCGCGCATCATCCGCCGTCTGCCCCGCGGCGCAGCTCGGATCCTCGGCATCTTCGAACGGACCGAGGATGGCAACGGCCGGGTCCGACCGACCGACAAGAAGGCAAAGTCCGAGATCGCCGTCGATAAGCGCGACGCCGGCGACGCTGCACCCGGCGACCTCGTCTCGATCGAGATCCTGCCGCGCAGCCGCAACCGCCTTGGCCTGCCGGCCGGACGGGTGATTGAACGGTTCGCCGGAATTGCCGACCCCCGGTCTTTCAGCCGGATCGCCATCCAGGAACACGAGATCCCAGATGTGTTCCCGGAAGAGGCCTTGAAGCTCGCCGAGCGTGCCAAGCCGGTATCCCTGGGCAAGCGCGAAGACCTGCGCGCCATCCCGTTGATCACCATCGACGGCGAGGACGCTCGCGATTTTGACGACGCTGTGTTCGCCACGGCCGACGACGACCCGGACAACCAGGGCGGCTTCCGTCTGCTGGTCGCGATTGCCGACGTGGCGCACTACGTCCGACCCGGCGACGCCCTGGACCGGGAGGCCCTGAAGCGCGGCAACTCGGTCTATTTTCCCGACCAAGTCGTCCCGATGCTGCCGGAAGCGTTATCCAACGGGCTGTGCTCGCTGCGGCCCGACGAGGAACGGGCCTGCATGGCCGTGGAGATCGTGATCGATGCGGACGGCCAGAAGCGTCGCCACCGCTTCACCCGTGGGCTGATGCGGTCGGCGGCCCGCCTGACCTATCGGCAGGTGCAGACTGCGGTCGACGGCGGTGATGATACCGGAGTGCCCGTCGGCGTGCTGGAACCGCTGTACAAGGCGTATCACGCACTGCGCAGGGAGCGTGATCGGCGCGGTGCCCTCGACCTGGAGATCCCCGAGAAAAAAGTCATCCTGGACGAAGCCGGGAACATCGCCGAAATCGGCATCCGCGACCGCCTGGACGCGCACATGCTGATCGAGGAGTTCATGGTGCTGGCCAATGTCTGCGCTGCCGAAACCCTCGAAGCCAAGCGCCAGCCCTGCATGTACCGGGTGCATGAGAGCCCGAACCCCGAGAAGGTCAACGCGCTGGCCGACGTGCTGGAAGGGCTGGGCATCAGCCTGGCCAAGGGCCAGGTTATCCGTCCGAAGACCTTCAACGGCATCCTGGCCAAGGTTCGCGGCCAGCCGTCGGAGCGCATGGTGAACGAGATGGTCCTGCGCTCACAGGCGCAAGCGCATTATGCCCCTGACAACGCTGGACACTTCGGCCTCGGTCTCGCCCGCTACGCGCACTTCACCTCACCGATTCGGCGATATTCGGACCTGCTGGTGCATCGAGCACTGATTCGCGGACTGCGCCTCGGCGACGGTAGTCTCGGACCGGACGACGATGCGAAATTCACGGAATGGGGCGAGCACATTTCATCGACCGAACGTCGGGCGGCCGCGGCCGAACGGCAGACGGTCGACCGCTATCTGGCCCGGCATCTGGCGGATCGGATCGGCGGTCTGTTTGCCGGCCGCGTCAACGGCGTGACCCGATTCGGCCTGTTCATCACCCTGGACGAAACCGGTGCTGACGGCCTGGTGCCGATCCGGTCGCTGCCTGACGACTATTACGACCACGACGAAGCCCGTCACAGCCTGACCGGCCGGTTCCACGGCCGGGTGTATCGGCTGGGCGACCGGGTCGAGGTGCGACTAATCGAGGCCGATCCGATTTCCGGTGCGTTGGCCCTGGAGATCGTGTCCGGCGGCAGCGAACCGGTGCCCGGACAGCAGGGCCGTATCCGCCGGCGCAACACCGCGCCCAGACGCCCTCCCGGAGCCCGCGGTGGCCGCCGCCGTTGATACCGTTGGCCGATTGCCCCATGCTTTCATCGACGCAGAGTGAAACTCTGCCGCAAACTGAGACCTGAATGACCGAGCAGCACGATCAAGTTCGCCGTCGAGGAACGTCACTCATGATGCGGTTCGGCGTAGCGATGGTGGCGCTTGTCGGGCTCGGGTCCTGCGTGACGACCGATCTGGCAATTCCGTCCGACCAGTACGATCGCCGGACCGCGGCGGAGATGTTCTCTGCTGGCTTCGAGGGGATCGCCGACTACTATGTCGACGCCATTCCGACCGACGCCATTGCGCTCGGCGCCCTGTCCGGGATCACGACGTTGGATCCGTCAGTGCACTACGCGCATCGAGGCGACCGGTTGATCGTCACCGTCAACGGACGGCCCATTGCCGAGTTCGTTGCTCCCTCCGCCGATGACGTGCCGCGCTGGGCGATGCTCACTTCCGCCGCAATCGACGCAGGCCGGACCGCGTCGAAGCCGATTCATGATGCGACGCCGGAACAGATTTATCAGGTCGCCTTCGAGTCGGCTTTGCGAAAGCTCGATCGCTTCTCACGCTATCTCTGTACCGAAGAGGCCCGCTCAGCCCGGGCTTCTCGAAATGGGTATACCGGCGTTGGAATTACAATCGTGGAGCGCGAAGGTCATGTCTATGTGACGTCGGTCTTCGAATACTCGCCGGCAGCGGAGGCCGGGGTCGAAGCCGGCGATCGGATCGTTGCGATCGAAGGCGAACCGGCCGAAGGTCTGACCGTCGCCGAGGTTGCGAACCGTCTGCGCGGCCTGATCGGCAGCCATGTCCTGGTGGCGTTCGACCGAAGTGGCGAGCCGGTGTCCGCCAATCTCGAACGACGCCCGGTGATCGAGACGACAGTACACACTCGACGGCTGGACAATGTGGGCTACATCCACATCTCTGGGTTTAACCGGGACACTGCCAGCAGCCTGGAGACCGAGTTTGAGGCGCTGCAACGCTCAGCTCCGTCGCCATTGCTCGGGCTGATCCTCGACCTTCGGCAGAATCGCGGTGGCCAGCTCACCCAAGCGGTTCGCGTATCCGATCTGTTCATTGACCGTGGAACGATACTTGCCACCCAAGGCCGCCACCCCAGTTCCATTCAGCACTTTGAGGCCCATGACCCGAATGCAACCAACCTGCCGATGGTGGTGCTGATCGACAGCGGCTCGGCTTCGGCGGCGGAAATCGTCGCGGCCGCTTTGCAGGACGCGGGACGGGCTCTCGTGATCGGCGCCCGCTCCTACGGCAAGGGAACGGTTCAGAAGATCGTGGACATGCCGAACCGCGGTGAACTGATTCTGACCTGGGCGCGAATGCACGCTCCCTCCGGATATCGCCTGTCGCGGTTCGGGGTGTTCCCGTCGATCTGTACGGCAGAAGGCAACACTGATCTGGAAACAGTGGTCCAGGGCCTACGGGACGGCCGGCTGCAGTCCGGTGAAGCCGTGCATCGGCGGCGCGCCGCCGACAGCCTCGACGAAGCAAGCCAGGAAGTGCTGCTGGCTTGGTGTAAAGGCAATCATCCGCCGAGTGACGACGATCTGGATACCCGCATCGCCCACCGGCTCCTGGACGACCGGGACCTGTTCCGGCAGGCCTTCAACGCGTCGTATATCGCGCTCAGCGACCGGCCCGAGATCAAACACTGACGGCGACCGGTCGACCCGCAACGCAGCGCTTGACTTCCGGAGCGTGATCGCTAGTTTGCGGCTCCGATTTCGCGAAGGAGACGACGATGGCGAAGCCTGCGACCGTTCTGATCAAGATGGTCAGCACCGCCGAGACTGGGTACTTCTACGTGACCAAGAAGAACCCGCGCACGAAGACCGAGAAGCTGGAACTGCGCAAGTACGATCCGGTGGTGCGCAAGCACGTGCTGTTCAAGGAATCCAAGATCAAGTGATCTCGTCGACCCTGGTTGACGCCAAGCAGGCCGCCCTTACGGGCGGCCTGTTTCGTTGAGATCGCCACGGATGCTGACAAGCCTGTGCTAGAGCCCCAGCGCGCCGCCTCAGGCAACCGAGCCGTCCGTGGTCGCCGGCAGGGCCTGTTCAACCCGGTTTCGCCCGGCATCCTTCGCGCGATAGAGCGCGACATCGGCCCGCTTCATCAACGCTTCCATGGATTCGTCATCGAGCATCTCGCGCATGGCGCATCCGATGCTGACGGTGACCGTCAAGGCCCGCCCATCCGGCAGCAAGGTCGGCGTGTCGGCGATCCGTTGCCGCAGCCGATCGGCAATCCGGACCGCAAAGGTCTCGTGGGTGTCCGGCATCACGATGACGAACTCCTCGCCGCCCAGCCGGGCCACCGTGTCGACGTTGCGGACGTTCGACCGCATGATCTCCGTTATGTGCTGCAGCACTAGTGGATAAAATCCGACATTAGAATCCCGCTCAGGATTCCCGCGGGTTCGGTGGCGTGCGAGTCTGGGGCATGCGCACCGGGATCAGCTTCACCGTCAGTACCGCCGATCGCGCCCGCCTGGAGGCGATCGTGGCGGACCGCAACAGCCCGCAAAAGCACGTCTGGCGCTGCCGGATCGTGCTGCTCACCGCCGCGGGCCTGGGCACCAACGCGATCATGCGCGAGGCCGGGGTCGCCAAGACGGCGGTCTGGCGCTGGCAGGAGCGCTTCGCCGCCGAAGGCGTGGACGGGCTGCTGCGGGACAAGACGCGCCCGTCGCGGATCCCGCCGCTGGACCCCTCGGTGGCCGAGCGCGTCGTCGCCCTGACCCTGACCGATCCGCCCGGCGAGACGACCCACTGGACCGCCGCAACGATGGCGGCACAGACCGGCATCTCGGTTAGTTCGGTGCAGCGGATCTGGCGTGCTCACGGTTTGGCCCCGCATCGGATCCGGCAGTTCAAGCTCTCGAACGACCCGGAGTTCGTGACCAAGCTGCGCGACGTGGTCGGGCTCTATGTCGACCCGCCGGCCCACGCCATCGTGCTCAGCGTCGACGAGAAGAGCCAGATCCAGGCGCTCGACCGCACCCAGCCCGGCCTGCCGCTGAAGAAGGGCCGCGCCGGCACCATGACCCACGACTACAAGCGCCATGGCACCACCACCTTGTTCGCTGCCCTCAACGTGCTCGACGGCACCGTCATCGGCCGCAACATGCAGCGTCACCGCCACCAGGAGTTCATCCGCTTCCTCAACCACATCGAGGCCCAGGTTCCGGCCGGCAAGGTGATCCACGCCGTCCTCGACAACTACGCCGCCCACAAGCACCCCAAGGTCCGCGCCTGGCTGCACCGCCATCCCCGCTGGACCTTCCACTTCGTGCCGACCTCATGTTCCTGGCTCAACGCCGTCGAAGGCTTCTTCGCCAGGCTCGCCAAGCGCCGCCTCAAGCGCGGCGTCTTCCGCTCTGTCGCCGACCTCCAGGCCGCCATCAACCGCTTCCTCGACGAGCACAACGCCTCAGATCCGAAGCCCTTCAACTGGACAGCCGATCCCGACAAAATCATCGCCGCCGTCAGGCGTGGGCACCAAGTGTTGGATTCTATCCACTAGGTCGCCGACCGCGTGGCCGTGCGTGTCGTTCACCACCTTGAAGTGGTCGACGTCCAACATCAGCACGGAAAGCGGCTTGTGGCGGTGCCCGGTGTCCGCCATCAGCCGCTTCAAATGGCTCAGCAGATAACGCCGGTTGTAGAGCCCCGTGAGGCTGTCGGTCAGAGCCAGCGACAGGCTCTGTTCGTAGTTCTCGCGCAACAGTTCCTGATACCGCCGTCGCCGAATCTGGGTGCGGACCCGGGCCAGCAGCTCGTTCCGGTCCACCGGCTTCATCAGATAGTCGTTGGCGCCAAGATCCAAGGCCTTCGCGAGCTTATCGGTCTGATCCTCCTCGCCGACCATGAGGATCGGCAGATGCCGGGTCGCCTCATTGGCGCGGAACTGCGACAGCAGTCGCAACGCGTCATCGTCCTCGAGATTCAGACTGCAGATCACCAGGTCGGGATCCTGCCGGGTGGCTGCCTCGAAGCCCGCCCGCCCGGACGCAACCCGTTTCACCTCGCCGTTGTCGACCGACAGGCTCTCGATCATGTTGAAGGCATCGATCGCGTTGTCTTCGATGATCAGCAACCGCGCCGAGGTGGTATCAAGTTCCGTCATCGCCCTGGGTGCGAGCATGCCGAGTTGGCTTGATGTCTGCTCGCGCAGACGCCACTCGTCCATCATCATCTTGAGGCGGAGCAAAGAGCGGAACCGCGCAAACAACGCCGAATCGACCACTGGCTTGGTCAGGAAATCGTCCGCTCCCGCCTCAATGCCGCGGACGCGATCCGCCACATCGCTCAAGGCGGTCACCATGACGACGGGAAGGTGGGTGGTCCGAGGGTCGGCCTTGATCCGGCGGCAGACTTCGAATCCATCCATCACCGGCATCATGACATCGAGCAGGACGATGTCCGGGTTCTCGCGCTCGATCACCGCCAGCGCTTCGGGCCCGTTGCTTGCCGTCAAGACATCGAAGTATTCGCTACTGAGCTTGGCTTCCAGCAGCTTTACGTTCGGAAGAATGTCATCGACGACAAGAACCCTACCCGGCATCTCCTGCTACCCGAGGTATTTCTTGACCGTTTCCAGGAAGTTCGTGACCGAAATCGGTTTCGCGATATAGGCCTCGCAACCACCTTCGCGAATCTTCTCCTCGTCGCCTTTCATGGCGAACGCTGTCACCGCAATCACGGGAATGGATTTCAGGCGGTCGTCCTCCTTGATCCATTTGGTGACCTCCAGCCCAGAAACCTTCGGAAGCTGAATGTCCATCAAGATCAAATCGGGACGGCTGTCCCGGGCAATCCGCAAAGCTTCCATACCATCCCGGGTCCCGATGATATTGTATCCATGGGCTTCCAGAAGGTCATGAAACAGCTTCATGTTGAGCTCGTTGTCCTCGACAATCAGAACTGTCTTCGCCCTGCTGCCCGCTTCGCCGGACTCGCTGCCCGTCTCGACGGAGGTCATGCGCTCATCCACCCTGTTTCGTTGCCGGGATATGATCTGTCCGCGAGCCCGGTCGACAAACGTGTCCACCGGCCGGACTGCACCGAAGTATAAACACATAAGCCCGCGTATACTACTGACGAGACTATCGTGTCGAAAGCTCTTCCCCGGCAAGATTCAACGATCCGCATCGGCATCGATCTGGGCGGTACCAAGATCGAGTCCATCGCTCTCGATGCGACAGGCAATGTCGTCGAACGTCGCCGCGTCGCGACACCCCGCAACGACTACGACGCAACCGTCCATACGGTCGCCGATCTTGTGGCTGAGGTGGAGCGTTCTACGGGATGCACCGGCACCGTCGGTGTCGGAATTCCGGGAACACTCTCGCGCGCCACGGGGCTCGTCAAAAACGCCAACTCGACATGGCTGAACGGCCGGCCGCTGGATCAGGATCTATCTGACGCTTTGCAGCGCCCGGTCCGACTTCAGAACGACGCCAACTGCTTCGCAGTCTCCGAGGCGTCTGACGGCGCCGCATGTGGTGCAAACGTGGTCTTCGGCGTCATATTGGGAACCGGTGTCGGAGCCGGGATCGTTATCGGCGGCCGACCAATCGATGGTCCCAACGGAATCGCCGGGGAATGGGGCCACAACCCTCTGCCCTGGCCGAACGACGACGAGCGTCCGGGGCCTGCGTGCTACTGCGGACTGAGCGGATGCATCGAAACCTACCTGTCGGGCCCCGGCCTGGCTGCCGGATACACTCGTGAGACCGGGAGCGACACCACAGCGCTGGCGTTGGCCGATGCCTCGGCGGCAGGCAATGAGACCGCACGCCGCCATCTCGATCGATACGTGGACCGCCTGTCCCGCGGACTCGCCCACGTGATCAACATTCTCGACCCGGACGTGATCGTGCTGGGTGGCGGGCTGTCGAACCTGAATGTGCTGTATGAACGCGTACCGCAGCATTGGAGCCGGTATGTGTTCTCGGACCGGGTCGACACCAAGCTTGTTCCGCCTCGACATGGCGACTCGTCGGGGGTACGCGGAGCGGCCTGGCTGTGGCGGCCGAATGAACAATGACCTCGCAACGGACCCTGTGCAGGGATTGCTTCACCTGGCCGCCGTCGACATCCGCGGCGCCACCGGAGCGGTGTCCTCGCTGCGGTTCGCGTCGTCTCGTGAGCCATCCGGAACTCGACCGTCTGTCCATCGCACATATCGACTGCGACGCCTTTTACGCCAGTGTCGAAAAACGTGACGATCCCTCGTTGCTGGATAAGCCGGTAATCATTGGCGGAGGTCGCCGGGGGGTAGTCTCTGCCGCATGCTATGTCGCTCGAATCTACGGCGTCCGGTCCGCCATGCCGATGTTCAAGGCCCTGGCCGCCTGCCCGCACGCCGTCGTAATCAAGCCGAACATGGCCAAGTACGCCGCTGCTGGGGCCGAGGTTCGGGCGCTGATGCGCGATGTCACCCCGCTCGTCGAACCGCTGTCGATCGATGAGGCGTTTCTCGATCTCAGCGGTACCGATCGCCTGCACGGCGGCGCGCCCGCTGAAACGCTGGCCCGACTGACGGGGCGCATCGAAGAAAAAGTGGGCGTCACCGCGTCGATTGGCCTGAGCTACAACAAATTTCTAGCCAAGGTCGCATCCGACCTGGACAAGCCCCGGGGATTTTTCGTGATCGGCGCCAACCGGATCGAACAGTTCCTGGCAGACCGGCCGGTCTCGATGATCTGGGGAGTCGGCAAGGCCCTGTACCGCACCCTCCTGGCCGATGGGATCCGAACCGTAGGCGACTTGCAGGGCCTGGACGAGCGCGAGTTGATGCGGCGCTACGGCAGCATCGGCCAGCGCCTGGCCAGGTTCTCGCACGGCCAGGACAGTAGGGCCGTGGAGCCGGGTTCCGTCATCAAGAGCGTGTCATCCGAGACGACGTTCAACGACGACATTTCAGCCACCGACGCGCTGCGGCCGTATCTCTGGCGACTGAGCGAAGAGGTCTCGGATCGGCTGAAGCGCAAGGCGCTCTGCGGCTGGGTGGTCACCCTCAAGCTGAAGACCGCTGACTTTCGCTCCCACAGCCGGCAGCGCCGCCTGTCCTCGCCGACCCAGCTTGCCGACCGGATCTACCGCACGGCCGACAGTCTGCTGGAAGATGCCGTCGACGGCAGGCGATTCCGGCTGATCGGCGTTGGGGTCACCGATCTTGCCGGTGACAGGTTGGCCGATCCGCGCGACCTGGCCGAACCGGGCCTTGAGCGCAGGCACCGCGTCGAAACCGCGATGGACGCCGTCCGCGCCAAGCTGGGCAAGACCGCGATCATGAAAGGGCGCGGCCTGCGCGTCGACACCCTCAAGCAATCTCCGTCGAGCCGGCTGCATCCCGAAGACGATACCGACTGACGGTCAGCAGCTCTTGCGGTCGATGACCTCCAGCCGCTCAAGCGTCATTGCCACTCGAAAATCGCCATAGTCCAATAGCATGCGTCGGGCGATCCCATTCGCCAGGAGGTCCACCGACATCTCAAAATCGGGTGCGCTCTCGGTCTGCCCCGGCTTGAAGAACGCCAAGCGAACCGGCCAATACGCTCCAGCCAGCGCAGGATGGTCGATCGCGGCAGGTGTCGACTTCGGCGATCCGATCACCGCCGACACCAACGATCCCGGCTCGACCTCGCTGCCGTCGAACACCGTGGCTTGGAAGAACTTCTTCCCCTTCTTCGCCTCCTCAATCAGCCGCAGCGTGTGTTCCGACGGCATCAAGGTGTCGGCCGTCAGCAGAAACTCTTTTGGTTCCGGTTCGGAGAACACTGCCTTTCCATTGCCCGAACCAAGCGGCAGGGGCATGACGCCTCGCCCCTTCACTTGCTCAGAACCGCCGCCACGCTCACGTTCCACGATGAAGCGGTAGACGCTGCCGGACTTCGCCTCCCACGTTGTATAGCGTGAGCTGATCTCGTAGCCGTCGCCAGACGCCTTAGCGAACGACATCAGGTAACGCTGCTCGATGGCCCAGCCGTCGCACTCGTCCCGCCATTCGAAGCCCATTCGGCCTCGAACATCGATGATCTCTGATGACGACGTAGCCCTGGCCAAGGTGATCTTGTAGAGCGCGCGATGCGCCACGATGCCTTCCGCCGAGGGGGCCGCTATTGCCGGGCACGCCATCAGAACGGCCGTGACAAGCGAAACGATCGCGCGGGTACCCCGCATGAATTCCTCCTCGTTGGTTCTTCGCCGACTATGGCATGCGCCGCATCGCTCGGCATCATCCGCCAGCGCACGTCGCGCGATCGGCAAGACTTGCCGAGATTTGCTTCCGAACACCTCGGACGTCCCTCCGACAGGCCGCCCGGACCTAAGATCCCCGTCGAACATGGCGGATTTTCGGCAGCCATCGCTTCGTAAACTGGCACGGTCGTTGCTTGTAGAGGATCGACTCCCGATGGAGGTTCGATCATGGCGACCGAGACTAGAATTCTGACAGCTCCCCTGGATGGGACCAGTGTGCGGCTCTACGCCGAGGTCACTGGCATGCTTGCCCGGTTCAACTCCGCCATCACTCCCAAAGACGACGTGGCAAACGACCTTCCGGAACTCAGCCCCGATACCGCTGAGACCGAGGCCGCACTCCGTCTAGCTCTTGTCGCCATGACCGAAGCGCAGCGGCGCATCGAACGCCAGGAAGCGCGTATTCGCGAGTTGGAAAGCTTGTCAGTCACCGATGAGTTGACCGGCCTGCTCAACCGGCGCGGCTTCGATATGCATCTGGTGAAAGCCTTGGCGCAGGCACGACGCGGCGAACGCCGCGGTGTTCTCCTGATGATCGACCTGGATCGCTTCAAACCCATCAACGACACCTACGGCCACGCCGCCGGTGATGGCTTCCTACAGGCGGTCGCCGGGGTGCTGCAGGCCGACGTGCGCGAGTCCGACATTGTTGCGCGCCTCGGTGGCGATGAGTTCGGGGTCCTGATGACGGACCTCGACCAGGCCTCCTGCGCTTCTCGTGCCCGTGCCCTGTCCGATCGACTTAACAGTCACGTCGTCAATTGGCACGGAACACTGCTTCCGATCTCAGCCAGCGTCGGGTTCGTGGCGTACAGCCCCTCGGACTCCCCGACGGCAGTCCTCGCTCAGGCGGACAAGCTCATGTACCTGCAGAAGAACGCCCGACGCGACACGGAAAATGGCCCGAACTGAATACCCCGACAGGGACAGGCCCAGATTCGATCAGTTCACCCGATGCCGCACCACCCACGGTGACCGGCCATCGATCTTCCCCAGTTCATTTCGGAGGGTCATGGCCTCTGAAGGTGCCATCGGACCAACCGCAACCCTGTGCCACTGACCGCCTTTGACGGTTGCCGGCAGAATGCGGGGGGCCTGTTCAGAATACCGATCTGCCATGACGCGAGCCCGATCGGTGCTCCGAAACGACCCCAGTACCACCCAATGGTCAGCACCAAGGCCGAGCGTAGCGGCCTTGTCTGCCGACTGCTGCGATGGCGCCAGAGTCGTTGACGTTGCCGCCATCTTGGCTGCTGACGTCGACGCTGGGCTGGTCGCGCGAACGGCTCCGCCGGCTATCGCCGGACCGATCGACCGCCATCCAGTGTCGGCTGCAATGGGCAAGGAGCGCGTGCTCGGAGCGGGTACGACCTGATCTTTCGTAAGGATGATTCCGGCCACGGTGACGCGCGGCATCGGTGCTAGAAACTGCGGGGTCGCAGCAACTTGCCGGGATTCGGCGGACTCGACATCGAGACTGTAGGCCCCGCGACGCCACCGAGCCGTCTGTTCGTCAGGGGAAATTACCTCGTCGCGGTCGCCCGGGTAGTACGCAACCGTCACGGCGGGCGTCCGACCTTCGCCGTCGGGCCCGATGTCTCGGCAAAACGGCTCGCCGATAACCGGTCGCGTCAGCGCACAATCCTGTTCCATCGCGGCAGAAAGAACATGGTCGGACGTCGACTTCCCGCTGGTCAGATAGGAGACCCCTGTGAAGGCCGACGATGCAATCGCGATCGGCAATGGTAGACATCCGCCGACCATCAATGGCAGTAGTGCCGCGATCGCGATACGCTTCATGGTGATTCCCCCGCCTGAATCAACAAGTTGTAGCGCGAATCTTCAGCTATTTCTGATTATTTGGCAAATTCAATATTCACGCCTGCCGTGCTCAACACATCAGCCGCACCGAACCATCGGGAATTTGAATCGGTTTTCAACGACTTACGTTGATCGCGGCGGTTGCGCCCTGGGTATGGTGGTGTATTAGGGGCGCTATGACCCTTGTCACCGACACTGCTTCCCTGTCCGCCCTTTGTGATCGTCTGGCTCGCGAGCGCTATGTCGCCGTCGACACCGAGTTCATGCGCGACAAGACCTATTACGCGAAACTCTGTCTGGTGCAGCTCGCCGGCGCTGACGAGGCCGTGGCCGTCGATACTCTGGCGCCTGGCATCGATCTCGCTCCGCTGTACGCTCTGATGGCCAATCCGGACGTTCTCAAGGTCTTTCACGCCGCCCGACAGGACGTTGAGATCTTTGTTCACCAAGCCGATGCCGTGCCCGCCCCGCTCTTCGACACCCAGATCGCTGCTATGGTCTGCGGCTTTGGCGACGCGGTGAGCTACGACCGGCTAGTACGCGGTCTCACCGGCGTCAAACTGGACAAGACTTCACGTTTCACCGACTGGAGTCACCGGCCGCTTTCGAGCCGCCAGATCGAATACGCGTTGGCCGATGTCATCCATCTGCGGCCGGCCTACGAGAAGCTGCACCGCAAGCTCGAGAAGACCGGCCGGCTGGAGTGGCTGAGCGAAGAGATGGCTGTACTGACGGATACGGCCACCTACAAGGTGCCCCCGGAGCAATCCTGGCGACGGCTCAAGATCCGCAGCACCAAACCGAAGTTCCTGACGGTGCTGCGCGAACTCGCCGCTTGGCGCGAGCGCGAGGCCCAGGCCCGCGACGTCCCGCGCAACCGCATCCTGCGCGACGACGCCTTGGTCGATGTCGCTGCCCAGACGCCGCAGACTCCGGAGGAGTTGGCCCGCTCGCGGGCGTTCAACCGTGACTCCGCCGGCGGAAAGACCGGTCGCGCAATCCTGGATGCGGTCGCCGCAGCCCTTGCGTTGCCGAAGGATCAATGGCCGACCCTTCCAGACCAGGACGACGCTCCGCAAGGCCGCCAGCCTGTCGCCGACTTGCTGCGCGTGCTCCTGAAAATCAAGTGCGATGAGCACGATGTCGCGCCGAAGCTGATCGCCAGTTCGGATGACCTCGACGCCATTGCGTCCAACGATGACGCCGACGTTCCGGCGCTGAAGGGTTGGCGGCTTGAGGTGTTCGGTAGCGCCGCCCTGGCCGTAAAGCATGGACGCTTGGGGCTGGTGTTCGATCCGGCGAATGACCGGGTACGGCTCGTCGACGTCTCGACCTAAGCTCGTTTCTCGTTGCCCGCAGACGCAGCTTCAGCCCGGCCTTTGCTGGCGGGAGACGGCCGCTGCCCTGGATCGACGAGGCGGGCCCTGTGCCACCGTTATCGGGGCTCCGATCGCCGATGACAACGTTGCCACCCGGCGGTCGACCACGTCGCCCAACAGCGCCAACGCCTCGCCCGATAGTTTCAATGTGAAGCCTCCGGCCGGCAAAGCCTCCAGCTTGGTTCGCCGCAGCAGGGTCGTGGCCCCGCCCGACAGGGTCAGGCCCAGCCTCAGCGCATGGCCGACCTGGATGGCGAGCGCCCGCCGCGCCGGATCGAGCAGTTGTTCCACGGCGCGCGCCGCCGCGAGATCGGTATGCCCCACATACCGGACCAGAATGCCGATCGCCAGGAACACCCGGTCGGCATGATCCAGCCCGGCCACCGGCAGTCGCAGGACCCGCAGGAACCCGTGCTCGCCCCGGTAGCTTGGGTGCTCCGACCAGGCAATGTCGCTCAACATGCAGAGCGCCTTGACCAACCGGGCATCACGTTCAGCAAGCAGCGGAAACATTGGGGTCAGCCAGCCATAGACCGTGTTCGGATGCGGCGCGAAGCGATTGGTCTCACGGGCGATCTCGTCGGCCGCCATCAGCAGCGGGTCCTTGTCACGCTCGCCATCGGTCAACCGGTCGTACAGACAGCCTTCGCGCAACCCGAAGGCCGAAAACACCACCCTCGACGGCTTGCCCTTGGCCAGCACACGCTGCAGCACCAATGCCGCCGTCGGAATGGAGTCGCCCCGTCGCCGGGACACCCCCGGAACGTTCTTGGCTGCCTTCTTCGGAATCCGGATCAGCGACGTCAGGTAGTCCGAAAGTGCATTGCGCTCCACCGCATAACCGTGAATGACTTCAATCGGATAGCTGGTCCGGACCATGTGTGCCTTGGCGATACTGCGCCATGCGCCCCCGACGGCGTACAGCGTCCGATCCTCGAGACGGGACAGCCACGGCGCCGACTTCAGGTGCCCATCGACGACCGCCGTCAAGCGACGCCCCTGGCCGCCTGCGGTCTCGCCGATGCGCAGCGGACCAAGCGGCATGGTCGCGTGATCGCCCAGCCGGCGGTTGCTCACGTCGATCAACTCCAGGCTTCCGCCGCCAAGATCGCCGACCACGCCGTCAGCCTCCGGAAAGCCGCTGAGGACGCCGAGCGCCGAGAGTCTGGCCTCCTCGTCGCCGCTGATCACGTCCACCGGGTGTCCGATGCGGCGTTCGAGCTCGGCGACGAACCCTGGCCCATTGGCCGCATCGCGAACCGCCGAGGTGGCCACCACGTCCAGGTGGCGCACCCGCATGGCCTTGGCGATCTGGTTGAAACGGTCGATGTTCAGCAACGCCGACGCCATGCCTTCGACCGGCAGGTTGCCGGTCTCGGTAACGCCACGACCCAGCCCGCAGAGCGCCTTCTCGTTGAACACCGGGATCGGCGATCGGCCTGCATGGTCGTAGACCACCAGCCGAATGGAGTTGGAGCCGATGTCCAGAACGCCAACCCTTTGACCGCGTACCGGCTCCAGAGTCCCTCGCCCTTCACGCGGCAGTCCGTTTTCGTCCGTCACTCGCCCTCACGCAGGGTCCGCGGAGCGTCACCGCCGCGCCGAAGCGCGCTGCCCCGACCAGACAGGCTGGGGTTCGTCATGAAGTAGGTATGCGCCGAGAAATCATCGTTCGTATGCGACACGCGTTGATACTGCCCTTCGCTGTTCAGCACCCAGCTGTTGGTGCGGTCCTTCAAGTTTGCCACCATGATCTGGTCGAGAACCTGCCGATGGACGGTCGGGTTTTCAACCGGGACCAGATGTTCAACGCGACGGTACAGGTTGCGTTGCATCAGATCGGCCGACGAGATGTAGACCTTGGCCTGATCGGACGGAAGTTTGTGACCGTCACCGAACACGATGACCCGGGAGTGTTCGAGGAATCGCCCGACGATCGACCTTACCCTGATCGTCTCGGACAGGCCGGGAACCCCCGGTCGCAGGCAGCAGATTCCCCGAATCACAAGGTCCACCTGCACGCCCGCCTGGCTGGCCTTGTACAACTCGTCGATGATGCTTGGATCGACCAGTTGATTCATCTTCATCCAGATCGCCGCCGGGCGGCCGGCGCCGGCATGTTCGATCTCGGTGCGAATGCCGTCCAGCAAGGTGCTGCGCAGGGTCAGCGGCGAGATCGCCAGCTTCTCCATCTTCTCCGGAGTGGCATAGCCGGTCATGTAGTTGAACATCCGCGACGCATCCCGGCACAGCGCCGGATCGCAGGTGAAGAACGACAGGTCAGCGTAGATCTTGGCGGTGATCGGGTGGTAGTTGCCAGTTCCGAAGTGCACATAGTTGCGCAGGCCGTGGCCCTCACGACGCACCACCAGCGACACTTTCGCGTGGGTCTTCAGGTTCATGAATCCGTACACGACCTGCACGCCCGCCCGCTCGAGGTCACGGGACAGGCGGATGTTCGCCTCTTCGTCGAACCGGGCCTTGATCTCGACCATGGCGGTAACGGACTTGCCGGCTTCGGCCGCCTCGATCAGCGCCTTGACGATCGGGCTGTCCTTTGAGGTGCGGTACAGCGTCTGTTTGATGGCGATGACCGAGGAATCGGCTGCTGCCTGGCGCAGGAACTGCACGACGACGTCGAAGCTCTCGTAGGGGTGGTGGACCACGATATCCTTGGTCCGGATCGCCGCGAAGCAGTCGCCGCCGAAATCACGAATCCGCTCCGGGAACCGGGCATTGAACGGCGGCCACAGCAGGTCCGGACGCTCCGACACAATCAACTGCGACAGATCGGCGAGACCGACCATCTCCTCCAGCGCGAACACGTCCTCGCGCGGCACCTTCAACTCGTCGATCACCAGTTGCTGCAACGGCTCGGGCATCGTGAGGTCGACCGCCAGACGGATCACATTGCCGCGGCGACGGGCCTTGAGCGCGGTTTCGAACGAGAGCACCAGGTCTTCGGCTTCCTCGTCGATTTCCATCTCGCTGTCGCGGATGACCCGAAAGACCCCCTGCCCCTTGACCTGGTATTTCGGAAATAACCGGTCGACAAACAGCAGGATGACCTGTTCGATCGGGACGAACCGGATCTGGTCGCCCGGCAACCGCACGAACCGACCGATCTGCTGCGGCAACTGGACGAGTCCCTGCATCTCATGGCCGCCGGACTGCGCCCGCAGTTGCATGGCCAGGCAGATTCCCTTGTTCGGAACGAACGGAAATGGATGAGCCGGGTCGATCGCCAGCGGCGTGAGCACGGGATAAACCTGCTCGCTGAAGTGATTGGCAAGCCAGGCGAGGTCGTCGGCGCCCAGCTCGCTGCCGTCGACCAGATGGTAGCCGACGTCCTTGAGCGCCCCGCGCAGTGACCGCAGGGCCACCTGCTGATCGCTCATCAGCTTGGTTGCCGCTTCGGCGATCGCCGCCAACTGCTGAGGCGGGGTCAGGCCATCATCGCTGGCCGTGGTGATGGCGGCCGCGACCATGCCTTTCAGCCCGGCGACCCGGACCATGTAGAACTCATCCAGGTTGGACGCCGAGATCGCGACAAACCGCAGCCGCTCCAGCAGCGGATTGCTGGCGTTCAGCGACTCCTCCAGCACCCGCGTGTTGAACGCGAGCCAGGAGATCTCCCGGTTGATCAGCCGGCTCGCACTCTCCAGCGTGATCGACGCGGCGACCGGTGGAACGTCAGCCTCGACCGCCACTCGCCGCTTCAACGATCCGCGCTGACGCTTGCCACGGGTGTCGTCGACGATGCGTTCCACCTTGTCTGTCGCTTCGCTCACGGCCAGCCTCCTGCGTCATCCAGTGCCGCTACGCGGCACCTCGCTGCGCGGGGTGTACCCGCAGTCTGTGACAGCGGGATGACAGGCGTTCCAGGCCTATTCAGAGCGTGCCGGGGAATGCACCACCATCCATCAGGACATTCTGCCCGGTAATGAAGCCGGCGTGAACGCTGCACAAGAAGGCGCATGCGGCCCCGAACTCATCGGCCGTGCCGAACCGGCCGGCGGGATTCTTCTCGGCCTGCTGCTTGCTGAACGCCTCGTACGGCATGCCCGCCTTCTCGGCCTGCAGCTTCATGTTGCCGCGCAGCCGGTCGGTGTCGAACGGTCCCGGCAGCAGGCCGTTGATCGTGACGTTGTGGCGCACGGTCTCGCGTGCCGCGCCGGCGACGAACCCGGTCAGACCCGCGCGTGCACCGTTGGACAGGCCCAGGATCGGAATCGGCGCCTTCACCGCACCAGAGGTGATGTTCACGACCCGACCGAACTTGCGCTCGATCATGCCGTCGACCGTCAAGCGGATCAGTTCAATCGCCGTCAGCATGTTGGCGTTGATCGCCTTCTGCCAATCCTCGATCGACCAGTCGCGGAAATTGCCCGGCGGGGGGCCGCCGGCGTTGTTGATCAGAATGTCGATCGGGCCGGCCGCCTTCAACACCGCGGCGCGGCCTTCCGGCGTGGTGATGTCGCAGGCGACCGCGGTCACCGACACCCCGGTCTCGGACCGGATCTCATCAGCGGTGGCGTCCAGTGTCGCCTTGGTCCTGGAGTTGATCACCAGATCGACACCTTCGCGCGCCAGGGCCAGAGCGCAGCCCTTGCCGAGCCCCTTGCTGGCGGCGCAAACGATGGCCTTCTTGCCTTTCAATCCGAGATCCATGCCCGGTCACTCCCCTCGATCGGTTTCATCATCAGCAAGCGCCCGCTTCGCCAGCGCTCGATCCACTTTGCGTCCCTCGGCCAACGCCAGCCGGTCAAGACGGTCGACCAACCGGTATGCCGCCGAAAACGACCGTTCCATGCGCGCCACCAGATACGCGACGACATCTTCCCGCACGGCGACCTGTCGATCTGCGAAATGCTTTCCCAGGACGCCGGCCAGAAGAGCCTCGTCCGGCGGCCCGACCATTGCGATCGGCAAAGTCGCCAACCGGGAGGCCAGATCCGGCAGTCCAAAATCACACCGAGCCGGCGCCGTGCGCGACAGGATAAGCACAGATCCCCCGCGCTCTGCCACCGTGTTGTAGAGATGCAGAAGTGCCTGTGGGGCGCGGATTCCAGTCAGATCGTCGACCGCCGCGTGGGTTGCATCCCCGAGCGCATCCGGCAGTCCATCCACCGTCAGGTCGGCCGCGTTCACTGCCACCGCGCCGCTTGCCCGGCGCCACACCGCACCCAGATGGGTCTTGCCGCACTCCGCGGGACCGACAATCGCCAGGCCGCGCAGCGGTGCCGGCCAATCGGGCCAGCGGTCAATCCACGCCGCCGCATCGGCGTTGCACGCCGTTACCAGATAATCGCTGCGGCCCAGCGCACGACGGTATCCAAGGTCAAGAATCAGTTGGCTAGGCGTCATCGCTCAGGTTCCGGCGCCCCGGTGCCATCACCGTCATGTTCCGCGTCATCCGCCGGCGGCACACCGTGGCGGTGCAGCGGGCTGTCCAGGTATTGGGCAAGCGCGAAACGCGTGAGAACACCGATCACCGCGGCAACCGGAACCGCCAGCAACACGCCGACGAACCCGAACAGCGTCCCACCCGCCAGCAATCCGAATATGACCCAGACCGGATGCAGGCCAACGGCCTCGCCGACCAGATTGGGCGTCAGGAAATTGCCTTCGAGCATCTGCCCGGCAGCGAAGACGGCAGCGACGATCGCCACCGCCTGCCAGCTGTCGAATTGCGCCAATGCCAGCCCCACGCTGAGCACGCCGCCAAGCAACGCACCGATGAACGGCACGAATGAGATCAGGCCGGAGAACAATCCGATCACCAGTCCGAAATTCAGGCCTGCGACCGTCAATCCCACCGCGTAGAACACGCCAAGAATCAGACATACCGTTCCCTGGCCCCGCACGAACGCCGCCAGCGTGCGATCAACGGCTGCGACCTGCGACCGGATCATCGGCGCCTGCTCCCGTGGCAGCCAGCCGTCCACCGCCGCGACGATCCGATCCCAATCGCGCAGCAGGTAGAACGACACGATCGGAGTGATCAGCAGCAGCGACAGCAGATTGGCGATCGCGAACCCACCGCTGATCACCCGGCTGATTACACCACCGGCCCAACTCACCAGATCTCCGGTCATGCCGGTGACCTTCTGCAGGGCGGCCTGCCGGTCCAGCCCTTCGTTGACGTGCGCCAGCAGCGGCGCCAGCCGGATCCGGACCATGTCGACATAGCCCGGCAGGGTGGACGCCAGTTTCTCGAACTGGGACTGCAACAACGGAATCAACAGCAGCAGCAAGCCGATGGCGAGGGCGAAGAACCCGAGTAACACGATGAATGTCGCGAGACCGCGCGGAACCCGAACGCGCTCAAGTCGGTCAACCACCGGGTCGAGCAGGTACGCTACAGCCATGCCGGCAACGAACGGCACCAGCACGTCGCGCAGCACATAAAAGCCCAGCAGCAGCAACGCCAGGAACAACGCCCAGAATACCGAGCGTTCGCGCCGGCTCATCAGACCGTCTCCGAGGTCACTGGGTTCCCGGTACCGGCGGCGCCGAAGGCGATGGCCCGATGATGACCGTCTCCTCCGTCCCGTAAACCGGTGCAGCAGAGTACGGCGCGCCCGATCCGATCGCTCCGGACGCCGGAGCGGGTTCCGGCATCGACTGACCGCGTTGCTTGAGAATGTAGTCGCCGGCCCCGGGCAGCAGTTCGAGATCGCGTTGCGCCAGTGCCACCCGGAACTGCTCAGCCTCGCCGTTGATCCAGACGTCGATCAAGGCTTCCCGGCGAGTGAGCAGGATGACCTGATACCGAGCAACGATGGACAAGCCGTCCAGCGCCTCGCGCACCGTCAGCCAACGCTTCATGGAGTCGATCGGAACCGTAGCCGTAACCCGGCTTTCGAAACCGGGGCGAATCAGGTTGTCCTGCTTCCAGGCTTCCTCGACCATCGCCACGGTCCGCAGAACCGCGGGTGCCAGACGTTTGACCTCATCCAGGTCCTCGCCGCCCGCCACTGTCTCCAGCAGGGTCCGATCGGTGCCGCTCGGGCCGAGCCGCTGTACCGACAGTTCGGTGGCGCCACCAGATCTCGGCGTAGCCTTCACGACAACCGCGTCGCGCGCGCCATAGCGCTCCGCCATACGGGTCAGCGCCGCTAGGTTGCCGGCGACCGCCTGCTCCGGCAGCAGGTCACGGATGTCGGCCACATCGCCGTAAGGAACGACGAACGGTACCAAGCCACCTTGCGGCGGAAGGTCGTACCAAGCCGTTCGCCACGGATTCGGCTCCTTCCACAGAACGACCTCGCCGCCGGTCACATAGAGCGGAATGACCAGAACCGGCAGGCTGCGGGTTTCCGCATAGGGTGTCCCGGCTGAGCGGAGGTAGTTGCGAATCGCCGCCTGATCAAACGCGATCGTCAGATCCGCGAGCCAGCGCACCGCCGACGATCGTTCGTTGGCCACCTCGAATCCCAGGACCATGCGCTGCAGTTCCGCATCGGTCGGATCCTTGACAGCCCGGGCCTGCGCCAGCGGAGCCACGCGCTCGATAAGGCGACGAAATGCCTTCCGGCGCCCTTCGGCAATCGCCCGATCACGGGCCACCGGTGCGGTCTCCGCGGTCGCATCCACCGGCACCGCACGAACGGTGTACAGATCGGCATCCGCCGCCTGAGCTGTGCCAGCGGGATCACCACTGGCAGAATCATCAGCAGGATGCGCAGAAAGTTCAAAAAATTGCGCCGCACGGTATCGCTCATTGTCGTTCAGCCTACTTGCCGCTTGCGGGGAGCGTCGGCACCGCGGCATATACCGCGATCCGGGCGAAACGAAGACACGCCCGACAGCCCGGCCTTATACCGCAGCCCGGCGGAGGACGCCATAAGCCCCCCAAAGCAGACGAACCAGCCTTTGACCTACCGCGACGCCGGCGTCGACATCGACGCGGGTGACGCTCTCGTCGAGGCGATCAAGCCGCTCGCGGCTTCCACCCGACGTCCCGGCGCCGACGCCGATCTTGGCGGGTTCGGCGGCCTGTTCGACTTGAAGGCCGCCGGTTTCAAGGATCCGGTCCTGGTTGCCGCAACCGATGGGGTCGGCACCAAGCTGCGTGTCGCGATCGAGGCCGGACGGCACGACGGGGTCGGCATCGATCTGGTCGCGATGTGCGTCAACGATCTGGTTGTGCAGGGCGCAGAGCCGGTGATGTTCCTGGACTACTACGCCACCGGCAAGCTTGAGGTGACCGTCGCCCGTGACGTGGTCGCCGGCATCGCGGCCGGATGCCGGGACGCCGGGTGCGCTCTGGTCGGCGGCGAGACCGCCGAAATGCCGGGCATGTACCGGGCCGGCGACTATGATCTCGCCGGATTCGCGATCGGCGCGGCCGAGCGCCAGCAGATCCTGACCCGCGACCGGGTGTCGGTCGGCAACGTCGTCCTGGCGCTGCCATCGTCGGGGGTGCACTCCAACGGCTTCTCCCTGGTCAGGCGAATCGTCGAGCGCAGCGGTCTCGCCTGGGATGCCCCGGCGCCATTCGCTCCCGACCGCACCTTGGCCGAAGCGCTGCTGGAGCCGACCCGGATCTATGTGCGCTCCTGCCTGAAGGCAATCAAGGCCGGCGGCGTCACCGCCCTCGCCCACATCACAGGCGGTGGTCTGATCGAGAATCCGCCCCGGGTCTATGGCGACGATCTGGCGATGCGGTTGGACCTCACGTCCTGGCGCCTGCCTCCAGTATTCCGCTGGCTGGCGGCCCAAGGCGGGGTCGAGGCGCGGGAAATGCTGCGAACCTTCAACTGCGGACTCGGCATGCTGATCGTGGTGGAAGCCGAACGGGCCGACGCGGTGCGCGACGCGCTGTCGGCGGCTGGCGAGACGCCGATCACGGTCGGCGTGCTCGAAGCGCGAACCGGCGATCCGGTTGTGTTCGACGGTCTGTCGGCAACCTGGCTGGCATGACCGGCGCGCGCAAGCGGGTCGGTGTGCTGATCTCCGGCCGCGGCAGCAATCTGCAGGCCCTGCTGGATGCGTCGGTCGATCCACAGTTCCCGGCTGAAATCGCCCTGGTGATTTCAAACCGGGCGGGCGCATATGGCCTGGAACGGGCACGCGCCGCGGGAGTGGCGACCACAACCATCAGCCACAAGGACTACCCCGACCGCGACAGTTTCGACGGGGCGATCGATGCAGCATTGCGTGGTGCCGGGTGCGAGATTGTCTGCCTGGCCGGGTTCATGCGAATCTTCACGCCGGGTTTCGTCAACCGCTGGCCGAACCGGATCCTGAACATCCATCCGTCGCTGCTGCCGTCGTTCACCGGACTGCACGTGCAGCGCCGGGCAATCGAGGCCGGCGCCACGATCGCCGGCTGCACGGTCCACATCGTCACACCGGATCTCGACTCCGGACCGATCCTGGCCCAGGCCGCGGTTCCGGTGCTGCCGGACGATACCGAGGACAGCCTGTCGGCACGCATCCTGGAGCAGGAGCACCGGTTGTATCCGGCGGCACTCGCCTGGCTGGCCGAGGGTCGGGTCCGGATCGACGGCAACCGCGCTCTGGTCAATGGCGCGTCCGCTTCCGGCGTCCTTTTGTCGCCATGCCCGTAAGGGCTTTGAGCACCGCTGACGCTTCGCTATAAATGGCTAGATTCGCTGTTTCGTCAGGAGGGCATCATGGCCACTGAAGACCGTTTCCTCGATCTGACCCGTGAGCACCGCGCGATCTGGGAAGGCTTCCTCACCTTCATCAAGATCAGCACCGCACTGTGCATCATCACGGTTGCACTGTTAGGCCTGTTCGTCGCCTGACGTCGGAGCCCGCCTGCAACGAAAAAGGGCCGGCCCCGAGGGGCCGGCCCCTTTTCGATCAACCGGTTCGACAATCAGCCGACGATTTCGTTGCCGCTGAAGAACTGCGCGATCTCAATGGCGGCCGTTTCGACGGCGTCCGAGCCGTGCACCGTGTTCTCGCCGATCGACAGCGCCACTTCCTTGCGGATCGTGCCGGCATCGGCCTTCGACGGGTCGGTAGCGCCCATCACTTCACGGTACTTGGCGACGGCGTTGTCGCCTTCCAGGACCTGCACGACCACCGGGCCGGAGACCATGAAATCGACCAGCTCGCCGAAGAACGGGCGGGCGCTGTGGACGGCATAGAACGTCTCGGCCTGATCGCGGGTCATCTTGATCCGCTTCTGCGCGACGATGCGAAGACCGGTGGCCTCGATCATGGCGTTGACCTTGCCGGTCAGGTTCCGGGCGGTGGCGTCCGGCTTGATGATGGAAAAGGTGCGCTCGAGGGCCATGAGTCTCTCTATCGATCATGATGGATTCGGATGGGCGGAGGCAACGTGGCCCGACCGCCCGGCGCGCGCCTTATAGCGGCGCGCCCGCGCACGGGCAAGCGCAGAGCGGCCGGAAGGCCCTACCCGGCCTTCTCCCAGCCGCCCCGGTCGGTCTGGCACCAGTAGGCGAGCGAGTGGCCGCCATCCCGGGCCGCCTTCCAGCGCGTGCGGGCCGCCGCTACAGCGGCATCGTCCCGGCCGTCGAACAGATCGAACACCCGGCTCCAGGCCGTCAGATCGTCGATCGTGACGCCGTCAGTCAGGAACAGGAACGCCGCGCCGTTCGGATTGCCTTCGACGGCACTCAACCAGATCGGCTGGTCCTCATCGAATCCGTCCTTGGAAGAGCCGTGCGGCAGCCAGGAGCGGTCCTCATAGGTCCACAGCAGGCCGTTCAGCGCCTGCACCCGCTCATCGCTGCCGGCCAGGACAACCGCCCGCTGACCGGTATCCAGCGTCCGCTCCAGCAGCTTGGGCAGCGCGCGTTCCAGCGGCGTAGCCGTCAGATGATAGAATCCGATCTCGGCCACGCCGCCGGCCCGCCCTCAGGTCTTCTCGACGTAGTCGCGGACCAGCCGATCGAGCGCACGCACAGCAAAGCCGCTGGCGCCTTTCGGTGTGGTGCTGCGGTCCTTGCGCGACCAGGCCACACCCGCGATATCCATGTGGATCCACGGCGTCTTGTTCACGAAGCGCTCCAAGAAGCAGGCAGCTGTGATCGCCCCGCCCCAGCGCGGGCCGGCGTTCTTCATGTCGGCAACGTCGCTGTCCATCTGCTTGTTGTAGGCATCGCCGAGCGGCATGCGCCACATCGCCTCGTCGACCGCATCGCCAGCGGCCTTCAGTGCGTCCGACAGCTTGTCGTCATTGGAGAAGTAACCGCAGGTCTCCTCACCGAGCGACACCATCATGGCGCCGGTCAGCGTCGCGAGATCGATCATGAACGCCGGCTTGAACTTGTCCTGGGTGTACCAAAGCGCATCCGCCAGGACGAGCCGGCCCTCGGCATCGGTGTTGATCACCTCGATGGTCTGGCCCGACATGGTCGTCAGGATATCGGATGGCCGCAGCGCGTTGCCGTCCGGCATGTTCTCCACGAGACCGATCACACCGATCACGTTCGCCTTCGCCTTGCGGCCCGCCAATGCCCGCATGAGGCCGCTGACCACACCAGCACCACCCATGTCGAACTTCATGTCTTCCATGCCGCCGGCCGGTTTGATGGAGATGCCACCGGTGTCGAAGCACACCCCTTTGCCAACGAACGCCACCGGCTGGTCGGACTTGGCGCCGCCGTTCCAGCGCATCACCACCAGCTTGGACTCACGCCGGCTGCCCTGTCCGACGCCGAGAAGCGCGCCCATGCCGAGCTTGGTCATCTCCTTCTCGCCAAGCACTTCGACTGCAACGCCGAGTTCCTTGAGTTCAACGCAACGCTGGGCGAAGCTCTCCGGGAACAGCACGTTCGGCGGCTCGGACACCAGATCGCGGGTGAACGCCACGCCCTCGGCAATCGCCGCCTCGACGTCGTACAGCTTCTTGGCCTCGGCGTGGCCGTCGACCATGACGGTCAGCTTCTCAAGGGTCGGCTTGTCGTCGTCCTTCAGCGTGGTGCGGTACTTGTCGAATCGGTAGGACCGCAACTCGGCACCCAGCGCCAGATGCGCGGCCCGCGCCGCCCGGCGCTCGTCCCCGCTCTCCATGACGATGGTAACTTCTTTTTCTCCCGACCCCGCCAGCGCCGCGTAGATGCCGCCACCGGCTGTCTCCGCCCACTTCAGATCGAACTTCGCGGGATCGCCGACGCCGTACAGCAGCACCCGGCCCGCGGACGTGAAAACCGTCAACGTCTGGTGCGCTTTGCCGGTAAACCGCGACCCGGCCATGGCCTTGGCGATCAGCCCGCCGGACTCGCCGTCAATCGCTGTCGCGGTCGGCGACAGCTTGCCGCCTTCGGCCACGGAGACGACGATCGCCCCCTTCTTGGGACGTCCAACCTTGGCAAAGGCGATCTTCATCAGAGGCTCCATGGGTTGCGGGGAGACGATCTTTGGGGTAGCCGTCGCCATCGGGCTCTGTCAACGGGCGGCAGCGCCGGTATCATGCGCCCGAACAACACTGAACGCGAGCCGGGGACGGCATGCGCATCACCCGTTACTTGGCTGGACAGATCCTGACCGCGATGGTGTTCATCGTGGTGTCGATGACGTGCGTGATCTGGCTGTCGCAATCGCTGCGGTTCGTGGACCTCATCGTCAATCGCGGCCTGCCGATCCCGAGCTTCGTCTATCTGACGCTGATGCTGATGCCGACCTGGCTGTCGATCGTGCTGCCAATCGCGGCCTTCGCCGCCACGGTTTTCGTCTACAACAAGCTGACGAACGACCGAGAACTGGTCGTGCTGTCGGCGGCCGGGCTGAGCCCGCTCCGGCTTGCCGGCCCGGCCATGGTGGTCGCGGTAGCCACCATGCTGGCCACCTATCTGATGACCCTCTACCTGGTACCGATGAGCTATCGTGGCTTCAAGGAACTGCAATTCCAAATCCGCCACAACTTCGATCACCTGGTGCTGCGCGAGGGTGAATTCCGGTCGATCGGCGATGGACTGACCGTCTATGTCCGAGCCCGCGAGGATACCGGGCAGTTGGCGGGAATCGTGGTCCACGACCAGAGCAACGCCAAGAAGACCGTCACCCTGGTGGCCGAGCGCGGGGCACTGATCACCGCGCCGGAGGGGCCTCGAGTGGTGATGGCAAACGGTTCCCGCCAGGAGCGCGATGTCGAGACCGGGCGGGTGAGCGTCCTGTACTTCGATCGCTACACCATCGACCTGGGAGCCATGCGCGAAGAGGTGCAGCGCACCATCCGCGACCAGAACGAGTTGTTCATCGACGATCTGCTGCACCCAACCGAGCAGATCACCGATCCGAAGAACTTCGACGAGTACATCGCCGAAGGGCACCAGCGCCTGACCTCGCCGCTGTTGGCTCTGTCGCTGACGGCGATCGGAGTTGCGGTGCTGCTGTCGGGTGAGTTCTCGCGTCGCGGCCAGACCATCCGAATCATCACGGCAGTGCTCCTAGCCGGCTGCGCCGAGGCCATGGGCCTGGGTTCCAAATATTTGGTCGTGCGCTATCCCTCGATGGTGCCGATCATGTGGTTTGCGGTGATCGTGCCGTTTCTGCTGGCGCTGGCGTCGATGACACAACGACGGCTGAAGCGCCGCGGCCCGGCTCCGGCAATCTCATGAGCCGTAAATGAGATTGTCGCCCACCCTGTCCACTTATATTGGCCGCCAGTTCGTATTCTGGGTGCTCGGCACTTTTGCCGCGATCATGGCCATTGTGTTCCTGCTCGACCTGATCGAGCTGCTGCGTCGAGGATCCGGCAAGGACGGCGCTCATTTCGGTGTCCTGGTCGAGATGGCGGCTCTCAAATTGCCGAACATGGGGCAACAGATTCTACCGTTCGCCGTGCTGTTCGGCTCAATGCTGGCGTTCACCCGCCTGACCCGAACCAACGAGCTGGTCGTCGCCCGCGCGGCTGGCATATCGGTCTGGCAGTTCCTGATGCCGGCGATCGCCGTCGCCTTGCTGCTCGGCGCGCTGAAGGTCGGCGTGGTCAATCCGATCTCCTCGGTGATGACCGCCCGTTTCAACGTCCTGGAAGACACCATCCTGCGCAACCGCGTAGACAGCTTCATGACGGTCGGCCAGGGCGGCTTGTGGATTCGGGAACGCACCGAGAGTGGGCAGCACGTGGTTCATGCACTCGCCGCGCGCCAGAACGACGCCGAATTGGCCAACGTGCTGGTGATCCGCTTCGGTCACAACGACGAGTTCCTCGAGCGCATTGACGCCCGTACGGCGCGGTTGGGTGCCGGATATTGGGAACTCCACGACACCGTGGTGACCTCCGTCAAAGGCAGGCCCGACCAAAGGGGCTCGATTCGAATACCGACACGGCTGACCATTCAGAACATCCAGGACAGTTTTGCCTCACCGGAGACCATGTCGTTCTGGGAGCTGCCGGGCTTCATTCGAATTTTGGAGAACGCCGGTTTCTCAGCGGTGAAGCACCGCCTCTACTGGCACGCCCTGTTGGCATCGCCGCTGCTTCTGATCGCGATGGTTTTGATCGCCGCGACCTTCTCATTGCGGCTGACCCGGCGGGGCGGCACTCTGCTCTGGGCGTCGAGCGGGCTGTTCACGGGGTTCCTGCTGTATTTCATGTCCGATATCGTCTTCGCGCTGGGCCTGTCGGCCCGGATTCCGGAAGTGCTGGCGGCCTGGACGCCCGCGACCGTCACCATGCTGCTCGGATTGACGAGCCTTCTGCACCTTGAGGACGGATGACCGGCTTGCCCACCGCGCTTCTTCGGATACTGACCGGCCTGATGTTTCTGCTGATCACCGTGCATTCGGTGCTCGCGCAGGAAATCGACGTCGAGAACACCCCCGTTCTGCTGCAGGCCGACGAACTCACCTACAACGAAGACCTGGGAATCGTCACTGCACGGGGCAATGTCGAGTTGAATCAAGGGCCCCGGCTGCTGATGGCGGATACCGTGACCTACAATCAGCGGGACAATACCGTAACGGCCAGCGGCAACGTCTCGTTGCTGGAGCCAACTGGCGAAGTGTTGTTCACCGACTATGCGGAACTGCACGACCAGCTCAAAGTCGGCTTCATCGAGAACCTGCGAGCCCTGATGGTCGACGGCTCGCGTCTTGCAGCCAACCGCGCACGACGGACCGCCGACAGCAAAAAGATCATGGATCGTGGCGTGTTCTCGCCCTGCAATCTCTGCAAGGAGGACCCGCGGCGGGCACCGCTATGGCAGCTCAAGGCGGTCAAGGTCATCCACGATGAAGTCGCAAAGGACATCATCTACGAAGACGCCACGATGGAGATGTTCGGGATCCCGATCCTGTACACCCCCTACATGCGACATCCCGATCCGACAGTCGATCGTCGGTCCGGCTTGCTGGCACCGACGCTCGGCTACTCCGGCGACCTGGGCGCGATCTACGGACAGCCCTATCACTACGTGTTCGATGCGTCGCGGGACCTGACCATCGAGCCTATGGTGTTCAGCTCTGAGGGATCCGTTCTCAGGGGAGAATACCGCCAACGTTTCTCGCGCGGACAGATCGACCTAAAGGCCACGACGGCCTATGTCGACCAATATAATGGGAGCACCTCGACCGGCGACCAAGGCATTGAAGGCAGCGCCGATCTCGAAGGACAGTTCTCGCTCGACCGAACCTGGCGCGCAGGCTTCGATTTCGAACAATCGAGCGACCGGACCTACCTGAAAAAGTTTCGCCTCGGTCACGAGGATGTCTTGACCACCCGGCTCTACACTGAAGGTTTTCGCGGTCGCAACTATGCCGCAGTCAACGCCTACAAATGGCAGGATCTGCGTGCTTCCACCGACCCGGACGATACGCCGCTAGTCATGCCATTCGCCCAGTACAGCTTCGTTGCCGAACCCGCCAGCGATGGCGGTCGTTCATCGATCGACGCCAGCCTCCTGGCGTTGACGCGCAAGCGCGGCACCGACAGCCGGCGCGCATCGATGGTCTATGGCTGGAAACGGCCGCACACGACGTCGAGCGGCCAGATGCTCACGATCGAAAGCCGGGTTCAGAGCGACGGGTACTTTGCATCGGATCTGGAGGGTGCGGCAGACAACAGTGACGAAACCACCGCCCGATTGTTTCCGCAGGTCGGTGTGAAATGGCAATATCCTTGGGCAAGGCGATCCGGCACCACCACCCAATTGTTTGAACCGATCATCGGGATCGTCGGTGGCCCGAACGGCAGCAACCCGGATGAAATTCCGAACGAGGACAGTCGGTCCTTCGAATTCGATACGACCAATCTGTTCAGGCTGAACCGCTTCGAAGGCGTCGACCGCGTGACCAGCGGGTCGCGCATCGACTATGCGCTGCGCTCTGGGGTCTATGGCGACAGCGGCGGGTCAACCGAGTTTCTGATTGGCCAGAGCTATCGTTTCTACGGAGACAGCGCGTTCGAAAAAGGATCCGGCTTGTACGAGGAACTGTCCGACGTTGTCGGTGCAATCACCGTTCGGCCGCGCGATGAGTTCGATTTTTCGTACCGGTTCCGACTCGACAAGGACTCGGCGGAAGTCAGGCGGAATGAAGTCGGATTCGGATATCATCATCCGCGCTTCGCATTTCTCATCGACTACATCGCAATCGACGACTCGGCGTCCAGCGACCTGACCGGCGACCGCGAGCAGATAGACGCCACCTTGAACATCCGTCTGTCGCAGTACTGGAGCACCGGGATGAACATCGTCCACGACCTTTCCGACGGAGACAGCCGCCTGCTCCGCGGCCGTCTCGGACTAACCTATTCCGATGAGTGTCTGACCTTTGGTGTCGACGTCGAACGTTCGGACATCGAGGACGAGGATATCGAGCCAGATACCCGCGTGATGTTTCGGATTGCCTTCAAGTATCTGGGCGGTGTGGAGAGCCGCTGACCGTTGGTTGGTCGGTCCTCAATCAACGCAAGCCCGCCGTGGCCGCAG